>CAYNGD010000015.1:0-39921 GCA_964396965.1 uncultured Dehalococcoidales bacterium
GGACTCGAACCCACAAGGATTGCTCCGGCGGATTTTAAGTCCGCTGCGTCTGCCAGTTCCGCCACCCCGGCCCAAAATTATTGTAAGTGCTGGGGGTGGGGGCGTCAAGGGATATTGCCTTACCGCCAAAACTATGGCAATCTTATTATAGTAGCAGCCATGCAAAGGTCAATCTTAAGGTGGGAGCTAATCGGCATCGCCGTCATATCTATAGTGGGCTCGGTGCTGCACTTTGCCTTCGCCTGGTCGGGGGACTGGCCGCCGCTGGGCGTCATTGCCGCCGTCAACGAAAGCGTCTGGGAACACCTCAAGATAGCCTTCTGGCCGGCCCTGTTCTACGCCATTTTCGAGTACCCCTTCTTTAAGGACCAGACCAGAAACTTCGTCATCGCCAAGGCAGCCAGTATCTACGTCATGCCCGTGGCCATCGTGGTGCTATTTTATTCATACACGGCCATCATCGGCGGGGAGATTCTCATCGTTGATATCCTGATTTTCGTGGTCGTCGTGGCTCTCGGCCAGCTGACCAGCTACAAGATGCTATCGATGGCAAGGCTACAACCGTGGCTGGATAAACTGGGGATAGCGATGGTAATCCTGCTGGCGGCAGCTATGGGCGTGTTTACCTTTTACCCGCCGCAACTGCCCATCTTCCGGGACTCCCTTACCGGCACCTACGGTATCTCCGGCTAAAGCCGGCTACTGGTTAACATTCAGCGCCGGCTCTACCTGGAGCGTGAGGTTGTCCTGGTCTTCCCGAATCAGCCTAGCCAGCTTTACCGGGTTGCTGGTCTTCCTCATGGCTTCCTCTTTGGCGACAATGCCGCTCCTGACCAGCTCGGCCAGCGCCTGGTCCAGGGTATGCATCCCCTCCAGCTTGCCCATCTCCATGCTGGCCGATATCTCGTGTATCTTCTCTTCGCGGATAAGCCTTCGGATGACGCTGTTGGCCAGCATAATCTCAAAGGCGGCTATCCTCCCTCCCCCGATGCGGGGCAGCAGGGTCTGTGAGAGTATGGCTTCTATCACCTGGGACAGCTGCAATCTCATCTGGCGCTGCTGGGCCGGGGGAAAGACATCAATGATGCGGTCGATGGACTGGGCGGCATCAATGGTATGCAGCGTGGCCAGCACCAGGTGTCCGGTCTCGGCGGCGGTGATGGCGGTGCTTATCGTCTCCAGGTCACGCATCTCCCCAATAACGATTACATCCGGGTCATGGCGGAGGGCGTGGACCAGGGCAGCAGCGAAGGACCTGGTGTCATCCCCCAGGTCCCTCTGCCGGATGAGGCATTTATTATCCTGGAAAAGGTATTCGATGGGGTCCTCGATGGTGATAACGCTGCGCGCCTCGTTCTCATTAAGGTGATTGATCATGGCCGCCAGGGTGGTTGACTTACCGCTGCCGGCGGGGCCGGTGACCAGGATGAGCCCCCTCGGCTTGAGAATGAGCGCCTTACAGACTTGAGGCAAACCTAACTCATCAATTGAAGGCACGTGAGACGGCACCCGGCGGAAGGCCAGACTGAGGGTGCCCCTCTGCCGCAGTACGTTAACTCGGAAGCGGGCCAGCCCGGGCACGCTGTAGGCAAAGTCCAGCTCCTGCTCTCGTTCAAAGATAGCCCGCTGCTCATCAGTGGTAATTTCCTCAAATATTCGCTCGACATCCAGGGCGGTAAACTGCGGCCACTCCTCCTGAGGAACGAGCACGTTATCGATTCGGAGCACCGGCGGACTGGGCACCTTAACGTGTAAATCGGTAGCCCCCTGGCTGACCACCAGCTCCAGAATCGGGCGAAATCCGTTTAGCTCACTCAAAGAAGTCCTCCTTACCGGGGGACAGTTAAACAAAAACCGACCCCCTTTAGGGCCGGTTTCACCACTTGCTCCCCAGAGCCCAGGTGACCACATTACGGGCTCTGGTTCATCACATCCCTAATTTTCCCAAAATTTGCCTTAAACTAGCTTGGAAAATTAACCCGCTGCTAACTTTTCTCCATTAGGCAAACGTTATCATCCTAACACGCCAGACTGACCGGCGTAATCACCCAAATAGGCTAATTACAAAAGTAAATAGTACTAGGGGAAGTTGGGGGGGACAATCTAAAGTAAGCCAGAGCGGTCACCGCTGAAAAAAGATGAAATGTTCTCCAAATCATAAGGCTCACCAATATTCAAAGCTAAATTGTTAAAGCTTAGCGGAAGCGCAAAACCAATCCCTCCGGGAAGCCGTCTAAGCTAACCAGCCCGACTGCAATGCCAGCCATCAAAGCAAGGTAGCCGCAGTCGCGACCCATGACCTCAACAACAAATGCACGCTCGTGGGATGAAGCCGTAATCTTGAGCCTATCTGATGAGACCAAAATAGCCGTGATGAACTCCGAAAACAGTCCAACCCTTGTCTATCCCGGTACGCACGACTGCCCTAATAACTGCATTCATGCCGGGAGCATCTCCTCCACTGGTCAACACTGCAATACGTTTCATGTCATCTATATTGGCGATGCGCTAGATTGCATATCGCTAGAATATCGCCGGAGCTACTCCTCGAGAAGCCAAGCTATTCTGTTAACCACGCACTCAGCCGCCTGTAACCTGCTGGTTGCCCTGGCCAGTTCATCGGCGAGCCATGCATCCTCAATTACATCCCTCACCCAGTTGGCGAAGTCCTGTTTTTCGTAATTTGAGTGATAGAAATAGGTCTCGTCCGACATAGCCGCTAAGCCTTCAGCCAGCTCTCTAATGTCATTAAACACGCTGCCGTCGTGACACCAGAAGACCAGCTCAACTGGAACCTTGGTCATCGATTTGGCCATCTGCTTCTTTGCTCTTCCCCGTGGTTTCGCTTTTACCTGTTGTTTCGCTTTCGCCTTTGGCTTTGCTTTTGCCTGGGGTTTTTCTTTTGCTGCCATTTTTTATACCTCCTAGATTCGTACTTATATATCCCAAACGGCCATAATTAACGCAACCTGATACTCATGAATGTGGTAAGCACATCTGACCATTTCCGCTATGAAATTTTATATTGCAGATTATGGATAAGTCATAAAAATGAGGCTCAAAAGATTACAAAACTATGACATTTGTGGATGCAGGATGCGGTGCTGCTTAGGCCGGTCAGACGAATCACGTTCACCAATAGAGAGTAGACACCCACCTTTAGGTATGGAGGATTCTTGCCCTCGTTCACCGGGTGCTCCTGTTATGCCTGCCGTCCTGAGCCTGCGTCTTCATACTCTGAAGAAATAGCGACGGATTAAGCCCGTATATAGGTATTCCTGCGCGGGAGACTTCAGCCAATGAACCCAGCTTGGGACTCATTACCCCGCTTCCCTTGAGCGAAGCTATCAGAGCGTCAGCCCTATTGCCCAGGGCCAACTTGCTGCATATTTCCTTTATCTGAATCGCAGTAATCCTGTAGTTTTTGGCCTGCTGCCCCAGTTCCTTGACCAGTTCTGGAATTTGCTCCCAGTTTGGTTCACCCATGTCCCGGAAAAGCTCAGCTAAGGCTCGTCCTGTGTCCCAGATACCTGTTATCTTGGCCTCTCCCACTAAATATCTAACAATATTGGGTATTTCATACTCTTCACCTGGCTCGAATAGTAGCAGCCGGTCCTCCCAGGCAGCGCTCTTAAGTGTTCTCACTGGAAAAATTAATCCCCACTCGCTACCCAGAAGCAAAACATCCTCGGCATCACCGCTAATTATCTCCCCTATTTCGTGATAAGCCACTCTGCCTCTTTCAGAGGCGTGGGCTAGTACTCGCGCCAGACGATTTATCAACTCTCTCTGACTCGATAGTCCGCTTAAGGCTCTTTCCAGCCTGTTCAAGGCTTTGCTGCTTACCGGCGGCAAAATATACCCCCTAAGCCTCTGTCATTTCCACTCAGAGAAAGTAACTCGCTGGACTTCTCGAATCCTTCCGGAGTATCTACTTTACTCGGGCAACTGCCCTAATACCTGGGACAGCTGTTCGTTAGCTTTCTTCAACTCTTGTGCCGCTTGTAATGCGCTACTATAGATTGGATTACCCTCCAAATTATTGGATTTCTCCACCCATTTGTTGAATTTCCCGTTGTGCTTTTCATTAGCCTCGACCCACGAGCTTAAAAGCACTTTAAGCCTCCCGGTTTCACCAGTCGGGAAGCTCTTTAGGATATCATCCACCATTGTTCGTATAGTTTGCTCAGGAACTGCGCCGAGAATCTCGTCGACTTTCTGTCCATCAGCGAAGAACATCTGCATCGGTATGCTCATGATCTGATATTTCGCCGCTGTGCGCTGGTTCTCATCCACATTAATCTTGCAGAACTTGAACCTGCCGTCATACTCCTCTGAGAGCTTGTCGTATATCGGTGCAACCATCCTACAGGGGCCACACCACGGTGCCCAGAAATCGACCTCCATGGGAAGGTCCGAGTTCAGGACTTCCTCTTCAAAATTTTGGTCCGTAATTTCTATTACTTTGCTCATATTGCCTCCTTCTTGATTGATTGTTAACCTACAGCTACATTAGGGACAGTTCACCCTTTACTGCTTACATTCTTACTATCTCGATTGCCTTAAAGGGGCAGGCACGGACACAGTCGCCACAACCCTTGCAAAGGAACGGGTCGGTCATCGGTATCTCGGTGGGTGCCTCCTGCTTGAGCAGCTTATGAGAACATGCCAAGGCAGCCGCACAAATGCCGCTTTCGCACCCCTCTGGATGGCATTTCTTATAATTCACCAGAGCCATCTTGTTTGGCATCAGTCTTTCTTCTCGGCCTCCTTTGCCTTCTCCAGTTCCTCCTCTAGCGATTCTAATTCCTGCCACATCGATGGCGGCACGGAGTGAGCTGGCCAGCGAGCCTTGAGGTCAGCTATTTTCTCCTCAATTTCTTTTACTTTGTCCTTACTCACTTTCCACCTCCTATGGCCCATATTCAGGGGGCCTGCCAGGATACAAAACAACTTAAGACGCTGTAAGCTGAGCAGCTTCTTTACCGGCTAAAGAGTCCTTAAAGCGGTCACGGAGGTCATTGCGTTTTCTCCTTCTCTTCACACTCTGGACAGTAACCCTCGAGGTATAACTCAGCTCTGGTAATCTTGAAGCCTCGTTCCCGCTGTATCGCCTTGATCAACTTCTGGAAGTAGGGGTTTTGAAATTCGATAACTTTGCCACAACCCTGACAGACCAGGTGCTGGTGCCCCGGTGATTGCTTGACCTCGTAATAGCAACGAACCTTGCCCAGCCTCATCTCATCAACCAGCCCCAGTCCTTTGAAAAGGTTAAGGCTGCGGTACACCGTCGCCGGACTTATAGACTCGTCTCTGGCACTGGCGCGCCGGTACAATTCCTTAGCATCTAAGTGTCCCTCGGCATCGCGAATCAGTTCTAGGAGTAGGCGCCTCTGGTTGGTCAGGGGATGCCCTTGCATTTGGTTACCCCGTTTATTATTGAGTCCCGTTTCCATTCAGCTATAACCCCCCTATTTCAGTCTCATTGCTGTGCCAACCGCTAAGGATTAACAACCAGCAGTATGCTTGATTGTAGTGATTGAGATTGAGACTCATTATCAATATTATATTATAACATCGCTGGCTCTGTTGTCAAGAAGGGGCTGATGTATCTACTAGCAGCTCACTGAAGCCACAATTAGAATACAAGCCATTATGTGCAATTAAGACCAAAAATGGGTTGTTCTACTGCACAGGCCACAAAAGAGGCTTTTATGCAACGGTGACTCGTCACCTAACAAAATTGCATTTTATAACGCCAAGCAATATTGTAAGGTTGAAACGTATAAAATTTACACGTCCGGTTGCCAACATTTTGCCAACATACCGTATGGCAGGGAGCAGCAGTAGGTATAACTATGGGGAATTCAGAGGAACGCAATTTAATCCATTCCGTCTTCAGAGATGGTCTTCTCTGTCGCATCGTAAACGGAAGCTATATCATGTATCGCTAGAAAACCGATAAGCTTGTCAGGGTGAGCACGCTCAACCACAGCTAAATGACTGATCCTATGCCGGGTTACCCGCAAAAGCGCCTGGTGCAATGTTTCATCAGGATAACCGACTACAAGACGTTTGCTCATTATTTCTCGAACCGTTTTCTCCGCCCATTTGTTCTCAGAGATCCGGGCCATGTCTCGGCTGGTTATCATGCCCACTAGCCTTCCTGAATCGACCACCGGTGCCGCATCGATTTCCTTGGATTTCATCAGAATGGCCAAGCTACTGAGAGAAACTTCTGGAGAGACAGTCACGGGGTTTGTCACCATGGCATCCCTTATATCGATTTTTTCCATTAAGGGAACCGAATACTCTGCCCTATGCGCTGGCGAATCGGCCCGTGTGTTCACTTGGCTTTCGTATATATAATTGTTGCCCGTCAGGAAATAGGCAGGAATCACTGACACCATGGACGGCACCAGCAGCGCATAGCTGCCTGTCATTTCGCTGACCATCATCATGATGGCCAGCGGCGCTTTCGAAACGCCCCCAAAGAAGGTCATCATACCAACCACCACAAAGGCCCCCGGATCCGCGGGCACTATGCCGCTGAAACGGTGAAGCAACGCCCACAGGGCGGCGCCCACCATGCCCCCGATCACCAGTCCGGGGGCGAAAACGCCTCCGGCGCCGCCCGACCCTACTGAAAGTCCGGTAGCCACTATCTTGCCAAACAGCATGCCGACAATTAGCAGTAACGGTAGCACCACGAAGTTGCCGCTGATAGCGAACTGCGCCCAACCGTAGCCCTCGCCCAGCACTTGGGGCAGAAACATGCCCATCGCTCCGACCATCAGCCCGCCCAGCGCTGGCTTCAGATAAGAAGGAAAGGGCAACGCCCTGAACAGGTTGCGAATCCCATAAAAAGACCGGGAGTAGAGCGCACCGAGTAACCCGCAGGCCACACCCAGAAGCAGATAGCCAGCGAGTTCCTCCGGCTTACTGAAGGAGGGCGCCGTGGTGAAGCTGAACATTGGTGTCCAGCCCTGCCAGGAGGCGAAGATGGCGTAGCCGATGATTGAGGCTACGAACGATGGCAAGAGCGCGCTCACCTCAAAGTCGCTGTGGTACAGGATTTCGGCGCCGAGTATTGCGCCGCCCAGAGGGGCCTTAAAGAGAGCACCCATACCCGCGCCGATGCCCATCGCCAAGGCGGTCCGGCGATCTGCGGCCCTCAAGTGAAACATGTTGGCTATAGTTGAGCCCCAGCTCGCGCCGATGAGCATGATTGGCCCCTCCGGTCCAGCACTACCGCCGGACCCGACGATGAATGCCGAGGCGATTATTTCAATCAGAGGGACACGTCGGCGGATCTCTCCTTCTCGATTGTGAAATGCGCTTAGAGCGTGATCGGTGCCGCCACCTGCGCACTCCGGCCCGAACTTGTGCGTCAGCACTCCGGCAATGAGCCCGCCGGCGGTGGTCAGCACCGGTATCATCCAGAGACGGCCAATGCCCGTGAAAACGCTAGCGCCTTCTCCGCCTGGCAAAGGCGGCGAGTATCCGGCACCCAGCCCCAGGAACAGCCTGGTGGCCCAATCGACGCCGAGGCGCAGCAATATGGAAGACACTCCGGCAGCGATGCCCACCAGCACCCCGATAACCAACCACTTTCGGAGGTAGACAACGTCGACCATTCTTAAGCTGTTAAAGAACGACTCTATTATTTTTCTTGGA
Source organism: uncultured Dehalococcoidales bacterium (assembly GCA_964396965.1). GTDB lineage: Bacteria > Chloroflexota > Dehalococcoidia > Dehalococcoidales > BS750m-G39 > JABMRW01. The sequence goes on from CAYNGD010000015.1 coordinate 7,678, forward strand.
CTGTACATCGCCGAGTTTCGCTGTCCCCCTGGGAATCAGTTCACAGTGGTCCTTCAGACTTGCCCGCCCTATTCACGATCGCGGCTTTGTTGAGCAAAGACCTAATTAACACTGCGATATTATCTGTCATGTCAATCTTTTACCTTTTCCGAATCGGCGAAGAGTAAACTGAGTGCTCACCGCTCCGCGCTTAATACAATGTAACCTAGAAGCTTTTCGTGTTCGCGTCGGGTGAAGTAGCGCATACGTCAGCGACCAATAGCACTACTGAATCCCTAAAGAGAGGAAGCCGCCCAGATCCGCTGGAACTCGCTCGGCACGCTTATCTGAGCTAGTTACTTACGCCCCTAATTACGCATGAGTAGTGTTCGAAAACCTAGTCCCTTCAGATACAGTAATTATATAGCGCTTATGGACTATGATGCAAGGCGTCTCCTTACGGAGCGCCCGTTCGCCCATGGCACGGCACCTATACGCACGTGTATAGGTTGTTATAATACTATAATAAAATATTTGGTAATTAGTGTCTCCGCCTGGACTGATTATCTAAGGAGAGAAACACGGTTAGACTTCCCGGACAGCACTCCACTGTCGCCAAACAGTGTAACCAAGGCTTTCAGTAAGCTAGTTAAATCTCCGGAGATACCTGGTGTGCGTCTACACGACCTGCGTCACACTCATGCCACACTTATGTTGAGACAGGGAGTGCATCCGAAGGTCGTAAGTGAGCGGCTAGGGCACAGTTCCATAGCAATTACACTGGATACATATTCTCATGTCATCCCCGGAATTCAGGCAGCAGCGGCACAGCGCTTCGATGAAGGATTGCAGAGAGACAGAGAAGACGCGTCAGCTAAAGAGGCTGGTTAGCATTTTTATGGTGGTCAGGTCTGCCAAAAGCCCATTTTGAAGCTAAAAAATGGAGGCGACGACCGGATTCGAACCGGTGAATAGGGGTTTTGCAGACCCCCGCCTTAACCTCTTGGCCACGTCGCCTCTTTAAACCCACGAAAATCTAAGATTTTCGTGGGAACCCGATTTTTACCTACTTCTTACGAGAGCGGAAGACGAGATTCGAACTCGCGACCCTCTCCTTGGCAAGGAGATGCTCTACCGCTGAGCCACTTCCGCTTATCACCCGCTCTAGCCATTTTTAAGGTGGTGCCGAGGCGGAGATTTGAACTCCGACGAGCTTACGCTCACCACCCCCTCAAGATGGCGTGTCTACCTATTCCACCACCTCGGCTTAAATTCCGGCAAAAACAGCATACCATTGGTTCTCGCCAGCGTCAAGACGCCCGGCAGCCAGCCTTGACAAATTACCCCGCCCGCTGATATGTTTCTTAAGGCCACGCCGTTTCCCGAGCTAAATCCTGGAAAGGTGAAGAGGATTGGACTTTGCCTTTAGCGCCGAGCAGCAGAGGTTCCGGCAGGAGGTAGGCACTTTTCTGGACAGGGAGCTGCCGCCAGACTGGGTGGGCTATCTGGGGGGCACCACCGGCGACCACGTCGTTGACGATAGCCGCGGCTGGCAGGTGTTTAAGGACATCGCCGGCAAGCTGGGGGAGAGGGGCTGGCTGTCCCTGGCCTGGCCCAGGGAATACGGCGGCCAGGCCCGCTCCTACGTGGACTACCTTATCTTTGCCGAGGAGATAGCCCGGCGCGGCTCACCCGGCTATAACCCGATTGCGGTCAAGATGCTGGCGCCAACCCTCATTGACTACGGCAACGAAGAGCAGAAGGAGCGCCACCTCAGGCCAATCGCCCGGGGGGAGGAGTTCTGGTGTGAAGGCTTCAGTGAACCGGGGGCCGGCTCCGACCTCGGCTCCCTCCAGACCAGGGCGGTCAAGGACGGCAACCACTACATTATCAACGGCCAGAAGACCTGGGGCACCTTTGCCAGCTACTCCGACTGGTGCTTTATGCTGGCCAGGTCTGACCCTGATACCCGGGGTTATCGGGGGCTCAGCTTTTTCCTGGTTGACCTAGCCACTCCCGGGGTTACCGTCAGCCCGATAAAGAACCTGGCCGGGGAGCCGGCTTTCAGCGAGATATTCTTCGAGGACGCCCGCGTCCCCGCGGAGAACCTGGTGGGCCGGGAGAACGAAGGCTGGCGGGTAGCTCAGGCGCTGCTGGCCCACGAGCGGACCTCCATCGAATTCGTGGCTATGGTGCAGGGCCTGATTACCCAAATGATAAGCTACCTCAAAGCCAATCCCTGGCTGGCATCGAAAGAGGCCGGAGAGTCTCTGGCCAGGCTGGCCACGGAGGCCGAAATAGGGCGCCTGCTTAACTACCGGGTGGCCTGGCAGCATGACCAGGGGGCGGCCACCGACCTGTCTGCCTCTGCCGCCAAGCTCTACAGCACCGAGCTGTTCAAGCGCGCCGCTGCCTGTACCATGCGTCTCATCGGGCCCTACGGCCAGCTCGACAAGGTGGAGGCCATCGCCCCCCTAAGCGGCTGGATTGAACACATGTACCTGGTCTCTTTCGGCGCCACTATTGCCGCCGGCACCTCGGAGATCCAGAAAAACATAATCGCCCTGCGCGGCCTGAGGCTACCCAGGAGCTAAATGCAGAAAGGCTGGGCTTCCCAGTTAAGGAAACCCAGCCTCCCCTATACCCTTTTCAGTGGTCTTAAGCCTTGCCTATCCGGAACATCTTGGTCCCGCAAACCGGGCAGACACCCTGAGTTGCCGGCTTACCATTCTTCATGGTTATTCTCTTGGGGTCTTTCATTTCCCTCTTGGTCCGGCATTTCATACAATAGGCTTGCATCTATCTACCTCCCTTTTTGCTATGAAGGATATACTGTTCCTGCGGGAATGTCAAGAGTCTGAGGCCTGGTTTTGAACCAAATTCGAGACGACTTTTATAATACACCGCTATATTAATTGTCATGCTGGGTGCCAGCAGACTCCAGGTATTCCTCAGCACCCCTGTAAAAACCAGATATAATCGCTGAAAGTTGAGACATGGCCTCAGGGTTCAAGTTTTCACCATCTCGCAGTCTTGCCGCCAGTTCAGCACATAGCGACTTAACGACAACACCATCTTCCCGTTCAATATCAGCACCAATACGGTTGGCAACCATGTTGATACACGATACTTTATTTTTCTGTTCTTGCAGCGAGATACCTCTATCGCCTACGTAAATGTCGGCCCACTTTAAGGCCATCCGGCTTCTTAAATCATTGACTCTAATAATTAAAGCTTCACCTGCTTTTCCGGAGTATTTTTGCAGGTTGGCATCCATAATGGCCGACCTAGCAATGGCCCTGTTATAGGCAAGCATGATGTTAAAAACATCAAGCCTTCCTTTTTCCTTCAGATAGCTACCTGTAAAGAAGCTGGCTGGTAAAGTAAATTCGTCTTTATTAAACCTCTTTGAACATCCGAGGGCAAAGGCAAATAATACCATGCGTAGCGCCGTCATCTCATTTCTAAACAGCTCTTTGTCTACAGATGAGAACGATTGGTCAACTTCGGCAATGGACTTAAAGTAACTATCCAATAAGTCATTCCAAACATCTTGGCCAACAGTAGTTCCATCAAATATGTTCTTATCGTAAAACTGCCGGCAACACTCCCCAATCCTAAACTCGGGCTTGATTTCTAATTGCTCTGATTTTTCTAGTTGCAGACTCCCTGTAGGTAATTCACCCTCTGTCCTGACAGTGTCAACATCGATATCTTGACCGACACGCTCTTCATAGTGAACGTCTTTATTGGATAAACCAAATGTTTTCTGAATTTTATTAAGAATGTAAACTTCCCCTTCGTCAAGTTTCCGATAAGACCCGAATGCTTCATACACATTAGAATATAGATAAATCAGTAGTCCCTTTTTCTCTCTCTTTAGAAGTTTAATCTGTTGTTCGGTTATGGTCTTCGTTGCAATTATTTCATTTTGTGTTCTACGAAGCCAGCATTTTCGGCACACTGTCCCGCGCGGGATTTTCTGGCTGCATATTTCACAGTGTTTAGCCATTATTCACTTCTATAAATATCGCTGTATATATTACCTTTGCCATTAAATATACTACAAAGTTAGTCAAACATCTAGACCTATTCAACACCACGAGTCAGCAAACTGTCAATCACCCATAAATACTATTTCTCAAAACCTTTTGATTTTTTAGTCAGGCGTTGCCGCATTAACCATTGACAAATGTACATAGCCGAGGCTATTATTCACAATACGTTTTTCAGGGGCAATACTTTGGAGCCAAAATTTAAAATAGGGCAGAAAGTTACGGTTAGAAAACTCAAATCCGATTTGTCGGCTTTGAGAGACAATACAATAAGCAAATACACAAATAAAACTGGGATAGTAACCAACTATTATTTTATAAGCCCTCGCTGGGGCGAGGTTTTTTACATTTATACTGTACAAATTGGTCAAGGGCAAAAAGACGTCGTTTTACATGAAGATGAGATTAAGTGACCAAGAGTTAAGCAATTGCTTAACAAAACTACCAGACAAATAACTGTGAACGGGGGGATACGGGGGATACTAAGAGTAAAACTGGCAGGAGTGGCAGGATTCGAACCCGCGACCTGCGGTTTTGGAGACCGCTGCTCTTCCAGCTGAGCTACACTCCTAGACTACCGCCTATATTAGCACAAACCGGATAAAAAATTAAGCTACTGCCCCTTTACAATTCAGAACGCCGCTTGGTAAACTAAGCAAAATGCTGCTCTGGAGGGCTGGGCCATGGAGATCAGATTAAACACACACGGGCCGAAGGCACTGGCCACCAAGGTCTTTTTCAGCGACGAAGCTGGTTTTGAGGTCGCCTCCGTAATCGTGACCGGCAAGACCGATGCCGCTCTTATTGACGCCCAGTGGACACTGTCCAATGCTCACCGGGTCATCGCCGAAATACTGGAAACAGGCAAATACCTGAAGACGATTTATATTACCCATGCCCACCCCGACCACTACTTTGGCCTGGGCACCATCGCCGAGGCCTTCCCTGAAGCCCGTATCGTGGCCATTCCTTCGGAAGCCAGTATCATCAACAAGCAGTTCTTTGGCAAAATGGAACACTGGGAAAAAGTCATCGGGCCGATAAACGTCTGCCGAAAAACGGCCAATATCGAGCCTCTCAAGGAGAACTACTTCGAGCTGGAAGGACACCGCATCGAGATTATTTCCGAGCTGGTGGGGGACATGATGTACAACACCGTGGTCTGGATTCCTTCGATAAAGACCCTCTACGGGAGCGACGTCCTCTTTAACCAGGCACACCCCTTCACCTGCGAGCTTACCGCCGAAGAACGCAAGCAGTGGATAAAGGACGTCGAGCGTTTAGAGAAAATGGGCGCCGAGGTTATCATTCCCGGCCACCAGAAACCGGGGATGCCCTTCGACTCCAGTTCGTTCACCTTTACCAAGGACTATCTGGCGGCTACCGAGGAGGAGCTGGCCAGAACCAGCGATGTGGCCGGTTTTTACTACGCCATGGTAAAACGCTTCCCCGAGGCCAACCTCTTCATCAGCAACGAAATGAACGCCAACGTGTTCAAAGGGAATATGGACTGGAACTGGCGGGAATATTGAGGCCAGAGCCGAAATTGGCCTAAATAAAAGTGGTACCCCTGGGGCGACTCGAACGCCCGACACGCGGTTTAGGAAACCGCTGCTCTATCCACTGAGCTACAGGGGCATATTAATACCAGCCGCGCTCAAAAACATATTACACTCTTCCCCGGACGCTTTCAAGCCAGCCGCAGCTTGACAAAAACAGGCCTTATGCCCAAAATGCCAGTAACTCCGGGTGAGGTGAACTCCGGTGGTTACACTCTCCTGGCAGGAGATAGTAAAAACGGCCGCCAGTCTGGGGGCCCGCCTGCGGCGGTATCTGGCTTCGGCGGTGGCCACTGTGGCCAAGACCGGCCCGATAGTCAACCGGGTGCTCGGCGTCCGCCTGCGGCTGCACCCCACCTGGGCGGTGGCCTTTATCCTGATAATAGCCATGGTGGTGACCCAGTTCCCCGAGGCCTACCCCGTCTGGCAGAGGCTAGTCCTGGGGATAGCCGCCAGCCTGCTCTTCTTTATCGTCGTGGGCTTTCGCGAGGTTGTCCTCAGCTTTCTGGCCATCAACCGGGGCATCCCGCTACAGCGGGTTACCCTGTTCGCTATCGGTGGGCTGCCCCAAATCGCCAAAGGGGACACCCAGCCCCTTCTGGAACTGCTCATGGCTACCGCCGGGCTTCTGCTCAACCTGGTGATAGCCGGCATACTCTACGCTGTTCACTCGGCGCTGGTCAACACCGCCAATGTGATGCTCGACGGCATCGTACTGTGGACAACCTATCTCTATTTCCTGCTGACCCTGTTCCACTTTATCCCCGTCTTCCCCCTGGACGGGGGGAGGCTGCTGCGCACCCTGTTCTGGAAGCTCACCGGCGATTATGACCGGGCCACCAACTTTGCCAGCTGGTCGGGACAGGGTGTGGGCCTGGTGCTGGTTGCCCTTGGCATCCTGCTGATGGTCCTATCGCGTCAGTGGTTCAACGGCCTGATGCTGGTGTTCGTAGGCTGGGTCTTATACCTAGCCGCCCTCCAGAGCCGCCGCCAGACCGCCCTGCGGGAAGCCCTTCAGCACATCGCCGCCCGGGATATGATCAGCGGGGAAAGCCCAATTATAGCCACTCCCCAGCTCACCATCGGCCAGCTGGTGCGCAACTGCGTCCTGGTTACCGGCCAGCGCTACTTCGTCGTCGCCGAGGAGGGTAAGCTGCTGGGAGTGGTTACCATCAGCGACATCAAGCGGGTGGCCAAAAAGCGCTGGAACCGCACCAAAATAAGCAAGGCGATGACCCCGGCTCATCAGCTTAAGGTCGCCAGCGCCCGGCAGTCAGCCGCCAGCGTGCTGGAACTGATGGACGAGCTGGGAATCAAGCGGATGCCGGTTTTGGAAGATGATAAGGTAATCGGCGTCATCTCCCAGGACAACCTGAACCGTCTCAAAAAGACCCGCGTCGAACTGGGCGCCTGACCGGTCTAACCGCAGCAGTTACTGTCCAAGGTGCTGGCCTGAGCCTCAAGCGCCGACTGTTCCGCCATCTCGTTAATAACCTGCCGGTAGCGGCCCTCCTTGGCGTAGACCCGCCACTCCGCCTGAAACCAGCGGAAGGGTCTTTCCGCCTCCGAGTTTATTATCAATCTCAGGTCACGGGGGTCACTGCTGAGCCAGGAAACATACCTGATGGTGGTGAGGGGGGTGCCGGTGGCTATGTCCACCTCGTAATGGTCGCGTTCAGTCCCGGTCAGCAGCCCCATCTGGTTGGTCTGCCAGTCCAGCCGCACCGTACTCCTGGGGGCAGCCCTGGTCTTCAGGTAGAGCCGGCAGTCACCGGTGTCATCGGCACTGAACCAGCGCGCTTCCTCAAGGCCGGCAATAAAGGGAAAATGCGGCTGCAGAACAACCCGGTAGCTGCTACGGGTACTCCCCGCCGGGGATTCCCCGACCACGTCCTCCCACTCCTGCCAGTGGAAAAAAGAATCGTTGGTGTGCTCCAGGCTGCCGCTGCTGACCGGAACCTCGCCGACCACGTCCTCCCAGTAGTCCGTCCCCGGCAGCCAGCCGGCGGTATGCCCCAGACTGCCGCTTCTGACCAGGACGGAGCACTCTATCTCCCCGCCGAAGATATAGTCCAGAATCTGCCCGGCCAGGTAGCTGGCCACATCCTTTGATTCAGCGAAATCATTGTGGCCGTGCTCTCCGTAGTAGACCACGTCAGCACTATCAGTGTACTGGGCGGAGATGGGGATGATGGTGTCGTCCATGTTGTGGGGCATGACGTCAATACCGCCGACATTGAACTGCGGGCTGAAAGGGGCCGATTCCGCCGATATGAAAGCCAGCCAGTGCTTAGTCGCCGCCACCTGCTTCCCGTCCTCGGCGCTATCGTAGTAGATGATAGAGTTGGACACGCCCTGGTCGGAAATCAGCCCCAGGGTGTGGTAATAGTCAGCCAGCGAAGCGCCGCCGGTAAAGTAGTACTGCTGCAGGCTGCGGATAGGGCTGTTGATGGTGACCACCATGGCCGTCTTATCGGCCAGGCCGCCCACATTGTGGGCGACGGCGTAGAGGGCGGCCTTGCCCCCCATGCTGTGGCCGATTAAAATCAGGTTCTGCTTACCGGGCAGGTAGTCATTGATGCTCTGGGCGATGTTTACCGCCCAGGGGCCGAGAGCCACATCGTTGGGATAACACCGCAGCAGGCGGTTAACCCTGACCTCGGTATCAGGGTTTGCCTGCTCGTAGCTGGCGATATAGGCCGGTAGCTGCTCATTAATGGCATCAGACAGAAGCTGCATACTGCAGGCAGTGCCGCCGGCGCCGTGCAGGAAAACGAAGTTCAGCTCCTTGACCTTGGTCGGTGCCGCCAGCGCCGGGCTGTACCAGCCGAGCTGAAGGCAGAGCCCGATAGCTAATAGCAGCATCAGCCTTTTCATCATGCTCATCTATCTAGCCTTGACCGCTTCCTTCCTCAGAACGTACTTGCCCAGGGCCGGCGCCACCGTGGAGGTCACCAGGGCCAGAATCACAAAAATACTGAACAGACTCTCCCCGATTAAGCCCAGCCGGATAGAAATATCGGCCACCACCAGTACCAGGCTTAGCATGGCGGTATGAAACAACCCAAAGGCTATACTTCTTCTCATATTTATTCCACTCAGCCGGCTGGCCACGGTCACGCTGGCTATCTTGGCCAGCATCCCCACGGCGATTATAAGCACCAGCAGGGTGATATTATTCAGGTTGGTAAAGACGGCCAGTAAGTTCACTTTAGCGCCGGTGAAGATAAAAAACAAGGGGACAAAAAAGCTGTAGCCAAAGCTCTGCAATTTCTCGCTCTCCAGCGTCCTCGTGGGCAGAATCTCGGAAATCAAAAGCCCGGCGATAAAGGCGCCGATAATGGAGTGAAAACCGAGCTGGAGGGAGACCGCCCCCAGCAGAAATATCAGGGCAAAGGCCACCCTCATCTCCATTTCAAAGTAGCCCTTGCGGAACAGCTTGGCGGTAATCTTGCGGCGCAGCCTTCTCTTGTTGATTATCCAGGGAACCAAGAAAAGAAAAACAATGCCGAGCAGGGAGTAGAAAAGGCGGGCCTCAAGCTGGCCCTGGATGGTGGCCAGGACAAAGGCGAGCAGGAACAGGCTCAGGATATCAACCAGAATCACCGAGGCCAGCAGCAGCCGGGAGAGGCGCGGGGGCAGGTTCAGTTCCCTCAGTATCGGTAGTATCAGCCCCAGGGAGGTGGTGCACACTATCGTCCCCAGCAGCAGGGGATTAACACCCGCCCAGGGAGCGATAAAGTAGCCGGCGGCAAAGGGCACCACCACCGAGACCAGGCCGATGGCCAGCGCCTTCCTGATGCTCTTCCAGCGCATCCGCCCCATTTCCGTCTCCAGGCCGGCCAGAAACATAAGGTAGACCAGGCCGAAGGTGGAGAAGAAATCAATGACGGGGCTGTCGGGGACCAGGTCAAAGAGTGTCTTGCCGATGATGATACCGAACAGTATCTCGGCGACGATGACCGGCAGGCCGGACCGCCGCGCCAGGGGCGGCAGCAGGACTACCCCGCCAAAAACGATGACCAGGGTGAGCGCCAGTGAATCCATAGCCTAATTAGTATAAGGCGTTGGCTGGCAGGTCACAAGGGGAACCCTGATTGGGAATGCTAGCGAGAAAGGGGGCCAAAGCGGTGCTGGCTAGCCTGCTTTGGCCGGAGAGGCCAGCCCCAGCGGCTTCAGGCCCAGGTTGGCCACTATCTGGCTTACCGCTTCAGCCTGGTTGAGGGTGTAGAAATGGAAGTAGCGGAGGCCATGCCCCAGCAGGTCGGCGCACTGCTCGGTAGCCACCTCCACGCCGACCTTGGCCGCCTCATCCCCCGCCTTCTCCAGCCGCCGCATGATTTTACCGGGCAGGGTGGCGCCACACATCTGGCAGAACTTTTGTACCTGGTCGAGGCCGATGATAGGCATAATCCCGGCGATGATGGGGACGGTGATGCCGGCCTTCTCCGCCCGCTCCCTGAAATCGTAGAAATAGCGGTTGTCGAAGAACATCTGGGTAATGGCGAAGTCGGCGCCGGCGTCAATCTTCTTCTTGGCGTAGAACAGGTCTTTTGCCAGGCTCGGCGCCTCGATATGCCCCTCGGGATAGACCGCCACCCCGATGGAGAAGCCACCCACCATAACCGCCAGCCTGACCAGGTCGGTGGCATAACAATAGCCGCCTTTGGGGGCGGTAAACTTATCGGTACCCCTGGGGGGGTCGCCCCTGAGGGCGAGGACGTTGTCAACGCCCCACTTCTTGTAGTCTTCCAGAATCTGTTTGAGCTCCTCGGCGCTCTGGTCAACGCAGGTGAGGTGGGGCATGGGGTTGAGCGGGGTCTCCCGCCTGATGCGCTCGATAATATGACGGGTATTCTTGAGGGTGCCGCCGCCGGCACCGTAGGTCACCGAGACGAAGGTCGGCGATAGTGTTTCCAGCCTGGCTATAGTCTGGAATAACCGGGCTTCGCCGGCCTCGTTTTTGGGGGGGAAGAACTCAAAAGAGAGGCTGCTGCCCCGCTCCTTGATAAGCTCGCCTATTTTCATCGCTCTGTCTCTCTCGCTTTCTGCCTGAAAATAAAGGGCAGGCAAATGTGCAGGACTAACAAAACAAGAAAGGGAAGCCACAGGTTGTCATGCAACCTGAAAGCCAAGCTCTTGCTCAGCCAGCCCAGGTTTATGGTCCCAGCCACCCCGAAATTAGTGATGCCGAAGCCGGTAATAAGAAAGAGCAAGGTCACCGCCAGCAGCAGCCACTGTACCGTCCTCTTGGCCAGCTCGACAACGGCTGCCTGCCTCATGACCCCAAAAACTCCTTAGCCACATCCCACTCCTTAATCCTGGCTACCCCCCGTCGGTCTGGGGGAAAGCGACCTCGGTATAGAGAAACTCCACCTTCTGCTTGTGCCCCAGCTCCTGCGCCGCCAGCTGCTCCAGCAGGCTTCTCACCCTTCCCGCTGGGTGCGCCCTGGCCAGCCTCAAGTAGAACTCATGGGAGGCCTTCTCCCGGTTGGCCGCCGCCAGGAAGACCTCCTTGAGCTTCATGCCGGGGGTTATTTCGGGTTGCTCAAGATATTCGGCGATCTTGTAGTCCAGGACCTGCTCTTTCCTAAGTCCCCCCTCCCCGAGCTCGCCCCGCAGGTATCTCCTCAGCAGCCCCTCATGCCCCTCCTCCTCCCGCCTCAGCCTCAAGAAGGCGTCACTGGCGGCGGCGTTGGTCACCTTCCGGCTCAAGTTACCATAAAGCTGCTGTGACTCAATCTCCTTCTCTATCGCCTTCTCCAGGACGCTCTGCACCGTCAGTTGAGCTACCATGGTCAGTCCCGCCGCCTTTCTCGCCTTATTGCCCCACCCCTAAACGCTGCCGACGCAGCCCGGTGCCTTGACCATCAAAATAGGGGCACAGTTAGACCTGAAGACCTTTTCGGCAACGCTGCCGTGGGCCCACCGGCTGGGACCAGAGCGGCCGTGACTGGCCATAATAATTAGGTCACAACCCTCGTTGGTGGCGAAGAGAACAATTTCATCGGCCGGCTTCCCCAGGAGCACCTCGGTCAGCACCTTGAACCCCTTTTTGGCCAGCGGCTTGGCTATCCTGTCCAGATACTTACGGGCCTGCCTCTCATATTTGCCCACCGCCTCAGGCGCCAAACGCTGCCCAAGCATCTGAGAGTAATCATCCATAACCCTGAATCCGCTGACGCGCTCGGTGACGCTGACCAGCATGACCTCCGCCCCCGCCGAGCACCCCGCCAGGCTCTCAACGTGGGGAAGAACACTCTCGGCCAGCTTGGAGCCGTCCAGCGGTACCAGAATCTTCTTATACATCTTGACCTCTTTCCCCGGCCCCAGCCGGCTTCTATTCCTCGGCCTTAGGCTCTTCCTCGACGACGGTGCAGCAGCCACACTCACACTGTCCGCCGGTGGCGCAGGGCTCACAGCAGTACATTACCCCATCTTTCTCATAGCCCTCCTCACCAATAACGCAACCGCATGCCGGGCAAATCTGTTCTGCCATTTCTAATTACCTCCTTTTACTCTGTTAGCTCTACCAGCGCCCGCTTCCCGGAACCCCAGGTAGACAACACCAATAATAGAATAGCGGGCAGGCAATAACGAAGTCATAAAATCGGGGGGTGAAAAGTTACAAAATTATGACATTAGCGGCGCTATGATGGTGATTCATCTTCAGGAGGCTGATGTTCCCGGTTCAGGGGCAGGGTGAAGAAGAAGGTGGAGCCACGTCCCACCTCCGACTCCACCCATATCCGGCCGCCGTGCGCTGCTACCAGCCGCTGGCAGACCAGCAGCCCCAGCCCCACCCCCCGCACGCGGCTGGGCCGGGACTCCTCCAGGCGCTGGAAGGGGGCGAAAAGCTTGGCCTGGTCGGCCGGGGATATACCCACCCCCTGGTCAGTAACCCCGATAACCAGCTCCTCCTCACCCAGCTCAACGGTGACCTTTATCTCCCCTCCCTGGGGCGAATACTTGACGGCGTTCTCCAGAAGATTGTAGAGGATGCGCTCCAGCCGCAGGGGGTCGGCATAGACCGTGGGCAGATCCGGGGGGAGGCTGACCACAAACTGGTGGGCGGAAGTCTGGCGCTTTATCCGGTCGACAGTGTCCTGAACCACTTTCCTGATATCGGTAGCCTCGGTGTAAAGGACCAGGCGTTCCGCCTGAACACGGGACAGCTCAAGGAGGTTGCCCAATAATTGGGACAGTGCCTCTGACTCAAGAGCGGCATCCTCGAGCAGCTGGCGGGTCTCCTTTTCCGAAAGGTGGCTGCCTTCGCTCAAGACGGTGTTGAGTGCCCCCATAATCACCGTCAGGGGACTGCGCAGCTCGTGGGAAACCAGGCTGATAAAATCGTCCTTGAGCTGGTCCAGCTTTCTTTGCTCGGTGATGTCCCTTAGCATCGACCGGCTGGCTATCACCCTTCCCTCTTCATCAACTATCGGCCGCACCGACAGACTAGCCCACCGGCTGGTGCCATCCGCCCGGCGAATCTCTACCTCTTCGTCATGAATTTCCTGGCCGGCTAGGAACCTATCGAACAGCTTCCGCGCCTTGGCCCGGCCCTTGGGGGTACCGGCGTAAAGGTCGGCCACCGGCCGCCCCACCATCTCAACCCGGCTGTAACCCAAAAGCTCGGCCGCCCGGCGGTTGGCCCGCATGATAAAGCCGTTGGTCCCCACCGAGAGGTAGGCATCGGGGGCTTCCTCATAGAGGTCCCGGTACCTCTCCTCGCTCTGCTTCAGGTTCCTGAAGAGCAGGTTATAGGGCTTGACCAGCCCGGTCTCGATGATGGCCTTGTAGATAAGATAGAAGGCGACAATCTTTAAGAAGTGCCCGATGAGGTTGGCCAGGCCGTAGGGGCTCTGGTAGAGAGTGAAGGCCAGCTCCGAGGCGATGGTCACCACGATGGCGGCCAGCAGAAACCGTAAAACGTTGGCATCAAACTGCCGGCGTTGCTGCCACATAGTGAAGACCGCCCCCACCAGCAGCAGGGAAATGATATACTCGCTGACTATTTTAAAGGGGGTAAGCCCCACGCCTTCGACAAAGCAGACGGGGAAGTCCTGCCAGTAGAAAATGGAGGTCAGCAGCAGGGCGGTGACCAGGGCGTAGCCCCCGAGCAGCCAGTTAACCCTCAGGCGGCGGCCGATGAGCAGCGGCGCAATAAGCAGGGAGAGGCCCTGTATATAGCGGGCGCCAATCCAGAGCTGGGTGGCCAGGTTAGTCCCGTAGTCGGGGAAGACACCCATCCCCGAATAAGCCAGGGTATGGGCCAAATCCAGCATTCCGACAAACAGGAAGGCGATGCCGATAAAGATAAAATAGCTGTTATCCAGCAGGCGGCGCGCGTTCCAGGCGACGATAAAAATGCTGAAGGCGACCAGAACGCTGAATATCTCGGCGATGCTGTGGAAAAGGAGGTAGTGGTAGCGGCTGGCGAAATACAGGCCGGTAAAAAGGGCGGCACCGACCAGTATAGCCAGATACCAGCCCGGCTTGCTGAGTTCCTTTATCCCTGTCCGGAAGCTGTTCATAACTACCTTACTACCTTGGCGTGATGATACCCTGACAAAGCCCCGGCGTCAAGCTGGTATTTTCAGCTACAGCCGTCGGCTTTGACATCCCGCCATCATCAGGCTATTATTACCAGAGAATAAAATTTCGCCTGGAGATAGAGTGAAGCGATTCCGGGTACTGGTGGTTGACGACGAGGAGCGAATCCTGAACTTCCTCAGCACCAAGCTGAAGGCCTCCGGCTACGAGGTGATCATCGCCTCTAACGGGGTCAAGGGGCTGGAACAGCTCCAGTCCCAGGAGCCCGACCTGGTGGTGCTCGACCTGCTCATGCCCAAGATGGACGGCCTGGAGATGCTGAAACAGCTGCGCACCTTTTCCTCGGTGCCGGTCATTATCCTTACCGCCAGGGGCGGGGATATCGACCGGATTAAGGGCCTCAAGCTGGGCGCCGACGACTACCTGCCCAAGCCCTTCAACCCCGATGAGCTGGTGGCCAGGATTGAGGCCATCCGGCGGAGGCTGGAGCCAGAGGAAAGGCGCAAGACCCTGGAAGTCCTCGAGCTGGGCAACGTGAGCGTTGATTTCCGCAAGCACCAGGTGCTGGTCGGCGGCCAGGAGAAATACCTTACCCGCACCGAATGGCTCCTGCTCAGCCAGCTCATCAACAACGCCGGCCGCCTGATGCTCTACGAGGAGCTGCTTACCCAGGTCTGGGGGCCGGAATATCGCGACGATGTCCAGATACTGAGGACCTGGATAAGCCGCCTCCGCAACAAGCTGGAGAGCGACCCGGATAATCCCCTGATTCGCACCGTTCCCAAGACCGGCTACATCATAGACCACCCCGTCACCTAGAAGCCCCGATGTCACAATTTTGTAACTTTTCACCCCCCGATTTTATGACTTCGTTATGCCTGCGACCTATTATAGTTAGGTACAGTCCAGATAGCTGGACAGAGGGGTAGTGGCTATGAACAAAAAGGGGGGTGGTCCAAAAATGTTGAGACCAAAGAGCTGTCCCCGCTGCAAAACGGGTGACATCGGAGTTGACAGAGACTACCACGGCTGGTACGAGTACTGCATCCAGTGCGGCTACATGCGCGACCTGGTCGGCGTGGTTGAGCTGGAGCCAGAGCCGTCTAAGCAGACCAAGGAAGTCCAGCAAGGGGTGAAAACCCCAAGTAAGGGAAAGCTAAAGCATGCTTAACGGGAAGCGGATTGCCATTCTGGTCGAAGAGGACTTTGAGGATTCCGAGCTTATCGTACCGATGTGGGGCATGAAAAACGCTGGCGCCAAGGTGCTGGTGGTAGGCAGCGGCTCCCGGGAGATTTACCAGGGCAAGCGGGGCAACGTGAGCATAAGGGCGGATGCCACCGCCGACAAGGTCAGGGCGGGGGACTTTGACGCCATCATCATACCCGGCGGTCGTGCCCCGGCCCGGATGTGCCAGCATCAGGCTATGGTTGACCTGGTGAAGAAGGCCGATGAGCTGGGCAAGCTCATCGCCGCCGTCTGCCACGGCCCGCAGTTGCTGGCCGCCGCCGGCATCGTCCAGGGACGCCGCCTCACCTCCTGGCCGGCCGTGGCCAAGGAGCTCAAGGCCGCCGGCGCCGAATGGGTCAACCAGACCGTCGTCCAGAACGGCAATCTCATCACCTCGCGTAAGCCCGCCGACCTGCCCCAATTCAACAAAGCCATAATTGAAGCCCTGCGGGACTGAATAATGGCCGATAAATCGAGCACCAGCAAAGCCAAAAAGGCTCATATCCCGATAACCGGCATGACCTGCGCCACCTGTGCCGCCACTATCCAGAAGGGTCTGGGTCATATGCCGGGTGTGAAGCAGGCCGAGGTAAATCTGGCCTCGGAGAAGGCGTCGGTAGAATACGACCCCGGCCGGGTTGACCTGGCCAAGATTAAAAAAGAAATCTCCCGGCTGGGCTACGGGGCCGCCACCAAGAAGTCCATCTTCCCGGTAAGCGGCATGACCTGCGCCTCCTGCGTCAACCGCGTCGAGCAGGCGCTGTCCGAGGTGCCCGGGGTGATTACAGTCAACGTCAACCTGGCCTCGGAGAAGGCCACCGTAGAGTATATCGAGGGGACGGAATTCGCCGAACTGCGGCGGGCGGTCAGAGAGACTGGCTACGAGCTGGGCCCGGAGGCGGCCACACTAGAAGACGTCACCACCGCCGCCCAGCGGGACATCAAGAAGGTCAGAGACCGCTTTATCGTCGCCGCCGTCCTGGCCGCCGCCGTCATGGCCCTGGGGTGGATGCCGGCTTTTACTGGCAAGCCCTACCTGCTCTGGGCGCTGGCCACGCCGGTCCAGTTCTGGTCGGGCTGGCGCTTCTACCGGGGGACCTGGGGGGCACTAAGGCACCGCACCGCCGACATGAACACCCTCATCGCCGTCGGCTCCTCGTCCGCCTATTTCTACAGCGCGGTAGCCGTCGTCTTCCCCAGGCTTTTTGTCATCGGCGGGCTGGGGACCCACCTCTATTTCGATACCTCGTCCATGATTATTACCCTGATTCTGCTCGGCCGCTTCCTGGAGGCCAGGGCCAAGGGCCAGACCTCGGCGGCGATAAAGGAGCTGGTCGGCCTGCAGCCCAAGACCGCCCTGGTCATCCGCGATGGCCAGGAGATAGAAATCCCCATAGAAGACGTTCAAATCGGCGACCCAATCCTGGTAAGGCCCGGCCAGCGCGTCCCCGTGGACGGTGTTATCCGTGATGGCTATTCCAGCCTTGACGAGTCAATGATTACCGGCGAGAGCCTGCCGGTGGAAAAAGCGGTCGGCGACGAGGTCATCGGCGCCACCATCAACAAGACCGGCAGCTTCCGCTTCGAGGCGACCAAAGTCGGCAAGGACACCACCCTGGCCCGTATCATCCGCCTGGTTGAGGAGGCCCAGGGCAGCAAGGCGCCCATCCAGCGCCTGGCCGACGTCATCGCCAGCTATTTCGTGCCCATCGTCATCGGCATCGCTATTATCACCTTTATCATCTGGTATTTCATCGGGCCGGCTCCGGCCCTGACCTACGCCTTCCTCAACTTTATCGCCGTGCTCGTCATCGCCTGCCCCTGCGCCCTGGGGCTGGCCACGCCGACGGCCATCATGGTCGGCACCGGCCGTGGCGCCGAGCACGGCATCCTCATCAGGAGCGCCGGTGCCCTGGAGAGGGCCCACCAGATAGACACGGTGCTGCTGGACAAGACCGGCACCCTGACCCGGGGCGAACCGGAGGTCACCGATATTCTGGCCATCCCCTCTTCCTCCCAGGAAGAGGTCCTCCGGCTGGCGGCCTCGGCGGAACACGGCTCGGAGCACCCGCTGGGCGAGGCCATCGTCAGGGCAGCCAGAGAGAAAAAGCTCAAGCTGCTGCCCGTCAAAAACTTTAACGCCATCCCTGGCAAAGGGGTCAGGGCGCAGGTGGCCGGCAAAGAGCTTATTCTGGGCAACCTTAAACTCATCGAGGAAAAGGGGCTATCCCTGAACGGGCTGGAGACGGAAGCCGAACGCCTCCGGGAAAAGGGGAAGACGGTGATGTTTCTGGGGGCGGACAGCCGGCTAACCGGCCTTATCGCCCTGGCCGATACCCTCAAGCCCGGGGCTGGCGAGGCGGTAGCCGAGCTCCATCGGATGGGCATCGAGACGGTGATGATTACCGGGGACAACCGGCGCACCGCCGAAGCCATCGCCCAACAGGCGGGCATTGACCGGGCCCTGGCCGAGGTGCTCCCCGAAAACAAGGCCGGTGAGGTCAAAAAGCTCCAGAAAAAGGGAAAGGTGGTGGCGATGGTCGGCGATGGCATCAACGACGCCCCGGCCCTAGCCCAGGCGGATGTCGGCATCGCCATCGGCACCGGCACCGACGTGGCCATGGAAACGGGGGACATCACCCTCATCAGCGGCGACCTGGAGGGCATCGTCACTGCCATCAGCTTAAGCAAGCGCACCATGCGCACCATCAGGCAGAACCTCTTCTGGGCCTTCGCCTATAACACCGCCCTCATCCCGATAGGCGCCGGTGTCTTATACCTTGCCTTCGGCAACGGCAGCGTCCCCTCCGGGCTTAACTTTATCCTGGGCAATTATGGTTTCCTCAACCCGATACTGGCCGCCGCCGCCATGGCCGCCAGCTCCATCACCGTGGTGCTTAACTCGCTGCGCTTAAGGGGATTCAGGCCCGCCCGATGGGCAAAATAAACAAAAAGGAGGTATCCCATGGCTATTGACCCAGTCTGCAAGATGACAGTCGACGAAAAGAAGGCCGCCGCCACCTCGGAATACAAGGGCAAGAAGTACTACTTCTGTGCCGTTGGCTGCAAGAAGGCCTTCGACCAGGACCCGGAGAAATACCTGGCCAAGAAAAAATAAGGAGGCACCATGAACGGCAAACTACACTTTCTGGGCCTGGCGGTGATTGTCCTGGGTGTCATCGGCCTGGCCATAGGCATCGTCTTTGTCCAGCAGGGCTTCGCCCAGGAGAACTGGCTGGTGCAGGCGATGAAGCAGGAGCAGATAACCCTGCCCGGAACCAACACTATCGTTGATAACGAGGCAACCGCCCTAGAAGCCGGTAACATCGTCCGAGAAGACCGCCGCAAGATAGCCCCGACTTATGGCGACCTGCTGGGCGGAGGAAAGTTTGACCCCACCAACCCCAAAGACCTGAGCTACGCCCAGGCCATGAACATTGAGAACTACCTTTACCTGGCCGTCACCGCCTTCGGCGTCTTCACCGTGATCAAAGCGACCGGCGCCTTCATGATTGTGACCGGCCTGGCCCTCGGTGCCACCGGATACGGCCTCTGGCGCCTAGGCCGAGGGTGAGCTATTTAAGAATAAAAAGAGGAGATCATCCCCGAGGCTAACCAACAGGACAATGAGAGTATTCACCAGAGAAGAGCTAAAGAAATACGACGGCCGCCAGGGTATCGTCTATGTTGCTTACGCTGGCAAGGTCTACGATGTTTCCAAAAGCTCCCAGTGGCAGAAGGGCGTCCACCAGCTCACTCACCACGCCGGCGCTGACATGACCCACGCCCTCAAGCAGGCCCCCCACGACCCCGACCGGCTCTTCCGCTTCCCCGTGGTCGGCACACTGGCCGACTAGACTTTCCCTTCATTTCGGATCAAACGCTCTTCTTCAAGCGCCAACCGCCCCTTTTTAACGGAACTTAAACCCCGATTTTATGGGCAATTAACCCCCGGCGCCTAAGATTATGCTGTGAAACAAAACCAGCGATGAGGAGCGATTATGATTAAAAGCGTCATCCGATGCCCCAACGATATGGTCCTGGTATTTGACGATGATGAGGAGCAGATACCCAAATACCAGGGGTGGTACCAGCAGGTGAGGGGGCTCATCCTCAGGGACGCACCGCCGGAGGCGATTTTCGGCTGCTGGTTCAACTACGAGAGCGATATCGCCACCCTCCCCCGCGAGGAGTGGTAGGGCAATTCGCTGATGCCTTTAGGGCACTAGATAGCATTTCTGTACCATTTATGATACAATTGGCATACAGGCGGAGACGACCGTGGCCAAAAAAGTGCTGGTAATTGATGATGACCCCGCCTTTGTCAGGCTGGTGGAGCAGGTGCTGACTCCGGCCGGATTCGAGGTGCTCACCGCCGTTGGCGGCGGTGAGGGGCTGCGCCTCTTATTTACCCAACGCCCCGACCTGGTCCTGCTGGACGTGGTCATGCCCGGGATGAACGGCTGGGACACCTGTCGCCGCATCCGCGATATCACCGATGTCCCCGTCATCATGCTCACCGCCCAGAAGAACACCGAGGAGGACATCGTGCGCGGGCTGGAGTGCGGGGCGGACAACTACCTGATAAAGCCGGTGGGCAAGCGGGAGCTGGTGGGCAGGGTGCAGGCGGTGCTGCGGCGGGCCGAGCTTTCCCTGCCCGATGAGCAGAAGGGGACCACCTTCAGCGATGGCTACCTTACGGTGGATATCGTCCAGCGCCAGGTTTTAGTCAATGGCGAGCCTGTGAGGCTGACCCCGATTGAGTTCCGCCTGCTGGCGCTGCTGATGCAGAATGCCGGGCGTATTCTCACCCACAAGCAGCTTTTGGAGGGGGTCTGGGGCTGGGAGTATATTGATGACCTTGACTACGTGCGCATCTATATCTGGCATTTGCGCCAGAAGATAGAGCCGGACCAGGCCAAGCCCAAATATATTATCACCGAGCCCGGCGTCGGCTACTCCTTCCGCAAGCCGAAGTGACCCCACCTTTAAAACCAGTGTTTTTCTTCCCATACCCACCCGCCCAAAGAGGTTTCACCCTTTTAGACCGTCTTGTTCCTCCCCACCCCCTAAAGAGAGTTATTATCTCTCCTATTCCCTACTCAAAAAATTTTTGAAAACGAAGACCTTGGGGCAGGAAGAAGAACACCCTTTAAAAGGGGGCTAATCTACCCTACCGGGGGTGGGGAAGAAAAGTTTAGAGGCGAAGCCTTTGAGGGCGGGTTATAACTCCTCCTCCTTTAAGGGTGTTTAAGAGGGGCTAACGCCCCTCTTTTTAAAAATTTTCCCCCTCCCTTGTAAGGGAGGGGGATTAAGGGGGTGGGTTGATAAGTAAATTTTAAACAGTTGAGATTACGAGTGAAAAACTTGTGCTTATCCGGTGGTAAGAGTAGAATAGAGGCGAGCACAGCCAGCAAGGGGGTTGATTGTCCCGGGTTGAAGTCTCGGTAAAGCCCAGCCTCCCCGACCCTCGGGGAGAATCGCTAAAAGCCGATATCCGCGACCTCGGCATTGCCACCGTCCAGCAAATCAGGGTCAGCGATGTCTATCTGCTGGAGGGGGATTTAAGCCATCAAGAACTGGGAAAAATCTGCAAGCTGCTGCTGGCCGACCCCGTCGTCGAAGAGTATTCCATCGGAGAACCACCCCCATCCCCGGACGCCCAGGCCGTTGAGGTCGCCTATAACCCCGGGGTGATGGACCCCGTTGAAGAGAGCGTCAGCAAGGGCATCCGCGACCTGGGGATAACCACGGTCACCTCGGTCAAGACCGCCAAGAGATACTATCTCTGGGGTAGGCTCTCCGCCAGCGATATCGAGCTTATCAGCAACAAGCTGCTGGTCAACAGCGTCATCCAGCACGTCGTCACCGGCGGGGAAAAGGCGGCGCTGCCCCCGGCCAGCTATGATTTCTCCCGAATAGAAGTCGAGTTACTCACCCTGGATGACAGCGGCCTGACCCGCCTGGGGCGGGAAAAACTCGAATTAAATCTGGAAGAGATGAGGCAGGTCAAGGGATACTTCGCCAGAGCCGGGCGCAACCCCACCGATGTCGAGCTGGAAACCCTGGCCCAGACCTGGTCGGAGCACTGCAAGCACAAGACCTTCAACTCCCGGATCAGGCTTAACGACGAAATCATTGATAACCTGCTCAAGAGCACGGTGATGCGGGTGACCGAAAAGCTCAACAAGCCCTGGTGCCTCTCCACCTTTAAAGATAACTCCGGCGTTATTGATTTCGACGGGCGCTACGCCCTCTGCTTCAAGGTGGAGACCCATAACCACCCCTCCGCCATCGAGCCCTACGGCGGGGCATCAACCGGGCTGGGCGGGGTCATCCGCGACCCGCTGGGCACCGGCCTGGGGGCCAAGCCCATCGCCAACACCGATGTCTTCTGCTTCGCCCCCCCCGATTTCCCCCACGATAAGCTGCCCGATGGCATCCTCCACCCCCGCCGCATTCTGAAAGGGGTGCGGGCCGGCGTGGCCGACTACGGCAACCGGATGGGCATCCCCACCGTCAACGGGGCCATCCTCTTTGACGAGCGGTATCTGGGCAACCCGGTGGTGATGTGCGGAACTATCGGCATCATGCCCAGAGAGGCCGTACCGATGGGGCGGCAAAGGCCGGGCGATTTAGTAGTAGTGGTCGGGGGCAAGACGGGGCGGGATGGCATTCACGGCGTGACCTTTGCCTCGGCGCAGCTCACCGGCGAATCCGAGGCGGTCTCGGCCAGCTCGGTGCAGATTGGCAACCCCATCACCGAGAAGAAGATGATTGACGTTTTGCTGGTGGCCCGGGAGCGGGGCCTCTACCGGCGCATCACCGACTGCGGCGGCGGCGGGCTCTCCTCGGCGGTGGGGGAGATGGCCGCCGAGACCGGCGTCGAGGTAAACCTGGAAAAAGTCCCCCTGAAATACTCTGGCCTCAGCTACCGGGAGATCTGGCTCTCCGAGTCCCAGGAAAGGATGCTGCTGGCGGTTCCCCCGGAATCGGTCAAAGAGCTTATCTCCCTCTTCGCCAGCGAGGACGTCGAGGCCACCGTCATCGGCCAGTTTACAAATGATAGACGCCTCAAGCTCTTGTATCAGGGCAATCTGGTCTGCGACCTTGAGATGGAGTTCCTGCACCACGGCCTGCCCCAGTCGGAGAGGCAGGCGGTCTGGCAGCCGGCCCAATATCAAGAGCCTGATTTTGATGAGCCCGCCGACCTGAGTGAAGACCTGAAAAAAATCTTAAGCTCCTGGAACGTCTGCAGCAAGGAGTGGGTCATTCGCCAGTACGACCACGAGGTGCAGGGGGGCAGCATCTTAAAGCCGCTGACCGGCCTGAACAACGACGGCCCCGGCGACGCCGCTATCGTAAGACCGCTGCTCAATTCTGATATGGGTGTTATCATCGCCTGCGGCATCAACCCCAGATACGGTGACGTTGACCCCTACTGGATGGCGGCCTCGGCGGTGGACGAGGCTTTAAGGCAGGTTATCGCCGTCGGTGGCAACCTAAAGAGAGTGGCTTTGCTGGACAACTTCAGCTGGGGCAACCCCGAGAAGCCCGACCGGCTGGGCGGCCTGGTGCGGGCGGCCCAGGGCTGCGCCGACACCGCCCTGGCCTACGGGGCCCCCTTCATCTCGGGCAAGGATAGCCTCTACAACGAGTACCAGACTGGGGATGAAAGCATCTGCATCCCCCCCACCCTGCTCATCTCGGTCATGGCGGTGATGGATGACGTTGCCAAAGCAATATCAATGGACTGCAAGCAGGCGGGCGATATTATCTATATCGTCGGCACCACCTATGACGAGCTGGGCGGCTCACACTACTACCATATTCACGGTGCTCTGGGCAGTAAAATACCCAAAGTCAACCCGGAAAAGGGCAGGAAGCTGATGGAAGCTTTGAGCGCCGCCACCGGGAAGGGGCTGGTCAGGGCCTGCCACGATTTGAGCGAGGGGGGAATCGGGGTGGCGGCGGCGGAGATGGCCTTGGCCGGCGGTCTGGGGATGACCCTCAATCTGGATAGAGTCCCGCTGGGCGAAAAAATCGCCAGAAACGACAGCATATTATTCTCCGAATCAAACAGCCGCTTTCTGGTAGAGGTAGCGCCGGAAGATAAGCGGCGCTTTGAGCAGGTAATGAAAGGGATAGACCTGGCCGCCGTCGGCGAGGTAACCCAGGATAACAAGCTCGAAATCTACGGCATCAACGGGGAAAAGAGAGTCTCAGCACCTGTAGCCGAACTGAAGGCGGCCTGGCAGAAACCGCTGGGCTGGTAAATATGGCCAGAGTAAAGACATTAATCTTAAGGGCACCGGGAACGAACTGCGACGCCGAAACCGCCTTTGCCCTCAAGCGGGCCGGCGCGGCGGTGGACTCGGCGCACGTCAACCAGCTGGTAAGGCGGGATAGGCTCATCGCCGACTACCAGATAGTGGTCATACCCGGCGGCTTTACCTACGGCGATGATGTCTCGGCGGGCAAGATACTGGCCAACGAACTAAAGCTAAAGCTGGGCGGGGACATCAAAAAGTTCGTCGAGGGGGGCGGGCTAATCTTGGGTATCTGCAACGGCTTCCAGGTTCTGGTTAAGGCGGGCATCCTGCCACCGCTGGCGGACGGCCAGCGATTGACCCTGGCCGGCAACGACTCCAACCGCTTCGAGTGCCGCTGGGTCTACCTGAAAGTAAATCAAGACAGCCCCTGCATCTTCATCAGGGGAATAGAGGCCATGTACCTGCCGGTGGCCCACGGCGAGGGCAAGATAATGGCCGAAAAAGCAACGCTGGACAAACTAAACGTGGTGGTGCGCTACGCCGATGCTCAAGGTAATACTAAAGCCGGCTATCCCTACAACCCCAACGGCTCGGCGGAAAACATCGCCGGCATCTGTGACGCCACCGGGCGCATCTTCGCCCTGATGCCCCACCCCGAGCGCTTCATCCGCTGGAGCCAGCACCCCAGGTGGACGCGGGAGGCGCCCAGGCAGCAGGGGGACGGCCTGGCTATTTTCCGGAACGCGGTGGACTGGGTAAAACACAGCTAAAAGGAGCGTTATGAGCTATATCTCATCCTGGAGCGGGGGCAAGGACGGCTGCTTCGCCTGCCACCTGGCGCTGGCCCAGGGCTACCAGGTCTCTCACCTGGTAAATCTCGTTTCTCAGGAATTTGGGCGGGTGAACTTTCACGGTACTGAAAAGCAGCTGATTCAGCTGCAGGGACAGGCCATCGGCATACCTGTCTTTCAGCATGAGACCACCTTCGGCAACTACGAGCGGGACTTCAAAAATGCCGTTCGAACTCTGCTCCCCGAAGGCATCAAGGGGATGGTCTTCGGCGACATCTACAACGACCAGCACCTGGCCTGGGTGGAAGGGGTCTGCGCCGATCTGGGCATCAAGGCCGTTGAGCCGCTCTGGGGCAAGAGCACGGACGACGTCATCAGCCAGTTTCTTGACGCCGGCTTCGAGGCTGTTATCGTCGCCGCCGACGCCAGACTGATTGACCAGGCATGGCTGGGGCGGCGGGTGGACCGCGATTTTATCAACTACCTCAAGGCCAGGGGGGTCGACCCCTGCGGCGAAAGCGGGGAGTACCATACCGTGGTGGTCAACGGGCCTCTGTTTAAGCAAAGTATAGAGATAACCGAGAGCCACGCCATACGGCGTGGCGACCACTGGTTCCTCGATACTGATAAATACCGGCTGGCATAAGGGACAAAAAAAAGAGGGGCCGGCAAGCCGGCCCCTCTTCTGCTTTTATTTTGCTTCTACAAAGATACCTGGGGAAGCTCCGCCTGGGCTTTCCTGACCTCTTCCTCGGGATAGGCGTAGTCCACCAGCTGCCCCAACAGGTATTTCTCGTAGGCCGACAGGTCAAAGTGGCCGTGCCCGCTGTGGGCGATGAGGATGGTCTTGGACTTGCCCTCCTCCTTGCACTTTAGGGCTTCGTCAATGGCCACCCTCAGGTCGTGGCAGGGCTCGGGGCCGGTGATAATACCCTCGGTGCGGGCGAAGAGCACCCCGGCCTCAAAGACCTTGGTCTGAGGCACCGCCTGGGCCTCAATAAAACCCAGCCGGTGCAGGTGGCAGACGATGGGGGCCATACCGTGGTAGCGCAGCCCGCCGGCGTGGATGGGGGGCGGAATAAAACCGTGCCCCAGGGTGTACATCTTGAGGATGGGGCCCATACCGACGGCGTCGCCGTAGTCAAAGGCATACAGCCCCTTGGTGACAGTGGGGCAGCTCTCCGGCTCGACGCAGATAATACGCAGGTCTTTCCGCTTGCCGCTGATCTTATCCCGAATCCAGGGCAGGAACTGCCCGGCGAAGTTGGAGCCGCCGCCGATGCAGCCGACGATAATATCGGGGTAGGCATCGGCCATCTCCATCTGCTTGCGGGTCTCCTCGCCGATGATGGTCTGGTGCAGCAGGACGTGGTTGACCACGCTGCCCAGCGAGTAGTGGGTATCCTCATGAGATACGGCGTCCTCCACCGCCTCGCTGATGGCCAGCCCCAGGCTGCCGGGGCAGTCGGGCCACTTGGCCAGCATATCCCGCCCCACCTTGGTATCCGGGCTGGGGCTGGGGACGCAGTTAGCCCCCCAGACCTCCATGGCGATGCGGCGGTAGGGCTTCTGGTCGTAGCTAATCCTGACCATATAGACCTTGATTTCGATATCAAAGAGGGCGCCGGCGAAGGCCAGGGCGCTGCCCCACTGTCCAGCGCCGGTCTCGGTGGTGATGCGCTTGACGCCCTCCTGCTTGTTATAGTAGGCCTGGGCGACGGCGGTATTGGGCTTGTGGCTGCCCGCCTGGTTGGTCCCCTCGTACTTGTAGAAAATCTTGGCCGGCGTGTCCAGCGCTTTCTCCAGCCGGTAGGCGCGGTGCAGCGCGGTGGGCCGCCAGGTGCGGTAAATCTCCTGAAGCTCTTCCGGGATGTCGATGTAGCGGTCGGTGGTGTTCACCTCCTGCATGATGCACTCCATGGGGAACAGGGCGTGCATGAACTCCGGGGTCACCGGCTGCTTGGTCATCGGGTTCAGCACCGGCGGCAGCGGCTCGGGCAAATCAGGCTGGACGTTATACCAGTGGGTGGGCATATCCTTCTGGTCGAGAAAAAACATCGCTCGGTTGAATTTTTTGGCCATCCTTCCTCCTTTGACTTCGGGATTACAGATTAACTAAAAACCTTGAGTAATAAGGGTCAGTTGATGCCGATAATACAACCTGGGATAGCTGGCTGTCAAGTCCGACGATATGCGCCGGGAGACCTAGCGGTTGCACTGACAGGCTGGACTGGCCTATAATTTTGAGTGGAGTCATGGTGAAAACTGAGACAAAGGCTAAAATCAGAGAGCAGACCAGACGTATTCTAAAGCGCCTCAGCCGGAAGAGGGGCAACCTTATCCCCATCCTGCAGAAGGTTCAGGCCGGGCTTGGCTATCTGCCCCGGGAGGCCATGCTGGAGGTGGCCAGATTTCTGGACATACCGGAGATTGACGTCTACAGCGTGGTTACCTTCTACAACCAGTTCCGGCTCAACCCGCCGGGGAGGCACTCGATAAGGGTCTGCCTGGGTACCGCCTGCCACATGAAGGGCGGCTACATCGCCCTGGACGCCTGGAAGAGAAGGCTCAAGATTGACCGGGGCCAGACCACCCCCGACCGGGAGTTTGACCTGGACACGGTGGCCTGCGTCGGCTGCTGCGTCATGGCGCCGGTAACCGTGGTCGATGACAAGCCCGAGGCCAGGGTCGAGCCGACTAAGGTGGACGGCATCCTCCTCTCCTTCGAGAGGGAGAGGCAGAAGCGGGGCAAAGAGAAGGGTGAAAGCAACTAAGCCCGCCGGCGTCGCCCCAACCTTCCAGAGAATAAAAAAGCGTGCCCAAGCGCGCTGGCGTGAGCTTAAGCACGCCAGGGCGGTGATTATGGTCGGCGCCGCCACCTGCGGCCGGGCCGCCGGGGCTCTGGCGGTTCTCCGCGCCTTCAAGGACGAGCTTAAAAAGCAGAAGCTGGACATACCCGTAATGGAGGTCGGCTGCATGGGGCACTGCTACGCCGAGCCGATTGCTATTATCGCTAAGCCGGGCTATCCCCCCATCGTCTACCAGCAGGTCAACCCGGTCATCGCCCGGAGGCTGGTTAAAGAATTTATCCTGGGCAACGACCCCGGCCTGGAGTTCGTCCTGGGCGCCCTGGAGGCAAGCGAGCTGGCCCCCAGCCTGGCCGATTTTCCCCGCGCCAAGTTCGAGGAGAAGATTATCCTCAAGAACTGCGGCTTTATCGACCCGGAGGAGATAGACCACTACATCGCCAACGGCGGCTACTCAGCACTGGCCAAGGCGCTCGAGCTAAAGCCGGAGAAGATAATCAGCGAGGTCAAAAAGTCAGGCCTGAGGGGGAGGGGCGGGGCCGGCTTTAATACCGGGCAGAAGTGGACCACCTGCCGTAATGCTCCAGGTAAACCCAAGTACATCATCTGCAACGCCGACGAGGGCGACCCCGGCGCCTTCATGGACCGGTCTATACTAGAGAGCGACCCCCACTCCGTAATCGAGGGGATGCTAATCGCCGCCTACGCCGTCGGCGCCAGATATGGCTATATCTATGTCCGCGCCGAGTACCCCCTGGCGGTGCAGCGGGCCCAGATTGCCCTGCGCCAGGCCAGAAAACTAAACTTGCTGGGCAGGAACATCCTGGGCAGCGATTTCAGCTTTAATATAAAATTGTTTCAGGGTTCGGGGGCCTTCGTCTGCGGGGAGGAGAGCGCCCTAATCGCCTCGCTGGAGGGGAGGGCAGGCACCCCCAGCCACCGCCCCCCTTATCCGGCAGTAAGCGGCCTCTACGACAAGCCCACCCTGGTCAACAACGTCAAGACGCTGGCTTTTGTCCGCCACATAGTTGATAAGGGGGCAGAGTGGTTCAGGGGTATCGGCACCGAAAACAGCCCAGGCACCGCCGTCTTTGCCCTGGCCGGCAAGGTGGTCAACACCGGTCTGGTCGAAGTCCCCATGGGCACCACCCTGCGCCAAGTCGTCTTTGACGTCGGCAGCGGCATCCCCAAGGGCAAGAAGTTCAAGGCGGTGCAGACCGGCGGCCCCTCCGGCGGCTGCCTGCCCGAATCGGCCCTGGATTTGCCCATTGACTTTGACTCCCTAACCGGGGCCGGGGCGATGATGGGCTCGGGCGGCATGATTGTCCTCGATGAGGATGACTGCATGGTGGAGATAGCCCGCTACTTTCTGGAGTTCACCCAGCGCGAGTCCTGCGGCAAGTGCACCTTCTGCCGCCTGGGGACCAAGCAGATGCTGGAAACGCTGACCGAATTTACCAAGGGCAAGGGTGAAATCAAGGATTTGGATACACTCACCGAACTGGCCGAGGACGTCAAGGCGGGCTCGCTCTGCGGCCTGGGCAGGACGGCGCCCAACCCGATACTGACCAACCTGCGCTATTTCCGCGACGAATACCAGGCCCACATCAAAGAAGGACGCTGCCCGGCGCTGATGTGCCCCGAGCTTATCGCCTACTACATCATACCGGAGAAGTGCGAGGTCACCTGCGACGCCTGCGTCGGCACCTGCACCGTGGAGGCCATCTCCAGCCACCAAAAGAAGAGATACAAGATTATCGACCAGGAGAAGTGCGTCAAGTGCGGCACCTGCCTTAGCTCCTGCCCGCCGCAGTACAACGCCATTATCAAGGTGTCGCCGCCCAGCGCGGTGCCCGATTAGCCAATGAAGACGGTAGCTTTAACTATTGACGGCAAGAAGATAAAAGCCTCCCAGGGGGAGAAAGTCCTCTGGGCGGCGCTGAATAACGGCGTCTATATACCCCACCTATGCGCCCGCCACGATAATACGGCGCCGGACGCCTCCTGCCGACTTTGCTGGGTGGAAATAGAGGGCAAAAGCAGGCCAGTCACCGCCTGCACCGAAACAGTGGCCGAAGGCATGGTGGTAAATACCAAAGGGGCAATGGCTTTAAGATTAGCCCGCACCGCTTTAGAGCTGCTTCTGGCCAGCAACGAGGTGGACTGCGCCAACTGCGCCAAGAGCGGCTCATGCGAGCTTCAGAGGATGGCCGCCCAGCTCAAGGTCAGACTCAATACCAGGCGTTTTAAGAAGATTCTGCGCAATTTGCCGATTGATGACAGCAGCCCCCTCTTCGTCTATGACCCCAACAAGTGCGTCCTCTGCGGCCAGTGCATCTGGGTCTGCTGCCAGCGCCTGGGCATCGGCGCCCTGGGCTTCGCCCACCGCGGCTTTAACCGCCGGATGACCACCTTCGGCGACGAGCCCATCGGCCAGACCGAGTGCGCCCGCTGCGGTGACTGCGTGACCGCCTGCCCCACCGGCGCCCTCTGCTTCAAGCCGGCGGCGTTAAAGCGTTAGACTCCGGCCAGCTTCCGCCCCACCCCCAGCAGCCTTTCCACCCTGGCCAGGCTGTCGCTTTCGGCGTAAATTCTCAGCAACGGCTCGGTGCCGGAGAACCTGATGAGCAGCCAGCTGTTGTCGGCCAGGGTAAGGTGAAAACCGTCGGTGGTATTAACCTTTACCACCCCGACCCCCTCAATGGACTTGGGCAGGCTCTCGCTGAGGCGATTGACTATAGCCGGGCGCTGGCCCTGGGGGAAGCCCAGGTCCCGGCGCTCATAGTAGTGCGGGCCGACCTTGCTGTAAAGATAGTCCAGAAGCTGCGAAGGCGTCTTGCCCGTCTGGAGCATAAAATCAAGAAAATAGAGGCCGGCCAGGATGCCGTCCCGCTCCGGCACGTGGCCGCGGAAGCCGTAGCCCCCACTCTCCTCCCCACCGATGAGGGCATTCTCGGCCATCATCACCGGGGCGACATATTTAAAACCCACCGGCACCACCCGGACGGGCAGGTTATATATCTCGCCCAGGCGGTCAATCATGGTGGTGCTGGTCAGCGTCCTGACCAGGGCCCCCCGCTCCCCCCTCACCTCGAGCAGGTAGAGGCAGAGCAGGGCAAAGACCTGGAGCTGGGTGAGGAACTCTCCCTTCTCATCAATTACGCCGATGCGGTCGGCATCGCCGTCGTTGGCCAAGCCAACGTTTGTTTTCTGCTCCTTGACCGTCGCCGAGAGCTTGGCCAGGTTGGCGGCGATGGGCTCGGGCCTTATGCCGGGGAAGAGGGGGTTACGCTGGCCGTTTATCTCGGTAAGCTGGATAGTGCCACCGCTTAAAAGCCGGTTAAAGTAGCCCATGCCCGCCCCGTACATGGGGTCAACAACTACCTTGAGACTGGCCCGGCGCAGCCGTTCCAGGTCAACCAGCCTGCCTATCTGCCGGTCATAGACGGGGACGGGGTCAAAATACTCTATCCTTTTCTGCTCCAGTGCCCTGTCCAGCGGCAGGCGCTCTATCTCAGCGCCGGCCAGGGCGCGGGCAACGCCCTTCTCTATCGCGGCGGTAATCTCGGTTGAGGCACTGGTGCCTTCCTCCGTCTTGAACTTGAAGCCGTTCCACATATGCGGGTTATGGCTGGCGGTGATGATGATGGCCCCGCCCGCCTTCCTGGCCAGAACGCTGTAGCTTACTACCGGTGTGGGGCCAGCTTTAGGGAAGAGGTAGACCCTTATGCCACTGGCGGCGGCCACCTCGGCGGCGGCCTGAGCGAAGTCC
Source organism: uncultured Dehalococcoidales bacterium (assembly GCA_964396965.1). Taxonomy (GTDB): domain Bacteria; phylum Chloroflexota; class Dehalococcoidia; order Dehalococcoidales; family BS750m-G39; genus JABMRW01. Next base: position 38,695 of record CAYNGD010000015.1, read on the forward strand.
TCGGAGGCGAAGCGGGTGTCATAGCCGATGACCAGCCCTCTATCGACCAGGCCCGCCTGCTTGAGGTAGTCGGCCACACCTTTAGCGCAGGCCCGTACGTTATCAAAGGTGAAGTCCCGGGCGATAACCCCCCGCCAGCCGTCGGTGCCGAACTTTATCGGATTATTGGGCAACTCTTCCCCCTTTTTACCCCCTATTCTATCACGAAACACCGCCGCCCGCACTTGATAGCCTTTCTAACGAGTATTTTCCTTGACGCTGCCTACCGCAGTTTCTATAATAGCTTCCACCGCAGGAGTTAATCTAGAAAGGGGGGACGATAATGGCCAAGAAGGCTACTAAGAAGGTTGATAAGAAGGCCCCGGAAAAGGCCTACGAGCTGGGTAAAAAATACGAAATGGTCTACAAGGGCTGTAGCCAGTGCGTTATAGCCGCCCTCCAGGATGCCCTCGGCATCAGGAACGATGATATCTTTAAGGCATCTACCGGACTGGCCGGTGGCGGCTGCGGGACGGTTGACGGCAGTTGCGGTGCCTATGTGGGCTCGATTATGGTCCTGGGCTCCCTGATAGGCCGGGAGAGGGATAAATTCGACGACTTTACCAATATGGCCCCCGACTCCCGGGCCTTTCAACTTTACCGGAAGTTCCGCGATAAGTATATTAAGGAATACGGCTCGGTAATCTGCCGCAATATCCAGACCAAGGTCCTGGGGCGGCCCTACTATATTACCGACCCGGATGAGTGGCAAAAATTTGGAGCTGCCGGCGGCCATGGTGATAAAGGCTGCCCGATGGTGGTGGGCCGAGCCGCCAAATGGATGGCGGAGATGATACTGGAAGAGGGGCTGCTTTAGCTAGCCCCTCCCTTCTTTTTAGCAGTGCTTTTCTTCCCATACCCACCCGCCCAAAAAGGCTTTGCCTCTTTACATCTCTTTAACCCCGCCCCCAATGGAGGAGATATTACTTTCCCCTCTCCCTCTTGGGGATTTTTAGAGGTACAGCCTCTGAGGGCGGGTCAGGGTGGGAAATAAAACGCACTCTAAAAATCCGGCCAGATTCCCCTACCTCTTCCCCACCTCTTTCTTTAGCACCTCCGCCTTATCGGTCTTTTCCCAGGGGAGGTCTAAATCCTCGCGGCCGAAGTGGCCATAGCAGGCGGTCTGCCTATATATCGGGCGGCGGAGGTCGAAGTAGCGGATGATGGCCTCCGGCCTGAGGTCGAAGT
>CAYNGD010000016.1:0-39236 GCA_964396965.1 uncultured Dehalococcoidales bacterium
TTTCGACCGTCATTTCACCTTCAGGGGTGGGTGCTTTTTATCCTAGCATTTACAGCAAACATATTATCACGTATTTGCTTTAGCTCAGGTGCATAATAGAAAGCATCCAAGCGTGCTTTGCTGAGTTCCTCCGGGGAAATCTGAAATACTTGCAAGGGACAACTTAATGGTTCATCGGGGTTTTGATTGTTCTTAATTAAAGTGTCCAATTCTCCGGTACTTTTCCATTTGTTGAAAAGGGGTACAACCTCTGGCAAATTATTCAGCGCAGGAGTATCTCTGGAATGGTCATCATGCCCGATGTTATGTGTTATTACCATAAATATACTGCCCTGTTGCTCGCCTGTGGCCTTTCTTCTTAGATGTAATATTGAAGTCTTTATATTCGCATCAGCCCTGAAAAATGCATTAAACGGCAAAGATATTACCTGAATAATAATAAAATTATTGAGTATGAAATCCCTATATTTTTGAGCTTGGTCACCATTCAGAACCGTATCATCAATTATCGTCAGCAATTCGCCTGTTTCTGGTTTAAGCAAGTCTTTATATCTCTCAATGAATAATACGTTTGACCTTTGGGACTCTGACAATCCCCCGGACTTATTTCTTGCCAATTCGTATTGTTCTAGAATCACCTTATCGTCTTTGTCATTTTTTTTGTAGTTAATACTGAATGGGGGGTTTGTCAAGATAACATCAAATTTCAAGTTATCTTCTTCAAGGTATTTTTTAAGTTCTATTATTCCCTCACGTTCCTCATAAGTCATACCGGGGTCAATCGGCAAATGTTTATTCAAGCTATTTGCCTTGAATATCTTGCTTCCACCATCACCGTGGAGATACATGTTGAGCCGACTGATCCGTGATATTTTGTTGTTGTCATCAACGCCGAATAGATGATTTTTCTGTATTTCCTCTAGGTATAATATTTTCTGCTTATCTGTTAATTGTGTCATGCTATTTACTTTTTTGGTTAATTCAGCCATTGCGTCAATTAAGAATCCACCACTGCCACAACACGCATCAAGTATATAGGATATGTTTTCTGATAAATTCTTTTTATCATCGTGTACCAATTTAATCGAAGCAACTTGTACCATATAATGCACAATACCCCTTGGAGTAAAGAACTGCCCCAAGTCCTTACCACGGACAGTCGCATTCAAAAACGTCTCAAACATTCTCCCATTAAGGTCTTCATCTATACCATATAGGTCAAAGTTCTGTAGGGTCTTTACTATCTCGTAGATCGTTGTTGCTTTCAGCGTTAATCGTTCATCCTTTTCGAATATTCGTTTCTTCTTCTTCTGTATTATCTGCTTTTCTAGCTCTTCTTGAACTTGCCTAAAGAGAATTGAGTCAATAGGATTAGGCTCAACGTTAGTTTGGCTATCTATCCATTGAGTAGAAAATATAAAATCTCCAACCGTTGGCTTTTTGCCAGACTCGATAAGATTGTGGATTTTATTGTCCTCACGAATTTTAATAAACATGAGTTTCGCAAACTCATAAAAAGCATCGGACGGGCTTAAGGTTTCCTTTTTCCTGATTAAATTATGGAGGTCATTGAATGTCCTTATTAATAATGACAGTTCAGGACGTTCAAAAGGAAAAACATCTTTAGTGACATTAATCTGTTTGAATGTTAGGTAAGATAGATTAGCACGCAACTCAAGGAATTTCTCGTTCTGTTCCTGGAAATCGTCAAATTTCATGTAGAATATAGGGTTTTCACTATCCCAAGGCCATACAATGAAGATATACCCATTGGTAACAATGTTATAACGCACAGGGTTTTTATCGGGATATTTTTGATTCAACAAAAGGGCATAAGCTGATACTTGATAATGGTATGCCTCGGGGTCTTCGCTAGGAGACTTTGCATCAATTACGATAATAGGCTCTCCGCTAGAACTTTTAAGCACATAATCCGGTTTGTAATTTTCCTTTTTGCTCCCCTTGCCGATTACTATCTGGTCAATAGAGTCTTTCCTTAATATTTTGTCATCAGGATAATCAAGCGATTTTAACAGCTTTTCTACAAATAAGGCTTCTACGTCAGCTTCGTTACTTAAATCATTTTCATTACAAAATAGGTTTTTCATGTCTTTCCCCCTCACCAGACGTAGATTTTCTGCTGCCCTTTGCATACCTGCGTTTTTTGGGTATGCGTTTTCTTTTTTCAAGCCGCCCTAGCATCACTAATACTGCCTTTTCATTCGCTGGATTTCTTTGTCCAGCTTTCCACTTCTCAAGAGTATTTACCTTCTGCTCTATTTCATCCGCCAGGGCAGCTAACGTCCAGCCTTTCTCCTGAAGAACAGCTAGCCTAATCTGGACGGGATTCTTTTTTTCTTCGCTCATTCTTACTGCCAGATTATAACATAATATACCGTCCCTAATTAAACATAATACCATAAATTTTATGGAATTGTCAATATATATTATGTGATTATTTATGAAAATATTTGCAAAAATAACGCTAAAAGGTATTGACAAATGCATACTATGTATGGTAATATAGGTATGTAATAAAGAAGTGAGGTTATTGAGATGGACGCTAGAGAAGAAAGAGGACTGGTAATAGCAGCGACAAGCAAGATTGAGAAAAACAGACTGGGCTGGAAAGTCCCCTCCCAGTCCGGTAACGGTAGCTATTTCGTATGTCTTGACCACGGTGAGCCGTTTTGCACCTGCCCCGACTTTGAGGCTCGCCACCTGCCTTGCAAGCACATGCACGCTGTTGAATATGTTATACAGAGGGAAACAAAGCCGGATGGCACTACCACCTACACCCAGTCCGTAAAAATGACCTGCACTCAGGAGTGGACGGCCTACAATGAAGCTCAAACCCACGAACAGGAGCATTTTGTGGCCTTGCTCCGTGACCTGTGTAATGGCATTGAGCAGCCGGAATACAGGTTTGGCCGTCCCCGTCTGCCGTTGGCCGATGTCGTTTTCGGGCTGGTGTTCAAGTCCTACAGCACTATGTCCGGCAGGAGATTTACCAGCCAGTTGAAGGAGGCTCAGGAAAGCGGGCTGATTAGCAAAGCCGCCCACTATAACAGCGCATTCCGCTATCTTGAGAATCCCGAATTGACGCCTTTGCTTAAGAGCCTCATTGAGCAGAGCGCCAGCCCATTGAGGGCGGTTGAAACGGACTTTGCCGTTGATTCCTCCGGCTTCGCCACCACAACATATGCCAGATGGTATGACCACAAATACGGCAACCGCAGCAAGCAAACATTCATTAAGACCCATGTCATGTGCGGGGTTAAGACCCATATCGTTACCAGCGTTGAAGCTGCTGCAAATGAAACCGCCGATTCCCCCCAGCTTATACCACTGATGAATAAGACTGCCGAGACATTTGAAATCAATGAGGTATCGGCGGACAAAGCCTATTCCAGCCGCCGCAACCTCCACGCAATCCAAGCCATAGGCGGCACGCCTTATATCCCGTTTAAAGGTAATGCTAGGGGGATGGGGAGTCATACAACTGGATATGACAGCCTGTGGCACAGGATGTGGCACTTCTATAACTTCAATCGGGAACAGTTTTTGGCTCATTACCACAAGAGGTCTAATGTTGAAAGCACCTTCTCTATGATAAAGGCCAAGTTCGGGGGTAGGGTTCGGGCTAAGTCCCCCGTTGCCCAGGTCAATGAAGTTCTTTGTAAAGTGCTCTGCCATAATATTTGCGTCCTTATCCAGTCAATGTACGAGCTGGGGATTGAGCCGATTTTTCAGACTTTTGAGGCAAAAGAGCCAGTTGCCCCAAAAGTCCTTGAAAATCCTGAGTTTTAGGGCAAAGCCGTTTGTCAAGGTTTTTAACCCCTCATTTTGGCCAAAAATTGGCCATAAAAAAGGAAACCAAAAGGCTGCAGCGCGTAGAACACCACAGCCTTAGAATTCGGTCTCCGTCTGGTATTAGTCTATTATTAAATTAAAGGCCCCTATTTTAGGGCACCCCGGGTCGGCTCTTAATCAGCTTGGTCGATTGTGTTACCGTCTGGCGCCGGTGGCTGAACATCGGGCGGCGCAGGAAGGCCGGCATATCCAGCTCCTCCTCGCTCTTCAACCCCTTGAGCAGTTCGGTGAACTCGTCTTCACGGCTGACTCCGGCCATCCCCAGCTTGGAAGCAAAGCCGGTGGCGATCAGGGTGATTCTCATCTCGTCGCCCATGCTGGGGTCCTGGACCACGCCGAAGATGATGTTGGCCGATGGGTCCACCGCCTCCTTGATGACGTCGGCGGCCTCGTTGACCTCGAACAGGGTAAGGCCGGGGCCGCCGGCAACGTTAAACAGCACCCCCTTGGCTCCGTTGATGGAGACATCCAGCAGCGGGCTGGCCAGCGCTTCCTTGGCGGCGTCAGCCGCCCGGTTCTTGCTGGCGCCGTAGCCGATGGACATCCAGGCGGGACCGGCGTCCTTCATCACCGTCTTGACATCGGCAAAGTCAAGGTTGATCATCCCGGGTACGGTGATAACCTCGGCTATCGCCTGGACGCCGTGGCGGAGCACATCGTCGGCCATCTTGAAGGCGCTATCCACCCCCGTCTTCTGGTCGCAGAGGTCGAGCAGTTTATCGTTGGGGATGATAATCAGGGTATCGACCTTGCCCAGCAGGCGGACGATGCCCTCATCGGCCACCTCGTTGCGGTGGACGCCCTCAAAGGTGAAGGGCTTGGTGACCACGGCAATGGTCAGCGCCCCCGTCTGCTTGCTGACCTCGGCCACCACCGGTGCCGCTCCGGTGCCGGTGCCACCACCCATGCCGCAGGTGATGAACACCATATCGGCGCCGGTCAGGAGCTCCTTTATATCGTCCCGGTTCTCCTCGGCGGCCTTCTGACCCTGGTTATGGTCACCGCCCACGCCCAGCCCCCGGGTGAGCTTCTCGCCGAGCTGGACGCGGATAGGGGCTTCGGTTAGGGATAGAGCCTGGGCATCGGTGTTCATGCCGATGAACTCCACCCCCCGAATTTGCTCCCTGACCATGCGGGTTATGGCGTTGCAACCGCCGCCACCAAGGCCGATAACCTTGATCCGGGCCGGGCTGGCATTAAAAGATGCTTTTGCCATCTCTCCTCCTCCTTTTTACCTTTTATTCACCAGTAATTACACCTAGCGGAACAGACCGAAAAACCGGGAGAACATGTGCCGCAGACCGGAGCCGAAGCCGCCGCCCTGCCAGGTCCGCTTGCCCCGGTATTTGGCTCCCCAGAGCAGCAGGCCGACGCTGGTGGCGTAGGCCGGGTCCTGGAGAACATCGGAAATGCCGTATATATTCATGGGAAGCCCCACCCTTACCGGCAGCTGCAGGGTATTGCGCCCCAGCGCTTCTATGCCGGCCAGGTTGGAGCTACCGCCGGTGAGTACCAGACCGTCAGGGACCAGTGCTTCATATTCCGAGTTCGGCATCTCGAGGACAATTAGTCTCAGGACTTCTTCTACCCTGGCCCGGATGATGTCGCAAAGGTCCTGGTGAGAGACGCCATGCCCGTTGGTAAGCAGGGCGTCCTTGGTGACGTTGGTCGATTTTCCTTCGTAGACCGGGGTAACGCTGCCGTACTTCTTCTTCATCTCCTCGGCCACGTCGAAGGGCAGCCCCAGACCGATGGCGATATCCCTGGTTATCTGGTAGCCGGCTACTGGCAGAATGGCGGTGTGCCAGATGCTCCCCTCACGGAAGATGGCGATATCGGTGGTGCCGCCGCCAATATCAGCCAGAACCACGCCGACCTGCTTCTCGTCCTCGGTCAGTACCGCCTCACTGCTGGCCAGTGGCTCGAGTACCAGGTCATCAATGTCCAGGCCGATGCTGCGGATACACTTTATCAGGTTCTGGACCGAGGTCACCGCGGCGGTGATGATGTGCGCCTCAACATCGAGCCTGAAACCGTGCATCCCTATCGGGTTCTTGACCCCGGCCTGGCCGTCAACGGCGTAGCCGCGGGGAATGACGTGGAGTAGCTTGCGGTCGTTGGCCAGCTTGACCCCCCGGGCGCTGGAGAGGACCCGTTTCAGGTCGTCAGGCCGCACCAGGCGGTCGTTGCGGGTGATGGCGACCACCGCCCGGTTGTTGAGCGAGGTAACGTGCCGGCCGGTGACGCCGACGTAGGCCGATTCCACCTTATGCCCGCTGGTATGCTCCGCTTTCTTCACTGACTCCCGGATTGATTCCCTGGCCTCGTTGATGTTGACCACCAGCCCCTTGTGCAGGCCCTCCGACGGCGCGATACCTACCCCTAAAATTCGGATGCCGCCGGCTTCGTCAACATCGGCCACGATGGTGCAGATCTTGGTAGTGCCAACATCAATTGCAGATATAATATTTCGTTTGCTCATCACCCCTCCTTAATTAACCAGATTGCGGACCCTGTTCTCTTGGTGTTCATCTCACATATTCAAGCCTCCCCCCGGTGGCTTTTCCCCTTTGGGGCAGAGCGGCGGGCTGGGCCACCTTTACCGGTATTTCTGTTCCGCTTTGAGTTCAATCCTTGGCTTCCCGGTAGCGTACGTTCCATTTGCCGCAAAGGGCGTTGACGAAGGCCCTGGTCTCTTCGCTGGGGGCTCGGTGCAGTTCCGCCAGGAAACCGTGCAGCAGTTCGCCCCCGCTCATCCCCGGGTTGGGTTCGTCGGGACCGGGCAGGTTCACGTAGACTATCTCGGTCATCATCTTCTGGTACTCAATCGATGGTTTACTCACTGCTCGCCTCCTTGGGCATAGTAATACGCTCAGCCGCTCTCAGCTTGGCGCTGCGGCTGCGGGGGTTAAACTGGACCTCAGCGGGAGAAGGGGTGATAACCTTTTTGTTGACCAGCCTCAAGCTGGGCTCTTCTCCGCCGGCCCCTTCATGCATAAACTGCTTGGCAATGCGGTCCTCCAGGGAGTGGTAGCTTATAACCACCAGCCTGCCTCCTAGGCCGAGGAGGCCTAATGCCTGTCCCAGCGCCGACTGCAGGTGCTCCATCTCCTGGTTGACGGCTATCCTAAGCGCCAAAAAGGTTCTGGTGGCGGGGTGAATCCGCCCCCTCCGCCCGCCGGTAGCCTGCTCCACTGCCTCGGCCAGCTCGAAGGTGGTCTTTATCGGGCGCTGCCTGACGATATTGCGGGCTATAATGGTGCCGCGGCTCTCCTCACCGTAGGTCTTTAACAACTGGGCCAGTTTCGCCTCGGGCAGGGTGTTGACGATGTCGGCGGCGGTGACCGGCTGGTGGGGGTTCAGGCGCATGTCCAGCGGGGCGTCGTGGCGGAAGCTGAACCCGCGGCCGTCGCCGTTAAGCTGGGCCGAGGAAAGCCCCAGGTCGAAGAGGATGCCGTGCACCGGGTAGAACTTATGCTCGGTGCAGATGGACCTTAAATTAACGAAATTCTGATTGACCAGCAGGATTGAGCTAGTGTAGGCGGCCAGCCTTTCCCGGGCCAGCCTTATCGCCTCAGGGTCGGCGTCGATGCCGAGCAGCTGCCCGCCGGGCAGGCTGTGTTCCAGAATGGCGGCGGCATGGCCGCCTCCATCCAGGGTACAGTCAACATAGCGGCCGCCGGGCTGGATCGCAAGCGCCTCGATGGTTTCCTCCAGCAGCACCGGGGTGTGGCCGAGAGCCGACATGGTCAGGTTCATCGAGGCTCCTCAAGGCTTTCTATTATCTGCCATGCCTGCTCTTGACTTAAAGCCTTCTCATCCTCCCAGTGCACTTTATTCCATATCTCTAGGTAGTTGTTAGCTCCGGCGATAACCACCTCGTCAATAATCTCGGCGTATTCCCTCACCGCGGTGGGCAGGGCTATCCTTCCCTGCGGATCCATATGAAGGTTAAAGGCGGCGGCGAAAAGGGCTCGCTTCAGCCTTCTCAGTTTGCTGCGGCTGACGGCGCTGCTGGTCAGGCTTTCCGCCAGCTTCTTCCACTCGGCCAGGGGATAGACGGTGATGCACTTCTCCGCCCCCGGCGCCAGCACCACCCCGTCCTTGAGCAGCCGACGGAACCGGGGAGGGATGGGCACCCGGCCCTTTTCGTCTATCTTGTATTCAAACTCGCCGAAGAACATACATTAAACCCGATTATACCACTATTTCCCACAACTTACCACTTTTTACCATTCTACAGCACACTCCCCCCCATTTGTCAAGACCCTTTTGGGGGTATTTTAAAAAATTGTTCTATTTTGTTATCTAGTCCTTATGTGATAAAATAGAGCTTGTCTTAACTTAAGGCGGTTTTATGTTTAACCTGGGTATTATCACCGTAAGCGATAAGGCGTCGCAGGGAATACGGGCCGACAAGAGCGGGCCGCTTATCAGGGAGAGCTTCTCTGGTCAGGGCTGCCAGGTGGTCGGCTACGAGGTTATCCCCGACGAGGCCGCTCTAATCGCTCAAAGGCTTAAGCAATGGGCCGACAGCGGCGATATAGACATTATCCTGACCACCGGCGGCACCGGCCTGGCGCCGCGCGATGTTACCCCGGAGGCCACCCTCTCCATAATTGATAAGGAGGTTCCCGGCCTGGCTGAGATGATGAGGTTCCGCTCTTTTTCGGCCACCCCCAACGCCATGCTGAGCCGGGCGGTGGCCGGGATGAGGAAGGAATGCCTGATAGTAAACCTGCCGGGCAGCCCCAAGGCGGTGGCCGAGTGCCTGGAGGTGATAATGCCGGTGCTGGCCCACGCCGTGGACGTTATCAAGGGTAGGGTGACCGAGCACCCCGCCCCAGGCGGGTAGGGAATAAACATGCAGATTGATGTTTTAACTTTATTCCCCGAGATGTTCCAGGGCGTCTTTGGCTCTGGCGTCATCGGGCGCGCTCTGGGGCAGGGGCTGGTCGGCATCAGCCTGCACAACTTCCGCGACCAGGCCCACGATAGGCACCGCACCGTTGACGACTACCCCTACGGCGGCGGCGCCGGCATGGTGCTTAAGCCGGAGCCTATTTTCGAGGCCGTCGAGGCGATAAAGGGTGAGTCTGATATTCCGGTTGTCCTGCTCAGCCCCGCCGGAAGGCTCTTTACCCAGAGGGTGGCCGAGGAGTTCGCTGGCTATAGCCGGATGATTATCATATGCGGGCGATATGAGGGGGTTGACGAGCGGGTGAGCGAGCACCTGGCCACCGACGAGGTCAGCGTCGGCGACTATATCCTAACCGGCGGCGAGATAGCGGCTATGGTTATAATAGATGCCGTGGTGCGGCTGCTGCCCGGAGTTCTGGGCTCGGAGCTTTCGCCAAGGGAGGACTCCCACGTCGCCGGGCTGCTGGAGTACCCCCAGTACACCCGCCCCCCCAGCTATAGGGACTGGCCGGTGCCCGAGGTCCTGCTCTCCGGCAACCACGCCCAGATCGCCGGCTGGCGGCGGGAGCAGTCTATACGGCGGACTTTAGAGCGCCGCCCCGAGCTGCTGGCTAAGGTCGAGCTCAGCCCGACGGAGAAAAGATTAATCGAGAAATTGAGGTAATATCATGGATACAAGCACTATCTTCGAAAAGAAGGCCAATCCCAATATTCCCCCCCTCGCCCCCGGCGACACGGTCAAGGTCAGCGCCAAGATTGCCGAGAGGGGCAAGGAGCGCACCCAGGTCTTCCAGGGGGTGGTCATCAAGCTCCGCCGCGGCGCTGACGGTGGCAGCTTCACCATCCGGCGGGTCAGCCGGGGTATCGGCGTCGAGCATACCTTCTCCTTGGCCTCACCGCTGTTGGAGAAGGTGGAGGTGACCCGCCACGGCAAGGTGCGCCGGGCCAAGCTCTATTACCTGCGCGGTCTGAGCAGCAAGGCGGCCCGGACCAAGGAGAGGCAGGTTAAGGAAGTTAAAGAATAGGATGAGGGATGCGGTATGCTGAGGTTAGCGTCAATTCGCCGGTAGCCCAGCGCCAGACATTCAGCTATGCCATACCCCCCGGCCTGGCTGTCGAGGCCGGGCAGGCGGTCCTGGTCCCCTTCGGCGATAAGCTGCTCCAGGGCGTGGTTCTGGAGCTTACCGGCCAGCCGGCGGTGGCGGAAACTAAAGATATCGCCGGTGTCATCGAGCCCCGCCCCATTCTATCCCCACACCACCTCCAGCTGGCCCGCTGGATAAGCAGTTACTATCTATCCCCCCTCTTCGACGCGGTGGCCCTGATGCTTCCCCCCGGCTTCGAGCGCCGCCCGCTTACCTTTATCAGCGCCCGCCCCGTCCCCGCTGATTTTGATTTGTCCACCCTCACCATGGAGCAGGAGCAGGTCTTAAAATTGGTCGAGGGGCAGGAGAGGGTGAGCCTGAAAAAGCTTGAGCGGGCTCTGGGCCAGAGGAAAGCCCAGGCCGCCATCTCACAGCTTATAAAACGGGGGCTGGCCGCCCGGAGCTACGAGCTGGAAAAAATCAGGGCTAAACCCAGGATAGAGCCTTTCCTCAAGCTGATAGTGACTGCTGAGCAGGCCAGCAACCAGGCCGCCGCTTTAAAGAGGGCAAAAAAGCAGGCCGACCTGCTTGAATTTTTAGCCCGGCAAAATCAGCTCGTGCCCTGGGCGGAGGCCAGGAAGAGCATTAATAGCAATAAAGCAACAGCCGATGCTTTGGTCAGTAAAGGCCTGGCCGCCTTTGAGCTTATCGAGGTCAGGCGCGACCCGCTGGCCGGGCAGGCCATAAACCCCACTCAGCCGCTGACCCCCACCGATGCCCAGAGGTCAGCCCTTGAAGAGATTAGTTCCGCCCTGGTGGGGGGTAAAGAACGGGTCTTTCTGTTGCACGGGGTCACCGGCAGCGGTAAGACTGAGGTCTATCTTCAGGCGCTGGCGGAAACGGTGAAGATGGGTAAGCGGGGCATAGTTCTGGTGCCCGAAATTGCCCTCACCCCGCAGACCATCGAAAGGTTCGCCGCCCGCTTCCCGGGCCGGGTGGCGGTGATGCACAGCCAGCTCTCACTGGGCGAACAGTTCGATGAGTGGCAGCACGTCAGGAACGGTGAGTTCGACGTGGTTATCGGCCCCCGCAGCGCTGTCTTCGCCCCCCAGCCCGACCTGGGCTTAATTGTTGTTGACGAGGAGCACGAGTGGAGCTACAAGCAGAGCGATAAGTCGCCCCGCTACCACGCCCGCGACGTGGCCCTGAAGCTGGCCGAGCTTAGCGGGGCGGTGGTGATATTGGGCAGCGCCACCCCCGATGTGGAGAGCTACTACCACGCCCGGCAGGAGGACTATAAACTGCTTGAATTACCGGGGCGGGTCACCCCCAGAGACGGTACCGCGTTACCGCAGGTCGAGATAGTTGACCTGAAAGAGGAGCTTAAGGCCGGGGTGAGGGGCCTCTTCAGCCGCTCTTTGGCCGAGGCGATAAGCCAGGCGGTGACCAATGACGAGCAGGTCATCCTCTTCCTCAACCGGCGGGGGGCGGCCACCTTTATCCAGTGCCGTAGCTGCGGCTTTGTCCTCCGCTGTAAGAGGTGCGATGTCCCGCTGACCTATCACCTCGCCGAGGAAAGCCTGGTCTGCCACCAGTGCAACCGCCATTCGCCGGTGCCGGAGAGCTGTCCCCGTTGCCGTCGGCGCAGCCTGAAATTCCTGGGGCTGGGCACCCAGAGGCTGGAGCAGGAGGCGGGCTATAACTTCCCCACCGCCCGCCTGCTGCGCTGGGACACCGATGTCACACGTGGTCGGTACTCACACGACCAAATCTTAAGTAAGTTCCGTGGCCACCAGGCCGATATTCTCATCGGCACCCAGATGGTGGCCAAGGGGCTTGACCTGCCCCTGGTAACGTTGGTGGGGGTGGTCAGCGCCGATACCACCCTGAATCTGCCCGACTTCCGCGCTGGAGAGAGGACCTTTCAGCTCCTGTCCCAGGTGGCGGGCCGGGCCGGACGGGGGGTGAGGGGGGGAAAAGTCATCATCCAGAGCTACACCCCGGAGAACTACGCCATCCAGGCGGCAGCCGGGCACGACTACGCCGCCTTCTATAATAAGGAAGTCGACTACCGGCTTAAATTAGGCAATCCCCCCTTCAGCCAGCTGGCCTGCCTGACCTACAGCCACACCAGCGATATTCTCTGCCAGCGTGAGGCGGAGAGAATGAGGCGTAGCTTAAGCCAGGAGATAGACTCTAAAGGTGTCGCCGACATCAAGCTCATCGGGCCGGCACCGGCCTTCATCCACCGCCGGCGGGGACGCTTCCGCTGGCAGCTTGTCCTGCGCGGCTCAGGGCTGGCCGAGTTTCTATCCTCAATACCCTTCCCCCAGGGCTGGGTGGTGGACATTGACCCGGTGGGGCTCGGTTAGTTAAACTGTAACTAGAGGACGACTGTGGCCATTCTACCAATCAAGACTGTCCCCGAGCCGGTACTGAGGCGGAAATCGAAGCGGGTCAGCAATATCGACGGCTCAGTCAGGAAGCTGGCCGAGGACATGCTCGAGACCATGCACGCCGCCCCCGGGGTGGGGCTGGCGGCACCGCAGGTGGGTGTTCCCCTGAGGGTGATTGTCATCGGTCTGCCCGAGGAAGAGGACTTTGTCCTGGTCAACCCGGAGATAGTGCGCAAAAGTGGGGAAAGGCTGGTGACCGAGGGCTGCCTGAGCGTCCCCGGCTACTTCGGCGAGATAAAGCGCTCTCAGCGGGTCACTGTTAAGGGAAAAGACTTAAGCGGTAAGGAGATAAGAATCAGGGCTGAGGAGCTGCTGGCCCAGGCGCTGGAGCACGAGATTGACCACATAAACGGGGTGCTCTACATCGACCATCTGGAGAGCAGCGACAGGCTGCACCGGGTGGAACCGGAGGTAACGCCGCTCTAGCCTTTCCCCAGGCTTAGGGACTGCATTCCCGCTGTCTCTTTTGGTCTTCGGACTGCCGCTTTATGGCCAATTGGCGCTTCGGGCACGAAGTAAAAGAGGTCGTCGAACTTGTAGCCGGGGAAGGCCTTCATCGCCCCGATGATAAACTTGCGGTTGATGTTGCGCTTGCCTTCAAGGACGCGGTAGACCTGGCTGACCGATATGTCCATGGCCCTGGCCAGCTCGGACAGGTTCTTGAAGTTCCTGACACATAGGGTAAAGACCCTGGTTTTCAGTATCACGGCTACCCCCCATTGTGTGCCAATTGGCACATAGTATAACATATAATATGCCTTTTGTCAACTATTAGGCTTTAATATGAGCTTGAAATCTGGTAAATTAAGGTTAATGTAATAAGCATTTTTGCTATTGACATTTGCCAGTTGGCGAACTATAATTTTGGTCTAAGCAAATTTTAGGCGAAATGGAAGAAGCCAGAGCCGATCTCGGCAGGATACTTAAGCAGCAGAGGGTTTCTTTACCGCTAACGCTGCGTGAGCTCAGTTCTATGTCGGGTGTGTCCGCCTCGCACCTGGGGCGCATCGAGAGGGGGGAGCGCTTTCCCTCGGGCTCGGTGCTGCGCAAAATCGCCGGGCCACTCGGCTTTGAGGAAGACGAGCTGTTCACCCTGGCTGGCTACCTGTCCCCCCAGCACCCCGGCCTGGCCGAGAGCCGCGCCGAGTATGGCCGCCGGGGAGAACTCGACCCCTACGTGGCCCGGGTGCTGGCCCAGGAGCCGATTGACGTCCAGCGCGCCGTCATCGGCATCCTCAGCATCCTGAACAGCATCGCCAAGACCGTCAAAAAAGAAAATAAGCCCTGACGCCGCTTCAGCTAGTCTTTAGCCCCCGTTGAATTCCCCACTTGATAAGAAGTTGCCGTGGTAGTATAGTGTTGCTTTAGAGCCCTGTTGGGAGAGAAGACTTGAAGCTGTCTATTGATTCTGGGAGCCGGTCATTGCTGGCCGCGGTAAGCGTCTTTTTTAAGGAGCGGGGGGTAAAGGCCTACCTGGTGGGTGGCTTTGTCCGCGACCTCATACTCAAGCGTGAGACGGCTGACATTGATATCGCTCTGGCCGCCGACGCCCTGAAGATTGCCCCGCAGATAGCCGGTGCCCTCGGCGGTAAATCTATTATCCTAGACGAGGCCAACAAGGTGGCCAGGGTGGTGATATCGGCTGGGGAAGCGCCTTCAGAGGACCGCTGGCAGCTCGATTTCTCCAGTTTTGAGGGTAGCATTGAGAGGGACCTGAGCCGGCGCGATTTCACCATAGACGCCATGGCCGTTGACCTAGCTGAGCTGGCTCAAGATGATATTAATCTGCTCGACCCCTTTGATGGGCAGGCTGACCTTAAAAACAGGATAATCAAGGTGGCGGCCAACACCTCCTTTAAGGCCGACCCGGCCCGCCTGCTGCGGGCGGTGCGCCTGGCTGCCGAGCTTGACTTTAGTGTTGACCGCCAGACCGAGGCTTTAATAGAGCGCCACTCCCGGCTTATCGCCGGGGTCGCCGGGGAGAGGGTGAGGGAGGAGCTGGTGCGGCTGCTGGCCGTCCCCGATTCCGGGTGGCTTTGGCCCTATCTGGACCAGCTTGGGTTGCTTACCGCTGTCTTCCCCGAGATGGCTCAGGCCAAAGGGGTGGAACAGCCCAGGGAGCACTTCTGGGACGTCTTTGAACACTCCCTGAAGACGGTGGCCGCGGTTGACTTCCTCCTCCGGCAGGGCAGCTGGGAGTACGCCGCTAGCGAGGTTCTGGCGGCGGCGCCCTGGTCGGAGGCTTTAGCCCGGCATTTTGCTGAGCCGGTTGGTGCTGGCAGCACCCGGCGTTCGCTGTTAAAGCTGGCGGCGCTGCTCCACGATGTGGCCAAGCCCCAGACCAAGGCCGTCACTGAGGAAGGGCGGACGCGTTTTCTGGGACACGCCAAAGAGGGGGCGGCTATAGCCTCGGCCATTATGGAGAGGTTGCGCTTTAGCGGCAAAGAGGTTAAATTATTGGGGATGGTGATAAAATATCACTTGAGGCCGGGGCAGATGAGCCAGGAGGGACTGCCCAGCCGTCGGGCTATCTACCGCTATTTTCGCGACTGCGGTGAGGCGGGTATCGATATCCTTTTCTTAAGCCTGGCCGACCACCTGGCCAGCCGGGGGCCGGACTTGAGCCTGGCCGGATGGCGGGAGCACGCCCACTTGGTGGAATATGTCATCGCCCGGCATGCCGAGCAGGAGGAGCTGGTCAGCCCGGCTAGTTTGCTCAGCGGCCACGATTTGATCAACATCTTTAATATGAAGCCGGGCCCCCGGATGGGTGAGCTGCTGGAGGCGGTGCGCGAGGCGCAGGCCTCGGGCGAGGTGGCCACCAGGGAAGAGGCGCTGGCGCTCGTCCGGGAGAAGCTAGAAACCGAGGCAGTGAACAACTATGGCTAGAAGAAACACCGTGGTCTTTTTTATATTGCTGGCCCTCTTTGCCTTTGCCATCTGCGCCGTCATCTACCCCCTGTTCGGCAGGAACGAGATTAGGCTGGGGCTGGACCTGAAGGGCGGCATCCACCTGGTCTACAAGGCCGATTTTTCCGGTATCCAGCCGGCCAACCAGGCCGAGGCCATTAACGGCGCCATAACCGTGATTGAGAAACGGATTAACGTCCTGGGGGTGACCGAGCCGCTTATCCAGAAGCAGGGCAGCGACCGCATCGTGGTGGAGCTGCCTGGGGTGAGCGAGGTGGAGAAGGCCACCTCGCTCATCGGCGAGACCGCCCTGCTTGATTTCCGGGAGCAGCAGACGGACGCGAACGGCAACGTGACCTGGGTGCCGGCGACGGCCACTATCAACGGCGAGCAGAAGGAGCTCACCAGCGCTTACTTTAAGGAGAATACCTATGTCGGTCAGGATAATATGGGCAGGGTGTTGCTGTATTTTGAATGGAATGATGAAGGAAGCCAGATATCGGCGCAGGTTACTAAACGGCTTATCGGCAAGCCGCTGGGTATTTTCTTAAGCGGCCAGCCCCTGCTGGACGATAATGGACAGCCCATCGCCCCTATTGTTCAGAGCCAGATTACCACCAAAGGCCAGATTGAGGGCCTGAGCCTGAAGGAGGCCACCGAGCTGTCCAAGCTGCTCAATGCCGGGCGCATTCCGATTCCCCTTACCCTTATCTATCAGCAGACCATCTCCCCGATACTGGGGGCTGGCTTCGTTGGTATGAGCCTCAAGGCGGGGCTGATTGGCCTGATACTGGTGATGCTGTTCATGATTGTCTACTACCGCCTGCCCGGGGCTCTGGCCAGCCTGGCGCTCATTTACTACGGGGTGGTGGTGCTGGCAATATTCAAGCTGTGGCCGATAACCCTCACTCTGGCCGGCATCGGCGGCTTCGTCCTGTCCATCGGCATGGCGGTGGATGCCAACGTGCTTATCTTCGAGAGGATGAAGGAGGAGTTTGCCACCGGAAAGACGCTGGGGGCGGCTATTGAGGCCGGCTTTGACCGCGCCTGGACGGCCATCCGGGACGGCAATGTGACCACCATCATTGTCTGCGTTATCCTCATCTGGCTGGGCAGCAGCGTCGTCGAAAGTGCCCCGGTAACCGGCTTTGCCGTGACCCTGCTTATTGGCGTGCTGGTGAGCATGTTCAGCGCCATCATTGTCACCCGTACCCTGCTGCGGCTGTTCGTGGGTACGGCTCTGGGCAAGAAGACCTCGCTATTCAGCATTCATCAGGAGAAGAAATAATGTTTGATGTAGTCGGTAAGAGGTTTTTGTTTTTAATTATCTCGGAGATTGCCGTCCTGATTGCCATTGTTGCCCTGGGGGTCTTCGGTCTCAAACCAGGGATTGAATTCAGCAGCGGCTCCCTGCTGGGGGTGAGCTTCAAGCAGGAGGTAAACCAGAGCGACCTCGAGGCAGAGCTGGCCAGCCTGGGCTATACAGATGTTATCGTTCAGCGCACCGGCACCGGCGATTTCTTTATCCGCACCAAGGAGATAACGATAGCGGACAAGGACACCCTAGAGAACAACCTGACCGCCAAGTTTGGCCCACTGACCGAGCAGGAGTTTGACTCGATATCCCCGATGGTGGCCGGCGAGACCGTCCGTAACGCTATCATAGCCGTGGTCGTGGCCGCGGTGGGTATTCTCCTCTATGTCACCTGGGCCTTCCGCAAGATGCCCAAGCCCTTCCGCTACGGCACCTGCGGCATCATTGCCCTGGTGCATGACGTGCTGGTGGTGACCGGTGTTTTCGCCATTCTGGGGGTGGTGCTGGGTTGGGAGATTAACCTGATGTTCATCACCGGCGTCTTGGCCGTTATCGGCTACAGCATTAACGACACCGTGGTTGTTTTTGACCGGATTCGTGAGAATTTGAGCAAGGGCATAAGCCACGACTTTGAGGTGGTGGTAAATACCAGTATGGTCGAGACTATGGGCCGTTCATTAAATACCAGCTTGACCACTCTCTTTGTGGTTTTAGCCCTGGTGCTGTTCGTCGGGGCCTCAATTGAGGACTTCGCCATAGCTATGCTCATCGGCATCGTTGCCGGTACCTACAGCTCAATCTTCGTTGCTTCCCATCTGCTGCTGGTCTGGGAGAAAGGGGAGTGGGGCAGGCTGGCTTTCTTACACCGGGCCAAAGCCAAAGAGGCATAGACCATGCTGGCCACTAAAGAGGGCGCTGCCAGGCTGGCTATCGTCGCCGTCAGCCTGCTGATAGCGATGAAGGTGGCTGCCAGCATCGTTACCGGCAGTATCGCCATCAGGGCGGACGCCGTCCACAGCGCCATCGACCTCTTCGGGGTAATTATCGGCTACACCGCCATCAGGATTTCCAGCCGGCCCGCCGATACCGGACATCCCTTCGGCCACGGCAAGGCGGAGAACATCGCCGGCGTGGTCATCCCCTTCCTGATATTTATCGCCGCCATCATCATCGCCTACCAGGCGGTAACCAGGCTGATTAGCGGTGAGGTGGTGGCGATGGTGCCCCTGGGCATCTATGTGACGGCGGCGGCCATAGCCATCAACCTGGCCATTTCCTGGTATGCCCTGAGGGTGGCCCGCGCTGCCGACTCGCTGGCACTGGAGGCCACCGCCCGCGACCTGTTCGCCGATGTCTTGAGCTCGGCGGCGGTGCTGGTAGGCTTGGTCCTGGTCCAGTTCACCGGCATCGTCCTGCTCGACCCCATCGTCGCCCTGCTGGTGGCGGTACTAATCGGCCGCACCGCCTTCTTAACCCTGAGGAAGTCCTTCGGCGGGCTGATGGATATCAAGCTGCCCCAGGCGGAGGAGGACGAGATAGTCGCCATTATAAAGAAGCACGGCAACCTGATAGCCGGTTTCCACAAGATACGCACCCGCAAGGCGGGCAGCCAGCGCCACATTGACTTTCACCTGCTGGTGTCCAAGGATATCAGCGTGGAGAGGGCGCATCGGCTCTGCGACGAGTTAGAGCAGGAGATAGAGAAGAGGCTCTCCGATGCCAGCGTCACTATCCACGTTGAGCCCTGCGACGGCAACTGCCAGCAGTGCTCCACCTCCCCCGACTTCTGCCACCCGGCTAAGTGAGCTTGTGTATCTCCTTTACCGCCCCGAGCAGGCGGTCAATATTGACCTCACCAGAGCGGCGCGGCGGCCTGCCCAGCGGGTCGTCAACAGTGTTGCCCAGCAGGACGTCGAAGGTGGCCTTGACCGAGGCGGCCAGGGCGTTGAGGTTGTAGCCCCCCTCCAGTGTAAGCGCCAGACGACCTCCGCAGAGCTCATCGGCCAGCCCCTTGGTGATCCCCGCCATCTGGCCGAAGCCGCTAACAGTCAGCTCCATCATGGCCAGGGGGTCAGCCCAGTGGCCGTCGTAGCCGGCCGAGACCAGGATGAGCTGAGGTTTAAAGCGCCGGGCCAGGGGGACGATGACCTGCTCGAAGACCTTCAGGTATTCGGTATCGCCGCAGCCCGCCGGCAGCGGTATGTTAACATTGGTTCCTTTGGCGTCACCGCGGCCGGTCTCATCAACGGCCCCGGTACCCGGGTAGAAGGGGTACTCGTGGGTGGAGGTGTACATCACCCGGGGGTCGTCATAGAAGGCTTCCTGCGTCCCGTTGCCGTGGTGGACGTCAAAGTCGACGATGAGGATGCGCTCCAGGTTATATTTTCCCTGGGCATATTTGGCGGCGATGGCGATATTGTTGAACAGGCAGAAGCCCTTGGCGTAGCCAGCGGTGGCGTGGTGGCCGGGTGGCCTGACCAGGGCGAAGGCGCTGGCCACCTCCCCGCCCATCACCGCCTCCACCGCCCGGATGAGGCCGCCGGCGGCGTAGAGGGCGGCCTCATAGGAGCCGGCCGACATCACCGTATCCGGGTCGAGCCAGCCCCCGCCCTTTAGTGCCGTCTCCTCAATCTCTTTGATATACTCCCGCCGGTGCACCAGGGCTATCTCATCCACGGTGGCCGGGCGCGGCTTAATCAGGGTCAGCCGTTCTGTGAGCCCGGTCTTCTCCAGGTGGGCCATAATCGCCTCCAGCCGGGCGGCCACCTCGACGTGCTGGCCGGTGTCGTGCTTTAGATATACGGGGTCATAGACATAACCTGTTGACATAGCTAATTCGATGATAGCAGATGGCGGGCTGGTCATACAAGGCAGCGCTGCCCCGCCCCCCTTTTTAGCCAGTGTTTTTCTTCCCATACCCGCCCGCCCAAATAAGCTGCGCTTCTGGCACTTTATTTACCCATACCCCTGTATTTAATGGAGTTTTAGAGGCGAAGCCTTTGAGGGTGGGAGGGTGGGAAGTGAAACGTGCTTTGGGAGGGGTAGTTAAGGGGAGAATAAAAGGCATAACCGTTTGAGTTTAGCCCCCTTATGGATTATACTGTTATCTAAGGCGGTGACAGTATGCTGGTTCTGGAAAATCTCCAGCTAAAACTGAACGGCAACTCAATAATCAACGGGTTAGACCTCCGTGTTGATAATGCTGAGATACACGGTATTTTAGGCGAGAACGGCACCGGCAAGACCACCGTGGCCAACCTCATCATGGGCACCAATAGCTACCGCCCCACCGGCGGCCGGATTATCTTTGAGGGGGAGGACATCGCTGAACTCTCCGTCTCCGAGCGGGCCAAGCGGGGGATAACCCTAGCCTGGCAGGAGCCGGCCCGGGTGGAGGGGCTGACGGTTAGAGATTATCTGCGTTTAAGCGCCCGAAACGGCGGTGCCGAGCAGCTTGAGAAATATTTATTGATGGTGGGCATGGAGCCATCGCACTATCTGGACCGGGACATCGACGCCACTTTGAGCGGCGGCGAGAGAAAAAGGATTGAGATGGCCTCGGTGCTGGCGATGCGCCCCAAGCTGGCCATACTCGACGAGCCTGACTCGGGAATTGACATCGTCGCCCTGCCACTGATACTCAGCGGCATTATGGCGATGAACAAGCAGGGCTCATCGGTGCTGCTCATCACCCACAGCGAGCAGGTGACCGAAATCGCCCACTGCGTTTCGATACTGTGCGCCGGCAAGATAATCAGAACGGGCAGCCCGCTGGAGACCAGCCGGTGGTTCAAGAATAACTGCCTGACCTGCCCCCATATCAATGAGCCGCCGTACTAGAGGTAATATGGTCCGCTACTCAGTGGAAAAAGAATACCAGGGGATGATTGATGCCTACCAGATGGCGGGTGGGGATAAAGACGTCCTGAGGAGCCAGGATACCGCCAAGCTGGTCATCCACGAGAACAGGGTGCTGGCCAACGACGGCATCAAGGGCTTGAAGATAGCTACCGAGGAGACCGCCAGCGGGGTCAGGGTCAACTTCATCGTGGAGAAGGGCACCAAGATAGCCCGCCCCGTCCACCTCTGCTTCGGCCTGCTGCCTAAAGAGGGCCTTCAGGAAATCATCATGAAGGTGGACGCCCAGGACAACAGCGAGGTGAGCGTCATCGCCCACTGCATCTTCCCCAACGCCGTTAAGGTCATCCACAAGATGGACGCCGATATTAACATCGGCGCTAACGCTAAATTTGACTATAAAGAGACGCACTACCACGGCCAGGACGGCGGCATCGAGGTTATTCCTAAAGCGAAGGTTAGGGTGGGGAAGGGTGGTGTCTGGCAGAGCACCTTTGCCCTGAGCCAGGGGCTGGTGGGCAAGCTGGACTACGACTTCGAGGTCTTCTGTCAGGAGAAGGCGGTGGCCGAACTGGTGGTCAAGGCCTACGGCCGAGGCTCGGACGACATCAAGATTCTGGAGAAGATCCACCTGGACGGCCGGGGCGCCCGGGGTCTGGCCAAGAGCCGGCTGGTGCTTAGCGATAAGGCTAAAGCCGAGGTGAGGGGGGAGACCTACGGCAACGCCGCCTACGCCCGAGGCCACGTTGACTGCATGGAGCTGGTCAACGGCACCGAGGCCAAAGCCCTGGCGATACCTATCGTCTCGGTGACCAATGACAAGGCCAAGGTCACCCATGAGGCGGCCATCGGCAGCATTGATAGAAAGCAGGTGGAGACGCTGATGGCCCGCGGGCTGGACGAGAACGAGGCGGTGGACGTCATCGTTAGAGGTATTCTTAAATAGCTTTGAGTAACTGAAATGTCCTTGGACTTAACCAGGGTAGCGGCGCAGGTGGGGAGTATGGTCGCCTGGCTCAAAGCCGGCGGCAGGGACAGGGAAGAGCGCCTGCGGAACGCTGTCAATGTTCTGAACGATAAGTCCCTGGACCTTGATAAACTGGGCAAGAAGATAGAGGCCAGTAAGACCACCTGGCTGGTGGCCGGCCTGGTTGAAGGGCTTTCCCGGCGCTATCAAGCCCCGCCCCTCCCCCCCGATTTCTCGGTCGTGGCCACCGATGGTTCAAATATAGACGTTGACCGCCACCGGTCAGCCCGCTGCTATCTAATCAACATCGGCAGCGTTGTTCTTGGCTACGGTAATAAGCCCGAGGCCCGGCTGGAAAGCTCCCCCACCCTCTACTTCGGCGACGAGGATCTGGTCATCGCCCCCGCTGGAGATAAAGGCCGTGAGCAATTGATAGAAGGCCCCCTTCTGGCGATAAAGCGCAGCGTTGACGAATGCCGCCAGTTGGCCAGGCTGGCCGCTGAGCTACCCAAAGATGCCCCGGCGCTGGCACTGCTCGACGGTTCTTTGATTCTGTGGGGCCTGACCGGGCAGAGCTACCCCGACTTCGTCGCCGAGGCCTTGCTGGATAAAGGTTTCTTAAACTGTCTTGACGAGATGAAAAAGCTCAATAGAGAAAGGCGGCTGGCCGTGGCCAGCTACATCAGCTTCCCCCGTTCCACCGACGTGGTCAACTCCCTGCGGGTAGCCCTCTGCCCCCACGATGTTATCGATACCGACCGGCTCTGCAAGGAGTGCCAGACCAAAGACTGCTATCAGGTGGACGGCGTCCAGGACAGGGAGCTGTTCTTCAAGCTGCTGGCCCCCGGCGAGAGGTCGGCGCTCTTTACCAGCCAGTCCAAGATAGTCAGGGGCCACTATCATGAGAACTGGGTCTATTTCTTTTATATCAGGTTGGACGACGAGATTGCCCGCGTCGAGCTGCCGGAGTGGGCGGCCAGAGATGAGGCTTTGCTTAATTTAACGCATGCCTTAGTCTTAGACCAGTGCCGGCGGGGGCAGGGCTACCCGGTGGCTTTGAGTGAGGCCCACGAGCAGGCGGTGGTCACCGCCGCTGATAAGGAGACATTCTGGCAGCTGGTGGAGGCCTCTCTGCTGGACGAGCACTTACCCGCCCCCACCTCCGCCAAGAGCTTTAGCAAAAGGACGAGGTGGGTGTGACTAATTTACTACCTACTAAAGCGAGGGGGAGGAGTATAATAGAAAGAGGGTGACCGCCCTCTTAGACTCCCAGAGAGGGAGGGGAAAATGAAGTGGGAATATAAAATTATAGACCTTGGCAGCAAATCGGGCTTAATTAAAGAAGGAGTGGTCAGAGATATAACCAAGAGAATAGCTCGACTGGGTGAGGATGGCTGGGAGCTCGTTGGCTTGGCACCGATGTATGTCCACTCCGGTCTGACCGGCTACTCGGTAACACAGGCGCTTTTACTTTTTAAGCGACCAATGAAAGAGAAGGCGGATAAACAGAAGGCAGAAATACCAGAAGAGGGCTAATGCTCTCTTAGACTGTTGATTAAAGGAGGTAAACAATGGGGTCTAAGGGTAGAAAGAATGTAAAGAAACCCAAACAGGCCAAGGACAAGAAGGGCGCCAAGAAGAAATAGGGTCTTGAACGGGTGAAACCCTCTGCGGGGGCTGGAGAGTATTAGAGGCATAGCCTCTGAGGGCGGGCCGGGGATGGGAAGAAAGATGCCCGATAAACAGGGGATGGGGTCACCGGAGATGAATAAATACCAGTGGTGTCTAGTACTGGGGCTGGTTTTTGCGCTCGTCGTCTCGGCGGTGGGTTGCAAGAACTCGCAGTATACCTATGAGGACGGCAAGGTGCTGGTGGGCGGTAATGGCAAGCCGATTCTGCTGGTGGACAACCCCAACGCCGTCAACTCGACCTACGCCCAGCTGGTGGCCTTCATCGAGCAGGACACCACTGACACCAATGACTACCTGATAGACCCGAACATCGGCTATGTCTGTGCCGACTTTGCCGAGGACGTGTATAACCACGCCGAAGCCGCCGGCATCAGGGCGGCCTCGGTGAGCGTGGAGTTCGAGGGGGGTGAGGAGGGGCACGCCTGTAACGCCTTTGACACCATCGATAAAGGACTGGTATATATTGACTGCACCGGCCAGAGCTTCAGCGATAAGCTGAGCTCTCATCTGGTGGATACCGGGGAGGGCTTTACTTTCGTCAGCGACAGCCCCCAGAGCTGGGATGCCGTCGCCTATATTGAGGTGGGCAAGGAGTACGGCCTGATACCCTTGGCCAAGGCCAGGGCGCTGTACTACGGCTTCTACGAGGACTATCAAGAGAAGTGGCAGCAGTACCAGGCGCTGATGGCTGATTTCAATGAGGAGGTCGGCCAGTTTAACCAGGAAATCAAGTGCCGAACCTATTACGAGGGCTCGGCGGAGCTGGCCAGGGTTGAGGCCTGGCGGGCGGAGCTGGAGGGGCAGAGCCAAACGCTGGATAGCTTAAGCGAGGAGTTGGGCAACATCTGGTTTGAGCCCAAGGGCATAGTTAAAGATGTACGGCTGCACTGGGGGCCTGGATAGGAGGGCGATATGCCTAACGGATATGAGATAAACGAGCTGGCCAAGGAAGAGTCCTGGCGTATGTTTCGCATTATAGGGGAGCTGGTGGAGGGCTTTGATACCCTCACCGGCATCGAGCCGGCGGTAACCATATACGGCTCCTCCCGCCTCAAGGCGGACGACGAGCTTTACGCCCAGACCGTGGAGATTGCCTACAAGCTGGGGAAGCTGGGCTTCTCCATCGTCACCGGCGGCGGGCCGGGGGTGATGGAGGCGGCCAACAAGGGGGCCGCCGAGGCCGGGGTGACCTCGGTGGGGCTGAATATCGAGCTGCCCGTAGCGCAGGTCTGCAACATGTATTCCAACAAGACGCTGACCTTTCACCACTTCTTCGCCCGCAAGGTGATGCTGGTCAAGTATGCCGTCGCCTTCGTCATCTTGCCCGGCGGCCTGGGCACGTTAGACGAGCTGACCGAGGTGCTGACCCTGATACAGACCCACAAGATAAAGCCCTTCCCGGTGATAGTCTTCGATAGCCGGTACTGGAAGGGTTTTCTGGGCTGGCTGGAGAGCGCCGTCCTTACCAAGGGCTGTATCTCCCAGGAAGACCTTGACCTGCTCATCGTCTGCGACCAACCCGACGAGGTGATCGAGGCCGTCCAGAACTGGCATATCAGGCACCAGGTGGTTGGCAAGAGGGCGCTGCCCGGCTAGGGAGCTGAAATGGCGGAAACAGAGAGAGTTGGCGAAATAATCGAGGCCAGCACCACCGGCTTTGTCGCCCAGTGCTACGAGCTATATCAGATGCCGCCTCTGGGCAGCCTGGTCAGGACCGGAGAGCTGTCATCGGAACTCTACGGCATCGTCTTTAACGCCGCCACCACCAGCCTGGAGCCGGGGCGCCGTCCCATCGCCCGGGGCAGGGACGAGGAGAGCGAGGAGGCCATCTACCGCTCCAGTCCCCAGCTGGCCAAGCTGCTCAGGAGCCAGTTCGAGGCGCTGGTGGTGGGGTATAAAGAGGAGGAAAGGCTCTATCAGCACCTGCCGCCCCGCCCCGCCCGCATCCACGGCTTCGTCTACCGGTGCCCGCCGGACGAGGTCAGGGATTTCGGCAAGTCATTTGATTTTCTTAACATAATATTAAACGCCAGTCTCCCCGTACCCGCCGAGGAGCTGGTTGCCGCCGCGCTGCGCCAGATGGGCCGGGCCCATGAAGACCGGCGCTCTTTCCTGGTGGCGGCGGGCCGGGAGCTGGCCCTTCGGCTCAGCGGCAACCTGAGCCAGCTCAACGCCATACTGGGGAGGATTAAGCCATGAGTGAGCGCCTGGGTATTGTCGTCTCCGGCTCGCTGGCCAAGGGGGTTGAGGTCAGGCTGGACGGCTCGGCCTCGGTTGAGGACATGGCGGTGGGTAGGTACGTCACCATCGAGGGGGAAAAGCGGCGCTTCTTCGGCATGATAACCGATGTCAGCCTGGGGGTGACCGACCCGGCACTGACCATTGCTCCCCCCGACGTCACCGACCCCTTCATCGCCGAGGTCCTGGCCGGCACCAGCACCTACGGTAGTCTCCATGTCTCCCCCTGGCTGGTCATCGGCGGCGACGCCGCCACCATGCTGGAAGGCCCCCAGCCGGTCAAGACCGTGCCCAGCCACTTCTCGGCGGTCAAACTGGCCACCCAGCAGGACGTGGAGCTGGTCTTCGGCACCGAGGACGAGAAGAGGTTTGCCATCGGCACCCCGCTGGATATGGAAACCAAGGTCTGTCTTGATTTAGAGGAGCTGGTCAAGCGCTCCAACGGTGTCTTCGGCAAGAGTGGCACTGGCAAGACCTTTCTGGCCCGGCTGCTCCTGATCGGCATACTGCAGAAGGGGGTGGCGGCCAGCCTGGTCTTCGATATGCACAGCGAGTACGGCTGGGAGAGCCGCGACGAGCGGGGGCGGCGGGTAAAGGCCCTGAAGCAGCTCTTCCCCTCGCGGGTGGCGGTCTTTACCTTGGATGAGGAAAGCTCCAAAAGGCGCAAGGTCAGCACCGACTTCGTGGTCAGGATTGGCTACGACGAGATAGAGCCGGAGGACATCGCCCTGTTGCGCCAGACGCTAAATCTAACCGACCTGGCTGTTGAGGCGGTGCACCAGCTTTCCCGAAGGTTCGGCAGAAACTGGCTGGAGGACACCCTGGCCATCAAGGGCGCTGAGGAGCTGCCCGAGGGCCTTAACATCCACGAGAGCACCCTTTTGAATTTGCAGAGGGGGCTGGAGACGGTGAGGCGGCTGCCATTTCTTATGCCCCACGCCCCGGATAACACCGTACAGCGAATACTGGAGTACCTGGAGCGGGGGACCAATGTTATTTTAGAGTTCGGCAGATATACCGATATCACCGCCTATATCCTGGTGGCCAATCTGCTCACCCGCCGCATCCACGCCCGCTACCGCGAGGCCACCGAGAAGGCCCTGGGCGAGGACACCGCCCCGCCCCGCCCCCTGGTGATAACCATCGAGGAGGCGCACCGTTTCCTCAACCCGGAGGTGGCCAGCCAGACCATCTTCGGCACCATCGCCCGCGAGATGAGGAAGTACAACGTCAGCCTGCTGGTCATTGACCAGCGCCCCAGTGGCATCGACAGCGAGGTCATGTCCCAGATGGGGACCAAGCTGACCTGCCTGCTGGACAACGAGCATGATGTTGACAGCGTGCTCACCGGGGTGGCCGGCAAGAACGAGCTTAAGTCGGTCCTGTCCAGACTGGAGTCGAAGCAGCAGGCGCTTATCTTCGGCCACGCCGTGCCGGTGCCGGTGGTGGTCAGGACCAGGGAGTACGGTTCGGCTGAGTCCTACCGGGACTTCGTCCCTGCTGAGCCTACCCAAAAGGACATCGAGGAGCTCTGGGAGTAGAGGTGGCCTAGCGTGAAAAAAGTCGGACTGGCCCTGGGCGGCGGCGCCGCCCGCGGACTGGCTCACATCGGGGTGCTGGAGGTGCTGGAGAGAGAGGGCATCCCGGTTGACCTTATTGCCGGCACCAGCGCCGGTGCCGCTGTCGGCGCTTTATATGCCCAGGGCAGGTCGGTTGCCCGGATAAAGGAGCTGGTGCATAACACGGGCTGGCGGCAAATGGTCTCTCTGATTGACCTGGCCCTGCCCAGGAGCGGCTTCATCGAAGGCAGAAGGATTAAGGAGCTGCTCAGGTCAATCATCGGCGATATCAGCTTCAGTGACCTGAAGATACCCCTCTCCTGTGTGGCCACCGACATCAGGAGCGGCGAGGAGGTGGTCATCAACGACGGCCCGGTGCTGGAGGGGGTGAGGGCCAGCATCTCGATACCGGTTATCTTCACCGCGGTCAAATGGCGGGAGAGATACCTGGTTGACGGCGGCCTGGTCAACCCGGTGCCGGTGAGCACGGTGAGGGGGATGGGGGCCGACTTCGTTATCGCTGTTAACGTCATCCCGCCGATGGGGGTCAGAGTCCCGCCGTCCAAAAAGGCCAAAGCGCCCGGCATCTTCCAGGCGATGCTGCACTCCCTCTATATCGCTACCTATTCGCTGGTCAGGTCCAACCTGGCCGGGGCCGATATCGTCATCGAGCCCAGGTTACCCCGCATCGGCTACGGTGACTTCCACCGCGCCGGTGAGACAATCAGACAGGGCGAGATAGCAGCTCAAGCTCTGGTAGAGCAAATCAGGCAAAAGCTCTAAAGCCTAGAGCGCGGCCAGCTCCCTGATTACGTCGCGGAAGTCTTCGAAGGGCTGGCAGGGTAGACTTTTCTCCTGGCAGTATTCCAGCAGGCCGTCCCGGGCGAAGATGTGCTGGGCAAGCGAGGCCGGGTTGATATCGGAAGGCCCGTTGCCCACGTAGACCACTCTATGGCCCTCTTTAAGGAAGAGCCGGGTGTAGGCCGCCTTGAAGTCGCTGTCCAGCGGCACGCCGTCGGGGCCGATGTACTTTACCTCAAGCCCGCCGGGGCGGAACCAGGTCCGGGCGGCGTGGGTCTCGACATCACCCAGTCCGGCGTTCTCCAGTATTGAGGCGATATAGAAGTCCAGCCCGTTGCTGACAATGACCAGGTGGAGGCCCTTCTCCTGGCAGTAGTCCACCAGCTCTGGGAAGCCGTTGCGCAGCTTCACCCGGCAAAGGGTGGCCTCAAGCAGCTCCTCTTTGGACGCCCTCACCGTGGCGAAAGCCCTGGAGTTGAACTCGCCGACGGTTATCTTGTCGTTGCGGTAGAGCTCAAGCCAGTCCCGCCACTCTTTATCGGCGAAGGTGTCCAGCAGAAAGAAGCCCATGTCCTCGGTGGTGACGGTGCCGTCGAAATCGCACTGGACAATCATCGCCATCGTGGCGTTACTCCTCCACCGCCTTCAGGATGGAATTGTCCAGCAGGGGGAACTGGGAGAGCCAGTCTAACCTCTGCTGTTTCAGCTCGGCGGATAGCCGCTCCATCTGCTCCTCGCTGTAGTAGCTCCCGGGCCGGAAGCGCTCTATTTCCAGGCTGGGTATGTCGGTCGGCACCTCGTAGCCCCAGAAGTCGTCCTTCCGCCAGCTGATTTTGTCCTTGGCAATCATCTCGATTATCTTCACCGAATCCCTCACCCTGATGTTCTGGCCCCGCTCCATCCCCCCCACCTTGCCGGTGTTGAGGATAAAGCACTGGATACCGGGGTTGTGGCGCAGGATGTCCAGGAACATGTTACCCTCCTCGGTATGAGAGCCGACGATAAAGGGGTTGGTGCCTACCACCCTCAGCGGCCGGCCCGCTGCCGAGGGATCTCCGGCTGAGGTCTCCACTGACTCGCCGAGCATGAAGGCGGCCGCCGCCCACTCCGGGGTGAGGCGCACCACCGGCGGCAGGATGTCGTTGCGGCGGGTGATAAACAGGATAAAGTCAATCTGGCCCATGTCTATCTGGTTGTCGGTGAAGGCTATATCTCTTCTCTTGACCATGGCCCGCCCGTTGGAGGTCAGGTCGCTGTTAAAGAAGTCAACCTTCCCCGTCTCGGGGTTGACGCAGACATTCTCCAGTATCGCCCTGGGGCTGAGGGCGGCGGCGTAGAGCAGCGGCTGGGAGCCCGGCTCCAGGCCGTCGGTCTTGATGTAGAAGGAGTCCTCGGTGCCGACGGCGGTGCCGTCTTTTTTGAGGATAACCACATCGTCCTGGCGGATGACCACCGTCTCCGGGAAGCCCAGCCAGTGGGAGTGGCAGGAAAGGGAGGTCTTGCCCGTCCCGCTCAGGCCGAACAGGAGAAAGCCGTAGTCGTTGAGCTTTCCATCCCTCTTTACCCTTAAGATTTTGCCGGCGGCGTGTAGCCCCAGGTTGCCCTCGGTCTTGGCCCAGTACATCACCTGCCTCAGCATCGCCTTTTTCTGCTCGCCTTTATAGTCGCTGCCCAGGACGATGGTCAGCCCCATCTCGGGGAAGACCAGCACCTTTTTATCCGGCCACTCGGGCACGGCGATGGAGACGAAGTCGGGCTCCCTGCCCTCGGGCGGGAAGAGGGTGTTGCCCCACATCAGCGGCAGGCGGGCGTACTGACCGGTGACGTAGAGGCGGCAGCCCTTCTTGAAACCGGGCGCCATGCACATGGTGCGGTCGAGCATTATCATTTCCTTGTCCTTGAGGTAGCTGAGGACGCTATCGACCAGCTCCAGGTCGTTCGTCTCTGGCTCGCCCATTATCACCTCGGTCAGCTTGGCCATCCGGTGGCGAACGCTGGTGACCACCGACAGGTTGCCGAACTCGGTGATGACCCCACCGTGCTCCAGGGCCCACTTCCGGAGGCTTTCGTCCGATGGGTTGTCGATTATTTTCTTGGGCTGGAAGGGCCGGCCGAATATCTTGTTCATATCAATATATATAATTGTAACAATAATGGGCTCTGGCTGGCAACTGAGCCTGAAGTGTTTGGGGTTAAAAAGAAATGGCGGGCGATAGTTTTGCCTTAAACGATGGCGTTTATGCCCAGAAGCTCCCGCCCGATGGTCAGCTTGTGCATTTCGGTGGTGCCACCGAGGATAGTGCTCAGCACGGCATCACGGTAGTGGTGCTCCACCGGGAAATCATCGGTACAGCCGTAGGCACCGTGTAGCCTGATAGCCTCAGCCGAGACTCTCACCGCCAGCTCACTGGCCAGCCACTTAGCCGCAGACAGCTCCTTAGCATGAGGAAGTCCTTTACTCTTAAGCTCAGCGGCATAATAGACCTGCCACCTTATCGCCTCGGTCTCGGCCTGCATTCTGGCGATGGTTTCCTGCACCAGCTGAAAGCTGGCTATGGGTTTGCCGAACTGTTGGCGCTCTTGAGCGTATTTGATGCAGGCGTCCAGGCAGCTCTGGGCCATGCCGATAGCTCCAGCAGATATAAACAGGCGGGCCGTGTCAATGCCGGTCAGGGTGTTCTGGATTCCCCGCCCCACCTGTCCAACCAGATTCTCTCTGGGCACCCGGCAGTCACTGAATCCCAGACTGGCCAGGTCACCGGCCCGGTCGCCAACCATCTCGATGTTGGCACTGGAAAAGCCCGGAGTGCCTTTATCGACAGCAATAAGGGCCAGCCCGCGGCTGCCTTTGCTCCTGTCTGTCTGCACCAGAACCAGGGTCACATCGGCGATGCCACCATGGCTGATAAAATTCTTAGTGCCATTGATAACCCAATCATCGCCATCAAGCACGGCCGTGGTCTCAATGGCAGTGGCATCACTGCCAGCATTAGGCTCAACTGCTGCCGTGGCTAGAATCAGTTCACCCCGGCATAACGGGGGGAGGTACTTTTGCTTCTGTTCCTCGCTGGCGATATTCATGATTATAGTACCGGCCAGTACCCCGTGGCCCAGGGAGATTAGGGCTTGGGTCCAGCTGGCCCAGCTAAGTTGTTCCCAGATGATAGCTGAGGTAGTATAATCAAGGCCCAGTCCACCATACTCCTGCGGTATTTGAACGCCTATCAGCCCCAGTGGAGCCATCTTTTTAATAACATCATAGTTTACTTTTCGTTGCCGCTCGTAGTCCCTTAATGTGGGTAGCATTTCCTGCTTGGCAAATTTCCGTGCCATGTTCCGGAACATTATCTGCTCTTCGGTCAGTTCAAAGTTCATTACTATTGCCTCCAATTCCCGTCAACTGCGGGTCTATAGCTACAGGGGCATATTGCCGTGCCGCTTGGGAGTGACGTCTATTTTCTTACTCTGTATCAACTTGAGCGACCGGGTTAAACAGCGCCTAGTTTCCCTCGGTTCGATTATATCCTGAACATAGGTGACCTGCGAGGCCAGGGCTAGGCTGTCGGCATAAAGCTCGCGATACTCCTTTATCTTTTTGTCTCTGAATTCTTCTGGGTTGTCGGCGCTCTTTATGTCTTCAGCATACAGCAGCTCCACCGCCTGTTCCGCGCCCATGGCACCAACCTCGGCGGTAGGCCAGGCGAAGACGAGGTCGGTGCCGAAACCCGGTAGTATTCCCATACCGATGGCGGCGCCACCATATACCTTGCGCAGTAGTATTGCCACCTTGGGTACCGTCGCCTCGGACAAGGCATAGAGCACCTTGGCCCCGCGGCGGATTATCCCGGCATGCTCCTGGGCTTTACCGGGAAGATAACCGGGTGTATCCACCAGCAGGACTATAGGGATATTAAAAGAGTCGCAGAACCGGATGAATCTGGCCTGCTTGTCAGAGCTATCCACACTCATACAGCCAGCACGGACCATCGGCTGGTTGGCCACCATGCCGACGGTATGACCGTCCAGCCGGGCGAAGCCGACTA
Source organism: uncultured Dehalococcoidales bacterium (assembly GCA_964396965.1). Lineage (GTDB taxonomy): Bacteria > Chloroflexota > Dehalococcoidia > Dehalococcoidales > BS750m-G39 > JABMRW01. The sequence goes on from CAYNGD010000016.1 coordinate 31,718, forward strand.
TTATCTCACCGGCAAACTCCGGCTTAACCTCAAGGAAGTCGCCGTTATCCACGGTCTCCTTGATGAACCGGTGCATATCATATCCCTTGGTCGGCTGTGACGGCACTATCTCGCCGAGGGCATCAGTAAACCTTTCCGGGTCATCACCGGTCTCCTTTCTGGCCGGGAGTTCTCTCCAGTTTGAGGGCAGAAAGGATAACAACCTCCTTATCCCCTGCATGCACTCTTTCTCGCTCTTGACCCTGAAATCGGCCACGCCGGTAATCTGGCAATGAACCTTGGCTCCCCCCAGCTCTTCCATGCTCACCTCCTCACCTATTACCGACTTGATAACCCGAGGGCCGGTGATGAACATATGCGATAGCCCTTCCACCATAAAGATAAAGTCGGTCAGCGCCGGGGAGTAGACCGAGCCGCCGGTGCAGTTGCCCAGAATGGCGGTGATTTGAGGCACTGCCCCCGAGCAGTGAGTGTTAATAAAAAATACCACCCCGGCATGTTTCTCGTCACTAACCCGGTAGGGGTCGTCGCTGCCGGCCAGCTCCGGTCTTATCACCCTGGCTCCCGGGGAATCATGTAGCCCGATAAGCGGAATACCCATATCCAGAGCCATCTCGTGTATTTTGTATAGCTTCCTGCCGTGTATATAGCCCTGAGAGCCGCCAAGCACGGTGGCATCATGGGCGAAAACGCAGACCCTTCGTCCGTCTATTGTTCCATGCCCGATGACAATGCCATCCCCTGGTGTCCCGACCTTATATTTCACCAGCAGGTTAAACTCATTAAAGCTGCCCGGATCAAGAAGGAGGTCTATTCGCTGGCGGGCGGTAAGTTTACCCTTCTCGTGTTCCCTGGCTATTTTCTCTTTACCTCCCCCCAGTGCGGCTATTGCCTTGGCTTCGCGTAGCTTTTTAACAAACTCTTCCATCTCTAGTCTCCCTCCTCAGAGCTGTTAAAAGATAGGCCGGTTATTTAATTTCGGTAAGCTCTAAAAATTGAATCAAAATTTTGGACATTCCGGATATCTATGACGCGTACCAAGATAAATAAGGAGGACTTAGAATTTCCTCCGGTCGTCAACCCAGGACGGGAACCACCGGTAGTACTCAAGCGGATTAGCCTTGCCCAGTCCATCATAGGTTGCCTTGGCAAGCTGAATTCCTCTCCTACTCCGATAAAGTTTGGCCAGCTTTTTCTGTTCCAGGTACTCCAGGACCCGATCCAGTTCCTCATCTTGGACGTCAAAGTACTCTTTCAGGTCTTCCCGGCTCATATACAGGCCCGGGTTAACTCTGTAGTCCTCAGCCAGCACCTTGAGCAGCTTGTCCTCATCAATATGAGGCTCCTTATCTGGTTTTTCATAGGTGGTTATGGGCACCCCCAGTTCCTTATGGATTACGCGGCGCGGCATCCTTATGTCCTCCGCCATCTCTCTCAGGCCGGCTCGATAGATAACCAGCCTCATCGCCTCCATAGTGCCACCCGATATCTCTTCCACCTTGGATACCTCGTATACTTCTCTGGGGACATAGAATGGTGTGACGCCGTCACCGCCCATAAGCTGGATGGCTTCCCTGGTGGCTTCTACCAGTGTTTCACAGTTAAAGGCTTTTGACGCCGCCGCTCCCATGGCGATGTCACGCCCCAGGTCAAGGAGATAGGCGTTGTAGAAACAGGCCAGCCTTGCCATCCTCAGTCTGATGAACAGGTTGGCCGTCTTGAGCTGGTTATTCACCAGGTTAGCCGTAGGCTGACCGAACTGAATACGTCGCTGCGTATAAGGAACGGTAACCCCTACCACGGCACGGAGCCAGCCGCTAACCTGGGCTGTCAGGAGGGTCCTCTCCAGATTAACCCCCTCCATCATTACCGGCCACCCTTCACCCTCGTCACCGATCCGGTTCCCGGCAGGCACAGGCACCTCACTTAGGTTCATTACTCCATTCTGGATGTTATCAAAACCCATTATCTCGTTCATTTTCTCGACGGTGAAGCCGGGCAGGCCCTTCTCCACGATAAAAGCGGTAAGGTGCTGATGCCGACTTACGGCTTTTGGGTCATCGCTGGTACGGGCATAGAGCATATACCTGGTGGCGACCCCGGCGGAGACGATAAATCGCTTCTTGCCGTTAATAATATATCTATCGCCGTCACGCCGGGCGCGGGTCTCAATAGCGGCGGCATCGGTGCCAGCAAAGGGCTCGGTGATGCAGATGGCGCCGAGTTCTCCCCGAACAATTCTGGGTAGAAACCGCCTCTTCTGCTCTTCGGTCCCGTAGGCCATTATCTGGCCCAGGCCGCCCAGCATATTTCCCGTGAATGCCCGCCCCAGGCCAGGCATCCGGCTAATTTCCTCAACAGCAATACACGCCCCGGTGACGCCCAGCCCCAGTCCCCCGTACTCCTTGGGTATCATGGCACCAGCGTATCTATTCTCACCTATGGCTTCAAAGATGTCCCAGGGAAATTCCCTCTTCCACTTCGACTCTTCATCCCGCGGTATAGCATTGTCAACGAACTGCTTGACTTCGTCGGCGAATTTCTTCTGATCCTCTGTCCACCATGGGAAATATTCCATTCCTTCCCCCTTTTAAGAGGTTTTGCTATAACTTATATATATTTGCTTAAAAAGCTTGCTTTGTCAAATAAAATAGGTGTAAATTTTTTAGGGAAAACGGGGTGGTTAAAAGACATAAAGCAACGGGTGCTTAGAGGGGAGCAGGGTTGACAAAGATTACCTGCTGGGGTATTCTTTCTGTGACCAAAAATCCGTTCCCATGTATTGTTGAAGCGTGAGCATGCCGCTTGAAAGCGTTAGCATTAAGGGTGACCATCCTTATGGCGAGTGGCGTATCCTGTCCGAATTATCAAATGTTGCTATATGTTCAGCTTTGGGAGCCTAGGATTTATTAGCCCACTGCGAAGCGAAAGAGTAAGCATCCCTATGATAAAGGACTATTAATATATTGTTTATTTAGTAAGGAGGAATTTTTTATGTCAGCCGAAATGAGCTATGATAAAACGACGCTAAGAACGCTGAGGAAAGACCGGCTAACCGACCAAGAACGAATGGAGGCTTTGTGGGCTCGCCAAAAGCCAGACCGTGTCCCAATAATGCCCCTCGCTTTAGGGTTTGCCGCCCTGAACACGGGGTACAATCTTAATGATTTCTACAGTGAGCCTCACAAAGGCGTCGATGCGCTGCGCTGGACCAATGACCAGTATGGCTGGCAGCCTTTCCTGACCTACATGGGTTCCCTGCTTGCCTACCCGGCGGAGGAGTTCGGTGGCGAGGTCAAATACCCCACCGGGGAGTTCGCCCAGGCACCGACGGTAGTTCGTCACCCTGTGGAAACAGAAGAAGATGTTTACAAGATGAAGGTGCCCGATAATCTGGAGAAGGTGGGTATGCTACCAAGGGCATTAGAGGCCACGGCTTATATGCTGAAGTTTGAGGGCCTGATTAAGATGCCTCTAACCCTGGGCCCTCTGGACCTGGCCGGGGCTGTAATTGGGATAGAGAAGGTGAGTAAGTGGATGCTCAAGAAACCAGAGGTAGCCCACCACGCCCTCAAGGTGCTAAACGACTTTCAAATAGCGGTAGCTAAGTTATTTGCTGATAATTTTGGCGCTGAAAAACTATTATACGAGATTACCGCACCGAGCGAGTCCAATCAGATAATTTCACCCAAGCAGTTTAAGGAATTCTGCGTCCCCTATATGAAGACATTGCTCGATAGCGCCAGAGAGATGGGTTATAAGTACTTCCGCCACCACATCTGCGGAGAGCATAATGAGAACCTTCCCTTCTGGGCAGAGATAGACCTGGGAGGCCCGGGCATTCCCGCCATTATAAGTGTCGGCCACGAGGTTGAGCTTGAAAAGGTGGCCAAGCTTTTCCCCAACGATATCGCCTTTGGCAACCTGGAGCCGGCTCTCCTCCAGATTGGCACACCTGAAGAGGTTTATGAACGTAGCAAAAATCTGGTGCTGAGAGGCAAAGAGCTGGGCGGAGGAGGCTTTATCTTCTCTTCGGGTTGTGAGGTACCACCGAAGGCGCCTCCGTACAATATGTGGATGATGACCAAGGCAGTTAATGACTACGGTTGGTATGAATAATCTAAATATGAGTAGAAAGCTTGCGGGAGAAGGGCTAGTGTAGTGCCTAGAATGTCTGGGGAATAAAGCTGTGAAAGGAGGTGCTAACTGTCATAACCAGATGAAGTAATCGGAGAGGTCTTAAATAGAGGAGGTTAGTAAATGAAAAAAACGGTTGTTGTTATCATAGCAGTATTGATAGTGGCAATGATAGCTATGGTCGGCTGTCCCTCGCCGGGGCCAGCACCTCAGAAGACACTAAAGATTGGTAGTCTTCTGGCAACGACGGGATGGTGGGCCGCTGCCTACGACACCAGTATTCTGAATATGACTCAAATCGGCATAGACATGATAAATGCGGATGGTGGGGTTACCGTTAATGGTACTAAATACACTCTTGAGCTTGTCAACGAGGACACCAAGAGTGACTTTGACGGCGTCGCCGCAGCGGCTAACAAACTGGTCTATCAAGATGGAGTTAAGTTCATTGTTGGCCCGACCGGGTACTTTGTTTCACCCGCATCACCGGTGACTAACCCGGCTAAAGTAATGATGGTCATAGGTTGGGACGTCTGTATGCCAGGAGAGGTGGATGCCACTACACCCTATAACTTTGCCACTTCTCACGGCAGTTACACCAAGGACATCGCTGTTATTGAATCTATGAGGCAGGATTATCCCGACGCGAAAACTGTCGCCCTGGTCAGCCCGGATGATGGCGCTATACCCTATCTGATGCCTAAGGTCAAGGACTTATTGACAAAATATGGGTTCACGGTCGCTGGCGATACTATCCCCTTCCCCAACGAGATGGAAGACTTCAGCCCGATTGTGGCCAAAATTCAGGCCCTTGGACCAGTAGATGCCGTATTCGTGGAAAGGTGCCCTCCTCCGGCCTTGGGTTCTATCGCTAAGGGGCTGCGAGACGGAGGCTACAACGGGCCTATATTCTCGGGTTCGCCTATCGCTACCGACGAGATTGCCACCATTGCCGGCGCGGCGGCGACAGAAGGTGTACGCACGACGATTGCTACTCTCAACGACCCGAATATGCCGCCTCTGATGGCTGAAATGGCCAGCAAGGTAACTGCACAGTATGGAGAAGGCTATCCCCTGAGTTATCAGTGCGTCACTGGCGTGTACCTTCTCAAGACCCTCATCGAGGCCGCCAATAGCCTTGACCCGACTGTGGTAAAGGACAAGTTCGAGTCAATGAGTACAGTGGACACAATTTATGGAACGGGGGTAATAGGCGGAGAGCAGGTCTTCGGGATTAAGCACGTCGTGGCTCACCCCTTGCCAGTGCAAAAATTCGAGAATGGTCAGGCAGTACCCGCCGGCTGGTTTGACCTTGGCTTTATCCCGTAGATAGCTGGTTTTGTTCTGTTACATGACCGGGGTGGGGGAAAATAACTCCTCCACCCCGGCATTCAGATTGAGCTTAGATTAAGCATTAGCTAGGGAAGAGTGTGGCATGCAACTGGCGGTAGCGACGATAGTCAATCTGCTGATACTATCGTCAATGTATATACTGACGGCGCTGGGCTTTGCCTTCCTGTTTAATATGCTGCGGATACTCAATTTTGCCCACGGCGCCATATACATGATTGGCGGTTATATTGGCTATATTTTTATACTCGGCTTGGGTTTCAATCACTGGCTATCCCTGCTGCTGGCAACACTGATAGTGGGCGCTTTTGGTATATTCCTGGAAAGGTTCTGTTTCCGCCCCTTCGTCGGGGACTTTAACCGCATCGTAATGATATGCGTCGCTATTGTGGTCATTCTGGAGACTACGGTAACCATTATAGTCGGGGATAGAACGATGGCTATCCCGCCCTTTGCCCAGGGGGTTCTCAAAGTTGGCCTCGCATCAATAAGCTACGAGAGAATAGTTACTTTTGCTATCGGCGCTGCCTTACTGGCGGCAGTAATCTGGTTCGTAAACCGGACCAGGTTGGGCCAGCAGATGCAGGCTATCGCCCAACACAGGCTGGGGGCCTCTCTGCAGGGAATTGATATCCACCGGATTTCTGCCCTGGCCTGTTTCATCGGTTGTGCCCTGGCGGCCCTAGCTGGATGCATGATGGGTGCTTACCTGCGCTTAGACCCCTATATGGGGGACTTGATGCTGGTAAGGGTGCTTATCATAGTTATGCTGGCCGGTGCGGGGAGCATCAGCGGTGTCTTGATTGCCGGACTGATCCTGGGTACCTTGAATGCCGCATTGCCCGTGTTAATACCCGGTGCTGCCAGCGACGCTGTTATTATCGCCGTAGTCGTCGTTCTGCTGCTAATCCGGCCGCAGGGTTTCTTCGGCTATGAGGTAGAGATATGAGGCAGGGCCAGGAAAATTTAGGCAGGAGGAAGGTGGTCAAGCCAGCTGTTTTAGCCGGACTGGTGGTCATCATAGCCTTAATACCGCTGTTGGTTAACTCCCCTTACATTTTACATATCATGATACTGACCCTCATCTACATTATCGCCGCGGTCAGCCTGCGCACTATAACCATTTCCGGCCAGTTTCCCCTTGCCCACGGCGCCTTCATGGGCATCGGGGCCTACCTGGCCGGCATGGCCTCAAAACATCTGGGCTGGTCACCCTGGCTCACCATTCCCTCGGCGGCACTGGTCACCATGGGTATCGGGATGCTGATAGGCTACCCATTTGCCCGGCTGCGGGCCCTTTACTATGCCCTGGGCAGTCTGTTCTTCGGGATAGGGGTGGTTTATATAATTCAGGCCGGTGGGACCTTGACCGGCGGCTATAGCGGTCTCCCCGGTATCCACCCCATGTTTGGCGGCTCCAAGGTAGCCTATTTTTATTTCTTTCTGGGGCTAACCCTGATAAGCCTTATAGCCCTCTATAGATTTGAGTTTTCCCGCATCGGCATCAATTTAAAGGCTATTGCCCAATCGCACCTGGTAGCCTCCAGTGTCGGCATCAATGAAGCCTGGTACCGGGTTCTGGCGGTGGGTGTGGGCTGTTTCTTCGCCGGTCTGGCTGGTGCCGGCTACGCCCATTACAATATGGTGCTGTCGCCGGCCAGCTTTGACTTCATGGCGACATTGTGGCTGGTTATGTACGTACTTATCGGTGGGATAGACAGTTTCGCCGGGCCCATCATCGGGACCATTATTCTGATTTTAATCCCCGAGTTTGCCCGTGGTCTGAAGGAATATTCCCCATATCTTTCCGCCGCTCTGCTGATAATTGTGGTCTACCTTATGCCTAAGGGCCTGGTTAGCCTGCCCGGTCTGGTCAGGGAATGGTATTCGGGGCGTAGGAAAAGGGGAAAGGTTGCCAATGTTTCTGGAAATTAGCGGACTAACTAAAAGATTTGGCGGCCTGACCGCGGTCAACCAGTTTGACATGTATGTCAACGAGGGGGAGATAGTGGGCCTCATCGGCCCTAACGGG
>CAYNGD010000017.1:0-39096 GCA_964396965.1 uncultured Dehalococcoidales bacterium
TTTCGACCGTCATTTCACCTTCAGGGGTGGGTGCTTTTTATCCTAGCATTTACATTCAGTTATATAGAACTCCAGATGCAATATTTAAGGAGGTATTTGCGATTGTGTGGTTTTATGAGTTTGAGTTAATAATAATGGTGGGTGATACGGGCGCTTGAACCTCTGACCTTCTATACGCAAAACAAACACAGAAAAGGCTAAGACCACTTGCCTCCTTCGTGGGCAAATTATACTCAGGTAGAGGGGGCACGTCAATTGTCCCATTCGTGTTCTGTGGTTTCTTGCGCTTGAGTCAGTTGCACATTCATCTAGATTGTGCAGTTGAGCCAATAATCACTTGTATTGTTGCTTGCGTCATAAAAGAGGCTTTTGTGCAATAGTGGCTTTCTTATCTCCAAAAGCCAAATCCATTCTAAAATTACCCAAAAAACTCCAAAATTCCACTTGATTTGTGGCATTGACAGAGCTATCATCCGATCAGGTGAACAAATACAAAATGAGGAGGTAAAAGCATGAAACAAAGGGCACCTGTTTTACCAGATTCCCCTACCTTCCGACAGCTTTGGGATGCTCTTGGCTCAAGGCTAATTGAAACCACACAGGAGCACATGCCTTACACTTACTTGCTCCATTATTTCGGCTCATAAAATAGTGGTTTGTTCAGTTTTTAGTGAATATTTTTAGGAAACCCGCGCATTGACCAAGAGCTAAAACAGATTTAGAATGCACATACCGGCATCTAACAAAAAATGGCGCGGTACATCGCCGAGGAGATACTATCAGTGGGCACGAGGCAGTGGTCAGAAAAGTAGCTGATATCAGCGCTTCATCTCTTAGTACCGCTGCGTCACGCTGCCGCGCATCAACGAAAGGAACATGCCAACAAAGGCAAAGGGAATAGCTAGCAGAGCAGTAGCATGCATTCCGTTGATGAAGGCATTACCCAAGACCTGCTGTAGCGCCGGATTGCCGGATGCGGCAGACATTGTATCGAGAGAGGGCAGTCCTTTCAGTGCGAAGCCGCTGCCAGAAATGGCGAATGAGACAAAAGCAGAGCCGGCAAAAGCGACGCCGAAGCTCTGTCCACTATAGCGAAACATGCCCAGTAGCCCAGAGGCAATCCCTCTTCGTCTGGCTGGCGCCGCCGACATTACCGAATTGTTGTTTGGTGGCAAAAACATTCCAAGACCCATACCGAAAATGATGAGCCTCCATAACACCTGCCAGACTGGCATGGTCGCAGTTATCTGTGAGATTAAGAATAATCCTATTATGACGATGCCAAGTCCCACGGTTGCGATTCCGCGAGCTCCGGCCTTGTCGGACAGCATCCCTGAGAAGGGAGCTACTACCATTAATGTCAACGGAATAGGTAGCATAAGTAACCCAGCTGACTCCGCTGAGTAGCCACGCAGGACCTGCCAGTAGAAGGGAAAGAGCAACATCATGCACGACATGGTTATTGTGGCAAACGTACCTGCCACTTGTCCGGCGGTAAACTCCCTAATTTTGAACAGCGAGAGGTCGATAAGAGGATACTTTGCCCGCAACTCACGCAATATGAAAAGCCCGAGCAAAAACAGTCCCCCTGCCATGAGCAAAATGGAAGTCATGGACCAGTTCCACTCCGGCCCCTTGGTCACACCCAGCAGTAACGGACCCAACCCGGCTACCAGGAGTCCACCCCCGATCCAGTCCACCGGCTCCATAGTGCGGCTGCTTTTCAATGGAGGCAGGATAAAAGCCGCAAATGCCGCAGCCACTAAGCCAATCGGCACGTTAACTAAGAATACCGACTGCCAACCAAAGTGGGTTACTAAGAAACCGCCCAGGATTGGTCCGATAGAAGCCCCGCCACTGATCAGTATGGCCTGTACCCCCATAGCAGCACCTCGCTTCCCGGCCGGGAAGGTATCGGTGATTATGGCCAGAACATTACTGGTTATCAATGCCCCGCCAAATGCTTGAAACAGACGGGCGCCGATAAGCCACAGTATGCTCTGCGAGAAGGCTGCCAGAAGGCTCGACGCAGAGAAGAGGGTCACCCCGATAATGAATAGGCGCTTGCGCCCAATAACATCGCTGATTCGCCCGAAAAATGGTACCAGACCGGTTAGGGCCAATGTATATATAATGAGAGTCCATTCAACTTCAGAGAGCGAAGCGTTCATTTCACCAGCAATAGTTGGTAAGGCGATATTAAGTATCGAAATGTCCACTACCACCATAAATAAGCCTAAAGCCACGGACAAAAGAATAAGCCACGGACTGTATTCTTTGTTTCGCTTTATGCTTTTACCCTGCCCTTGTGAAAATAGAGACATCCTGGCCCTTTCTTTAGCCGTAATTTCTAACGAGCAGGAGCCGAAGGGGTAATGACCTTGTCTAGAAGCCTGACCAGTTCCTTGATTTCTGCGTCGTTTAGGATATCGAATACCTGACTTACCGATGCCAGGTAGCCCTTTTTGAATTCTTCAAGCTTGCTTCTAGCAAATTCAGTGAGCCTTATTCTCATTATACGTCTGTCCTTTACGTCTTCCTCACGCCTTACCAGCCCCATGTCTACGAGCCCGTCCACAAGCTGGGTAACGGCTCCCGGCGTAACACCAAGCATTTCCGCTAGATCTTTTGCGGCTACTTCTTCATTCTGCCTGGCGATAAAGAAAAGTATGCGTACCTGAGGTGGTCTCAGTATAAATTCGCTGAACTTAAAACCCTGGCCTTTGTGCAAACGCCCCATTACAGAGGCCATCTTTTCGCCCAGCGATTGCAACAACTCTTTTCTAATATTACTCACGTTTGATGGTTGGTCGCATGACCATGAAGGCTACATGAATTTATTTTAGCCACTATATAGTTTAGTGGCTAAACCTGTATACTGTCAAGCAATGGACGGTTTAATACTCCGAGCACCGGTTCTTTGAGCCGCGAAAAGGTATATTTGCCTTCGCTTGGTGATCGAGAGCAAGTTGCTTGGTTAGAAGTCCGGGTAATCTTGCTTGTGATTCCCTCAATACATTCTTAGCAAGCTTCAGATACTATATGGCTGCTCCTGCTTAATTATTTATATTATTTAACAATTGTGCGCTTTGTTCATCACTTAACAAAAGAGGCTTTTGTGCAATGGTGGCTTGTTTTGTTACCTCCGAGAGCCAAACCCTCTCCCAAAATTACCCAAAGAACTCCGAAATTCCACTTGATTTGTGGTATTGACAGAGCTATTATCCGATCAGGTGAATGAATACAGTATGAGGAGGTAAAAGCATGAAACAAAGGGCACCTGTTTTACTAGATTCCCCTGCTTTCCAACAGCTTTGGGATGCCCTTGGCTCAAGGCTGATTGAAACCGCACAGGAGCACATGCCTTACACTTACTTGCTCCATGCAAGAAGGTGTCCTAGATAATCATCGTAACTCATCTTAGGAGTCTAATCGCAGATCACAAGTGGTAATAACCGAGTCTCAATCGCCGGCGTTACCTCTGCCAGAGGAAGAACCTGGCGATAAGCCTTACAATCAGCCCACCAAGATGGCCTTATCAGGCGACTCCCCACTGAACGCGGTAAACAGAAAACCAAAATTAATGACTTCTTAACAATTCATTGCTATACTAAAAATATATTTCGTCACAAACAATGGAGTTACCATGAAAAGATTCAGCATTAAACTTACATTTATTTCTCTGCTTCTTATAGTGGCCCTATTATTAGGCAGTGGTTGCCAGTTTCTGCCATACACAGGTACTGCCCCTACCACAGCTCCTGCCCCTACCACAGCTCCTCCTACGTCTCAGCCCACACCAACCCCAGCTCCACTACCCAGTTTCGCTGATTCAGTAGCCAATGTCGTCGCTAAAGTAAGACCCTCTGTAGTCGCTGTCACCGCGCAGGTAACAATCAACTCCATTTTTGGCCCGACCACTGAACAAGTAGCAGGCTCAGGATTCATCATAGACTCCAGTGGGCTTATTGTAACCAATAACCATGTAGTTGAAGGAGCAAAACCGGGTACAGTTACCGTCACTATGGAGAATGGGCAAAGCTACACAGCGAAGTCAATCCGCACTGATCCTATTGACGACCTGGCGGTAATTGACATTGGGACAGGGAACCTGCCGAAAATTAATCTGGGAGACTCCTCTAAAATTAGGGTGGGCGATTTTGTGGTAGCCATTGGTAACGCATTGGGCCAGGGCATTAGCGCTACCTTTGGCATAATCAGTGCTACGGGATACACTGAAACAGTCAGTTCGAGTGAAACACTTTATAACCTGATCCTAACCAGTGCTCCGCTCAATCCAGGTAACAGCGGTGGACCTCTGGTTAATTTGGAAGGGCAGGTAGTTGGCATCGTTGTTGCTAAAGCCGCGGCTACTGGCATAGAAGCAACAGGCTACGTTATACCCAGCAACATAGCCCAGCCCATCATTCAGGATCTGATAACCAAAGGGGTCGTTACCCGCGCCTGGGTAGGAATTCAAATAACTAGTGTTAACGCTGCAACAAAAGCCGAGTATGGGTTATCAGTGGACAATGGTGCTGTTATTCTTGCCGTAAGTTCGGGAAGCCCGGCCGATAAAGCCGGACTCAAACCCTACGATGTTATTGTTAAATTTGCCGGTAAAGACGTAAACACCGCCGACGACCTGGTGCAGGTGGTACGCTCAAGCAACATTGGCCAACCGGTGGATGTGGTCTATTATCGGGGCAATATGCAGAACACAACTACGATAACGCCTATTCAAAGCCCCTCACCCCCATCCCAGTAGCTGGCTTGCCTCTTCTGCGTAGGATGACCCACCAGCCAGCAATAGGATGCTTCGTTCAGTTTGGCAAATTTTGCTTATTTCCCTAAAACCTTAACAGGACTTTAATATTTTAATGTTACAATCTTAAATTATTAAGAAATTCACCAAATTTATCATAATACAGGAAGAGCCGAAATGTGGAAGTTAAAAGCTTGCCCCCGCTGCGGGGGAGATGTGGTAATTGATACAAGATCACATATCAGGCATGAGCAATGTTTGCAATGCGGTTACCAGCACGACTTAAGGGCTATACGTGAATTTAAAGAAGAGCCTAAATACAAAAGAGGGCCTGCTTTAACCAGAACAGGCCGAACTTCTAAGAAATAAGCTGGCAAGTTGTGGGTCTTAATTCAAAAAATTGTGAATGGTGGTAAATAAACTAGATTACTGAGAAAAAATATAAGTTTAGGCGGGCTCTGCCAGGGTTTGCCACTCGGGGCTTCTCACCCTCGTTAATTTTTCCGACCCTCCCTATAGTAGTGGCTTAAGTTGGGCAAGTGGCATCCCGCTTTTTTATTATGATTTTAATCTTCTCCCAGATTCTTTAGTTCTATGGCGGCGTCTTGCCCGGTTTTTAACGAAGCAAGCACTCCTCAGCTTTCGTTTGAACCAATGGGCACTGCCTTGGCACTCTCCTCATTTTTTGACAAGGTTGGTTAAGTTACAAAGGAATCAATGGTTTTCATGATCTTGTTTTCAATCTCAAGGTTCCATAACGTCTCTGGGACGTCGACAAACAAAAATAGGTCAGATAGCAAGAGAACTTCCACCGCGGTAACTCCTAAGTGCTTCAGCCACCTGCCAATTCCCACCCGAACGGTGAAGTCACTGGGCTGGCCATCGATCAATATCGTAAAGGCTCTATCAGCGGTTACAATTGATCGCAGGAAGCCGCCTTTTTGGGCTTGTATCACGGTGCCATGAGGGCTTGGTTTCGATGACTGGACTTTGAAACCATCCCCTTTAAGATACTCTTCTATTTTACTCTGAAGACTATTTAGGTCCGTGTTCTTTCCCTGATAGTGTCTAACCTTTTCTCCGATCATATTATCCTCCTTTGCAAACTCAACTACTTGAACCAATCCCCAGATTCAAAGCTAAGTCTAGCCCTTTCCCATAAGTCTGTCAATGTATTTTTTGCATGTTCGAGAATAGAGGTGGACAACTCTGGATGCCATGTTGCACTCATCGCCCTTTTGTATAACAAAAGACTCTTTTGTGATACAACTAACAATTCTAGGCTGTCCAAAAAGCTCTTCTCGCTTGAGTTAACCATTGATAACTAATTCCCCCTGTACCATTGCAGTCTCCAACGAGTAGAGAAATACTATCAGGTTTTCACTACTTTTCTCCTCTTTTGGGCTTATGCCCAGACTAAAATCAGCCTCTCCTCTCTGAATGGGAGCGTAGCCATTCTAGCCAATCTATGGTACTTATCAGGAAGGCAGTGCTCGCAGGCACTGCCTTCACTATCTTCTTCACATTGTGGACTAAACACATGAGGGAAAAGTCTCCCCTCACTTTCTCCAAACCTCGGAGGCTCATCATTATTCTTCTACGGTTCCATTTCATATTTCCTATGACGGGCTCCACCGTATAAAGGCGTTTCTTGTAGATTTCCCTGCCTTCCTCACTCCTCAGCTTCTCCCTCATCGCTTCCACAAGACTCTCGCGGCCGTCCCGTGTAATCCTCCGGACAGGACCTTTTGTGCACTCTTCCTTTACAGCACATCCCCTACACGACTGACCTCGGTAGACAATAAACGGTGGCTTGCCTTTCCGTTCCATCTTTTGATATCGCTTTAAGTTCCGGCACTCAGGAAAGATATACACATCCCTCGTCTGGTCATACTGAAAGTTGCTTTTATGATACCTTTTCTCAGACTCGTCTTTCTTCTCCAAGGCTACAAAGAAGTCATCAGGTATGTAAGCATCTAGCCCCCTTTGCTGGGTATATTGCAGATTCTCATAAGATGAGTATCCAGCATCGGCGCTTGCCTCTCGGGGTAGACTCCCCAGATTTTGTTCCACCGCTTCTACCATCTCTATTAACTCGTGGTGGTCAGTCGTTTCCTGAGTAATGTCAGCAGCCACGATTATTTGCTCCTTTTCGTCCACAGCAATCTGTCCGTTGTAGCTGGGCTGGATTATCTTGTGGCTGTCCTGCATCAGCCGAGATTCCGGATCGGTTATGTTGACCCGCTTGAGTTTTTCCCTTTCAAGCGTCTCCCTTGCCTCGTTGAGCCTCTTCAGGCGGTATTCCTTTTTTCTGAGTTCTTTTGCCATCTCTGAGCCATCGCCATCAGGATGCTCCTGTTCCTCGCTCTCATCTATCTGTGTTGAGGCTTCAATCATCTGTCTCACTTGTTCCTTGATGCACTCAATCTCCTTATCAAGACTGCCCCTGTCCCGGCTTTGTCTTAACGCAGCATTGGCTTTAAGTTTTGTACCATCGAAGGCGATATGCCCGAGCCCCACCATTCCCAGAGAGGCACAGAGCCTGACTACCTCCACGAACAAATCTGGAAGAATAGCAGCATGCTGGGTTCGGAAAAGGCAGATGGTTCGGAAGTCGGGTGCTTGTAGCCCTGACAAAAACATAAAAGCGGTATCGGTCTTCAGTTCTTGAGCAATTCGACGAGAACTGTATATACCGAGGCTATACGCATAGATAATTACCTTTAGCATCATCGCTGGATGATAGGCTGGTGCCCCGCCACCTTCATATCGACTAAGTAAAAGCGACGAATCAAGAGTATCCACCACATCATTGATAATACGCACCTCGTGATCCCCAGGTACAAACTCGTCCAGCGAAGGAGGGAGTAGGAAATTCTGATCTTGTCTGTATTCCTTGAATATCTTCATCGTGTAGCCTCCAACGAGAAGTCCTTCCTGTTGGAGATTATACATCACTTTGCCGCGATGGTGTGATTACACGGGCACTTTTTAGACAGCCTGATTCAATCGAATGTTACCTCAAAATCCCGAACAATGCTCCTAGAATCTAACGACTTCTTAACAATTTTTTGGCATACTAAGGTCCATAAAGGAGCTAATGGAGAAGTGGGGCTAAACCGTTGACATGAGCCATAGATAGGTTACGATCTAAAGGACTGTTACAGAAAGGGGGAAACAGGCAATGTCAAAGAAATATTCGATCAGCTATAAAAAACCTGATGAGATAAAGAACTTTGCTGTTGACGTAAAGGCCAAAACATCCGAAGAAGCTAGGGCCAAGTTTGAAAAGCAGCACCCCAATTGGACTATCGTTGCAATCAATGAGGCATAACTTCACTTAGGTAACATCGAAAATTCCGTCAAAATGTTCAGCGAGTTTGCTAGACGGCTATATCTACTGACCATTGTGGTCGAAGAACCATTAGAGTAAAATAGTACCATTGAAGCAAGGGCAAAACCAGCTTAGGGAGGTTATTATGGCAAAGCTCACTGAAGAAGCCAAGAAGGCAATTGGAGTAATCCGTCCATCGCTTGTAGCCACGGCGAGCAAGACCGGCAAGCCGAATGTCTCAGCCAAGGGCTCACTACGCGTTCTGGATGACGAGCATGTTCTATTTGCTGACGTCGCTTCCCCACGCACTATCGCCAATATTGAGGAGAACCCGCAGGTCGCGGTCATCTGTTTAGACGCCGCAGCACATAAGGGTTGCCGCATCTGGGGAAAAGGCGAGGTCCTCGGCTCGGGAGAGCTTTTCAACAAGGCTGCAGCTGAACTTGCCAGCCGAAACATGAAGGTAAGAAACGTGGTGAAGGTAACCGTGGAAGAGGTGGAGACATTCTAGCTGCGCGTGGGCAGCATTCCCTCCTCACGGAACCACTCCACTTGTTCCCGGATGAGAACATTGCCGATGTGGCCGGTGGCCCCCGTGACGACAATCATCTCTCCGCTTCCCTCAATTCTTGTTTTAAGTCTGCAGTGATTGGTTTTCAATGATACCGAAAGCCTGAATTGTTACCACCGAGAGCCAAATCCTTTCCCAAAACCACTTAAAGAAACACGCATTCCGTTTGATTTCCGGCCTTACCAGAGCTATGCTCAATAAGGTGAATTAAAATAGATAAGGAGTAAAGAAATGACTGCCGGGAAGGATTGGGCACTGAAAGGGAGCTTTTATGAGTGTTGCCGGGTGCTGGATGGTCACTGCGGCCTATGGTTTAACCGAGACCTGCCAGCAGCCTGTGCCAACCTTTTGACCTACCAGATTAAGGAAGGTCACATTCAAAACGTGGACATGAAAGGAATCATCATAACCTGTCACATGGACGGCATCGGGCCAAAGGCCACTGACCTGGCCAAGGGCGTAAAAGAAGGAGCCGCCTACATCAGTGAAAATGCTACCGACCAGCAAAGGAAAATCCTGGAGCCTTTCGTCACGGAGCATCTGGAGGGCAGGATGTGGAAAAAGAACCTCGGCATCAGGTATGTCAAGATAAATATAAGTGAGAAAAACGGCACCTACCACATCACCATGCCGTTCGGGGAACTGGAGATGTCCCTGGCAGTTGGTGGCGACGGCAAGAACCCGGTACGTATCGAAAATCCGGCCATGCCTTTTCTCAGTAATGTCAGGGTCTGCAACACTCGCTTCTGGAAATACCATGACTACGGTAAGGATTTGGAATATCACAACACCTCTGGAGCGATAGCCGACTTTACTCTGTGAGTGCGGCACAGCAGATTGCCCCGCCTCTTTTCATCCCCAAAAAAATAAAAATGTTATGAAAATGCAACAATGTTGCCCCACATTTTATGATTTCTTGACTAGAAAACCGCCAGAATGAGGGGAAACAGCAGAAAGGAGGCCTGCCATGAGCTGGGTCAAGTATCTGTTATATATCCTGTCATTCTTCTTTCCCCCGGTCGGCATCATCACCCTCTGGGTCCTTCTGGGCAGGGATGGGGAGCTCACCGAAATCGCCAAATGGTCTTTCCTGGCCGCTTTCATCGGTATTATTGTCTGGGTTATCGTTACCGTTGTCGTCGGAACCAACTACCGGATGCTCTGGTCGGGCATGGGCCGGTGGTGACGGGTTAATATGGGCCAGAAGATAGGCATACTCGGCTTTGCCGGGAGTCTGCGGCAGGGCTCATATAACCGGGCCCTGCTGCTGGCCGGCTGGACCTTAAAACTAAAGGGGGAACTGAGCCGTGGCGCTGTCCCGGAATAAACACCGGAGTTTCCGTGGAAGGCGCCTCTACGACGAGGCGAGCCGGAGGCAGTGGCAGAATGCCGAGGCTATCCTGGCCGATATCGGCCTTAAGCCGGGGTCGACCTTCGTTGACCTGGGCTGCGGGGAGGGCTTCTTCGCCCTGCCGGCGGCCAGGCTGGTGGGGGCGGGGGGAAGGGTTTACGGCCTGGACGCAAACCCGGAGGCGGTGGAGCGCCTGAGGCAAAGGGCCGGTGCCGAAGGCCTGACCAACCTAGAGCTAAAGGTGGGCTGGGCGGAAGATACCGTGCTCTGTGAGGCCTGTGCCGATTTCGTCTTCTTCGGCATTGTCCTGCACGACTTTGATGAGCCGGCCAGGGTCCTGGCCAACGCCGCCAGAATGCTCAAGCCCCGCGGGCGGCTGGCCAACCTGGACTGGAAGAAGGAGCCAACCGAACTCGGACCTCCCCTCCAGATAAGATTCAGCCAGGAAAAGGCAATACAGCTCATCGAGGCCGGGGGGTTCAAAATCCAGACCGTTACCGAGGCCGGGCCTTACCACTATCTGATTACCGCCGGGTTGTGAGTCCTTATGAACAACAGGCAGGCATTTATCAAGAGGTGGAGATGGCTCTGGGTAGGCATCGCCGGCATTCTGCTTTTTGTCGCCGCCGAGCAAGCCCTCCGATTCACCAGCAACCCCAATTTCTTCCCGACGGTACTCCTGCTGGGCTCTTTCACCATACCCGTTGCCTTCGTCACCTACGTATACGAGCGCGAACGCTAGTTAGACAGGCATACCAGCAGCCCGCTGATGCCGGCGGCGCTGTGCTTCATGGTCGGCGGGGCGATTGGTGTGGTCGCCGCCGGCGTCGTTGAGTTCGAGACCTTAAAGAGCTTGAGCGCCCTGGGTCTGCTGGGGGTGGGGGCGATTGAGGAAGCCGCCAAGCTCATCTTTCCGATAGGACTATTCCTTTGGGCCAGCTACCGCTCCGAAATGGACGGGATACTGTTTGGCGTCGCTGCCGGCATGGGTTTTGCCTCGCTGGAGACCATGGGCTACGGGCTGGTAAGCTTCGCCAAATCCGGGGGTAACATCAACGTGCTCGACCAGGTGTTGCTCGTCCGCGGCCTTCTCTCTCCCGTCGGCCACGCCGCCTGGACCGGCTTAATCTGCGGAGTGCTCTGGCGCGAGCGCCAGCGAAAGAAACATGGCCTCTTCGGCCTGGCCACCTTCACCGCCTTTGTTGTCGCCGTTATCCTCCACACCCTGTGGGACCTGTCCAACAGCCTGTCCGGTCAAACCATGTCCAGTCTGGTGCTGGCCTTACTGGGCAACCTGGCCGTGGCCACCGTCAGCCTGACCCTGCTCATCCGCCGCCTGCGGGAAGCCAGACTGTACTCAGTATAAGAGGCCGCAGTCACAGCAACCTCAGCGCGGCTTGGGCGCCAGCTTGTCCAGCGCCTTACGCGCCGCCACCGGCACCTCCACGTAGGGCTCGACGTCTTCCAGGGCGCCCATTACCGGCCTCAGCACCTTATCCAGCTCACCCCGCTCCATATCGTGGAGGACGTGATGGGCCCCCTCCCTCAGCCAGGTTGACTTCGGCCTGTCGATTAAGGCCTCCAAAAGGGGCACCGCCACCTTCCGGCCGATATTTATCAGCCCCTCGGCCGCCAGCCAGCGGACGTCGAACTCATTATCCTCCAGAGCCCTAATCAGCGCCGCGGTAGCGGCGGGGTCACCAATCTGGGCCAAGGCTTTGGCCGCTTCCCACCTTACCCAGAACTTTTTATTGCCCAGCTCCTTGACCAGGTAGGGCACCGCCTTATGCCCCATAACCACCAGCTGCCGCCTCGCCTTCTGGCAGGGAATTACGTCGTCGCAGACCAGGTCGGCTATCAGTGAGGCAATCTTTTTAGACTCCATCCGTCGTCCCCCAATCTTTTAGTAGAATTATATTCATTTCCGCCCCCAGTATTCAAGGCTATAGCCCGGCTACATCGTCTTGTATTTGGGGCCGTCCCCGCCCTCGGGGAGCTGCCACCTGATGTTCTGAAGGGGGCACTTCACCCGGCAGGTCTGGCAGTGCAGGCAGTTGGACGGGCTGAGCATTATCTTATGGTCTTCCGCCCGGTAGACCTCGCCGGGGCAGAAGGACTCGCAGGGGTGGCAGCCGTAGCCCGCCTCGCAGGGCTCGCACTCCGCCGGGTCGATAAAGCTGATGTGCGACGGCTCGTCCTCGCGGTGCTCCGTCCCCGAGAAGCTGAGGTCGGTCAGCCGGTCCAGCCCGCCCTGATAGCGCCGCCCCAGCCTGACCCGCCTCATCCCCCTGTAATCCGGCCCGGTTGACAGCCGGGGCAGCCACTGCTGAATAAAGGAGAGCGGCGCTCCCAGATATAAGCCAGCACCGAAGACCTGGCGGTAGTTTCGGGCCGCCCTTAAATCTTTAATAATAAAGCTCTCCGCCAGGCGCTCTTCATACCCCTTTAAGCCTTTTCTGGAGAAGGAACCGCTTTCCAGAGCATCGAAGATAGCGGCGGCGGCCAGCATACCCGACTCTATGGCGTAGTGCAGTCCCTTGAGCTTCTTGGCGCTGGTGAAGCCGGCGGCATCACCGATGATAATGGCGCCGTCGGCTACCAGACCGGGCAGGGAGAAGTAGCCACCCTCGGGCAGGGTTTTGGCCCCGTAGCCGACCACCTCGCCGCCTCCTAACAGGCGGCGGATAAAGGGGTGGGACTTGAAAAGCTGCAGCTCCCGCTGGGGATTGAGGTCGCAGTAGCGCCAGTCGAGGGCCATGATTAAGGCCAGCGCCACCGTGTTTGGCTCCAGGCTGTAGAGGGTGCCCCCTCCGAAGACATCGGCCCGGTTGGGAAAGCCCAGGGTGTGTACCACCCGGTTCGGCCCGAAGTTGTTTTCCTCGGGCAGACGGATGACCTCCTTGACCCCCAGCGAGTAGACCTGGGGGTTGTGGCCGCAGGCCAGTTCAAACCGGCCCACCAGCTCCTCCGCCAGCAGCCCCAGTGAGCCTTCGCCCAGGACGGTAACCCCGGCTGCCACCGTCTCGCCGGGCTGGTAGTTGACCTGCTGGCCCCCCTCTCTGTTCAGCCCCTTATCGCCGAGCCTGACCCCGGCTACCTTCACATCCTTGATAACCAGCTCTTTGGCGGCGAAGCCGGTATAGACCTCGACGCCGAGCTGGCGGGCGACGCCAGCCAGCCACCTGACCATCTCGCTGAGCGAAATAATATAGTTACCATCATGACGCATTGAGGGCGGCACCAGAAAATGGGGAATCTTTAAGGCCAGTCGGCTGTTAGGCAGGAAAACCAGCTCGTCACGCTCCACCCGGCTGGCCAGCATTTTAGCCACGAACTTATCGTCGCTCTGCCTCCAGTCGGGGAGGAGCTCATCGAGCACCTCAGCCTGAAACACCGCCCCGGAAAGGCTGTGCTGGCCGAGCTTGCCCGCCTTCTCGATGACAACGACTGAGTCTTGCCTTCCCTTTTGATTAAGGAGCTGTTTCAGCTTTATCGCCCCGGCCAGGCTGGCCGGCCCGGCACCGACGAAGAGCACATCCACCTGGCTCAGATCACTCACTATTGCCTCCCTGAGAGTCCAGCGCCTTGATCAGCTCGGGGACGACCTCCTCCAGGTTGCCCACCACCCCGAAATCGGCCACCTTGAAAATCCGGGCGTTGGGGTCTTTGTTGATGGCCACCACAATGTCCGAGCCCTGCATACCGGTGACGTGCTGGACCGCCCCGGAAACGCCCACGGCCACATAGAGCCTGGGCTTGACCGTCTGGCCGGTCTGGCCCACCTGATGCCCCCGCCCGATGCAGCCTATCTCCACCGCCAGCCGGGAGGCACCCACCATGGCCTCCTGCCCAAGAAATTCGCCCATCCGGTCGGCCAGGGGCAGGATATACTGGTCAAAGCCCTCCTTGCTCTTTAAGGCCCTCCCGCCGCAGATTATTATCTTGGCGTCCTTGATATCGGAGGCGGGCGGGAGGTGTTCAGCATAAACTATCCTGGCGCCGAGGTCGGCTTCGGTTATCGCCGGCTGATATCGGATAACCTCGCCCTTCCGGGAGGGGTCTGGCTCCCGGGCTTTCATCACCCCGGGCCGGGCGGTGGACATTTGCACCCTCGAGTTCTGGGTGATGATGCTGGCCATGATGTTCCCGCCCAGCGCCGGACGGGTCTGCACCAGGATGGCGGTGTACTCCCTATCAAGGCGCTTGAAGTCGGCTATCGCCAGACCGGTACAGTCCGCGGTGAGTCCCGAGCCTGAGCCGTAGGCCACCCGCGGCGCCAGCTCCCGGCCCAGTGGGGTGGCGCTGAAAAGCATCATCTGGGGCCGTTGTTTGGCCACCATTTCCGATATTACCCGGCTGTAGGGCACCGGCAGGAAATTCTCCAGCAGCTCGTGCTCGGCGATATATACCTTGTCGGCACCGCGGGCGATAAGCTCCCGGGGCAGGCCGTTTACCCCCTCGCCCAACAGGACGGTACCCACCCTCTCTCCGAGCACGCCGGCCAGCTGGCTGGCCTTGCCCAGCAGCTCAAAGGAGGCCGGGTTCAGCTCACCACCCTCCTGCTCGGCGTAGACCCAGACCTCGCCCTTATAGTCGGGCTTCCGGCCTTGGGGAAGCTGATATTCAGCTTTCTCTTCCTCTTCGACCGCCCTGGCCCGGTTGAGGTAGGCCTCCTTTATCATTCCGGCCAGCTTCTTCAGGTCGCGCTCAAAGACGCAGTTCCTCTGGCCGGCCTCCCGGGACGAAAAAATCCTGACCACGATGGTACGAGAGCCGGCCAGCCCGATGCGGGACTCATCAGCGTTGACATCGGCGGCGCTCCACTGGTAGAGCCGGTGAGAGTGGGCCCACCTCGTCCGGCTGAAGGCGGGGTAGAGCGGCTTGGTCCATTCGGTGACCGTCACCAGACAGGGAAAGCCCGCCGGGGTCACCTTCTCCGAGCCGCCGCGGGTTATCCGGCTTATCTGGAGCTGCCCGTCCTCAAAGGCGAAGGCTATGGCGTAGGCTATATGGGCGATGCCGAGCTCCTCGGCCAGCTGCGGCGGGACCTGGGCGGTATCGCCGTCAACCGACTGCATCCCCGAGACAATCAGATAGTCCTTGTCCCCGTCGAAGATTTCCTTCTCGATTTTCCTTACCGCCTGGCCCAGGGGGTAGGCGGTGGCGGCGGTATCGGCGCCGCCCAGCTTCCGGTCGGTGAGCAGCACCGCCTCATCGGCGCCGATGGACAGGGCATACCTCAGCACCTCCTCGGCAAAGGGCGGGCCCATGGTCAGGGCGACTATCCGGCCGCCCTTCTTCTCCCTCATCTTCAGGGCAAAGGCCAGGGCCTGTTTGTCCAGCTCGTTGAGGACGTTGTCCAGCAGGCTTCTCTTCAGGGTGCCCTTCTCCCAGTCCCAGGCCTCCTTGGGGATATTCCTTATGTCGGGCACCTGTTTGACCAGCACTATGTAGTTCACTATCCGGCGGCTCCCGCTATCTATTTTTACCATAAGCCTCGCTGCTTTAGCAATATTTAGCCTCTCCACCCCCGCCGGGTAACCCTACCCACTGACTATGACCAAGGTAATGGTACTAAATAGTTCCCTCAGCCGTACCTTTGGGTGATGCCAAATTCAGCGCCGCGTGAACATAATTGACACGGCTTGGACATAGTTATCCACAAGGTTGAGGATTTATGTCACGATGACAGTGAACATGAGGGGCCAGACCTATTATAGAACCGCCGAGGTATGCTCCATAGCCGGCATAAGCCGCTCCACACTGTTCCGGTGGTTAAGGAAGGGCATCCTCGATGACGTATTCCACCGGGACCGGCGCGGCTGGAGGCTGTTCACTGACCGGGATATCTGGCGAATTACCGAAGAATCCAACCGGGTCAAGGATGGGCAGGTAAACCAGCTCCTGAGACAGAGATAAAGCGAAAATGACCACGGCAACCAAAAAGAAAGACAGCGCCGAAAAGCTAGCCAGCGACAAGTATTTCAACCTTATTGAGCATGCCGCCGACGGCATAGCCATCATTCAGGACGGGGTCCTCAAGCTGGTAAACACGACGCTGTGCCGCATATCCGGCTACGATAAAGAGGAACTGCTGGGTATGCCCTTCACCAAGCTGCTCACCCCCGAGTCCCAGAAACTGACCCTGGCCAGGTACCAGGCCAGGCTGGCCGGCAAAAAGGTGCCCACCGTTTACGAGATTAAGGCTCTAATCAAGAACGGGAAAACGCGGGATATTGAGATAAACGCCGCCCTGACCGAATACGAGGGGCGCCCTGCCGATGAGGTAATCATCCGCGATATCACCGAGCGCAAGCAGACTGAGCAGGCGTTGCGAGAATCAGAAGCGAAGTATAAAACACTGGTCGAGAATGCTCCCATAGGTATTTATTTCAACGATTTTGGTGGAACGTTTCTTTACGGAAACAAGAGGGCCGAAGAAATAACCGGTTACAAGCGCGAAGAGTTGTTAGGGAAGAGCTTCCTTAAACTTAAACTACTTGACCCTAAAGAGCTTGCCAAAGCGGTGAAATTGCTTGCCCTAAACAAGCTGGGCAAAGCAACCGGTCCTGACCGTTTCATCCTGAACCGGAAAGACGGGACTAAAAGTATTGTAGAAATTCAGACCAGGATAACCACTGTTGGCGGCAAGAAGGTAGTTCTGGGAATGGCTGAGGACATCACCGAGCGCAAAAAGCTGGAGGAAAAACTGCAGGAGTCGGAGAAAGAAAAGAGTGCTTTGCTTGAGGAAGCACCCGTCGCCATATTTAGTACGGACCTCAAGGGCAAAATCACCTATGTCAACAAGAGATTCGAGGCAGAGTCAGGTTACTCACGGGGGGAAATCATCGGCAAGAATGCATTTAAACTGGATTGGTTCTCTGAAGGTACTCTACGTTACTTCATACAACGGATGGCCGCCAGACTGAGAGGGAAACCACACAAGAATTGGGCGACTCAGTTCAAACGCAAGGACGGACGATAGATCTGGATTGAAACAGAGGGCAAAGTGCTTAGAAAGTCGGGGGTTCTGGTCGGATTTCAAATTGTGGCAAGGGACATCAGCGAGCGCAAAAAAGCAGAACAGACACTGCAGGAAAGTGAAGAAAGATACCGGGCGGTAATTGAGGGAGCCCACGATATGATACAGAGCGTCGCCCTTGACGGCAGCATCAACTTCGTCAACCAGGCCTGGCTGGACACGCTGGGCTATAACCAGGCCGACCTGCCCAAGCTGAATTTATTTAAAGTTATCCACCCCGACTCCCTGCCGCACTGCCAGGAACTGTTTGCCAGGGTTATTGAGGGAGAGCCCGTCCACAACGTACAGGCCACCTTTTTGACCAAAGACGGTCGAAAGATTCTGGTCGAGGGGAGCGCCGCGCCGCGCTACATAGGGGATAAGGTAGTGGCCACCCAGGGCATCTTCCACGATGTCACCGAACACGAAAAGAGGGAGCAGCTACAGCGTGGTGAAAATTATGTGCTTACCCTTTTAGGGCAGGGGGCGAACTTGAGCGAACTGCTGGACGCTATTGTGCGTCTGGGGGAACAAAATGACCCCTCTATCAAAGGCTCGGTGCTGCTCTTTGAACCTTCGAAATCAACGGAACTCCTGTTTCTGGCCTCGGCACCAAGCCTGCCCGAAGATTACTCAGCACTGCTTGAACCTGGAATACCTATCGGACCGAAGTCGGGTTCCTCCGGCACCGCCGCCTACCTCCAAGAGAGGGTAATCATCCCCGATATTGCCAACAGCCCTCTATTTAAACCGTACAAGGAAGTGGTTGAGGCGGCAGTAAATAATAACCTGCTCGCCGTCTGGGCGCAGCCGATAACAGCCTCCAACGGAGAACTGCTCGGCACCATAGCCAACTATAGCAATAAGGTGGGCGAGCCGTCCGCCGACAACCTCACCATGCTGGAGTGGTCAGCCCGAATTGCCGCCATCGCCATCGAACGCAAGCGGGCGGAAGAGGCACTGCGGGAGAGCGAAGAATTCCGCTCCAGCCTGCTGTCTAACTCCCCCAACCCGATAGGCGTCATCAACCCCGATAGCTCACTGAGATACGTAAATCCGGCGCTGGAGAAGCTCACCGGTTTCTCAGCGGCGGAGCTCATCGGCAAGAAAGCCCCCTACCCCTTCTGGACGCAGGAAACGCTCAAAGCGACCACCCTGAATTTCAGGAGAGCCATGCGCCGGGGCGACCGGAGAACCGAGGAGCTCTTCCAGAAGAAGAACGGCGGGCGCTTCTGGGTCAAGATAAGCTCAACGCCGGTGATGAACGGCAGCGAATTCAAATACCTGCTGACCAACTGGATGGACATTACCCAGCGCAAGCAGATAGAGGAAGCGCTGCGGCAGTCCGAGAAGAAGTACAAAAATCTGGCCGAAGCCACCAGCGATATGATATGGGAAGCCGATGAAAATGGAATATTTACCTTCGTCAGCCCCCGGATTAAGGAACTTCTGGGCTATAAGGCCAAAGAACTAATCGGCAAGAAAAGGACGCTTGACCTTGCCCCCAAAGCCGAAGCCAGAAAGTGGCTGAAACGCTTCAAGGAAATCAGTGCCAAAAAAGAGCCGTTCTTCGATTTTGAAATTACCCATCTCCACAAAAACGGCACCCCCGTCTTATTTGAAACCAGCGGCATCCCCAATTTCGATAGTGACGGCAATTTCAGGGGGTATGTCGGCGTCAACAAAAACATCACCGAACGCAAACTGATGGAGGAACAGCTAATGCTCACCGACCGTCTGGCCTCCATCGGCGAGCTCGCCTCCGGCATCGCCCACGAACTCAACAACCCACTAACCAGCGTCATCGGCTTCTCCCAGCTGCTGCTGGAGGAAGACATCCCCCAGAACCTCAAGGACGACTTAAGCACCATCTACAGCGAAGCCCAGCGTGCCTCGGCCATAGTCAAAAACCTGCTGACCTTTGCCCGCAAGCATACCGCACTGAGGCAGCTAAGCCAGATAAATAACATACTGGAAGACGTGCTCAAACTGCGTGCCTACGAGCACAAGGTAAACAACATTGAGCTGGAGAAGCACTTCGCCGCCGACCTTCCCGAAATCATGGTTGACTACTTCCAGATGCAGCAGGTCTTCCTAAACATCATCGTCAATGCCGAATCGGCCATGCTGGAAGCCAACAGCAGAGGCAAGCTGGTCATCACCACCAGCCAGCATAACAATACCGTCAACATCGCTATTACCGATAACGGCCCCGGAATCGCCAAGAAAGACCTGAGGCGCGTCTTCGACCCCTTCTTCACCACCAAAGAGGTGGGCAAGGGCACGGGCCTGGGCTTAAGCATCTGCCACGGGATAGTAACCGGGCACGGCGGCAAGATATACGTTGAAAGCGTGGTCAATAAGGGAGCTACCTTTATGGTGGAGCTACCCGTTAACAGTAACCCAGAAGCAAGGAGAGACTGCCATGTTAAAGGGTAACGGTAAGGGAAAAAGGGGGCTGATAGTAGAGGACGAGCCGTCCATTGCCAGGATGTGCACCCGGGCACTGGGATTAGAAGGCTTCGAGGTGGATGTAGCCAGCGACGGTAAAGCAGCCCAAACCCGCTTTACTGAAAACGGGGACGTTTACGACCTGTGTCTCATTGACATCAGGACGCCGGGGATGAACGGCATCGAACTCTACCACCATCTGCAGAAGAGCGGCTCCGGGATGATAAGCCGGGTGATATTCACCACTGGCGACATCGTCAACGAGGAAATCAAGACCTTCCTGGAGAAAACCGGCCGGCCCTTCCTGCCCAAGCCGTTCACCCTTGACGAGTTAAGATCGATAATAAAAATGGCCTCAGTTCCGGCCTCACCTAGAAAGAGTAGCCAAGATGGATAAACGAGAGAAAATACTGATTGTTGACGACGAGGAGGGAATCAGGCGGCTGCTGCACCTTAAGCTGGCCAAAGTCGGCTATGCCTGCGAGGAGGCGGAAAACGCTGAGCGGGCGCTGGAGAAGATGAAGGCCAGTCCGGCCTCGCTGGTAATCCTTGACATCAAGATGCCGGGCAAATCGGGTATAGAGCTGCTGCCGGAGATAAAGGCTCAATACCCGGAGACGGCGGTGATTATGGCCACCGCCCTCTCCGAGGCGGCCAACGCCATCAACTGCATGAAGGTGGGCGCTGACGACTATATCATTAAGCCTTTCAATCTGGAGGAGGTGGCGGTCAGTGTCAATAAGACCTTGGAGAAAAGGGGGCTGGAGCTGGAGATAAAGACGTACCAGCAAAACCTCCAGCAGAAGGTGGAGGAGCAGACGGTTGAAATCCGCCGCCTCTTCTTAGGGGCCATCGAGGCGTTGGTCTTCGCCCTGGAAGCCAAGGACAAGTACACGGCGGGGCATTCCCGGCGGGTAACCAAGATTGCCTCGGCTATCGCCAGAGAGCTTGGTCTGCCCGAGGATGAAATGGAAGACCTGCGCTGGGGAAGCCTGCTGCACGACGTGGGCAAAATTGCCGTTGACCAGTCTATTCAGAACAAGCCGGAAAAGCTCACCCCCATTGAGTATGAACACATTATGATTCACACCCAGATTGGGGCCGGTATCGTCAAGCCGGTGGTCAACGATAGGGTGGTGGCCATGATTGAGCACCACCACGACCGCTACGACGGCGCCGGCCTCCACCAGACGGTGGCCGGAGAAGACATACCCCTGGGGGCCAGGATTATGGCGGTAGCCGATGCCTTCGACGCCATGACCTCCCACCGCCCCTACCGCCCGGCCATGCCGGTGGAGGAAGCCCTGAGGGAAATCAAGCGGTGCGTGGATACCCAGTTCGACCCGGTGGTGGCCCGGGCCTTCCTTAAGATAAGCGCCTCGCTGCCGGTGGTGAAGAACGACCAGGCCGTCGCCAAACCATCTAAAAAATAGGTAAGACAAAATGAACAGAGAAGAAGACAAGCCGAAAACTGGCCCGGATAAAAGAAAGATACTGGTCGTTGACGATGAGCCCAACGTGAGGCGGCTGCTGTGCACCCTGCTCAAGAAGAAGTTCAACATCGTTGAAGCCGAAGACGGGGCACAGGCGGTAAAAATAGCCGTTATCGAAAAACCAGACCTCATCCTGATGGACATAATGATGCCCAAAATGGACGGATATACCAGTTGCTACGTATTGAAGAAAAAGCCGGCCACCAGTTCAATACCGGTCATCATGCTCACCGCCCTGGACCTCAAACTTAACCAGCGACTCAGTAAAGAGATAGGCGCCGCCGGCTATATCACCAAACCCTTCAACTCAAAAGATTTACTAACTAACATCGCCCAGCTACTGCCACCGCTTAAGGCTTTATCCCGCCCGTAAAAAAAGAGGACGAAACTTTCGCCCTCTAGCCTCAGCCACAAGAACGTCTCTAGCTGGATTTCTCCAGCTTCTCCATCATCACCTTGGCCTGGGCAGCAGCTTCCTGGGCCCCCTCGATAATAGCCTGCGCCTTCTCGTGAGCGGCGGCGATGAGCCGGTTGGAGTCCTCAAGCGCTTTCTTGGCGGTAGTCTTGGCCTCAGCGGTGACCTGCTCGGCCATCCTTTTGGCCTCGGCCACAATCTCAGCCGCCTCCCACTCCGCCTGCCGCTTCCGCTCGCCGACAAACTTGGCCGCCTCCGCTTCCCCCTTCTTCCGCACCTTCTCTATCGCCTCACTGGTCTCCCGCTCCACCTTCTGTTTAGCCTCGCCAACAATCCGGCCCCACCTCTCCTCAGCCTCCTTCCGCCCCACCTCCCGGGCGCTCTTTAAGATAAGCTGCGCCTCCTTCTGCGCCCGCTGCCTGGCCTCTTTAATCTCCTTCTCGGTCTGTTTTTTAAGCTCAGCCACCATCTTGGCCGATTCCTGGGCCTGCCGGTTGGCCTCCTCGGTCAGCTTAAGTGCCTCCTGCTCCGCTTCCTTGGTCGCCCCAGCCACTATCCGGTTAGCCTCCTCCTCGGCCACCTGCTTGGCCCTTGCCGCAATATCGGCCGCCCTCTCCCGGGCCTGCTCTATCAGGCGCTCCACCTCCACCCGCTTCTCTTCCTCGGCCTGCTTCTTGGCCTGAGACTCAGCCTCCTTAACTCGCTGCGCCGCCTGTTCCTCGGCCTCGGTAATAATCTTGGCCGCCTCCTTCTCCGCCTTTTTCCTGGCCACAACTTCAAACTCGGCGATGGCCTCCTCAGCCTTACCCCGAGACTCGGCCACCAGCCGGCTTACCTCCTCCTCCACCCTGGCCTTGACCCCGCCGGTAACCCGCTCCGCCTCAGCCTCGGCGTCAGCCATAATTCGCTCCGCTTTCTCCCGGGCGCCGGCGATAATCTGGGCCGCCTCTCGCTCCGCCTCCTCTTTCACCCTTCTAAACTCGGCCTCAATAGCCTCGGCGAGCCGCCTCTGGTGTTCGGCAACAATACCATTTCCCCCCTGGGTTCCCTGCCTGACCTCTTGGCTCACTTCTTCCATATCGCTCACCTGCTTCCACGGCCTCGGGCTTAATTCGCCGCCGGTTTCACACCCTTGTGAAGTTGAGTTTAGCCCTTATCCGCCCAATTGTCAATAATATTGGCTCACTTGACACCGGTGGCGCAGAGCCAGCCCTGGCCATCCTTAAAGTGGAACTTTACTCTGGAGAAGCCGGCGGCGGTGAGCATGGCCACCATATCAGCACCACCGTAGAGGGGAAACCGCATCCTTTCGGCCATGGCGGCGTATTTCAGACGGCTGTCCATATCCTTATTCCAGGCGGTGGTAATGACCACCAGACCTCCGTCTTTGAGGACACGGAACACCTCCCTGAGGCCGACCACCGGCTCCGGCCAGTAGTTGAAGGACTCAATAGCGCAGGCACGGTCAAAGGAGGCATCGGCAAAGGGCAGCCTGGAGATGTTGCCCCTCTTTACCGCCACCCGTTGGGCCTCCACGGCGGCGGCGTTATATCTCAGCGCCTGCCGCACCATAACCGGCGAATAGTCGACGCCAGCGACAAAGCCGCTGGGGGCGAGCCTGGCCATCTCCCTGATGGCCATACCGCCGCCGCAGCCGATATCCAGTATGCAGCTGTCCGGCTGGATGTCCATCAGCCCAATCGTCCAGTGGCTTAAAGGGCGGTGCCTCCAGTTCATCAGTGGGCCCATCAGCCAGCCGAGCCAGCCGCTGGGCTTACGGAACTGAGCACCAAATACTCCGGAAAACGGCATAATAATATTCATCGGGGCTATTTTCTACCGACGGCTAAGGGCACTACCCAACAGATTACCAAAATATCGGCCCTAAGTAAAGGCGGGACAACCCTAAAAAGGGGAAAATTGAACGAAAAACCTATTGACATCGAGACCAGAATAGTCTATCGTTTTATTCAAAAGGAGGTAGCCATGCAAGCCTATTGTGTTAAGTGCCGAGCCAAGAGGGAAATGAAGAACGCCAAGCAGATTACCATGAAGAATGGTAAGCCAGCCACCCAGGGGGCATGCCCGGTCTGCGGGACCAAGATGTTCCGCATCGGTAAATAGGCTCCAGCTCTCTATCCCTAGGCTAAACTGAATAAAGTCTAAAACGCTGGGCATTCTATTTTGCCCGAGGCAGTAGGTTTATTGGCTGCCTATCACATCCACCCATAGGTTAAGGGTGTGGTAGGCTTTGCTGTCAGAACTCCGGTAAAGCTGAAACTCGACCTTCTGCGCCTCCCCAACCTCAACGGGAACAAAGCTCACCCTCTGCTGCCACCCCTCCCCACTAGCCAGGGTAATCGTCCCCACCTGCCCCACCCCCTGCCCGCCGATAACTACCCTGATATAGTAGCCGGTGGTTGCCTGCTCGTGATTTACTATCCCCAGGGTCACCGTGGCTTTCTCCCCCAGGTTAATAACATCGGGGTAATCAGCCGCCTTCCCCTCCGGGCCGAGCATATAGAATTCGGTAAATGTCTGCTCTATCGCCGGCGGCCGGCCGATATAGACTAGCGTGCCGATTGCCCCGACGATAACCAGCACCAGCAGCGCCAGGAGCAGCCTGTCCCAGAGGTGCTGCCGGCTCCTGAATTCAGATAGCGGAAAGCGGAAGCGGGGCTCAAAGCGCTCCTCCGCCGATAGCCGGTGCCGCCGGTAGTAGGCGACGGCTGAGGCCGCCACGATGAAGACCAGCAGCGAGATAAGCACCGGGTAGAGTCTGATGCCCCAGGGGGTATAGTTGAGGATAAAGCCTACCAGCACCACCACCACGATGCTGAGGCTGAAACCCAGGGCCAGGCGCCGGGCGATATCAAGGTCGTCGCGCCTGGGGAAGACCGCCGCCACCAGACTATAGCCGGGCGAGAAGAGGGCAAAGACCAGCCCCAGCACCAGGCTGGCCTCATTCCCTCCCCAGAAAAAGGCCAGTGGCACCAGAACAACAGAGGCAACCACCACCAGCAGCAGGTCCACGCTAACGCCCCTCCCTCAGGATATACAGCCCGTCTCGCACCTCAACCAGGTCCGGGTTATTCACCGGGAACGGGTCCCAGATGATGGTGACATTTCTCTCTTTGAGATATTCGGTATCAGTGGCACCGTTCAGAAAGAAGAGGTTAATCTCATTCGCCTCCTCAACCCCCCAGGGGTAGGCCTGGGAGGTATAGGCATACTGACCGCTTATGGTGACGTAGGCCCAGCCGACATAGGGGTTGAGCATGGCCACCGAGTCCTTGGGCAGCTCCTGCCCGATCCACTTAAAGTCATAATAGGTGGGTACATCAACCACGTGGTAATAGTCCTCTTTGGCATAACCCTCCATCCTCTGCACCAGGGCGAAAACCACCACCAGCGCCAGGGCAACGTAGATGGCGGGTACGCCCCAGCGCCACCGTTTGAAGAAATCAAGCCCCAGCCAGCGGAGCCGGCTCAGGCCGTAGCCGGCAATGAGAGCCATAAGCAGCATCACGTAGAGCCAGCCCCTCTCGTAAAGGATATCGGGGCCGACGTTAAACCACTGCCGGTAGAACTGGACAAAGAAAAGCAGGATAGCGGTGGGCACCACCAAGGCATAGTTGCGCCAGCCGCCCCTGGCTATGATAAAGCCAAAACCGATAACGACCAGGGCTATCATGATATAGCCCAGCTGGGGCAGGGGAATGGGGATGGCCGGCAGGGGTATCTTTTGCTCGTTTATTATACTCTGTATCTCCGCCAGGACAAAGGCCCGGTTCCAGAGAAAGATAACTAATCCTGATAACGGTATCAGCAGCAGGCAAATAAGCGAGGGCAGCTTCTGCCGCAGCAGATCCTTGGACAGGGCAAGATAAAAGATTAAGAAAATCACCAGGACAAAGCCCACGGCCACGGCGGTGGTGCCGTGAGTGAGAAACAGCGCCCCCAGGCTGAGCACAACTAAGGGCAGCGGCCGCCAGCCCTCTTCCATTTTCTCCAGCAGTATCAGACAGAGGGGAAAGAAGACTAGCCCCAGCGTCACCGGCACCAGGAAAGCCGGCCCCAGGAACCTGATGGTGGTGTGGATGAAGGTGGCGAATAAGGCGGCCTCCAGCCCGAACCCCCGCTTGTTACCCCAGGCGTAAGCGACAAAAGCGATTAAGGCCAGCACCAGGGCCGGCATCAGCCGGGAAAGCACCAGCCAGGATGAGCCGGTGGCCAGCAGCGAGGTGCCCAGCCAGATATAATAGCCCGTCTCGGGGTGTCCCCCCACCTCATACCTACCGCCCTGGAAGGGGTTGGGGAAGCTCAGGTGGCCGATATTCAGTATCTGCTTGGTGTAGCCCAGGTGCATCCACTCGTCAACATGGAGGGGGTAGGGGTAATGAAGGCGGGGGTACAGGGCCATAAAGAAGGCGAGGCCAAGGATGGCCACCAGCAAGATAGCTTTGATTAGAGAGGCTCTTTTCAAAAAATCGTCACTCGTAAACTAAATTGCCACCATTTTAGCACCAACCCCTTTAAGGGGCAAGAAAACAAGCTCATGGACACAAATATCCATTCTGTGTTAATCTGTTAGATGCCATGAAGTGCTTAATACTGGCCGGGGGCTTCGGCACCAGGCTCTACCCCCTCATCGCCAACAAGTCCAAGGCGCTGCTGGAGTACAAGGGCAAGCCCCTATTAAGCCACCTGGCCGACAAGGTCCCCCGAAATATAGACATTCTAGTCTCCACCAACCTCAAGTATGAGGCCGACTTCCGCCGCTGGCAGCAGGGGATAGACCGGCAGATAGACCTCTGCGTCGAGGCAATCTGGAGCGACAAGCAGAAAAAGGGGGCGGTCAGCTCGCTCAACTTCTGGGTCGCAACCAGGGGTATCAGTGAAGACCTGCTGGTTATCGCCGGTGACAACTACTTCGAGTTCGACCTCGCCCAGTTTATCGCCGCCTACGATGGCAAAAACACCCTGGTGGCCGTCCACGACATCGGCGACAGGAGCCGGGCCGGCCAGTTCGGGGTGGTGCGGCTGGACGGCGGCCGCCTGGCCGGGCTGGAGGAAAAGCCGGCCAAACCAGCCTCCAGCCTCATCGCCACCGCCTGCTATATCTTTCCGCCCCGCACCTTCCCCATCCTCGGGCAGTACTGCTCCGGGGGCAAGCGGGACAACCTGGGCAGCTTCATCGCTCACCTCATCGAGGTCGACCAAGTGCAAGGCTACCTGTTCACCGAGCCCTGGTTTGACATCGGCAGCAACGTGGAATAACCGCTCTTAAGAACTCTCGGATAGGGGCTTAAGATTCAATGAAGCCTAGAGCCAGCAAAGATCCAATCAGAGCCAGGCGTCTCCAGATGTATCGCTACCTGCTGCGGAGCTACCCCAAGTTCCTGGCCACCGGCAGATGCCCGGACTTTCCGCTGGCAATGCAGATTCAGAC
Organism: uncultured Dehalococcoidales bacterium; assembly: GCA_964396965.1. GTDB lineage: Bacteria > Chloroflexota > Dehalococcoidia > Dehalococcoidales > BS750m-G39 > JABMRW01. The sequence goes on from CAYNGD010000017.1 coordinate 26,854, forward strand.
ACAATCCTTTTGTAACGGGCGATGTTCAATGTGCCCCTACCCAACGGTGAGCCGGAAGCTGGAGCAGGGCCAGATGGAATGGGCGCTGTTCCGGAAGATAGCCGATGAAGCGGCCAGGGAGCCGCTATTAACCTCATTTTTATTCGAGCTGCACAACGAGCCCCTGCTCGATAAAAGAACTTTTGACTGCATTAAGTACATCAAAACGATAAACCCTAAGAAGAGCTGTTCTATAGTCACCAACGGGGAGCTGCTGGACAGGTTCAGCCTACCAGAAATAATTGAATCGAATCTAGACTACCTAACGGTCAGCCTCAATGCCCACTCCCGAGAGGTCTACGAACGGGTAAACATCGGCCTGGACTATGAGCGGGTAATGAAAAATATCGCCCGCCTGTTGTCCAACGAAACTACCCGGCGCAAACTGGGGCTGAGCTTCGTCGCCACCGAAGAAAACGCCCACGAGCTACCGAGGGCCACCGGCTACTGGCGGAAGCAGGGAATCAGGACCAGGGTCATCACCGAAATATCCAACAGAGGCGGTGCTCTAGACCGCTACGAAAAGCTCCGGTCTAAAACCGGCTACCGCGGCACTCCCTTTCTCTCCCGGCTCTGGCGGCGTCTGATGACCAGCGCCGGCAGGGTCACCGGCTGTCATCTTCCCTTTTGCCACATGAATGTCCTCTTCAACGGGGATGTCATCATCTGCTGCCACGATTGGAACCGGGCCACTGTGGTCGGCAACGCCGGAACCAGCAGCTTGCGGGAAATCTGGAACTCCCCCAGAATGAATGGAGTCAGGCGGCTGATAATAAACAAGAAATACCAGCAGCTGGACTCGTGCCGCTACTGTTCTATTGTTAAGAGATGAGCATGCCGGATAAGGAAGCCAAGCACTGGGGGGAGGTGACCAGGGGCTGGCCGGAGCGGGGCTATGCCAACCAGCTCCTGGGCGAGCAGAAGCGAAAGACCTACATCGACTTAATCACCAGATGGACCAAGATAGCCGCCGGGCAGAGAATCTTAAAGACCGACCTCTTTGCCGAAGCCTTCGGCGTGGAGCAGTTCTTCTTTGATATCGTCCCGGACAAGAGCGATGTGGTCGGCATTGACGTCGCCAACGAGATAGTGGCCCGGGCCAGGAGCCAGGCCCGCAAGAGGGGCCTTAAGGGCAGCTATCTCTGCGCCGATGTCAAAAAGCTGCCGCTGCGGGACGGCTGCTGCGACCTCATTATCTCCGACTCCACCCTCGACCACTTCCCTACCGAGGCGGAGATTGTCACCGCCCTGGGGGAGCTGGGGCGGGTGCTTAAAGAGGGCGGCACCCTGATACTGACCATAGACAACCAGAGCAATATAACCTACCCCCCCTACTTTATCGTCCGCCTCTGGATGAAACTGGGGCTTTCCCCCTATTTTATCGGGCGGACCCTCCCTCTTTCCCGTCTGAGAAGCGCCCTAACTGAAATCGGGCTTACTATTGAGGAAAACACGGCCATTCTCCACTACCCCCACCCCGACGGCCTGGTAAGGTGGCTGGAGCGCTCCCTGCGGAGCTTAAGCGGGGGCAGGCTGGACAACGCCATCAGGAAAACGCTGGCCGGGCTTAACCGGCTGGAGGGGAGCCGGGTCAAATACCTCACCGGGCGCTATCTCGCCGTCAAGGCGGTTAAGTCCCAAACAGCCCAAGCTACTCCGCCGGTTTGATTCTGGCCGTTACCGCCTGGTACAACCTCACCGCCTCTCTGGCCTGCTCCACCGTAACCGGAATCCCGATGCCGCTCCGCACGCTCTCCAGGAATTGCCGAATCAGGCGGAAGTGTCCGCCTTGGAAACGGCCTGAGATTACCTCGAAACTGGCGGCGGCGGTGCCGGCCAGCCGCTGGAAACCAAGCTCCAGGTTCTGCCGGCCGCGAGCAAAGCGCCCTCCTAGGGCCACGGCGTATCTGGTCAGGGTAGCCCCCCAGAGGTCAACATGGAGAGACATCTTGGTGCCGAAGATATCAAGCAGCATAAAATCGTCGGGCCAGTTGACTGACTCGGTGATGGTTGCCAGGCTACTCTTACCCCCAAGGACTAGCCTCAGCTCATCGGCCAGCAGCCAGTCACGGTTGCTGAGCCTCCGGCTATATACCGCCGCCGGCTCCAGCTCACCCAGGAAAGCCTGGGCCAGGTACAGGGGGTGAGGCAGCATCTCACCGAATATGCCGCCGGGCAGCTTATGGCACCAGTGCTCTTTATTCCAGATAATGTCGCTGTCCCGCGGCATGGAATCGGTAATAGCTATCCCCATTACCTCCCCGACCATCCCCTCATTGACCATCTCCCTGGCCCTCATCAGCACCGGTATAAAAAGCTGGTTGTGGACCACCCCCAGCTGCACCTGACTGGCCTTGGCCGTCTCTATCATCTCGTCGGCCTCTTGAAGAGTCAAAGCCATCGGTTTCTCGGTCAGGACGTGGCGGCCGGCCCTCATCGCCTGGATAGCCAGAGCGGGATGGGTCGGCGGCGGGGTGCAGATATCCACCACCTCCATCTCCTCTCTATTCAGCATCCCGGCAAGCTCGGGGTAATAGCTATTGATGCCCAACTTTTTAGCCATCCGCCGGGCCAGAGCCTCGTTCTTATCGCAGACCGCCACCACCCTGACGCCGTTGATTCGGCGCATCGAGGCCAGGTGCCAGTCCATGGCGGCACCGCAGCCAACAATGCCAACTCTAAGCGTTTTGACTTTATTCATACCGACCCCCTCGCCCCGGCGTAGCGCCTTCTCATCATCAGGCCGGTATAGATGCCGACCACCACCTGGACAGCCAGCCAGACATAGCCAATGCCGACCAGGCCTGCCCGAGGCATGACCAAATAGCTGCCGAGCAGGACGGCCAGGGCGGTAAAGCCAAAAATAAAGGTCAGCTCCATCAGCCGGTCCTCAACGCGAAGGGTAGTGGTATAGATATTATTCACGCCGACGAACAGGCCGGAAACGGCCAGAACCCGCAGCAGCATCAGGCCGCTGGCGGAGTAGCTGGCGCCGAAGAGGAGAAGCAGCCATTTACCCACCAGCAGTACCAGTATAACCGCTGGCACCAGTATAATAAAGACAAATTTAAGGATTTTAGCCACATTGCCCCGCAAATCTTCCTCAAAGTGGGCGCCCTCGGCGAACAGGGAACGAGCCGACGCCGCCGGAATGGCAAAGAGCAGGACGGCTATCGTCCAGGCGACGTAGAAATAGGCGTTCTGCTCCGCCCCCAGCAGGTTAACCACCAGCACCGGCAGAATCAGGCCCGGGGCGGCATCAAAGAGGCGGGCGGGATAGCTGCCGGCGGAATAGCGCCACATACCGCCGACGACGCCCGGACTAAAGCGGGGCACCGGCCGGTAGTTCTTCTGTACCCGGGGGACGAAGAAAAACAGGGCCACCGCCAGCGCCACCGCGCTGGCAACCCCCCAAGAGGCGGCGATGCCGAAGGTATGGAAGAAGAGGACGAGGAGGATGGGCAGCGGAATCTTGAGCAGGGAAAAGATGGTGTTCTTGTAGAGGCTAAAGTCGGCCCTCCTTCGGGCAATAAAGACGGAAGCCATCATCCCGGTGAGCGTCTGGGCCAGGACAAAGAGGACGAAGGCGGCGGCGAAGATTATATTATGCTTGATAAAGGCCAGGGCTGGTGACCAGATATCCAGCCCGGCGACAAAGATTACCGCCAGCACCACGGCTATGGTCCCGCTGATGGTAAAACAGGTGTTAATTATATCCTGGGGCTTCTCCGCTTTAGGCAGAAAACGGATAAGGGCGGCACCGAAGCCGGGGACGCTCAGCAGCGCCAGCAGGGAGATGGCCGATATTATCGCCGACCCCCACCCCACCTCGGCCTCGGTGTAGAAACGGGCGACCACCATCCAGAAGAAGAAGCCCAGCCCCGAGGTCACCACCGTGTTGGCCATCAGGAAAAAGGAGTTGCGGTAGAGGGGGCTCTTGATATGCTCCAATACGGACTTGATGCCAGCGCGCACCTGTTGATTATACTCTGGCCCAGCCGGCGGGGCAACTAAACCTTAGCTGTCCCGGACTATGACCCCTGACCAGCGGTAAAGCCAAAAATGCAGCCTTCGGGCTATATTATGCCTGGTCAGAACCGCCGCCCTGGTAAGGATATATCTTACCAGCAGTATATGGGTCAGCGTCTGATACCAGCGCATCGGCTGCGGCGCCACGGCGTAGTACTGGTGGCGGTCCATGTAGTGCTTGATTGAGACAAAAAAGCCTTTGTTAAGTCTGGCGTGATACCGGAACAGCTCCAAAAAAATGGCCTCGCCGTCGTCCAGTGTTTGCCCGTTGCGGAATTCATAGCACCTGAAGGTCACCCTGGTCAATATTTTTCGATTGAGCATAAAACAGCTGGTACCAAAGCCCAGAGTGCCACGGGGCCGTAGCCTGAAGCCGCTGTAGGCAGCGTCAAAGCCCTTAATCTTGGCCTTAATAATGCTGACCAAGGCCGGGTCATAGACCATATCGCCATCCAGGCATAACAGGTATTCGGCTCCCCGTGACAGCGCGTACTGCCGTATCGCCTCCCGGCCGCAGGTGACGCTCCATATCCGGCTGCAGGCGTAATCAGGCCTCACCGTGGCATAAGTGATGACCTTTCCTCTCAGCTGGTGGCGTTTTAGCTGCTCTTCCAGATCAGCGACAAAGTCAGGCTCATCGGTGGCCAGAACCAGCTCGCAACCGGGGTAAGCCCGCTGGATTTCCCGCTGGTTGGCCAGGAACTTGTCCAGGACAAAAGCCGCCCGCCGGCAGATCGGCGTACCAGCTATTATCTCTGGCTCAGCCACCGCCGGGCTCCCCCCGCCGGAAAAGGCTCGAAAAACTATAGCTCAGGTAGCCGCCGGCAACGCCGGAAAGGACGACGGCCAATACCCAGAGCCGGCGCCAGGCGGTAGCCGGCTGGCGGAACAACCCCCCCGCTGTCCGCAACCCGAGCCTAAACAGGATATGGCGCAGCAGCTCGTACTCGGTGGCCAGCACCTTCTCTTTTTCACCGTTGCCACGATACCAGCGGTTAAGCATCGCCTTGGCGTAGCCCTCCCAGTAAGCCCGCCGCGCCAGAAAGCTGGTGCTCAGACGGTAGCCATAGACCTTGTGCCCAACCCGGACGTTGGGGTCATAGACAATGCGCTGGCCGGTGGCCCGCTTCACCCGGAGGCAGAACTCGGTCTCCTGGGCCGCCGGCTGCTGCCAGTCGCTCTTGCCCCACCCCTCCCCGGCCAGGCTGCTCTTAAAACGCCCGCACTTATCAAAGGCCTCTCTCCGGAAAGAGAGGTTGGTGCAGAAGCCGTTCCTGACCTCGGTCCTCTCCGCAAACTGCCGGTAGGTGCAGGAAAATACCCAGTAGAGCTCATGAGGAAACCAATCCATAGATTTGTCCTGCCAGAGGGGCAGGACGGGGCCGGTAACGCCGATTACCGACCTGTCCTCGCTATAGACCTTCACCGTCCGCTCCACCCAGTCCGGAAAAGGGATGGCGTCGTCATCAACGAAGGCGATAATCTCGCCCCTGGCCTCAGCCAGGGCCAGGTTGCGGGAGGGGTAAGAGCCCCACTCCCCCTGGTTAAAAAGCACCTTCATATTGGGGTAGCCCTTATCGGCGATATATCTTTCAATACTTTCGGCCAGCTCGGGCCGCCTCTCGGCGACAACCAGGGTCTCGGTGTTCTTATAGCTCTGGGCGTTCAGGCTGTCCAGCAGCTCGGTGACGTCTTTAAGTCTGTCCGGGGTGTAGGCGGTGGTTATGATGGATACCAGCGGGCTTTTCACTTGGCTTTCTCCAGGCGGCGGAACCTCCTGGTTACCAGCGCCCAGCCAATGCGGGTGCCGTCCCGCAGCGACCTCAGCTTGGGCGGGCTGTGGCGCCGGCGGTAATTGACGGGAACCTCGGCCAGTTTATAGCCCCTCCTGGCCATCTGGCTGAATATCTCGGCCTCCAGGTCAAAGGCGGTTGCCCTTAACTTTAAATTCTTTATCACCTCCCCCCGCAGGCCCCAGAAGCCGGAGCAGACATCGCTTATCCTCTTGCCGTAGAAAACGGTGGCTATCAGGCTGAGCAGGTAGTTGCCCACCAGGTTAAGCCGGCTCATCGCTCCCTTCTCCCGCCGCCCCCGCATCCGCGAGCCGATAACGGCCTGATGGCTCTCCAGCAGCTTGAGCATATCGGGGATATAGCCGGCGGGATAGGTGTAGTCGGCGTCGAGCATAAAGACAAAGTCGGCCTCCGCAGAAGCTAGCGCCTGGCTCACGGCGACGCCCTTGCCCCGCCGCCGCTCAACAATAATATCGGCGCCTTTCTTCCGGGCAATCTCCCTGGTCCGGTCGGTGCTGTTACCGTCAACCACCAGCAGCCTAACTTTATACCCCGCCCCCTCCAGCGCTTTCCGGGGTATCTCGTCAATCACCCGGCCGATGGTCGGCTCCTCGTTTAGGGTGGGCAGAATGATTAAGATTTCCGGCTGGCTCACACTCATTTTGTGGAACTAGTATAAAGGTTTTACCCTATCGGGTAAAGGGCGGGAGAATATTGACAACGAGGGGGAGAATATGACAAGTTATAGTGTCCGGTCACGGAGCCAAAATTTGAAGCTAATCATCAACCTTACGCCAACGGGTATGATTCCCACCAAGGAGATGACGCCCCACGTCCCGGTCAGCGTCCAGGAGATTATCGAGGACATGCACCAGGCGGTGGAGGTGGGCATCACCATGGTTCATCTGCACGCCCGCGATGAGAAGACCGGGGAGCCGACCTATAAGGCCGAGGTATATGAGAAGCTCATCGCCGGCATACGCCGCTTCGCCCCCGAACTGATTATCGGCGTCTCTTTGAGCGGGCGCACCTTCAGCCAGTTCGAGAAGCGGGCCGAGGTCTTGAAGCTGGAAGGCGGGCTCAAGCCGGACATGGGCAGCCTCACTCTAAGCTCGGTGAACTTCAATAAGCAGGCCAGCGTCAATGCCCCCGACATGATACAGGCCCTGGCCCGGGAGATAAAGCGCCGCGGCGTGCTGGCCGAGCTGGAGGCCTTCGATTCGGGGATGATAAACTACGCCAGATACCTTGAGGAAAAGGGGCTGCTGGAGCCGCCGCACTATTTCAACCTGATACTGGGCAACATCGCCTGCGCCCAGGCCGACCTCCTGCACGCCAGCGTGATGATTCGAGACTTGCCCCCAAACTCTTACTGGTCTCTGGGCGGGGTGGGCGACTACCAGCTGATGATGAACTCCATCGCCGTCGCCAGCGGTGGCGGGGTGAGGGTGGGCCTGGAGGACGACATCTGGTACGACCCCGCCCGCACCCGCTTGGCCCGTAATATAGAGCTGGTGCGCCGCATCCACCGTCTGGCCGAGGCCAACGAGAGGGAGGTTATGACCCCCGGAGAGCTGAGAAAACTACTACGCTTAAAGGCGGGCAACGGCCGCTACGGAAGGGTCTATAAGAAAACTGATCGACCCTAGCCCCGCCTCAGCCTGTCCAGTTTTTCGGCCAATCCCATCTTCTTGAGCTCTTTTCGCTCTCTTCTTCTTATCGACAATATAGCGTAAATTTCCCTCAGGCTATACTGCCTTACGTCCCAGAGCCGCAGAAAGAGGCGTACAAGTTTCAGGCGCAGCCCCGGCAGGAAGCCCCGCTTGATGACAGTGACACGCATATACCTCCGGGCGGCTCTGGTCCAGTAGAACTTGTAGGGCTCGTCGCCCTGCAGGAAATCAAACTCGGTCAGATTCTGGCCGATGGCCTCCTTTATCATCTGCATCTGGTGCAGCTGCCCCACGCTGTACTTTGAATAGCCGATATCGCGTCCGGCGGCGATAAAATATAACCTCCGGTGGAAGAGACAGCCGTAAAGGGTGGACACCAGTCGGCCATCCACGCTCATTGAGGAGAAATAAAGCCAGCCCTTTTTAAAGAACTTCCAGGCCACCTCCCGGTAGAACTCCCTGACCCTGGGGTCAGCAAAGCTGCCGCTGATACCCACCGCCCGCCAACGCTCCTGGTGCAACTCAAAGAAGCGGTTTAAGCTCGCCTCCAGAGAAGCGGCGTCGCCCGGCCTGAAGCTGACCGCGCCGTGTTCCTTCTCCAGCTTTCGCAACATCCTGCTCAGCGTCCTCCGCCTTTTCCCCCCCAGCCAGCCGGAATACTCCTCCCAGGATGACGGCAGGTCAAGGTAGGGTGCCAGCGTCTTCACCCTTTCCTCGAAGGCTAAATCTCCAGAAAGCCGGGCCAGGCCACTTTTCAGCGCTTTGAGGAACCGGCTGTCGTCGGGCATCAAGGAAAGCCTCAGGATAAGGCCAACCCCGTGCAGATTCTGCTTAAGGTAGTCCAGCAGGGCGGCTATAACCTCCTCGCGGTCCTCCGGCAGCATCAGCCCCACGAAGTTAGAGCTCGTCCCGCCGATGGACTCCAGGACACCCAGCTTAAAAGGCCCCAGCCGGTACTCGTTCCTCACCAGGGGCACAATGCCGATGACCCGCCCACCTCTCTCCACCAGCAGCAGGTTCAATCTCAGGCCCTCCCCAAGGTGCCGCCAGCGAGTGGCCAGCCACTCATGGCTCAGGTACATGGTACTCTCCTCGCGGCATTCCTCCAGGAGGCTGTCCCAGACCGGGGCCAGAGACTCAAACCCTGCGGGTTCGGTGACCACCCTTACCGTAGCTCTGCTCATTTTGCCGGAGACCCCTTAATCGGCCTTTCCCGCCAGGACTGCCACCACAGGACTTTCAGATAGCGGGCTTTGGCGTAAACTTCAGGCCCGAACCGGGCGTGCGCCTTCCGAGAGCCAATATTACCCACCACCACCGCATTCCGCGAAGAGGTAAAGCCCTTCTCCCTCAAAAACTCGAACCGCTTGAAATAGCCGTAGACCATCAGTCCCCTCCCCCGGTAGGCGGGGTGCGTCCAGGTGCCCCCGGTGCACCCCTGTCCATCGGCAAAATTGACCCGGTAGGGCAGGGAGTCGAAGGTATCTTTGGCTTCTTGGTTCATCGCCAGCCAGCCGATATGGGCCAGCCTGCCGTCGATGAAAAAACAGAAGGCCACCGCCCCTTTTTCCAGACCCCTCCTGCCATTGGGATGGTGCGAGCCGAAGTCAAAGCCGGCGGCGGCCAGCTCATCGGCCTGCCGGCGGTTGGTCACTACCTCAAGGGTGAAGTCCCCGCCTTCAGGTAAAAAATCGGCCTCGTTTCTGGCCTTAATGGTATGCTGGTAGAGGTAAACGCTCTGGTAGCGGAAGAGGTAGCCCAGCAGAAAGATGAACCCCCGCCCCAGCAGGGGCAGCAGCCCTTCCGTTTGGAGGATTTCCCTGGCCCTCCCCAGCCAGAAGCCCGGACTAGCCATTATCGCCCCCTTAGAGAAGCCTTTTATTGAGTCAGCAGCCAGCCGGCCATCTTGAGCAGGAGGCGGCTGTGCCAGTCGAAGGAGAAGTTGCCGTCGGCGATAAGCTCCGGCAGCCCCTTTCGGCCAGCCAGCCGGAACAGGCGGTCGAGGCGGCTATTGCTCAAGCCAGCCATCAGATTCCGGGCCCAGTAGCCGATAGCCAGCTCCCGGCTCAATCTGGCCCGCCATTTCCGCTCATAGACGGAGAGGGCTTTAGCCGAAAAGTCGCCGGCCTCAAGGGCCTGCTTGAGTACCCCGGCGGCGATGTCGGCGCACAGCAGCCCGTAATAGACGCCGCCGCCGGTGGTCGGCTTTACCTGCCCCGCCGCTTCGCCCACCACCAGCACCCGCTCGGCGTAGCTGCGGGGCAGCGGTCTTAAGGGGACGATATCATAGCTGGGGGCCGCTTGGTTGGAGATTATCCTACCCTGAGAAGAGAGCGCTTTAAGCAGGTTTTCCAGTGAGCTGTCAGCCTGGCCGCGGGTGAGCAGGCCGGCCAGTCCCCGGCCCGGGGTGGTCGGCACCAGCCAGGCAAAGCCGCCCGGGGCCAGCTTCTGGTCAAAGTAGATTTCTACCTCATCGACGCCGCTGGTAGCCACCTGAACCTGAGCGCCGAGGAGGAAGTGCTTTATCTCCCCCAGCCCCAGCCTGGCCGGTAAATTGGAACCGAAGCCGGTGGCGATGACGGCAGCCTTGGCCTGGAGGACGCTCGCCTCGGCCTGACCATTGGCCGTCACCTCGACGCCGTCGGGCTTAACCGAAATATCGCTGGCTCTGACTCCGAAAAGGTAGCCAGCACCGCTGGCCTGGGCCATTTCCGTCAGGTGGGCGTTAAGACGGGCCCGGTCAACGACAGCGGCCACGGGGGAAGGGCGGCAGAACCTGAGGTATTCCCCGGAGGGAGAGAGGAACCTGGCCGAGCTGGCCTGCCTCAAGACCAGACCGTTACCCAGGCCGAAGGCGTTCAGACACTCCTGGCTGAGGATGCCGGTACAGCAGATGCCGTCACCAGAAGGGAGGTTCTTCTCAACAACAGCCACGCTATAGCCAAGCTGACTCAAACGGTAGGCGATGCGGCTACCCGCCGGACCGGCGCCAATGATTATGATGTCGTGCAGCATCAGCCATCAATTGCAATAAAGCGGTAGAGACGTTAGTCCTTGACCTTGGTCTCTTTCTCCAGCACCTCGGCCAGGGCCTTAAAACCCTCGCCGCCGAAGGACTTAAACTGCAAGGCAAGCAGCTCCGAATACTTGAAGCCCTTGGAGGTAATCCAGTCCCGGTGCACCTTATCCCCCCGCCCGATCATATGGCGGGCCAGGTCAAGGGCGCTCTTGTTAGAAATCTTATTACACACTGGGCAGTGATAACTCATGGTAAACCTCCCGCCTTATTTCTTAGCCTTCTTTTGCTTCTCCTTGAGAGCGCGAAGAACCTTCTCCGGGGTTATGGGCAGGTCATTGATTCTGACGCCCACTGCCTTATAGACGGCGTTGCCGATAGCGCCGGCGGTGGGGTTGGTCAACCCCTCACCGGCCTCCTTGGCGCCGAAGGGCCCCTCCGGCTCAAAGGTATCAATCTCCAGAATCTTGGTCTCCGGCATATCCAGGGAGCGGATGAGCTTGTAGTCGGCGATGGAGGGGTTAAGTATCTTACCCTCGTCCATGGGCTGGTCTTCACAGAAGCCGTAGCCCCCGGCCATCATGATAGCCCCTTCCAGCTGCCCCTCAATGCCCACCGGGTTGATGACGGTACCGCTCTCGTGGGCGGTGGTAACGTTGACCAGCTTATAGCGGCCCGTCTCCGGGTCGACGGCCACCTCCGCCGCCTGCACGCCGAAGCTGTAAGCGGGGGAAATCATCCCCTTGCGGTGGGGGGTATAGTAGCCCCGCCCCATGATGGCGTTGCCGTCCTTGCCCCTTATCGCCCCTTTAACGATGTCAAAGTAGGAGACGCCCCTCTCCGGGCGGTCCACCAGGTGCACCCAGCGGTCTTTGATATCCAGGTCGTAGACGATGTTAGCCCCCATCTTGGCGGCGGCGAACTCCAGAAGCTGGCGTTTGCAGTCGGCGGCGGCCCTCTTAACGGCGTTGCCGTTCATCAGCGTCTCCCGGCTGCCCCAGGAACCCAGGTCGGGCGGGCAGATGCCGGTGTCGCCGGAGAATATCCTCACATCCTCTAATCTAACCCCAAGCTCCTCGGCGGCAATCATGCTCAGGGTGGTGTTGGAGCCCTGGCCGATATCGCAGGCACCGGTATAGACATCGACCTTGCCGTCAACGTTTATCCTGATTACCGCCGCCGAGAAGGCGTAGGGGGTGTTAAACCAGTTAAAGATACCGCCGGACATAAAGCCGTAGGCGGATACGCCGATGCCGTGGTTGGGGGGCAGCTTGCCCCGCCCCTTGATGTGCTCCTCGATCTTGTCCAGGCACTGGTGCAGCCCGCAGCTCTGGATAAGGGCCTGGCCGGGAACCTCGTAGTTGGGGGTCATCCCGTTCTTGCGCCTGATTTCTATCGGGTCTATCCCCAGGTCATCGGCCATCATGTCCAGCTGGGACTCGCCGACGAAGGTGGACTGGGGAGCGCCGAAGCCACGCATGGCCGAGCTCGGCTCGGTATTGGTATAGACCCGGTAGCCGTCGTAGCGGTAGTTGGGGAACTTATAGGGGAAAGATGAGAAGAATCCGGTAAGATAGAGAGCGGTCGCCCCCATGGCGGTATAGGCACCGCCCTCGGTAATAACCCGCACCTCTTTGGCCAGCAGGGTGCCGTCCTTCTTGGCGCCCAGCTTGAGGGCGTAGTACATCGGGGT
>CAYNGD010000018.1:0-31070 GCA_964396965.1 uncultured Dehalococcoidales bacterium
TATACCTTCCAGCCCCCGGCGGTGACCAACACCACCGTCCGCGGCAAGCCGGCAAAGTTCACCATGAAGGTGGCACTGACCCAAGTCGGCAACATCCAGTGGGAGCTTATCCAGCCGCTGACCGGCCCCAGCGTCTATCAGGAATTTCTGGACAAGCACGGGGAGGGCCTGCATCACGTGGCCTTTGACGTGGCTGACTTTGACCAAACAGTGGCCACCCTAAAGAAGCACGGCCTCGGCATACTTACCGGCGGCCAGACGCCGGCTGACTCCTTCGCCTACATGGACACCGAGGAGGTCATAGGGACCCCCATCGAGATACTCAAAAGGAAGCCCGATTTCAAGATGCCCCCGCCGGAGGCCACCTACCCGCCCTCCGCCTGAACCGCTCTCCAGCTTCAACTAGCTATGTTCCGGGTTGTACTTTAAGTCGCCAGGATACATCTATACGCTTCCTTTGTCATCTATATAATCTCGTTTATCGCCTTTATTAAGTCGTCTTCGTCCGGCATCCAGAAGTTCTCCAGCACCGGGCTGAAGGGGACTGGGGTGACGGGGGCGCAGACCCTCTTTATCGGGGCATCCAGGTAGTCAAAGGCCTCTTCGGCGACCAGGGCGGCGATTTCGGCGGAGGCGCTCCCCGTCTTGGGTTCCTCGTCCATAATCACCAGCCGTCCCGTCTTTTTAACCGAGTCATAGATGGCCTGTTTGTCCAGCGGCACCACGCACCGCGGGTCAACAATCTCAAGGCTTACCCCTTTCTCCTTCTGGAGCTTTGCGGCGGCGGCCAGCGCCCGGTGCACCATGAGGCCAATGGCTACCACGGTAACGTCGCTGCCCTCCCTCTTGACATCGGCCTTACCCAGCGGTATGGTGTATTCCTCCTCGGGCACCTCGCCTTTCAGGCTGCTCAAGAGTATCTTCTTGTGGATAAAATAGAGCACCGGGTTGTCCTCCCGGATGGCTGATTTGAGCAGCCCCTTGGCGTCGTAGGGGGTGGAGGGGGTGGTAATCTTGAGCCCGGGGATGCTCATCAGGAACCCCTCGAAGGACTTGGAGTGCTGGGCGGCGTTGGCTATCCCGGCGCCGCTGTAGCAGGTGATGGTCACCGGCAGCTTGGCCTTGCCGCCGAACATATACCTCATCGGGGTGAGCTGGTTTATTATCTCGTCCATGGCCACCCCCAGGAAGTCAGCGAAATAGAGGAAGGCAACTGGCCTCATCCCGGTGGCGGCAGCGCCGATGGCTGACCCCAGTATGGCCGTCTCGGATATCGGCGTTTCCCTTATCCGCTCCGGCCCGTACTTGTCAAACAGTCCCTTCATCTCGCCGAAGGCACCCCCCCAGTATTGGCCAATGTCCTCCCCCATGAGAAATACCCTGGGGTCTCTCTTCAGCTCCTCATCATAGGCCTCGTTGATGGCCTGGCTAAAGGTTATCTCTCTCACCGCTCTGCCTCCTTAAGCATAGACGTCCTCTAGTGCCTCCTCTGGGGCGGGATAGGGGCTTACCTCGGCGAACTTCACCGCCTTGTCTATCTCTTCTTTCATCTCCCGAGCAATCTTGGCGGCGTCGGCCTCGGTCAGGACCCTCGTCTCGATGAGCTTCTGCCTGAACCGGGGGATGGGGTCTTTCTTCATCCACTCCTCGGTCTCTTTCTTGGTCTTATAGGTCTGAGGGTCCCCCTCAAAATGGCCGCGGTAGCGGTAGGTCTTGCCCTCAATCAGGCTTGGCCCTTCCCCCCTCCTGGCCCTGGCGACGGCTTCTGCCACCGCCTCATAAACCGCCAGGACATCGTTGCCGTCAACCGTCTTGCCGGGCATGCCGTAGGCTTTGGCCCTCTCGCTGAGGTTAACTAGCTTGCAGGCGGCGGGGAGGGGGGTGGACTCAGCATACATATTGTTCTCAATGATATAGACCACCGGCAGTGCCCAGCATGCCGCCAGGTTCAGCCCCTCGTGAAAACGGGAGGTGTTGGTGGCGCCGTCGCCCATAAAGCCGATAACGACCTGGTCGGTCCCCCTCATCTTGGCAGAGAGGGCCGCCCCGGCGGCGATGGGTATGCCGGCGCCGACAATGGCGTTGGCACCGAGTATGCCTATGGTCAAATCGGCTAGGTGCATCGAGCCGCCCTTACCCTTGTTGTATCCGGTCTTCTTGCCGAAGAGCTCAGCCATCATCCGGTCGGTCTTCCCTCCCTTGGCAATCAGGTGGCCGTGTCCCCGGTGAGTGCTGGTGATATAGTCGTCAGGCCGCAGGTTGGCGCAGGCACCGGTAGCCACCGCCTCCTCGCCGGCGTAGAGGTGGGCCGCCCCCGGTATGTTGCCGGCGGCAAACTCCTTAATCACCCTCTCCTCAAAGCTCCTGATGCGCACCATCACCCGGTACATCTCTATCAGTTTCTCTTTAGCTACTGCCATGCTGTCCTCCTCCTTTTCCGGCACTACGCTGCGGGCTGTATTTTAACAGTAATCATATCCCCTGACAATGCGGCCAGGCAGTGGCGGCAGGATATAGGGCACCGGCTAGTTCGCTGCCGCTTTAGATAGCAGCCCGTCCCAAATAGACCAGAACCACAACGATAACGAATAGAACCCAGTAGAAATCGGGGACCGGCCCCCGCCACCTGGGGTGCCACCAGATTTTTCCCTTTCGGAAATTTTTAATCCCGTAGTGTGGATTAAGGACAAACCAGAGGAAGTCCTCCAACAGCAGCATTCCTATGAAAAATCCGATGAGCAGGCTTTCCAGCCGCCAGCTCCAGGGAACGAAGAAAAGGGGCAGGTGGACCAGGGCAATCAGGAAGAGAACCATAAAGAGGTGGTAGCCGGTTATCGGGCGTCCACCGGTCAGCTTTACCAGCCGCCCCTTCTCCAAGCGCCAGGTGGGCAGCTTGGCGGCGAAGCCGTCCTTGCCCTCGATCTGGATTTCCCAGAGGGCGAGTAGAAAAGCCAGGAAGGCCATAAAGACCAGAAACCCGATAATCACCGATCTTTTGCCTCTCTAGACCGGGTTGTTTCGGCCGCAGTGAGGGCACCTGACCGTTGCCCCCTTGAACCGGGGCGGTACCCTCAGCCTGGTGCCACATTCACAGGTGACGGTCTTATAGCTATGTAGGCGCCACATCAAATCCGAGGTCTCGCGTGTCCGTCCTACCTTGTCCGGTTCCTCCGGGGCGGCTTCGGCTCCGGCGGCGCGCAGGCCGGCGGGGTGGCTCAGGGACAGGGCGGAAGCCGGGATAATCCCCTTCTTCGCCCCGTGGACCTTCTGGTAGACCTGCTCGTAGTCGGCATAAGAGGCCCCGGCCATGGCGCGAAGGATGCGGATTCTCTCCGAGATGGGGGGGTGGGTGCTGGTGAGGTCGGTGGCCGCCCTTCCCTCCTGGCGGAAGGGGTTTACGGTGTACATCGGCGCCGTGGCCTGGTTGGCCGATTTTAGCTGGTTGGTCGAGGTGGCAAGCTTCTCCAACGCCGAGGCCAGCCCCTCGGGGTAGCGGGTATAGAGGGCGGAGGAGGCATCGGCCAGGTATTCCCGCTTCCGGGAGATGGCGAAGTAGATGAGCTGGGCCATGATGGGGGCCAGTATCATCAGGACGATGGCCACCGCCAGGATTATTAGCTGGCCGCCGCCCCCCGATGAACTCCTCCGGCTGCGGGCCATGCCGCCGAAGAACATGAAACGGGTGGCGTACCAGGCCAGGATAACGATGGTGCCGAGCAGGACGCTGGTGACGGCCATCAGCAGCACGTCGCGGTTCTTGATGTGGGCTATCTCGTGGCCGATGACGCCCTGAAGCTCGTCGCGGTTTAGTTTCTGCAACAGCCCGGAGGTGATGGCCACGGCGGCCTTATCCGGGCTGCGGCCGACGGCGAAGGCGTTGAGCGCCGGGTCGTCAATGATATAGATATCGGGTACCCTATCCAGCCCGGAGGCAATCTTCATCTCCTCGACGATGTTGTAGAGGCGGGGGTGGTCGTCGTGGCTTATCTTCCTGGCCCCGGCCATCCCCAGCAGGATGCTATCCCCCTGGTAGTAGCCGACCAGGCTCATTATCCCCCAGACGAGAAAGGCGATGATGAGTCCGCCCAGGGCGTTACCGAAGAAGATTACACCCAGCAGGTAGCCAATAAAGAGGAGTATTACCCCCATCCCGGCGACGAGCACCACCGACCTGGTCTGGTTTGACCTTATCTGTTCCCACATTGGCTAAGTCCGGCCCTAGGTGAAACTGACCTTGGGTGCCTCTCTCTCCGCTTCGGCGGTAACCTCGAAGAACTCGCCGGCCTTGAAGCCGCCCATGCCGGCGACTATATTTGAGGGGAACATCTGAATCTGGTTGTTGTATTTCAGCACCGAATCGTTATAGTACTGGCGGGAAAAGCTTATCTTGTTCTCGGTCGAGGTGAGCTCCTCCTGGAGGGCGAGGAAGTTCTGGTTGGCCTTGAGGTCGGGGTAGTTCTCCGCCACCGCCAGCAGACGGGCCAGGGCACTGCTCAGCTCGCCCTCGGCCTTAGCCCTTTCGCCGGCGCCGGCAGAGGCCATCTGCTGGGCCAGGTTGCGGGCTTTGGTCACCGCCTCCATCGTCTCCCGCTCGTGTTTCATATAGCCCCTGACCGTTTCCACCAGGTTGGGGATGAGGTCATGCCGCCTCTTGAGCTGGACATCAATCTGCGCCCAGGCGTTCTTGACCTGGTTGCGCCGGCCCACCAGCCGGTTGTAGATGGAGATAAATATGATAAGAAGGACAACGATAATGCCGATAATAACCCAGACAGCTATCATGAGTAGTTTACCTCCTTTTTAATTTAAGGATTTACCGCCGGTCCCAAATACCTCATGCAGGAAGGCCAGAACCTCCTGATGGGGGTTCGTCTTTTCGATTGTTTTCCCGGCCAGCTGCTCCACCAGCTGGGCCAACTCACCGCCATCAAACCATATCCCGTCCCCTCGTGAGCAGACGTCAAGGAGTATTTCGGGCTCCTTGCCGATGACCGTCTTCTTCATTTTCCTGAGGCATATCGGGCACCTGCGTTTCTTTTCTTTTGAGCTGGCCTCGGCTGAGCCGGCCAGACCGGCCAGCAGCGCCGGGCTATCCAGCCCCGCCGACTCGAGCAGAAGCTCAAGCTCACCGGAGTCGAACCAGACCCCCTGGCAGCTGGGGCAGTAGTCGAGCTCAATCTGGCGGTGCTCGACCACTATCATATCGCTCTTACAGACCGGGCATATCATCTTTATACAGGCCTCGTCATCTCTCTAAGGCTCATTATATATCAAAGCGGCTCTGTTTTGCACAGCCTTGCTAGTTAGCCTACAATTATTTACAATTTACTGGGCCTGGGGTTTGGCTTTTTCTCCTCGCCGAATATTAACACCATTACGGGCTCGGTGGAGAGGAAGTTCTACGGAGTGGCCTCGGGGACGCTGGGCACCATGAGGCTGACCGGGCAGGCTTTCAGCTAGCCGCTTAATCGGGGTTGGAGTGCCGCAGCCTCAATAGGCGGCGGATGATGAAACCGACCCCGTAGATCACGGTCAGGCCGGCTAAAGAGTACAGGATTACGTAAGTCGGCTTTACCTGAATGTTGCCGCCGATAACGCCGATCAGAATATAGGTTGCGTCCCAGGCGACGCTTGCAAGCAACACCGCCTGCAAGAGTATCCCCTGCTTTCTCCGCATACTAAGAATTAGCGTAAGAGGAACCCTGAGCCAGATTAAGCGGCCAAAGGCTACCGAATAGGGCGACAACAGGTTTATTCTACGGAAAAATCTCACCGGCAGGGACACACTGTTACTTTCCGGCGTGCTCTGGGATAAAACCTTGCCAAAAACCCGGTTATACAGCCTCATTATCGGCCCCCTGCCCAGCCTGGCGAGGTGATACAGGGCCAGCGTTCCTACTATCCTGCCCGCCACCGCTACCAGCCACAGGACTATCAATTCGGGGATAGAAAGCGTGCCGATAACGGCATGATATCCGGCCAGTATCCAGATGGTCTCCATAACATACGGGATAGAGGTACCAAACTCACCGATGGAAAGCATCAGAAAGATAGCCAGCACCAGCCAGATGTTAAAAGTGCCGGCCAAAGCCAGAATCTCCCGGGCAATATCCTCCAGGTTCATTTTAATAGTATAGAATCAAAACCACTGAACTTGCAAAACTATGGTGTTCCTTAATCGGATTTTAGGATTCGACTGCTAGAATCTTTGCCAGAAAATGTAAGCGGCGGGAAGAAGGATTTATAGGATAACCTGCAATGAAGGGGAGGGTGTAACAGCCCTCCCCTTTTTATTAACAATTTTTTAATATTTGTGTTATAACATTAGATTAATAGATTAACGAATAGTTAAGGGGATTAAAGATGGCAGGTAAAAGAGTCCTTGTGGTTGACGATGACTCCAAAACAGTGGAACTGGTCAAACTCTACCTGAAAAGGGACGGCTACCGGGTTCTCACCGCTTATGACGGTGTTAATGCCCTGCGCCTGGCTAGAGATGGACACCCCGAGCTTATCGTCCTGGACCTGATGCTTCCGGGCATCGATGGACTCGAGGTCTGCCGCACACTCAGGGCGGAGTCCGATGTCCCGATAATTATGCTTACCGCCAAGACCACCGACCAGGACAAGCTGGTGGGTCTTGACCTGGGGGCGGACGACTACGTTACCAAACCCTTCAGCCCCAGGGAACTGGCCGCTAGGGTGCGGGCGGTACTCAGGCGCCTGCCGGGAGCGCGCGGCCCTACCGAGATTAAGCACGGCGAGCTGGCCGTGGACTTTATCAAACACGACGCCTTTCTGTCGGGGAGGCCGCTGAGCCTCACCACTGTTGAGTTCAAGCTGCTGGCGGCCCTCATCAAGGAACCGGGCCGGGTCTTCAGCCGAGCACAGCTAATCGAAAACGCTCTCGGCCACGATTTTGAGGGCTTTGACCGCACCATTGATGTCCACATCCTCAACCTGCGGCGAAAGCTTGAGCCGGACCCGAGCCACCCCAGCTATATTAAGACGGTCTACGGGGCCGGCTACAAGCTCTCGGAGGTGGCCAGCAGTGACGCATAGCCTGCAGTTCCGGCTGCTAATGGCTTTCACACTGGTGGTGGTGGTCACCATCGGCGCCACCTTTTTCTTCATCTACCAGACCACCCGCAGTCAAATACGCCAGTTCGAGGAGCAGGCTGAGGAAATGCGCCTCGGCAGGATAGAGGTTGAACTGTCCCAGTACTACTACCAGCAGGGGAACTGGGAGGGCATCCAGCCCTTTATCGCGCAATTGGGCAACATCTACGGACAGCGGATTATACTAATCGACAATCAGGGAACGGTGGTCGCTGATTCTCAGGAACAGCTGTTAGGCAAGACCTACCAGCCTGATACGCCAGGCCAGACCATATTACCCCCCTGGGAGAACACCGCCATCGGTACCTTTTACATCACCCCCGAAGCACCACCGGGGGTGGGCCTGATCTCGCTACAGATTCTTTACCTGAGCATAGGTCGCTTCTTCCTCTGGGGAGCACTGGTGGCGGTGGCTATCGCTGTCGCCCTGGCCTTCCTTCTGTCGCGGCGGACTCTGGCCCCGGTCAAGGCCCTTACCTCCGCCGCCGAGCGCCTGGGGCGGGGGGACTTCTCCCAGAGGGTACAGATTAAGGACAAGAGCGAGCTTGGTGAGCTGGCCCAGACCTTTAACTCCATGGCTGTTGGCCTGGAGCATACCGAAAAGCTGCGGCAGAATATGGTGGCCGACGTTGCCCACGAGCTCCGGACCCCCCTTTCCAATATCCAGGGCTATCTAGAGGCACTCCGGGACGGCGTGGTGAAGCCGGATGAAGAGACCATCGGCTCTCTTTACGAAGAGGCATTGGTGCTGTCAAGGCTGGTTGATGACCTGCAAGAGCTGAGCCTGGCCGAGGCCGGTGAGTTGAAGCTGGTGCAACAGGCAGAAAACATCGGGGAGGTTATCAGACGGGCAGTAGCGGCGGTGGGGGTTAAAAAGAAGGCGAGTGAGCTGTCTCTGGCGGTGGAACTGCCGGAGGAGCTGCCACTGGCCAATATTGACTCGCGGCGCATCGGCGAGGTGCTGCGCAACCTGTTGGAGAATGCGGTGGCGCACACCGGTAGAGGGGGCTCAATCACGGTAATGGCCAGACAGCAGGGCAACTGGCTGGAGGTAAGCGTGGCCGATACCGGCGAGGGCATACCAGCGGAAGAGCTGCCCAATATTTTCGAGCGTTTCTACCGGGTGGACAAGTCCCGCACCCGGGCTACCGGTGGCAGCGGCCTGGGGCTGACCATCGCCAAGCGTCTGGTGGAGGCCCACGGCGGCCGGATTGAGGTCGAGAGCCAGCCAGGAAAGGGCAGCTGCTTTACCTTTACCGTCCCCGTTGCCGAATAGCCCCTGGCCTATCTCCTCACCCTGAGGATATAGACCACCAGAACGATAAACAGGGCAGTGCCCACACCGATAGTCGTCCATATCAGGTAAGGCGAAATCGTTGGCGCTGGTTTGACAACGATAGGTGGTGATGCAGGTGGTGTTATCTCTGATGGGGCAGCTTCGGTGGTAAAGGTATTGACCCCCCACGGGCTGTGGCTATCGGCACTGATTGCCCTCACCCTCCAGAAGTAGCTGGTGGCGTAGTCAAGGTCGATATCGCAGTTCCAGGCGGTACTGGTTAAAGCGTCCGCTCCGGAAAACTCAGCCACCACCTGGGTAAAACCGCTGTCCTTAGCCAGAACGAACTCGTAGCCGGTGGCCCCGGTGGATGCTGTCCAGCTAAAGGCCGGCCTTATCGGTACGTCGCTGGCACCGGCTAGAGGCGACACCCCGGTGGGCTCGGCCAGGGGCGACCACTGGGCAACACCGAGGGGAGAGGCGAAGGGCTTCAGCTCAGACCACGGGCTCTCCACAGGCTGGGTAGCCCTCACCCGCCAGTAGTAGGTGGTGCCGCTGTATAGCGTCACCGGGTTGCTGCCCTCGGTAGCGACTATGTTCGTATAGGCGGTGGTCCCCGACCAGAGCTTTTGGGTGGCCCCGGCGTCGGCGTAGATGGCTGCCTCATACTCCCTGGCCCCAGCCAGTTCCTGCCACTGCAGGGTGAGGCTGTCAATATGGCCGGCGCTATCGATGATGATGACTTCTCCCATCCCGGGTGAGACAGGGGCAGGGCCGATTTTACATAAGGTATCACGGAATTTGTAGATAAGCTCGTTGGCGGTATCAATAGTCCAGAGCTGGTTCTGGGTGCTATCACCGGATAGCTTGAGATAGGGCAGGGTGGGGAAGAGGTGGGTGGGGTCGAAGGCAGTGCCGGCTGGCAGCCCCTGGTTTGCCAGGCTAAACTCGACATCATCGGGATTGGCTTCGGTGGGGTTCACCGAGCGGATGACGCCGCCGTCTGGCTCTATCCTCAGCGCATAGAGGGTCCCTTCCGCGCCCATAGCCAGGCCGCCGATGCGCTCTCCCCCACCCAGCTTGGTGATGGACCCGTCAATCTGCTCCCAATCACTAGAAACGCCGATAGTCCAGCGCCAGATTCCCTCATCGGCGACATCAGTGGCGGCATAGATAATGCCGTTATCAGCAAAATTGGCATCGGCCACCACCTGGACGTTGCCGGTGCCGCTGCCGATGAAATCGCCAATTCGGCTGAAGCTGGCACCGCCGTCGGTGGAATAGGCCACCTCTCCATTCCTGCCGCCGACAAGTAGAGTCCCGTCGTTGGCCAGGGCCAGCATGTTTATCTTGGAGATGAAGGTGTCCCCCTGGCTCTTCCAGACATAGCCGTTCCTGGTACTCTTCTCGATAACGCCGTCGGGCAGGGCTAGGTAGGCGGTATTCTTGTCCTCGACCGCCAGGT
Organism: uncultured Dehalococcoidales bacterium; assembly: GCA_964396965.1. Classification (GTDB taxonomy): domain Bacteria; phylum Chloroflexota; class Dehalococcoidia; order Dehalococcoidales; family BS750m-G39; genus JABMRW01. The sequence continues at coordinate 9,861 of CAYNGD010000018.1, forward strand.
CAACCACCGGCCCCGGTGCCTGGCGCCAGTTCCAGGAGCTGCCTCCGTCGTTAGACACCGCCATCAGGTTGCCCCCCACCTCGGCGGCGTAGATGGTGCCATCCTCGCTGAAATCAGGGCTTAACCTCAGGATAACGGCGTTGGTAGTGGTATCCAGGGTCAGCACCCGCTGCCAGTACCTTCCCAGCGTGTCGCTGGTGCTGCGCCAGATGCCTTCCGGCCCGTAGGTGCTGGAGGTGGTAACGAAAAGACTCCCGCCATCAGGTGATATGGCCACATCGGCGATATGAATCTCGGTGTCGATAAGCCCCAGCTGCCGCCACTTATCGCCGCCATCGACGCTGGCCGAGAGGGCGCTTTCGTCCAGGGCGACGCCGGGGAGCTGGCCGGTGCCGCAGTAGACTATCTGGCCGTCCGGGCTCCAGGCCAACTTGGCGTTGCACGGGCCGGTGGGGGGAACGGTGGCCTCTTCCCAGTCCGGGGAGGCGTCAAAGGGCTTATCAGTCCGCCGCACTTGGACGGTCAGCGAGCCGGTAACCGGCTCAACATCCCCGGCCAGGAGAATGCCCGAACTGGTCGTCCCGTTATAGGCGATGCTGCTGATATTAATAGGGTCACCCGGATGGTCAATATTAGCCTTCAGCCGGACCACGATATTATCATCAAGCCGGTAAACATCGTCACCGGCGTCCGGCTTACGGTCAAAACTAACGAAGAGCCGCCGGGACGACGCTGCTTCACTGGTATAATTTGAAGGCAAAGCCAGTGATGCCGAAATCGAGACACCAGTGGCATCACCGGTGGGGGCAATCTCCACCGGATAAACTACTGGCGGAAAGTCGGGCAGGTTATTCCAGTCCGTTGTCCCCTCGGTGGTATCCCGCAGACCTATGCAGAGCCAGGTCTTATCCTCGTAGCCGGTAACATCGCCAGCGGTGGAAGCTACCACCAGTAGTGTCAGGTCGTCGGGGTAGTGGGGGGAGTAGGCCAGCGCCGAGACCTCGCCGTTAGTAGGGGTGGGCGAGGCCGGGTCAACCGAAAGCTCCTGGTTCTGCCAGCGTGGAATCGGCTTGCCTATCTGATAGACCCAGACCTGGCCGCTGGTGGTATCATCGCCCCAGACGGCGGTGCCGATGGCAATCTCCCAGTATGTTTTGCTGCCCTGACTATATTCCGCAGAGATAGCGATAGCCTGGATATCGCCCGTTATAGCCGGGACAGCGGTGTCAATCCAGTTTATGCCGCCGTCGGTGGACAGATAGACGCTGGTGCCGCCGTCGGCGACAACGGCCACAATGCCGGGCGTATCCGGGGCGACGGCGATATTACTGGCGGGCAGGCCGGCACCAGCACCGGCCAGCTTATCGGTGATGTCCTCCCAGTTTACCCCGCTGTCCAGCGAGCGGTAGGCCCCCGGGCTGGCGCTGTCTATGGCGTAAAGGACGCCGTCACTACCTACCGCGATCTGGCTGACCTCGGAGGGGCTGACGACAACGTTGCCGCTCGTTCCCGGCTTGTCAACCTCTTCCCATTTAAGGGCGGAGTCTGCCTGCGCCGTTACCGGCGCCAGCGTAGCAAAGAGCATAAACGCCGCCAGCAGACCGCTGATATAGCTAATTTTCATGACTGTGTTCCATTATACTGGTGAAATGTTAATTTCCTGTTAACCGCAATTTTCTGGGGCGAACACCTTCCGGTTTAACAAGTTCTTAACAATTTTTTGCCATACTGTTGACTAGAGTATATCATTCCCTTACTATTTATAAAAAGCACAGGTGATTTAAAATGAAGGCTCTGAGATTGGCTATATTAGCTGTGGTAGCGGGCGGCATCGCCATTTTATCTTTAAGCTGCGCCGGAAAGGCTACGCAGTCAACAACGCAGCAACAGGTGGTGACCGTGCAGCGGGGGAACCTGGAAGTGGACATCACCGCCAGCGGCAATCTGTCGCTGTCCCGCACCGAGGACCTCGCCTTTGATATGGCGGGAATAGTGGACCAGGTCAATGTGCAGGTAGGCGATTCAGTAAAACAGGGAGAAGTGCTGGCAACACTGGATACCTCACTGCGGGATGAGAACCTGACGCAGCTGGAGAGTAATGTGCTTCAGGCGGAGATAAGCCAGAAAAATACCCAGCTGGCCCTGGATAAGGCGGAGGACCAGACCGTCACCCTGGTTACCGGAGACATCGTCTATTCCAACAACTATGACGATCAGCAGATAGAGATACTGAAACTACAGAACCAGCAGGCCCTGCAGAAGCTGGCCGACGCCCAGAAGGCGCTAACTGATGCTCAAAATGCCAGCCCGGAGGTCATTGCCCCCTTTGACGGCTTCGTCACTGCGGTCAATGTTGCCGCCGGCGACGCGGGTGTATCGGGCAACGGCGTACCCAAGGGCACCGTAGCGGTAACTATTGCCGACCCCACTAAATTTGAAGCCGATATCCTGGTCAGCGAGATGGACATCTACAAGGTAAAGCTGGGGGGAGATGCCGCCGTGCAGCTAAGTTCTCTGCCGGGGCTAAACCTTCCCGCCAAGGTTACTTTTATCTCACCGACAGCCACCATCCAGCAGGGTGTGGTGAACTATAAAGTAACGGTGGAAATTCAGCCGCTAGAAGCGCCAACACAGGGAGGGGAGACGTCGTCATCGACGCCGGCCCCATCAACGGCAGCCCAGAACCTACAGCTCAGAGAGGGCCTAACGGCCACGGTAAATATCGTTGTGGCGAAGAGAACGAATGTCCTGCTGGTGCCCAACGGGGCGATTACCACCCAGAGAGGGCAAAACTACGTGCAGGTTATGGCCGCCGATGGCACCGTTACCCAGCAGGCCATAACCACCGGCATTAGCAACTGGCAGTACACCGAGGTAACCGATGGGTTAAGTGAGGGTGAAAAGGTGGTCATCCCACAGGGGACAACCTCGACAGCGACAACGACGCCGCAAAGACCGCCGGGTGGGATATTCTTCGGGCGGGGATAGAAGACGTCACTATGATTAAGCTTGAGGCTATAAACAAGACCTACCCCATGGGCAAGAGAGAGCTGCAGGTGCTCAAGGGGATAGACCTGAATATTGAAAGTGGCGAGCTGGTGGCGATTATGGGTCCCTCCGGCTCGGGGAAGACAACGCTGCTCAACATCCTGGGCTGCCTGGACAAGCCGACATCGGGTAAATACTATCTTGAGGGGAGAGAGGTCAGCCGCCTCAAGGGCGGCGAGCTGGCCAAAATCAGGGGGCAGAAGATAGGTTTTATTTTCCAGACCTTCAACCTGCTCTCCCGGTTGACCGCGCTGGCCAATGTTGAGCTCGGCATGACCTACGCCGGCGGTGTTGACCGCAAGCGGGCGGTAGAGGCGCTGGCCAGGGTGGGGCTCTCGGAGAGGGTCAAACACCGCCCGGTCGAGCTTTCCGGGGGTGAGCAGCAGCGTGTGGCCATCGCCCGGGCGCTGGTGAAAAACCCTTCCCTGTTCCTGGCCGATGAGCCTACCGGCCAGCTGGACAGCAAGTCCGGCGAGGAGATAATCTCCATCCTCACCGCGCTACATGCCGAGCAGGGAATTACTCTGCTGGTGGTAACCCACGACGCCAATATTGCCCGCCACTGCCAGCGCATTATCCAGCTCAAGGACGGGGAGATAGTGGCGGAGGAAAAGGCATGAAAAAGTGGACCAGCTTTCTAGCCACGGTCTGGCTTGGGATAAGCACTCATAAGCTGCGCAGCTTCCTGACCATGCTGGGAATTGTTATCGGGGTGGGGGCGGTGATTATACTGATGTCCATCGGCAAGGGGGCTACCGCCCAGATTCTGGCTAATATCCAAAGTATGGGCTCAGACCTGATTATCGTCAGGCCCGGGGAAAGCGTCGGCTTTGGCGGTGTCAGGGGTGGCTCCTCGGCAACACTGACTATGGAGGATGCCCAGGCAATAGCCCAGCAGGTCCCCTATATATCGGCAGTAGCCCCTTCCTACTCAAGCAACCTTCAGCTGGTGGTCGGCAGCGAGAATACCAATTCCCAGGTCACCGGCACCTCCCCGGAGTATATGTCGATGAACAACCTGTCGATTGCCAGCGGCGCCTTCTTTACCGATTATGAGTATCAGCAGGGCGCCAAGGTGGCCGTGCTGGGCGCCAATGTCGCCACAACCCTTTTCCCAAATACCGACCCGATAGGACAGCAGATGAGAATGGGGGGCAACATTGTCCGCGTTGTCGGTGTTCTGGCGAGCAAAGACGTGATATTTGGCTCTTCTGATGACGCTATCTTCATCCCGCTGACGGCCATGCAGCAGATGGTTGCCCAGCCCAGGACCGCCCAGGGGGATCAGGTGATATCAACAATATCGCTGACGGTCAGCGACGAGAAGCAGACAGACAACGTCATCGCCGACATTACCAGCCTACTCCGCACCCGCCACCGGCTCGCCGCCAGTGCCAATGATGACTTTAACATAATGTCCACACAGCAGATAGCCAATACCATCTCCCAGGCCACCAGCACCATGACCCTGCTGCTGGGGGCTATCGCCGCCATTTCGCTGCTGGTGGGGGGAATAGGAGTGATGAACATCATGCTGGTGTCGGTTCTGGAGAGGACCAGGGAGATAGGCATCCGCAAGGCGCTGGGAGCCAGGGAGCACGATATCTGGATTCAATTCTTGATTGAAGCCGCCTTCCTTACCCTGGTTGGCGGTATCATCGGGGTGATAATAGGCTGGCTTGTTTCCTTTTTTATAAACAGGCTGGGGGTGATGACCACCGTGGTTACCCCAGATGTAGTTATCCTGGCCGTTTCGGTATCGGTTGGCATCGGCCTGTTCTTCGGCTTCTACCCCGCCTGGAATGCCTCCCGCCTCAACCCCATCGAGGCCCTCAGGTCCGAGTAGGGGCGGCGTTTGCCCTCAGTCATTCAAAACGGCGGTGAAGCCTGCCTAACCCTTTTCCCATCTTAAGTACCAAAAGCCAAGCACGCTAATATTTGGCCTAGTGGTGTCATGGATGGTATGATTAATTTAGAGGCCTATCGGCAAAGTTAACATAATCGGGGTGACTATGAAAATTGTGATGATGCCCGGTTTTTCCGAGCTGCTAATCGTGGTCAATCCCACCCATGAGTTGACCCGGGAGGGGATGCTCGCTATCGTTATGCCCTGGCTCTATGCGCCCTGGCCGGAGGCCAAGGAGAAGGGCGTTATCGAAACGGAAATAGAGGGCAGCACGTTAAGGGCGCTGCTCACCGGACTATCGGCCCGTTACCGGCAGGCCAATGTGGAACTCGAGCTGATTAACCCGGAGACCAATGACCTGGACTTCGACTACGATGTCCTGGTCAACGGCCAGAACTACGTGGCTTTAGCCGGCGGCCTCGATGCCAGGCTGAAGGATAACGACACCGTGAAGGTCAGGATACTCTGGCGCTGGGACGGTTAGGATGCTGGACCAAAGCGAGCTCATCCGGTACAAGCGGCAGCTGATAATCCCCGAATTTGGCGAGGAGGGGCAGAGAAAGCTGAAAGGCTCACAGGTGGTGATTGTCGGCGTGGGCGGCCTGGGCTGTGCTTCAGCCACCTATCTAACGGCAGCTGGCGTAGGCCATATTACCCTTGTTGATTTCGATACCGTGGAGCTGCCCGATCTGAACCGGCAGATTCTCTACTGGGAGGAGGATATAGGTGGGAAGAAGGTAGAGGTCGCCGTGAGAAAACTTTCCCGGCTGAACCCTTTAGTCCAGATAACCCCCGTCTTTGCTAAAATAAACGAGGATAATGTCACCAGCCTCATCAATGGGGCACAGGTAGTGGTTGACGGGCTGGACAACTCGGCCAGCCGGCTTTTGGTGAACTCGGCCTGCGTTAAGCAGAAGACACCTTATATCTACGGCGGCGTCTCGCGCCTGAGGGGCATGATTACCACCATCATCCCCGGGCAGACGCCCTGCCTGGCCTGCCTCTCCCCCGAGGGGGCCGGTGGGCTGGGGGTCCTGGGGGTAACTCCGGCATTAATCGCCGACCTGCAGGCCCTGGAGGCGATTAAACTGCTTACTGGCCGCCGCCCGTCGCTGGCAGGCAGGGTATTGCTTTTCAACGGTGATGATATGAAGTTCCGGGTGCGTGAGATAGCCAGAAACGAAAGCTGCCCGGTCTGCTCTCCGCTATACCCCAAAAAGAAAGGGGGCAAAGCTGACTAGCCCTGCCCCTTCTCCTGAACTACTCCCTGTCTAGCTGAAGAGGGTTACTTTTTTCCTTTCCCTTCCCTTTTGGCTTTCAGCGCCCAGAAGACCTTCTCCGGCTGTGTCGGCAGGTCCTTTATCCAGACGCCGGTAGCATCATAGATGGCGCTGACCAGCGACGGTGGGGCGCTGCAGCAGCTGCCCTCGCTGGCCTCTTTAGCGCCGAAGGGGCCGTAGGGGTCGTTGGTTACCACGTGTATTACCTTGGTCATCGGCGCCTCATTGGCGCGGGGCCGCTTGTAGTCAACCAGATTGGGGTTAAGGGTTGACCCCCGGTCCATCTTAAACTCCTCGTAGAGGGCGGCAGCTATCCCCTGGTGATAGGAACCACCCTGGACCTGGGTCTCCACCGCCTGGACATTCAGCGGGAAACCGCAGTCGTGGGCTATTACACTGTTATCGGTGCATTTGATAAAGCCCGTCTCCACGTCCACCTCCACCTCGGTGGCCTGGGCGGTGAAGCTATAGTTGGTGCCGATATCGCCTATCCCCCGGCTGAAATCGGCCAGTCCATACATTGATATCCCCTGGGTGGAGTAGCCGCGGCCGATGATGACCTTGCCCGGTGTCTCGTAGCAGGCAATCCTCACCAGCCTCCCCCAGGCCATGCTCTTCTCTGGATCCGACTTAACGAATACCTTCTTGTCCTTAATATCTACATCATCCGGCTTCACGCCGAACTGCTGGGCGGCGACCTCGAGGAGCTGGTTCTTGGCATCCTGGGCGGCTTTTATGGCCGCCTCTCCGGCGTGCACGGTGACCCGGCTCCCGTAGCTGCCGGGGTCAACCGGGGTAAAGGCCGAGTCCACCCTCTTCAGGTCTATGTCGTCCAGCTTTATACCGAGTACCTCGGCAACGATAGCGCTCATCACGGTGTCTGAGCCCTGTCCGACGTCGGTGGCGCCGGTCAGGTAGTTGACGCTGCCGTCCTCGCACACCCGGACGATAGCGGCGCAGGCGTTGTGGGCGCTCAGCTTGGTGCCGCTGTTATAGGTGGCTGCGGCAAACCCCATGCCGTAGGCCTTGCTGCCTTCGACCTTTTTCCTCCTCGTTTTCCAGTTCACCGCCTCGGCCACCTTCTCGATGCACTCCTGCATGCCGCAGGTGGCCACATGGACATCGTTGACCGTCTTGTAAATTTGGCCCGGCTTGGGGTTTTCGATAGAGTTCCTGAGCCTTATCTCCACCGGGTCCAGGCCGAGCTCCTCGGCGATCATATCCAGCTGGACGTCGGCGGCGAACCGGCTGTGGTAAAGCCCGTGTCCCCTCATGGCAGCGGAACTGGGGTTATTGGTGAAGTAGTTGTAGCAGTCATACTTGAAATTGGGCAGCTTGTAGGGCAGCGTCATGCAGGTGCCGGTGAGGAACATGGTAAGCGGGCTCATCCGGGTGTAAGCGCCCCCGTCAGCCACCGCCTTGAGATAGGTAGCTGTCAGTAGGCCGTCTTTGGTAACCCCTGTCTTGACGGTAATCCACATCGGGTGGCGCCGCAGGTCGGTGGTGAGCGCATCGAACTGGGTGGTCACAATTTTCACCGGCCGGCCCGCCTTCTTGGACAGCATGACCGCCGAAAAATCGGCTGGCGTCATGTCGTTCTTGGTGCCGCCGAAGTCGGAGCCGATAATAGGTGCTATTATCCGCACGTTGCTCAGCGGCAGGTTAAAGCACCGGGACAGAATCCGGTAAGGGAAATAGGGGCTGCCCTTGGCCCCGATATAGACCACGTGAGTCGAGTCGGGCCAGTAGGCGGTCACCGCCGGCGGCTCCAGATAGCCCTTGGCCATCCGCGGCGTCTGGAAGGTGTCCTCCCGGACCAGGTAAGACTCGGCGAAGGCCTTTTCCACATCGCCGAAGTTCCAGTGGTATTCAACACAGATATTCCCCGGCCGGTCTTCATGGACCAGGGGCGCCCCTTCCTGCATTGCCTCGGTGGGGGTAAAGACGCCGGGAAGCGGTTCGTACTCCACCTCAATGAGGTCGCAGGCCTCCTGGGCGGTATCCTCATCAACGGCGGCCACCGCCGCCACCCCTTCATAGAGGTAGCGCACCTTGGCCACCGCCAGCGGCTCTTCGTCACGGGTCGGCCCGCTCCAGCCCCACTTGAAACCACCAAAGTCCTTGCCGGTAGTCACCGCTTTGACGCCGGGCAGGGCTTCGGCCTTGCTGGTGTCAATATTCAATATCCTGGCATGGGCGTAAGGGCTTCTCTTGACATAGCCCCATAACATATTGGCTATTTCATAATCGGCGGCGTATTTCGCCTCGCCGGTAACCTTGGCCCTGGCATCTACCCTGGGTATCGGTTTGCCTAAAATCGCATAGTTGCCAAAGGTTTCGTCCATGCTAGTGACCTCCTCGCATTTCTCGGGCCGCGATTTCTATCGCCTCAATGTATTTGACATAACCTTCGTCGGCACACAGGTTGCCCTGTATCGCCTCCCTTATCTCCTGGCGGGTAGGGCTGGGGTTCTCAGCCAGCAAGGCCCTGGCCGACATCACCATCCCCGGCGTGCAGTACCCGCACTCTATGGCACCGTGGTCAATCATCGCCTGCTGAATAGGGTGCAGCTTATCACCTTCAGCCACCCCTTCAACGGTGGTAATCTTATGACCAGCGGCCTGAAGCGCCAGCACCGAGCAGGACCTGACCGCCCGGCCATCAATATTAACGGTGCAGGCACCGCAGGCGCTGTCCAGACAGCCTACCTTGGTGCCGATCAGCTTCAGTTCCTGCCTCAGCAGCTCCACCAGCAGGGTGTTTGGTTTCACCTTAAGCTGGTAGGGTTTGCCGTTAACGTTCAGTTTTAATTCCTTCAGTTCACCTTTCACACTTGTCCTCCTTACCCAATTTAGGCTTTTCTGGCTCTTTCCAGAGCTATCAGTCCCACCCTCCGGACGAAGACCTTTATCATCTCCCGCCGGTATTCTGCCGAACCGTGTACATCAGAAGTTGGGGCAGCCTCCTTTGAGGCTGTTTCGCTGGCCTTGACCAGCTGGCCTTCGTTAACTGTCTTTCCGACTAGGACCTTCCCCGCCTCCCTGGCCCTCAGCGGTACGGAAGAGCAGTTACTGAGGGCTATCCGGGCGTCCTGGCAGAGGCCATCCTTGCCACTCAGGGTGATTGACACCGCCGCCCCGACGATTCCCATATCCCCCTTCATCACCATCAGCTTTTCGTAGGCAGTGCCGGTATGAGGCGGTGGGGTCGGCACCTGAATCTCGGTGAGCATCTCGTCAGGCTTTAAGGCTACCTCAAGATAATCCCTGGAAAATTCCTCCATATCGACTGTTCTTTCTCCGCCCGGACCGGCCAGCTTTAATTTTGCCCTCAGGGCAATGAAGACCGGGGCCGGGTCGCCGGCGGGGTCACCGTGGCAGAGGTTGCCGCCGATAGTGCCCCAGTTTCGCGTCTGGACGGTGGCCAGATTCCCCTCCAGCTCGCTGAGCACTCTGAAATGCTTCTGGATGACCGGTGATTTCTCTATGGCCCGGTGTATGGTCAGCGCCCCGATTTTGAGGCCCTGCTTCTCATCGTATTTGATATAGTCCAGGCTGGATATACCCTTGATATCAATCAGATATTCCGGGGTGAGCAGTCGCTGCTTCATGACTACCAGCATCGACTGCCCCCCGCAGATTATTTTAGCCTCCTCTTTATATTTGGCCAGCAGAGAAACGGCTTCTTTAACCGTTTTGGGAGCGAAATACTCAAACTCAGCTAACATTTGGCCTCCTCAATGCAAAAGTCACTATATCTTATAAAACCTCTTGGCCTTACGTCAAGTTTGCTCATAACATTTGATAGAGGCTGCCATTGGGTTTATACTGAAATTGGAGAAAATATGGCAGCTAAAATCCTGGTTGTCGAGGATGACCTGAACCTGCTGGCGACGCTCAAATATAATTTTATCAAAGAAGGCTACGACGTCGTTACCGCCGTTGACGGCGCCGGGGCTTTGGAGGCGGCACGGAGGGAAAAATCGGATTTAATGGTCCTGGATATAATGCTGCCCGGACTTAGCGGCTTTGAGGTCTGCCGCATTCTAAGGAAAGAGACCGATGTCCCCATCATGATGCTGACCGCCAAGGTGGATGAGGTGGACAAGATAGTTGGCCTTGAAATCGGTGCCGATGACTACATGACCAAGCCCTTCAGCATGAGGGAGCTGCTGGCCCGGATAAGGGCCATGCTCCGCCGCGCCGAGATGGCCAGAGCGGAGCCGGAACTTAAGCCGGCTCTCAGAATCGGTGACCTGGAGATTGATAGCGCCCGCCACCGGGCTTCACGGGGAGGAGAAACCCTGGAGCTCTCCCCGAAAGAGTTCGACCTGCTGGCCTTTCTAGCCCAGAACAAGGGGCTCGTCTTCAGCCGGGAGCAGCTCCTGGAAAAGGTGTGGGGCTATGACTACGCCGGCGAGACCAGGACAGTGGATGTCCACATCCGCTGGCTGCGGCAGAAAATAGAGGGTGACCCGGCCAAGCCTAAAATTCTGGTGACGGTGCGGGGCACTGGCTATAAACTGGCAGGCTGAAATTGTTCCGTAGCATTCAATGGCGCATTACCATCCCCCTTGTCCTGCTGGTGGTGGTTATTATGGGGGCTCTGGGAGCTTACCTGGCCATCTCCACCCGGAGTTCCCAGCTTGCCGACCTGCGTTCTGAGCTGGAGCATGAAGCCAGGATTACCGCCGAAGCCAGCCTGCCCGGTTTCCTGAACCCTAGTGGGCAGGATAGCCCGGATACCCTGGCCAAGAGGCTGGGGGAGGAGATTAAGGCCAGGGTCACCATCATCGCCCGGGACGGGACCGTGCTGGGCGACTCTGATGAAGACCCAGCCATCATGGAGAACCACGCCGGTCGCCCCGAGGTCATCGACGCCCTGAGCACCGGCCTGGGTGAGAGCACCCGCTATAGCACCACTCTGAAGCGTATGATGCTGTATATGGCCGTGCCCGTTTCCTATCAGGGGGAGATTCTGGGGGTGGCCCGCGTCTCGCTGCCAATCGACACAGTTGAGGGCGTGGTCCGCCGGGTGACGGTAAGCATTATTATCGCCATGGCGGCGGCGGCGGCGCTGGTCATCCTGGCGGCCTGGCTTATCGCCCGCTTTACCACCCGCCCCATACGCCAGTTCACCGCCGCCTCCCGGAGAATCACCTCAGGAGAACTGGGGCAGAAGATAACCATAGAGGCCAGGGACGAGGTCGGTGAGCTGGCTCATGCCTTCAATGAAATGTCGGCCAGGCTCAAGGAAACAGTGGAAACAATCTCGGAAGACCGGACCAGGCTGGCCACCATCTTGGACAATATGGCCGATGGCGTCATTATGACCGATGCCGAGGGCGACGTTTCGCTGGCCAACCAGACGGCGAAAAAATTATTTAACATAAAGGAGCCAGAGGGTAAATCCCTCATCGAGGCGGTGCGCGACCACGAGGCAGATGAGCTGTTGAAGCTGTGCCTCAGGACAGCCAGAATGCAGTCCGTCCAGTACGAATCGGGCACCTCAAAGCGCTACCTGAGGGCAATCGCCCTGCCCGTTGCTCACAGCGGCGTCCTGCTTCTGTTCCAGGACCTCACCGAGCTGAGAAACCTGCAGGCTACCCGGCGCGAGCTTATCGGCAATATTTCCCATGAGTTCCGTACCCCGCTGGCCGGAATCAAGGTGATGGTGGAGACCCTGCGCGACGGCGCCGTTGACGACCAAAAGACAGCCAGGGACTTCCTTAACCGGATTGACGACGAGGTTAACCGGCTGACCCAGCTGGTGGCGGAGCTGACCGAGCTCTCCCGCATCGAGACGGGCAAGGCCGAGCTTAAATTGGAGCCGGTAAATATAAACGACTTGGCGGAGGAGGTCGCCGCCCAGCTAAAGCCCCAGGCGGAGAGGCAGCGGCTTTCTTTAGTTAAAGAGCTGGCCGCCAACTTGCCCCAGGTCTCCGCCGACAGGGCCAGAGTCCGGCAGGTAATAGTTAATTTGCTGCACAACGCCATCAAGTTCACTGACGCCGGCGGCAGAATCACGGTTACCACCCGGCGAGAAGGGGATTCGGTCACCCTGGCTATAGCCGACACCGGCAGTGGCATCGCTGAGGAAGACTTGCCCCATGTCTTCGAGCGCTTCTACAAGGGGGATAAGGTCCGCACCGGGGAGGGCACCGGCATCGGGCTGGCCATCGCCAAGCACATCGTCGAGGCCCACGGCGGCAACATCCGGGTGGAGAGTGAGGAAGGGAGGGGCTCCACCTTCAGCTTCAGCCTGCCTCTCCGGGCGGCTTCTCAAACATCAAGCTAGTCCTTCCATGATTGTCAGAGAGATCCAGAAGAGGATCACCGGACTTAGACAGCCGCGATAGAGGAAGTAATTAATAAACGTTGTTTAGCCTGGACGATGCGATGTACAATATAGCCATCGGAGGATTTCTCGCTCTCATATGACACCTAACCAGCGCCGTAGCGGTTTAGATTACAAAAGGAACTCAAAATATCAGCGGAGGCTTTAGAGTCTCGCGATGAGAAGTTGACCCCGGCCTGGCAATCGCTTTTAGAGGCATATGCCTACGTCGCTTCGGGACCGTATATACCACCTCCGCTCAATATGCCACACTTTTGTAACTAATTTCAACCCCGTTTTATATCTTTTTTACCATCTATGTGTAAGAATGAAAAATGAAAACTCAAATGAAAAGTAAATCTATTGTTTTGGCGGCTGTATTGATTTTAACACTCCCTCTAACCTTAACGGCTTGCACCAAGCCAGCTTCTACGCCTACTAACACTGGTGAAGTCGAAGCTGCCGAGTTTATGGGCCACAAATTGACGCCAATAAGCCAGCAGGATAATAATGCACTCAATGGTACGCAATACATTGACAGGGCAACCTATAGGCTAACGATTGATGGCCTGGTAGATCATCCTCTGAGTTTAGGTTATGCCGATTTGCAAGCATACCCCCAGATATCCCAGCTTATGGACCTGGATTGTGTCGAAGGTTGGGGTTTCACAGCTAAGTGGACCGGCCCTGCGCTCAGTGCTATTTTCGATGATGCTGGGGTCAAGCCAGAGGCTAAAATTGCCATCTTCCACACTACCGATGTCCCTCAAGGGTACAGTTCACTGGACTTAAGCTATATTTACGATAATAATATTATTATTGCTTTGAAGGACAATGACATTACCCTGCCGCCGGATAGGGGATTCCCTTTTCAGGTTGTAGCCATGAGTAAGTTTGGCTATAAATGGGCAAAGTGGGTTACTCGGATAGAGTTGTCCTCAGACGCCAGTTTTCGCGGATACTGGGAGAGCGCGGGCTTCAGCAATAATGCCGACGTCAATGGCCCTGCGCTTGAGTTAGCTCAATAGTATGCCGACGTAACCAGTTTAAGAGTCATCGGTTGGCGTCGTGGCCATATGATAGTTCCTGGCCTTGGCGATTAAGAGCGCAGGCTGCCTGAAGGGGGAATCTTCGCCACCCTCCAGACAGCCTGCTTATTACTCCTTAAACTCCTAATCTTAATATCACGATTCTGGCCAGGCCGGCTTGGGATATTCAAAGTCGGCGGTAAGCTTAGTGGCAGGCCAGTCACCTCCGCCTACGACCTCAAATATTCCATTTTGCCACTGACCGGTCTCCCCCTGATGGGATTCCTTGGCCAGAATCCCGCCGCCATCACCGAACGTCGTGTAGTAGGTGTCTCCCAGAACCGTATCAAAGTGCTGCGTAGCGAATAAGTTCCTTATCGCTGTCTGGTCAAGCGTCCCGGTCTCTTCTATAGCCTGCTTCCAGAAATCCAACGCTCCCCAAAAGAGATCCGACCCCCAACCATTCCAGAGGTCCTCAGGCTGGTCGCCGTAGAGTGTCTGGAACAGTTGCTCCATCTCGGGGGATTGTTTCCGGTTCCAGGTAGCAAAAGCGCTTATCCCCTCCACCGCCGGGCCGAAGGCGGTATGATAGAAACCGTAGTTGCCTCCAGGCCCCATTATCATGGCCTTGGGGCTATAGCCCAGGGCTATCGCCGTCCCGGTGACCGGCAGTACCTGGTCAGGATAGCCGAAGCAGCAGAAGACATCGGCACCGGAGGCCATGGCATCCTGTATCACCGGGGCGAAGTCCTTGAGGTCGGCGGGAAGGCTCACGTTGCCGAGTATTTTGATTCCCACCCGGCCGAACTCGTTACCGGCCACACCGGAGTACTCAATGCCATGGAGGTCGGCGATGTAGGTTACATAGGCCGTCTTGGCACCCTTGGCCGCCAGCATGTCAGCCCAAACCGGAATCTCGTACCAGTCGGAGAAACTGAGGTTGAGGAACACATAAGGCAAACTGTACAGCGAGTCCTTCATAGTGGTGGCCCCACCCTCGAAGCCCAAAAACAGGTAGTCATACTTGTTGCAGATAGGGGCCTGGGCAAAAAGAAAAGAGGTACCATTAGAAGACCACACAAAGTCAACCTTGTCCTCCAGAATCAGCTTCTCCGTCAGCCTGGTCGCCGTGCCCACGTCGCTCTTGTCATCGTATATCTTCAGCTCTACGGGCAGTTTCTTGCCGTACTCGGCCACATATATCCCGCCGTCGGCATTGACCTCGGGAACCCACGCTTTATAGATTGGCCCGAATCCTGCCGCATCAATCGCAGTCAGTGGGCCGGAGAGGGACCTGGCCATACCAACAACGATTTTATCCTTGGCTGGCGGGGGTGGTGTCGTTGGCGTAGTTGGTGGGGTTGTGGTTGGTGGAGTCGTTGTTGGCGCGGTTGTCGGGCAGCCGATAGCAATCAGGCTGATGGCTAAGAGTAACGCCAACGGGATTAGCCATATTTTACTTTTCAATCCCTTTACTCCTTTCTCAGGATTTTTATTCCTCCACCTCACTCTCACTTATTTTCCTATCATCACCTCCTTTACTTTATTTTATTGGGTTCTCAACTATATCCTGCGCTTCCTACAGAATTAAGGCCATAGCAGGTCTGTTCTTCGAGTTTGTCTGTCCTTGCGCGGCTAATGCTAATACCGTTCCCTTACTTTGTCAATACCATAACAGCAGAAATTACTTTTATAGGTTGGTGCAGTTTCCAGGGATTCAAGATTTGCTTGACTACACAACCGAACCACCCCATGATAAGCCAAGATAAGCGGAGATGCCCTCGTTGCGGCGGCACAAAAGGCAGGAAACAAGCTGGTGGGACCGAAGATTGCTTTCATGGTCTCGGAGTGGGAGTACTTAGGTGCCGTCGCCGACATACTCAGCAAGCTAGAACAGGCCGGGGTCAACGTCACCGCCATGCAAGCCATCGACACCGGCGACTGGTGTTATGGAGCTATCCTCTGGGTTAAGCAACACAACATCGACAGCCGATACCGGCTCATAACTCCGGAATCACCGGCACTAGAAGGTGAGAATCGTATTTGCCACCGCTATAGATTACGTGCTTGCCCTTGTTTACCGTATTCAAGTGCCCGTCGGTGTGTATCTCGGTGGGGTACCAGTAGATATCGCTGCCCTGCACCACCACCCTCAGCTTCTCTCCGGCCTCGAACAGGGTGCTTGAAGGCCAGAGCTCGATTTCTACCGGTACGATTTCACCGGCTTTAAGCTTTATCTCCCTGGTGTGCTTATGGACGGGCTGGTAGGGCGTTGATTGCTTCTCATCGAGCTCACGATGGGAAACCCGCAGCCAGCCCAGCGCCACCGGGCCATCATCGTGGTTGCCGAAGAAGGGGAAGGGGACGAGGTTCCCGGAGCGGTCAATCTTCTCTATAGCCACAAACAGATCCATGTCGTCGCTACCGTCCGCCTTTACCCAGAGTTTCAGCTTCATATGTCCGGTTAGCTCGGTCTTCTGGTCAAACTTGAACTCGAATTTGGCGTTCTGAGTCTTGTCTTTTATGTCGTCCACCTTGTAGCTGACCTGAGCTTCCGTTTTGGGCAGAGTCTTGCTCATCTTTCCGTCGCCGGCGTTTAAGAAAAGTTGGGTATATTTGGTGCGGGCTATTGGCCACTCGTTTTCGTTCCTGGACCGGCCCACATAGTATTCTTCCCTGATTTCCAGCCTGACCTTGGGCCAGTCTTTGACATGGTTATCAATACCCTTCAGGAAGTGGTTAAAAAACTGCCTCTGTCTCTCGATGCTTTCCATCTGGTAGAAATGCCACCACTTCTTGCGCCCGTGAACTAAAAGCCACTTCTCCTTGGAGGCGATTTTCTTGAAACCTTCCAGCGTCCCCCGGTTGTGCAGGCCGTGGTCGGTCCAGCTGGCCACGACGAAGGCTGGCACTGTTATCTTGGTCAGGTCAGCGTTCTTGCTGGCCCAGTAGTCATCGAAAAGAGGGTGCCGCTGGACCATCTCCCAGAAATTTTCAACCCTGTTCTGGGAAAACTTCCAGGCGTCGTACACCATGGGGTTAAACAGCGTCTCCGGGATGCCCCCGTGGTAGCCAAGCTCGCGGTAGAAATCGCTAACTCCCTCCCAGGGGTTTATCGCCGCCAGATGCGGCGGGTGGGCTGCCGCCACCTTCCACTGTGTCCAGGCCAAGTAGGAGACGCCGGTCATACCGACCTTGCCGTTGCTCCAGGGCTGGGTGCCGGCCCATTCGATGAGATCGTAGCAGTCCTCTACCTCCTGGGGGCTCATAAAAGTCAAGTCGCCCTCAGAACCCCAGGAGCCGCGCTGGTCGGCGTTAATAACGGCATAACCATTCCGGCACCAATAGACCGGGTCAGCCGCCTCAAATTTGGTGTACTGATTGAAATCTCGGTCATTTAGGCCGGTGTTTCCCAGATAGGCATAGGTTATCAACCCGTGTTTACCATAAGGGCCCCAGCAAATAATCGGGGGATATTTCCCCTCTGTCTCCGGGCGATAGACATCGATGTAGATCTTGACGCCGTCACGCATCTTCACCGCGACGTCGTACTCGATAATCATCCCCTCCGCCTTTTCCGTCCGGGGGTTAAGTCCGGGGTACCCAGCTTCGCTGGGCGGCCTGCCCTTCTCGAAAATCATTTCAAACTTTTCGCCAGCCATTACCCGCCTCCTTTCTCTTGTGGGTCTTTAAAGTCAGGCTGTTGGCGCTTCGGGCTGATTTTACACCCCAAATCCAACCAAGTCAATCATATTTTAATAAATAATTAATTATTTATTAAATATTGGTAAAAACGGAGGATAGCCAGCTGGCTAGATTACCCCCGCCTTTTTTAGCTCGTCCAGCCTGGCCGGGTCGAGGCTAAGATATTCTGAATAGACTTTATCGTTGTCATAGCCTACCGGGCGGCACACCCATTTTGTCCGAACCGGCGTTTCCGTCATCTTGTGCTGCGCCTGGGCGACGATAACCTCCCCGTAGAGCGGGTCTTTGACCGGGGTAAACATCCCCCGGTCCAGCCAGTTGGCGTTTTTCATCGGCTCATCGGGGGAGCAGACCGGCGCCACCACCGGCGTTATCGGGGCCAGCCGGCCCTTTCTGGAGTATTCCACCGACATCCTGACCAGCTCGTCGTTGGTGTATTTGCGGGTCTCGGCAAAGACCAGCGGCGCCCATTTCAGCTGCTTCTCCTTGCGCATGAAGACCTGAAGGGTGGTCCAGCTGGCGGCGTCCCATTCCTCCCATTTGCCCACCATATCGGCGAAGGCCTGCCACATCTCCAGCCTCAGTCCTCCCAGAAAGACGGCGCCGTCTTTGGTCGGGGCGAAGCAGTAGAGCCAGCCGGCGGTATCCAGGCTGCCAAAGCGCTCGCAGATGATTCCCGTTTCCTGGTACCACAGGGCGGCGTAGTCGTCGAAGCGGGCGTAGGCCTCGGCGGTGGCCACGTCCAGCGCCTGCCCCTCCCCGCTTATCCCCCGCCAGTATAAAGCCGCCAGGATGCCCACCGCCATAAACGTCCCCGGCTGGGCCCAGCCTATCCAGGGGCCGGCCTTGGTCGGCACCGCCCAGGGGCACTCGTCATAGCTCTTGCCCTCGGGAAGGACCTCGCCGGTGGCCGACTGAACCCCCGATCTGGCCTGGGTGACATTATCGTAGTCCGGCATCCGGCTCCGGCTCATCGGGCCGAACTGGCCGCGGGCGGTTATAGAGGCGAAGATAAGCCCGGGGTTAATCTTCTTTAGATGCTCGTAGCCGATAGCCCACCCGTCCATAACCCCGGGGCGGAAGGTCTCTATCAGCACGTCGGCCTTTTTTACCAGAGATTTAAGGATTTCCCTTCCCTCTTGCTTGCTTAGGTTAAGGGTGATATGGTGCTTGTTCCTGCCCTCGCTCAGGTAGTTGAGCCCCTCCCCCTTGTGGAGCAGACCGTAGGGGGTGCAGCTCCTGATGAAGTCGCCCTCCGGCGGCTCTATTCTGATGACTTTAGCGCCGAACTCGGCCAGCATCGAGGAGCAGTAGCAGCCGGCGAAGTTCTTATAACTTAAGTCCAATACGGTTATATCGTCCAGGGCCTCCGGGCTGGTGTGGGCGATAGCAGGGTCGTCCCTTTCCCTTACCCAGTCTGTCCAGCGTTGTTCCATCCTTCTTTTCCTTTCCTTATGCCTGGCGCAATCCGGCCTTACCGTCCCAGCCGGAGGGTGGCCGGCGGGTGGGCACATCCGCCCATTTGCCCAGGGCGCCGCAGTCGTAGAGCTTTTTAATATCATCGTCGCTTTTGCCTAGGATGCGCTTTAATATGTATTCGTTGTCGAAGCCCACCGCCCGGCAGCCCCACTCCACCCTGGGTGGTGTCTTGGACATCATTACCGGGAACTCGTGGTCTAGATATTTGCCGAGGATGGGGTCGTTGACCTCGGTCATAAAGCCCCGCGCCCGGAAGTGCTCGTCTTCAACCACCTCTTTGGTGTTGTAGATATGGCAGGCGGCGAAGCCGTGTTTTTCGGCTAACGCCTCAATCTCAGCCGTTGTTTTGCCTCTGGCCCAGTCGGCAATGATCTTAAGGATGGTGGTGGCGTTGTCCTCTTTAAGCCGGGTGAGGTGGTCTCTGAACCTGGGGTCGTCGGCCAGCTCCGGCCTGCCCATGGCGGTACACAGGCCTTTAAACTCCTCCGGGGCGGGGGCGGCGATGGCGATAAAGCTGTCGTCTGAGCAGCGGAAGGTGTCGGCGGGGCATATTGATAGGTCCCGGTTGCCGGCGGGCATGGCGGTCTTACCGGTAAGCTGCTGGTAGGGCCAGACCCAGGTCATCGCACGCATGATGGCCTCGGTCTGTGAAAGCTCGATGAACTGCCCCTTTCCCGTCCGCTGCCGGTAGTGGAGGGCGGCCAGCACCGCCAGTTCTCCCATCAGCGCCCCGTAGTTATCGCAGATGTAGAGGCGGCTCTTGAGGGGGGGGGCTGGCCGGGGAAGCTGGAAAGCCAGGCATAGCCGGAAAACCCCTGCGAGGCGCCGTCGTTGGAGGGGCGGTTCTCCTCGGCGTAGTGACCCCACTGGCCGAAGCCGTTCTTGGAGAGATAGACAATGCTCGGGTTGATTTCCTTTATCTGGCGGTAGCCGACACTCCAGCCTTCCATCACCCCCGGTCTTAGGTTATCTTCAATGACGTCGGCGGTAGCCGCCAGCTCCCGGAAAACCTGCTGGGCTTCGGGCTTGTGCAAATCAAGGCCCAGCCAGTACTTGTTGGTGTTCATGTGGGCGAAGGCCGGCCCCTGCTCCCGGAACTGATAGCCGAAGGGGGTCAGGTCGCGGCAGGTATCCCCCATCGGCGGGATTTCGCACTTGATAACCTCGGCCCCCATCTCAGCGGCGAAGCCCGGCCCCGCCGGCCCCAGCAGAAGGGTGCAGACCTCGAGCACTCTTATGCCGCTGAGCGGCATTGACCTGGTACGCTTCTTCTCTTTATAGTCCTTCCAGCTCTCTTCGGCCATGATGGATAGCGTCCTTTCAATTTTTGTTAGCTAAAGCGGTAATAATATTATAATCTATTTTTCAGCAGGAGTTTGTTTTGCCTCTAGTGCCCTCTTCCGCCACTTCTGTATCATGCCTACCAGCCCGGTGGGCAGGTATTTTATCGACACCACCAGCACGATGCCGAAAATGAGCATGTAGAGTTCGCCGATTTGGTATTTCGCCAGTGTCGTGGTTGGGTACTCCCTCAATAGGGTAAAAAAGGCGGCACCTATCGCCGGATCGTAAAGCTGTCCCATGCCGCTGAAGATGGCCATCAGGACCGGCATGGCGGTTTGTTCATCAGGGGCAAAATAGCGCTATGTCCAAGCCTTTCCGACGAAAATGAAGAAAAATCAAGAATTTGAATTCGGGTTTCCCGGTTCCATGGCCCGTGCTTGCTTAGCTTAAGTCAAAGCTTGCTTTTACTTTCGTTTGCCCTGTTTCGTCTTCCCAGTTCTTCGGCGAAATGCGACGAGTACACCGATGACTATAATAACTGCGGCAACAATGCCGCCAATCAGTTTCCAGTTGACCCCTGACGTCGTTGGCGTAGGGGTAGGTGTTGGCGTTGGGGTTGGCGTGGGTGTAGGCGTAGTTATCGGAGTAGGTGTAGGTGTTGGTGCTTCATAGTTAAGGAAGGTTCCACCGATACCAGCGGCGAAGACATCACTCGCTGAACTGCCCCAAACCGCAGCGAGGTCATTGCTGGTACCGCTGGACATGGAACTCCAGCTTTTGCCGTCGTAGTGAAGGATAGTGCCGGCAGCCCCAGCGGCAAAGACATCGCTCGCTGAGCTGCCCCAGACACCGTGCATATCGTTGGTGGTACTGCCGGACATGGAACTCCAGCTTTTGCCGTCGTAGTGAAAGATGGTGCCAGCAGCACCAACAACAAAGACATCGCTCGCTGAACTGCCCCAGACCGCAGTGAGGTTATTGTTGGTACCGCTGGACATGGAACTCCAGCTGCTGCCGTCGTAGTGAAGGATGGTGCCAGCAGCACCAGCAGCAAAGACATCGCTCGCTGAGCTGCCCCAGACCGCGGTGAGGTCATTGCTGGTACCGCTGGACATGGAACTCCAGCTTTTGCCGTCGTAGTGA
>CAYNGD010000018.1:31170-35838 GCA_964396965.1 uncultured Dehalococcoidales bacterium
GAGGTCATTGCTGGTACCGCTGGACATGGAACTCCAGCTTTTGCCGTCGTAGTGAAGGATAGTGCCGGCAGCCCCAGCGGCAAAGACATCGCTCGCTGAGCTGCCCCAGACACCGTGCATATCGTTGGTGGTACTGCCGGACATGGAACTCCAGCTTTTGCCGTCGTAGTGAAAGATGGTGCCAGCAGCACCAACAACAAAGACATCACTCGCTGAACTGCCCCAAACCGCAGCGAGGTCATTGCTGGTACCGCTGGACATTGAACTCCAGCTACTGCCGTCATAGTGAAGGATGGTGCCGCCAGCGCCAGCGACAAAGACATCGCTCGCTGAGCTGGCCCAGATACAATGAAGTTCCTGGGTGATGCCGATGGACATGGAATTCCAGCTACTGCCGTCGTAGTGAAGGATAGTGCCGGCAGCACCAACGACAAAGACATCGCTTGCTGAACTGCCCCAGACACCGTGCATATCGTTGGTGGTACCGCTGGACATGGAACTCCAGCTACTACCGTCATAGAGAAGGATGGTGCCGGCAGCACCAGCGGCGAAGACATCGCTCGCTGAACTGCCCCAGATACGATGAAAATCCTGGGTGGTACTGCTGGACATGGAATTCCAGCTACTGCCGTCGTAGTGAAGGATGGTACCGGCAACACCCACGACGAAGACATAACTCGCTGAGCTGCCCCAGATAGCAGTGAGATCATTGTTGGTACTGCTGGGCATTGAATTCCAGCTACTACCGTCATAGTGAAGGATGGTGCCACCTTGGCCCGCCGTGAAGACATCACTCCCAGAACTACCCCATATACTCAGGAGATATTTTGTATTACCACTAGGCATGGAGAGCCAGCTACTGCCGTCATAGTGAAGGATGGTACCACCAGCACCAGCGGCGAAGACATCGCTCGCTGAACTGCCCCAGACCGCAAAAAGATCGTTTGAGATGCCGCTGACCATGGGATTCCATGTGCTGCCGTTATAATGAAGAATAGTGCCGGCAGCACCAACGGCGAAGACATCGCTCGCTGAACTGCCCCAGATGCTGAAGAGGGAGTTGTCAGTGCTGTTGGACATAAAGGTCCAGCTACTGCCATCATAGTGAAGGATGGTGCCGGCAGCCCCAGCGGCAAAGACATCGCTCGCTGAACTACCCCAGACGTTGATCAGATTGTTTGTCGCAACAATTGTTGCAGGGCTCCAACTGGTTCCAGCAGTGGCCTGAGTAATCGGGGCAGGTGTCTCCTGGGAATCAGCTGCTAGGATTGGAATTCCTCCTGTAAACATCGTTACCAGCAGCGACAACCCCAACATAATGGCTAAAATTTTCGTTGGCTTACTCATCGTTTTGCTTCCCTTTCGTGTTTCTCGCTTCCTGCTTCAAAGACTGGAAGCCCGCCCCACGATTCTATTCCAGTCCAGTTCTAGTTTCCTTCAGAGTTTTTAATATCTCCCTTTAATGCTAAGACTTAATTGTTAAGAAACCGTTAATTTTGGCCTATAATGGCTTTGACTATTCAGTAGCACTTTGTAAAAATCGGGGAAAATTAGCTTCAAAACGGGGCTGGTAGGCCGTGCAGGTCTCGGACCTGCGACACCCTGATTAAAAGTCATGCTAACATTCTTCCAGTTTTCAGGACATTATCGAAGCTGGAACCGGCTGGTAAATTGTTTAATTTTTAAACAATCAGGTTGACATCGCTTGAAAAATCAGGTTAAAAACCTCTTTAAAAACACAAACGGCCCTGAATTTCAGAGCCATTATCACGTTACCACTGCTCATCTGTTTTGTCAAGTGGTATCACCATCGAGAGCAAGCTAGATTTTTTGTGTAATATTAAGCATGTGGTTGCAGAACGTTTTAATTAGAATACTATGATATAGTCTCCCTATCAGTCTAGTAGATAATGCCGAAGCGTACTAACTCCCCGTAGTAGCTGCACAGGCAGGGGTTCATCGCTATTCAGGGGTATTGACAAAGGAAGCTGCGGTGCTTAAAGTTCGTATTACGGAGCCAGAAAGTGGGGAATAGATGACCAACAAGCCAGACCTTATTGCAATCTCTACGGTTCAGGGTGAACTCATTGCTAATGTTATAAAGTCACATTTAGAGAGCGAGGGAATCCCTGTTCTGCTGGAATATGAGAGTGCTGGAATAGTCTACGGTTTGACTATAGATGGTTTAGGACAAGTAAAGATACTGGTACCACGGGAACTTGCCGAGGAGGCGAGGCAGATAATCGAGCCCAAAGAACTTGACCAAGCTGAAGAATAGATGTCTACTTCTTTGTTATGCCGCATTGCCTCAGCAATCTTGGTTCTCTCTCCAATGTTGTAACTACATTCTGCACGCCCAAGCACGCAGCTAATAAAGTGGCTAAATGCGTAACTTAAATTCTTACATCGGCGTTATCACGAAGGCCTGGGCAATGTCACGCCATATGACGTCTACACTGGTAGACATCTTGAAATCATTCAGAGGAGGAAGGAGGCCAAAAGCAAGACATTAGCAGCAAGAAGGGGTCATAATAGGAACGCCAGGGAGCAGGGGCATGGCCTTTAAAGTGTCCAATCTTTTCGAAGACTCAATTGTCCCACTTTCGCTGACTACATACACCTTAGCACTAGATAGAAAGGGATAAAAATGTTAGATGAGTATGATGTAATAGTAATTGGTGGTGGCGGCGGCGGTTTTATGACGGCATTTCGGGCTGGCCAGCTTGGCGGCAAGGTGCTGCTTATAGAAAAGCAGGAAAAGCTCGGGGGAGTTTGTGTTTGTTGGGGCTGCATACCGGTCTGTTTCCTGTCACACTGTGCCGAAGTCCTCAAGATGGCCAAAGAAGTAAGAAAGCAAGGCATTTATTTTGGTAATCCCAAGATTGACTACAAACAGTTAATGATTGAAAAAGACAAGTTAGTTAGCATGATTTGCGGAGCCATGGCAGCTGAGCTGGAGGAGGTGGGAGTGCATATTGTGACCAGGGCTTCGGGGAAGCTCATTTCACCGGAGGAAGTGGAAATTAGTTTTGATAACGGGGAAGGGAAGGTGGTTCGGACCAAAAAGATCGTGATAGCTACCGGGCTCCAATTCAGAAGGTACGAGATACCAGGGGCCTATGATAAAGGGGCGCTTACCGCCAGGGAACTTATTGACCTAAATGAGTTGCCAGAGAGCTTAATCATAATAGGGCGTAGCGTGGTGGCTCTGGAATTCGCTACCGTCTGGAATCAACTGGAGACTGACGTGACCATAGTAGCCAGAACATCTGAATTCCTGCCGGGTGAAGACGAGGAGTTCTCCCCTATTATAACGCAGTCTCTCAAGGAAAACGGCGTTCGCATATATGCCGACGTAAATATCGAGGAAATCAGTGATAGCTCCAGAGGTAAGTCAGTAACTATCTCCAGCAGCGGCTCAAAACAGAAAGTGGAGGCGCAGTTCGTCGTCTTTGCCCTGGGGCAAGAACCGTGGGTGCATGGTCATGGTTTTGAGAGTGTCGATATAGACATAAGCGACGGCAGAATTAAAACGAACGAAAAGATGGAGACCAGCGTTAAAGGAATTTACGCCGTTGGCGATGTCACCGGAGAGACCATGCAGGCTAACGTTGCCCTATACCACGATGCCATAATCGCCGGGGAAAATGTTATGGGTGGGAACATATCTATGGATTATCGAGTTATACCGCGGTTTGTCCGCACCTTGCCTCCGGCTGCGGCGGTAGGTATAACGGAACGAGAAGCGAAGAGAAAAGGATTGAATATAAAAGTTCACAAGTTTCCTTTTGCCAAGATTCCGAAAGCTCATACTTTAATGGATATCGGAGGCTTCTTAAAGATTGTTGCCGACGCATCTTCCGGCGAAATACTGGGAGTCCATATTATCGGCCCCGAAGCACCCGAGTTAATACATGAAGGGGTAATGGCCATGCGAGCAAAAAGTACTTTCCAGGACATAATGAAAACAATACATAATCATCCCACCCTGCATGAAGCGTATTGGCGGGCAGCCCAAGATATGTGTGGAACTGATTTACTGAGTTTATAAGGATGGTACTGCCGATAAAACAAATCAATAAATCTCCGTCAGGGAAAGTCTTTAGACAGTCTGTAAATTAGTACTCAAATGGCATTATAACAATAGATACCAGAAAGACGGAGGCATAAAAATGACTGAAAAGATAACGGCAAGGGATATGTTCTTGAGGCCTGACCATCTTATCAGGGACGAAGTAAAGATGTACGCTGAGACCTTGAGGAAGTTTGTCAACGAGTAAGTATTGCCTCATGAAGACGAGTTTGATGACCTGTGGGATTGGACGGAAAGAGAAGGGGAACAGATGATACTAAACGACCAAGAAAAGGGGATGCTTGAGGGAGAATATGGGCCCGGCACGCAGAGAGCGATGGCTTTCTTGAAGACGCTCGGGGAGGCCCTGGGAGCGGAAAGGATGGTCAGGGTGACCAGCACCCATATTCTTCCCGATATGCCGACCGACTACCTGGAGCAGATGACGGAAGGCGTTGTAAGGTTTATGACCAGGGTATCGCTGATGCCGTGCTTTGACCCCGTTTTCTGGAGAGAGAAATACGGCATTGTAAGCAAGGAGTGACCTTACCCCGTAATTAGTAACACTACTAGCTAGAGTCCAGCCGTTATTTCAG
>CAYNGD010000019.1:0-35692 GCA_964396965.1 uncultured Dehalococcoidales bacterium
GCTCTTTTTCTCGGGCTACTGCCTTTTCGACGCTGTGTCCGCAGATTGGGCAGAACTTATGGCTTTTCCCCAGTCTCGCTCCGCAACTCGGGCAGCAGAGCTCTACACGAGCCTTCAGATGCTCGATGGTGACCGTACCTTGCTCAAAGTCTATGTCCTCGACCTTCAAAGCCAGTGCCTCGCTAATACGGCAGCCCAGTCGGAAAAGCAGCCTGATGAGCAGGCGGTCCCGCAGATTGGTGGCTGCATTTTCTAGCAGCGTTATCTCTCCCGGTTCAAGATAGGCTTTCATTTGTAGGCGTTTCCGCAGAATCCTTTATTCGGCGCTTAGCCTCGAGGTATCTTCGCTTCACGGTATCCCGGCTAACATATTCACCAGTCAACTCGCGATATACTTCGGCCATCTTCGACCAGCCGAGATTCTGGACATCACGCAGGCGCAAAACTATCGCAAAATCCACAGAGAGTCTTGGCCTACTCATTCCCTATCCTTTCGGTGGTTAGGACCGGTTTTGCTCAACATCTGGTCTATCTTGTAACCCCTCAGCTTTCTTATACCCATCTGGTCAACCGGGGATAGAGTCTTATCATTTATCAAAGCCTGAGTAGATGCATAGTGCACATACCGACGCACCATCTCGAGGCTATTGTGGCCCAGTATCTGCTGTAATCGGAAAACGTCCCCGCAGTTGTGGATCAGGTAATTGGTGGCAAAGGTGTGACGACACAAATGAGCGTGTAGTCTGGGTATGCTTGCCTTCTTACCCCAGCGTTTGATCAGTAATTTGACGGCGTTGGCTCGTAATGGCTTACCATCGAGGGTGAGGAGGAGATAGTTATCGGCTTTGACCAGGGGTTCTGGACGAAAGTGAATAATATACCGCCAGAGCACTTTCTGTGCCGATGCGCCAATAGGTACTATTCTCTCCTTACTTCCCTTGCCCATGACTTTCAAATAGCCTTGCTCAACATGGGCATCTTCGAAACGTAAGCCGCAAAGCTCACTGAGTCTGACCCCAGTATCGAGCATGACTATCAGGATAGCTATATCACGGCAGCCAATAGCAGTTAATGGATTTTGACAGTCCACTAGCTGGTCTATCTCGGCACTGGTGAGTGGCTCAATAAGATTTGTTGGAACCCTCGGAAGCTTAAAATTACTGAGTAGATTGTCAATCATATAAGCTTCTCTAAATAGCCAGGAGGAAAAAGCTTTTAAAGCTCTAACCTTGCCCTGTACTGTGTAGGGAGACATGCCTCTTTCCTGCTCATAGACCACAAAATCTCTTGCCGTTTCGATATCAAACTCGGAAAGTACCCCTCTGCAACCTTTTGATTCGAGAAATCTGGCGAAGTCATTGAGCATATCCGAATACCAGGCTATTGTCCTTGGCGACTTGCCCTCAGCCTTGTTAGATTGAGCAAAGTGGAGTATTAGCTTGTCCAGTTCTACCTCAGCCATGTCGATATCCACCCATCTGAGATTTCTCTTTCTAGTTCTTAACATATACTTGCCTGCCTTTCTTGTGAATTGTCCAGCGGACAAGTAAGAGGGGGTGATACCGGGCAAAATGTCCAGACGAATCAGGGTGTCACTTTTTGGGAAAAAGAAAAACCACCCGGATTTTTGGGTGGTTTTGTCTAGATATGATTTAGCTATGAGTTGACTGGGCTAAGTAGGCCGTGCAGGTCTCGAACCTGCGACACCCTGATTAAAAGTCAGGTGCTCTGCCAACTGAGCTAACGGCCCTTACAATCTAGTTAGTTTAGCAAATCCAAACCTCAAGCGCAACCTGGCTTGACATCAAAACTGGACTCTCCAGCCCGTCCCCCTTATAATAAAAGACTAGGGGGCAACTGATGGATAGGCCAGCCAGAGAATTAATAGTCAATCAGGCGAAATTAGCCATTATTCAGGGTGACATCACTAAGCAGGCTACCGACGCCATCGTCAACGCCGCCAACTCTGGGCTGATGGGTGGGGGTGGGGTTGACGGCGCCATTCACCGCGCCGGAGGCCCAGCCATCCTTGAAGAGTGCAAGCAGATCGTGGCTCGGCAGGGGCATCTGCCCACCGGCAGGGCGGTCATCACTACCGGAGGGAACCTACCGGCAAAATATGTGATTCACACCGTCGGCCCTGTCTGGCGCGGCGGCAATAAGGGCGAGGCGGCCCTGCTGGAAAGCGCCTACCGGGAGAGCCTGAAGCTGGCCGCCGCTAAAAAGCTGGTCAGCCTTGCCTTCCCTTCGATAAGCACCGGCGCCTACGGCTACCCTGTAGCCGAGGCGGCAGGGATAGCCGTCAGGACAACGGCCTCATTTCTCCGCGAACAGGCCACCTCGGTCAAAGAGGTGGTCTTTGTCCTCTTTGACCCGGCAACCTACCAAGCCTACTCCTCCGCCCTTGAGGAGCTCACGTGAGGATAGGGGTCATCTCCGATAGCCACATCACCTCATTCGCTGAACTTCCCGGCCGGATAGTGCGTACTCTGGCTGAGGTGGACCTGATAG
Organism: uncultured Dehalococcoidales bacterium; assembly: GCA_964396965.1. Lineage (GTDB taxonomy): Bacteria > Chloroflexota > Dehalococcoidia > Dehalococcoidales > BS750m-G39 > JABMRW01. The sequence goes on from CAYNGD010000019.1 coordinate 2,512, forward strand.
TCCACGCCGGGGACTTCGTTGCCGGTGATGTGCTCGACGGCCTGAAGCAGCTGGGGGAGGTAAAGGCGGTGAGGGGCAACATGGACTCTGATGAGCTCAAGCGGGTCCTTCCCGAAAAAGAGCTAGTAGTAATAGAGGGCAAAAGGGTGGGCATTATTCACGGCTGGGGCGCTCCCGACGGCATTGACGAGAGGGTAGGGGGGATATTCGAAAACGTTGATATTATTATCTATGGCCATTCCCACCACCCCCAGAACGAGCTCAAAAGGGGCGTCCTTTTCTTTAACCCCGGCCGGGCCAGGGAGTCCTTCGGCATTTTGACCATCGGCCAGGAGGTCAGGGGAGAGATAATAAACCTTTAGTCAGGAGGATGAAAGCGAGTTAATGATGTATCGAGGCTCACGGCCAGTGGCGGTATGGGTCATAATAGGCGTAAATCTGCTGCTGTATATAGTTGTCAGTGTCAACCCGAACTTCTTTGTTAGCTTACTGGGGCTGCAGCCAGCCAGCTTCCTGGCTCAACCCTGGACGATAGTGACCAACCTCTTTATCCACGCACCATTTCCCGAAATATGGCATATTCTAGGCAATATGATAACCCTCTACTTTTTCGGCATCTTCTTATACCAGCTCATCGGCAGGAACCGATTTCTTCTGGTCTATTTCGCCGGGGGTATCCTGGGCAATATCTTCTATCTCCTGCTGGCGCCTTCTCCCTTCTCCATAGCCATCGGCGCCTCGGGAGCGATCTTCGCCGTAGCCGGCGTGCTGGTGGTGCTCATGCCCAGGCTGAGGGTTCTTCTCTTCTTTATCATCCCGCTACCCCTGTGGGTGGTGGTCCTCGTCTTTTTTGTTATCTGGTCTTTCCTATTTGGGTTCGCCTTTGGGACTAATATAGCCTGGCAGGCCCACCTGGGCGGCCTGGTGTTCGGCCTGATAGCCGGCTATTTCTTCCGGAGGAGAATCCGGTACTACTACCGGTGACGGGCAGGGTAGTTTACATAAAATAACCGCTTCAGGGGTAGGTGGTCTTCATCGGGCCGGCGGCCAGCATCTCATCAACCTCACGGTTCGACATTGAGTAGCGGAGGAGAAACTCCTCATCGGAGACCTCGGGGCCGATGCCCATCTGCTGGCGGATTTCTTTAATCGTGGGCTGGGCAATCTCCTTATCCAGGAACTCTTTAGCCCGGAGATGGCTGGTTATCTTATCCAGCACCTCGGGGTCTAGCGGTACATTGGGCTTGCCGAACCAGCCGGCCACATACTGGAACACGCCGTCGGAGACCTGCTTGTAGCGCTCGCCGGCCATGATGTTCATGGCGGCCTGGGTGCCGACGAACTGGGAGAAGGGGGTGACCATTATGGGGTAACCCAGCTCCCGGCGTACCCTCACCACCTCCTCCAGGACCTCAGCCAGGCGGTTCTCCATTTTAATCTCGGCCAGCTGGCGTTTCAGGGTGGACAGCATCCCCCCCGGAACCTGGTGCTGGTAGTAATAGACATCGTGCTCCATCGGCGCCCCTATCGGGCGATGCTCCCTCTCGGCAATCATCATGAAGTGGGCCGACATCGCTTCAAGCGCCTCCTCGTCGGCCTTCACCGTATAACCAAGGTGACGGGCGTTGTGCAGCATGTTCAGCGCCGAGGGCAGCGACGAGCCCTCGGCCAGGGGCGGGACGGCCACGTGGAAGGTATTTATGCCGAGTTTCATCGCCTCGAGATAGCAGAGGGTGGCCATTCCAGTGTTGCAGTGGGAGTGAATCTCAAGGGGCAGGTTCTTGATGTTCTTTTGAATTACCGGCACCAGAGTCCGTACCCGGTCAACGGTAAGCAGCCCTCCCTGGTCCTTGAGATAGACCAGGTCAACGTCGGGGGAGCTGGTCACCTCTCTGGCCTTCTGGGCGTAGAACTCGTCGGTGTGCACCGGGCTGATAGAGTAGGAGAGGGCAATCATCACCTCTTCGATGCCGGCTTCCTTGCACATACGGGCAGTGCGGAGGAGGAGGTCGGTCTCGTGGGCGGCGTCCAGTATCCAGACGCGTCTTATGCCGCAGGCCTTTACCGTCTTGAGCACCAGCTCCTGGATGGAGTCCGGCATGCGCCTGAAGCCGATGAAACGCCGGCCAGTGGTGCCGAAGCTCAAGATAGAATTGGGCATGGCCCTGGCGCAGAGCCTTATCTTCTCCCAGGGGTTCTCCTTGTGCCAGCGCACCGATGTCCCCATGCTCACGCTGGCGGCAAAATCGATGGCCCTGAAGCCGACCCTGTCCATCACCGGGGCAATGGGGAGTATCATGCCTGTCTTAATCCCGGTGGCGTCCCACAGGCTCTGGTTGCCGTCCCTTGTGGTCACGTCAACGAAGTATATCTCTTTATCGCTGCTCATGGCCCACCTGCCTTAATCCAGAATATTCAGCCGGTATTCTTAAGCCTGATTACCTCCTCAAAGGCATCAACCACCGCCTGGGCGAAGACCGGGTCCTCGATGTTGGCATCCACCTCAACCAGCTCAATCTCAGGCTTCAACTTCCCTCTAAGCCCGTCAACAAAGGCCTGAATGCCCTGGGGGTAATAGAACTCGCTGCCCTCTTTTTCGATGGAGAGCCAGCCCCGCTTGGGGATGAGAAACTTGGTCGGGCCTACCGCTTTGTTGAGCTTGCTGGCGTAGACTCCGGCGATATCCTTCAGTTCTTCAACACTAAGCCAGACTGTTGCCCGCAGCGCATCCATAAAATAGTGCCGGCGCACCTTAAGCTCGGGGGCAAGCTCTTCGGCGGTATAGCCGGTGCGGGAAATAGTATCCGACCCGCCCGGGACCACAACCTGCGGGATGCCCTTTTCACCGGCCACCTCCAGCCTTCGAGACCAGGAGATTCGCGAGCCGTCAAACCTGGCATTAGTTATGCTGGAGGGTACCAGGTCAATGACGGCGCTGAAGAAGCCTTCCTCGATGAGCTTCTCCATGGTTATCTCCGGCGTGCCGATGGCGTGGAAGGGGATAAGCTCGTACTTTCCCTCCAGCGCCTGGTGGATATAGCGGGCGCAGTTTTCCGTGTAGCCGTAGGTGGACATGGCTACTATCGGCTTTTCCTCACCGGCATTGTCCGGTGGAATAACACCCTCCACCATACCACATATCGCCCCGGCGGCCCGGCCCAGCTGTTCTTTGAGCAGGTGGTTCAGGCCTTTAATATCAATCAGGGAGTGCATCAGGGTTATGCCGGTAGGGCCGAAGAGCAGGTTAGTGCCGTGCATGGAGGCGGCGCTGGAAACGATGAGCTTGGGGATGTGGTAGGGAATCTCTTTCATAATAGCCGAGGCCATCACGGCACTGCTCATGCCGCCGATGGAAATCATCCCCTCCACCTCCCCCGCCCGGCAGAGGGCGTCCAGCTTGGCCACCGCCCCCTTAATCATCGTCTCGGTTGCTTCCCGTCTTTCCGAGCACCAGAGCTCCTCTATCCCAGCGCCGGCCGCCCGGGCCACTTCATCGGCGGTAATATCCGCCTCAAGCTTAGGCTCCCCCCCGCAGCCGATGTCAAGAATTAAGGGCTGGTGCCCCCGCCCCAGGATGAGTTCCTTGAGGTAGCCAATCTCTTCGCCTTTGGTATCCAGGGTAGCGATGATAACTATTTTTTTCAAAACTGCTCCGCCTTATCTTCTGATTATAGATACCGCTAACCAGCTGGAGGAGGCGTTCTTAAGCCGGTAACATGACCTTTTTTAGAATGCCTGGAGCAATCGCCTTGATTATACCATACCACGCCTCTCTCCAACAAAAATCCCGGGCTTTAGCCCCGGGATTTTTGTTTTTAAGACGACCTAACCCTTATACTTTTCGAGTTTATCTGTTGGAACAAGCCTCCAGCGAATAGAAAGGAACATTATTCTCACGATAGTTCTTTATCGCCCCGCTGGCGGTAAGGCGGGCTAAGGCTCGTTCTATATACGGCCGGTTGCCGTTCAGAGTACGGACAATAGCCAGCTGACTGAACCGGGTGCGAGGATGCCGCCTCAAAAACTCCAGCACTTGCTGACAGTACGGGTCGCTGTCATACTCATCAAGCGGGGGCTGGGGAAGGTTCCCCTCGTTGTCCATCCAGGTAGTCATCTTATCGTCTTCCAGACCCATTCTATTCAGCTAGCGGGGCGAAGCCGGACTTACCGGGTGAACCCGCTGCCCGGGCAGGATACGCCGCTGCCGCATAAAGGTGGGTATCGCCAGCTCCTCCTCGGTCCTGCCACCCTTGAGCAGCTTCATCAACTCCTTATACCGGGTGTTACCGACCAGCACCTCGGTAGCAAATCCGGTAGCAATCAGGGTCAGCCTCACCTCGTTGCCCATATTGGAGTCCAGGACGACGCCGAAGATGACGTTAGCCTCCGGGTCGACATTCTGCCGGATGACGTCAGCGGCACCATTGACCTCGAACAGGGTAAAGTTACTGCCGCCGGCGATGTTGAACAGCACCCCCTTGGCCCCCTCAATGGAGACGTCCAGCAGGGGACTGGCCAGGGCGGCCTTGGCTGCCTCCACCGCCCGGTTCGGTCCCGCCCCCCGCCCCACCGACATCCAAGCTGGACCGGCGTCTTTCATCACCGTCTTGACGTCGGCGAAGTCAAGGTTAACCAGCCCGGGAACGGTGACCACCTCGGCGATGGCCTGCACCCCGTGGGAAAGGACCTCATCGGCCATCTGGAAGGCGCTGTCAACACCCGTCTTGGGGTCACAGAGCTCAAAAAGGCGCTCGTTGGGGATAATAATCAGGGTATCCACCTTGTCCACCAGGTTGAGGATTCCCTGCTCGGCCACCTGGCTGCGGTGGACGCCCTCAAAGGCGAAGGGCTTGGTGACCACGGCGATGGTCAGCGCCCCGCTCTGCTTGGCCAGCTGGGCTACCAGGGGTATTGACCCGGTGCCGGTACCACCCCCCATGCCGGCGGTGATAAAGACCATATCGGAATCGTCGATAGCCTGTTTAATCTCCTCACGGCTTTCTTCGGCGGCCTTCTGACCGACCAGATGGTCGCCGCCGGCACCGAGACCGCGGGTAACCCGCTCACCGAGGTGAATGCGTATCGCCGCCTCGGTAACCTCCAGGTGCTGGGCATCGGTGTTCATGGCGATGAACTCGACGCCCCGGATTCCCTCCCTCACCATGCGGGTGATGGCGTTACAGCCGGCGCCGCCGCACCCGACAACCTTAATCTTGGCTCCGCTGGGGACATAGCTTGTTTTGGCCATTATTTTCTACTCCTTAATCTATGGATTCTACAGACTTTTTACTAAAGATACCGAAAAACCGGGAAAAGAAATGGTGGATACCGCCCTTGGTCTGCCAGCCCTTGGCCCCCCGGTTCCGCCTCTTCCAGAGAAGAAGGCCGACGCTGGTGGCATAGGCCGGGTTAAGCAGGCTGTCCGAAACGCCGTAGAAGCTGAAGGGGACGCCGACCCTCACCGGGAGGAGGGTCAGCTCATGGCCCAGCTCGGCAATGCCGGGGAGATTGGCGCTACCACCGGTCAGAACCAGCCCGGAGGGGACAAAGCTGGTGGACTCGCTCTGGGGCAGCTCCATCATTATCAGGGAAAGGAGTTCCTCGACACGAACCCGGATAATCTCGGAGAGGTCGCCGTAGGAGACATTGTGCCCGTTGGCGGCCAGAATCTTATCGGTTCCGTTCACGTCCTTAAAGGCCGGGGCAACATTACCGTATTTCTTCTTCATCTCCTCGGCCAGTTCGAAGGAAAGCCCCAGGCCGATAGAAATATCCCGCGTTATCTGATAGCCGGCCACGGGCAGGACGGCGGTATGGAAGATGGTGTTGTCCTTGAAGACGGCGATATCGGTGGTGCCACCGCCGATGTCGGCCACTATGACCCCCTTGTCCTTCTCCTCATCGTCAAGGATAGCCTCGGCGCTGGCCAGCGGCTCCAGGACCAGGTCATCAATCTCAACACCCACGCCGCGGATGCACTTGGTCAGGTTCTGGACCGAGGCGATGGCAGCGGTAATGATATGCGCCTCAAGGTCCAGGCGAAAGCCGTGCATGCCCACCGGGTTCTCTATCCCCTGCTGACCATCAATAATGTAGTTGCGGGGGATAACATGGAGCAGCCTCTGGTCGCTGGGAACCTCAACGTTGCGGGCGGCCTGGAGGACGCGCCGCAGGTCATCGGGACGCACCACCATGTCGTTCCGGGTAATGGCCACCACCCCGTGCTTGTTTACCGAGGTAATATGCCGGCCGGTAACACCAACGTAGGCTGACTCCAGCCGGTAGCCGGCAACCCGCTCGGCAGCCCTTACCGATTCTCGGATTGATTCCTTGGCCTCGTTGACACTGACCACCAGGCCCTTCTGCAGGCCAAAGGAGGGGGCTACACCAACCCCAACAATACGGAGTATGTCGTTGCGGTCAATGTCGGCCATGACGGTGCAAACCTTGGTCGTGCCGACATCGATGGCCGCAATCTTGGTTCTTTTCATAATTTCCTCCTTATATTTTAAGCCTTGCCGCTTACCAGCTCTGCTCCCGATAGCGGACATTCCAGCGGTTGCACAGGGTGCTAACGAAGTTCTTCATGTCCTGGTTCGGTGATTCATAAAGTTCCGCCAAGAACCCGTGCAGCAGCTCGCCGCCGGTCATCCCCGGCTCGGGCTCACCCGGCCCGGGCAGGTTGACATAGACTATCTCGGTCATCAGTTTCTGGTACTCGATTGCTGTTCCCATTTTGTGCATTACCTCCTTCAAATTTGGAATTTCCTAAAATCCTATCGCGTGCCATAAGCAGCCGTCAATTTTTGTCCACCATAGTTCCATACCAAAAAGCTCACATTCCGGAAACAGAAATTTTTATTCCAGTCCAGTTCTGTAACTTATACCGGCTGACTTAATCTTCCAAAATGTCTTGAAATTAGAAAAAAATTCCACTATAATAATTACCAGCAGGAGGAGGCATAAAATGGCCAAGGATAAAGGGCGACAGCGTCTACCACCCTATGTTTCCTACCGCACCTTCCAGAATTTTCTGGAAGGACTGCAGCATGGAGTTCCAGCCCGGATCGACCGCAGCTACTGGAGCGACCGGTTATCGGGCAGCACCGGCACCCAGCTTATGTCGGCGCTGCGTTTCTTAAGGCTGATAGATGCCAATAACGTTCCAACCAGCCAGCTTAAATCACTGGCCCAGGCCAGCGGCGGCCAGAGGACGGAGATGCTCAAACAGGTGGCCACCGAGGCCTTCAGCTTCCTGATGCAGGGCACACTTGACCTGCAAAGTTCCACATACGCCCAACTGCAGGAGGCCTTCGACAATACCTTTGAACTTACTGACGGCGTCAGCCGGAAATGCGTCAAGTTCTTTGTGGAAATGGCCAATGCCGCCGGCATTCCACTCTCCCCCTTTATCTCCAAAAGGTTAAGGACGGCACGCAGTTCCAGTGGAACTAAAGTAATACCAAAAAAGACCGAGGGCAGGGTAAGCCGGAAGGTAGTAGTTCCACAACAAACAGAGGAAATTCCATTCCAAACTCCCTGGGAAAGAATGCTGCTGGCAAAATTCCCTACCTTTGACCCGACCTGGACTGACGAAGTCAAACTGAAATGGTTCGAAGCCTTCGATAAGCTGCTGGGGTGGAACCTGCCCAAGGACAGGGGATAGAAGGCATAAAATCAGCCTCCCCTGGAAATGTCACACTTTTGTAACTTTTTATCCCCCCTTTTTTATGACTTTTCCACCACCTGACCTGTAAAATGTCGGCGTTGAATCGCTACTTAAAGGGGGAGCCGAAATGATAACCGAACTGACCAAAGGGGTCTACTGGGTGGGGGTTGTTGACTGGGCGCTTAAGCACTTTCACGGCTATGAACTGACCACCCACCGGGGGTCTTCCTACAACGCCTATCTCATTACCGACGAGAAGACGGTGCTGGTGGACACGGTCTGGGGGCCTTTTCAGGAGCAGCTCATCGAGAATATCAGTGAGGTTATCGACCCCGCTAAGATTGACATTGTCGTCGCCAATCACGCCGAGACTGACCACTCCGGTGCTCTGCCAGCGGTGATGCGCCATGCCCCCAAGGCCAAGGTAATCGTCTCCAAGCGGGGCCGGGAGAGCGTGGAGGGGCACTACCACCAGCCCTGGGACTTCCAGGCAGTCCAGACCGGGGATAAGGTAGGCATCGGCAAGAGGGAGCTTGTCTTCGTCGAGGCACCAATGCTGCACTGGCCGGACAGCATGTTCACCTACCTTACCGGCGACAACATCCTCATGCCCAACGACGCCTTCGGCCAGCACTACGCCAACGCCTTCCGCTTTAATGACCAGGTGGACCAGGAGGAACTCTATGAGGAGGCACTCAAATACTACGCCAATATCCTCACCCCCTTCAGCAGCATGGTCTCGAAGAAGATAGAGGAGGTGCTGGCCCTAAAACTGCCGGTTAAAATGATTGCCCCCAGCCACGGCATTATCTGGAGGAATGAGCCCCTCCAGATTGTCAAGAAATACCAGGAGTGGGCGGCCCAGCTGCCGGCGAAGACGGCGGTGATTGCCTACGACTCAATGTGGGACGGCACCAGGCATATGGCCGAGGCCATCGGCGAGGGACTGGCCGCCGCAAAAGTCCCCTACCAGATTTTCTATATGCCGACGGCGGACAGGAACGATGCCATCGCCGAAATCTTCAAGGCCAAGGCGGTTATCATCGGCTCACCGACCTTCAACCAGGGGCTGCTGCCCACCATAACCCCGATACTGGAGGACCTCAAGGGGCTAAAGTTCCAGAACAAGATAGGCGCCGCCTTCGGCTGCTACGGCTGGAGCGGGGAATCGGTGAAAATCATCGAGGAGCACCTGGCCAAGTGCAATATTCCGCTGGCCGCCGAGGGCATCCGCGCCAAGTGGCAGCCCAGAGCCGACGACCTGGCCAAGTGCCGGGAGTTCGGCGGCGCTATCGCCAGCGCGATAATGTCATAGTTTTGTAATATTTCCCACCCCCGGTTTTATAACTTTGGCATATTATTGCTGTTATACTGTTGTTTTAGTTAAATCCGGCTAAGGTCTTATGAACTTAATGGACTGCACAGAAAAGAAGCAGTGTGTGCTGGTGGTTGACGACCATCCCAGGGTGCTGAGATTTATTGAAATAGATTTAAAGCTCCGCGGGTTTGAGGTCATAACAACAACCTCGGGCGGGGAAGCCCTGGAGCTCATCAAATCAAAGAAGCCGGACATTATGCTGCTGGACATAATAATGCCGGAAATGGACGGCTTTGAGGTGCTAAAGACACTGAGGGCCTTCAGCCATCTGCCGGTTATCGCCTTCAGCGCCAGCCATGCCAGTCAGGATGATGCCATACGTCTCGGCGCCAATGATTTCATCACCAAGCCCTTCCACCCGGATGAGATGGCCAGGAGAATCGGAGCACTTATCGGACCTTGAGCCGGCTATGACCTGGTCCGGCGTATCGGCAGGGCGAAGGTAAAGGTTGAGCCTTTCCCCGGCGCCGAGTCCACCTTGATCCACCCACCCTGGGCCTCCACCAGCCGCTTGCATACCACCAGGCCGAGACCGATTCCCTTGGCGTACGAAGGCCCTTCCAGCCGCCTGAAGAGCTCAAACAGCTTTCCCTGGTCACCAGAAGGTATGCCCCTGCCCTGGTCGCTGACCGCGGTGATGACACAGTTTCCCTTCTTTCGGCCGGAGACCTTTATCTCGCTCTGCACCGGAGAATACTTAACGGCGTTCTCCAGCAGGTTGTAGACTATCCTTTCCACCCTCACCGGGTCGGCTTCGACCTGCGGCAGATCGGGGGGAAAGTCCACCGAGAAGCTCTGTTCGGCACCCCGGCCATTCAACCTCTCAATCACGCCCCGCACCGTTTCGGCGATATTCACCAGTTCCATGCGAAGCTGGAGGCGGTCAGCCTGGTACCGGGACAGCTCCAGCATATTCTCCAGGATGGCCGCCAGCTGGTCGGCACCCTCAATCGCATTCTGGAGAAGCTCACGGGTGTCCTCCGGCGATATGCCTGGCGACATTGCCGACCGCAGCGAACCACTGATTATCGTAAGGGGAGTACGCAATTCATGAGAGACCAGGCCGATGAACTCATCCTTTATTCTATCCGTCTTCTTAAGCTCGGTGATGTCCTGCCCCTGGGCGATGGTGGCCACCGGTGTCTTGCCGTCAGCCTCAAAAATTGTTGCCGAGTTCCAGAGGACAGTGCGGACCGAGCCATCAACGTGCTGGATTGGGATTTCAACAACCTCCCACCGCTCACCCATTTTGGTGGTGCGATTTATTTTCTCCAGCGCCTCATCCCGTTTGCCCTTGGGGAAGAGGATGTCTACCTTTCTGCCCAGCACCTCATCGGCGCTGCGCCCGGTGAGCCGCTCAAAGGCGTGGTTGAAGCGGGTAATCTTAAGCTCGGGGTCCCAGACAATAATCGGGGCGTTGGCATAGGTGATCAGGTTGTCCAGATAGTCACGCGTCTGGCGCAGCCTTTCCTCCATCATCCTGCGCTCGGTGATGTCCCGGACAATGTGGACTGAGCCCGTAATCTCACCGCTGGCATTGATGATGGGCGCTGTGGAGACATCTAAATAAGCATTACGGCTCGGCTCGAAAATTTCCTCCACCGTTGACCGCCCGGTCTCTATGGTCTTGTGGTGCGGGCAAGCCAGCGTCGGTTCTTTGCTCTTATGAAACACCTCATAGCATTTTTTACCCACAAGCTGTTCTGCAGTCATACCAAATGCCTTGGTGAAAGCCTTATTCACCTTCACGATGTTGTAATCTCTATCGTGAATGGAAACAAGGTCCGGGATGGCATCAAAGGTTTCCTGCCATTGCCGGGCCGCCTGCTTGATTGCATCCTCCGCCAGTACTCTCTCCGTGATGTCATGGGTAGTGCCGAAGCCCCCCTTGAGCATCCCCTGCTTGTCGAACTCAAGCTCGGCCTTCTCACGCACCCACTTCAATCTATCCCCGACAATGATGCGGTGCTTGATGTCATATTCCTCGCCCTGAAGGGCCGCCTCCCATTTCTGGTTAACATAGTCACGGTCCTCCGGGTGCACACAGGAGAGGAAGGTCTCGTAGGTCATAGGCGTTCCTTTGGGGATACCGAAAATGCGGTGGGTCTCTTCGGACCAGAGCAGTCTGTTGCGCCGGACATCCATTCGCCAGCTTCCGGTCTGGGCCACCTCCTGGGCGCGCTTCAGGTCCCTCTGGGTATCCTGTAACGCCTCCTCCGCCCGCTTTCGTTCGGTGATGTCGTTGCCGTATATGTTCACGTACCCCGCACTCGTTACGGGAACAAAGTCCAGGCTGAATACACCCTCCTTCCCCTTGGCTTCGATTGTCCGGTGCGAGCCGCTTTCTAAGACCTCGGCAACTATCTTCAGAAAGCGCCTGGGTAAAGCCTGCCCCAGCTGGCACTCAAAGCCCAGCAGGGCACAGGCGTTATTGGCCGACAGGATAACGCCATCTCTGTCCACCCTCAGTACGGGGTTGGGGTTTTGAGGAAACCTGGACAAATCCGCAAGCTGCTGGTCAAGGCCAGCAAGCTCGTCTGCTGCCCGCTTTTGTTTAGTGGTTTTATTGAGCTTCCTGATCACAGCCATGCCGCATTTCTCCTCAAGCCATTATAGCACCGGACAATCGGTAAAGATAATCCCGCTAAAATTTTAGCACAACTAAAGTGGTATTAACATAGAATTTTATTCTGACCAGCAAGTACCGGGAAAGCGTTGAGTTAGTGCTCGCTCCCCTCTCATGCTATACTAGAAACGGGATCTGCCGGGTGGCTATCTCTCTGCACTAGTCAAGGAGGAAGTGAGATGTTCGAGAGAATCGTGGTCTGTCTCGACGGCTCCAGCGTGGCCGAGGCAATCCTGCCCTACGTGACCGATGAGGCGCTGGCCCACCACAGCCGGGTGGTTTTGCTCCGCGTAGTCAGTCTCCCCGAGATAACCATCCCGATTGGCCTGCCGGGGGAGCCGGGGGTACCGGTGGCCACCGAGGGGGCGGCGCGGCGCACCAGAAACGAGGAGAGCAAGGCGGATGCCTACCTAAAGAGCATCGCCAAGCCGATACGGGCCAAAGGGCTAAAGGTGGAATGCGTGGTCGTCCCCGGCAGCTCAGGGGAGGCTATAATTGATTATGCCCGGGAAAACAATGCTAAACTGATTGCCATCGCCACCCACGGGCACGGTGGCATCAGGCGTCTGGTCATCGGCAGCACCGCCGATTATGTGCTGCACCACTCCTCAGTGCCGGTGCTAATAGTCAGGCCGACCTGACCGTCGGTTTTTGCCTATTTGAGCATGACCCTGGCGTCAACTATCCGGTAGCCTTTACCCCGGGGCATGACCATCACCGGGTTAAAGTCAAGCTCGGCTATCTGAGGTATATCCTCCACCATCGCCGAGAGCCTGAGCAGCAGGTCCTGAACGGCGTCTGTATCCGCCGGCGGCGAGCCACGGAACCCCTCGAATATTCTGGCCATCTTGATTGAGCCAATCATCTCTTGAGCGTCGAGGTCGGTGATGGGGTGCAGTCTGAGGGCCACATCGTTTATCAGCTCGGCGTAGATGCCCCCTGAGCCGAACATTATCAGCGGCCCGAACAGCGGGTCCTGGGTCACCCCGGCGATGGTCTCGGTGCCCTCTCTTATCATCGGCTGCACCATAACGCCCTGCATCTCACCCTCTCGCCCTTCTTTCTCAAGCCTGGCCCTGATATCATTGAAGGCCTGTTTTACCTCATCCGCCGAGTTGATGTCAAGCACCACCCCGCCGACATCGCTCTTATGGGTGATAGTAGCCGAAACCAGCTTGACCACCACCGGAAACCCCAGCTTTGCCGCCGCACTAGCAGCCTGGTCCGCTGTGCTGGCGATAGCCGTCTCAACCAGATGCAGGCCGTAGCAGCCGAGCAGACCGCCTATTTCCTCCGGCTCAAGCCAAAGCGGCCTCTGTAGGCTCCTGGCCATCGCCCTGCCGATAATATCTCGGGCTTTTTCCCTCTCTATCCCCTTAATCTCGGGGATGCTGCCGGTGGGCTTCCGGCGCATCTCAGCGTACTCCACCGCCCTGGCCAGGGCGGCTACTGCCTCCTCGGGGAAGGGGTAGCTGGGAACGGAGTTGCCCCTGGAACCAAGCCTGGCCTTGAAGCCCCTCTGCCCCAGGAAGCAGGCCAGCAGCGGCTTCTCCTCTTTCCAATAGTCCGGCGCCACGTCGCTGATGGCCGCCTCGAAGTCCGCCGTATCGGCGATGACCGGCGGAATGAATATGGCCAGGACGGCGTCGCTGCCCCGGTCCGAGGCCAGGGCCTTCAGTATCCCGTAGAACTCCTCGGCGTCGGCGCCAGCGGTGGTATCGAGGGGATTATGAATACCGATGTCCCGTTTCAGGGCTGATTTCAAGCTCGCGGTCAGTGCCGGGGAGGGCGGGGGCAGGGCGAGGCCCTGGCGAGCCGCGGCATCGGCGGCAATAATACCGGGGCCGCCACCGTTGGTCACAATGACCAGCCTCCGGCCGCGGGGCAGAGGCTGGTTAGAGAGCAGGGCAGCAACATCGAACATCTCCTCCATCAGGTTCACCCTGATGATGCCGGCATGCTGGAAAAGGACATCGGAGACCACGTCCGAGGTGGCCATCGCCCCGGTGTGCGATGAGGCCGCCCGGGAGCCGGCCTGGGTGCGGCCGCTCTTGACGACGACCACCGGCTTCTTTGAGCTGACCCGGCGGGCCAGGCGGGAAAATCGGCGCGGGTTACCGAATGACTCCAGATAGAGCAGGATAACATCGGTGGCCGGGTCCTGCTCCCAGTATTCCAGCAGGTCGTTGGAGGAGATATCGGCCCGGTTGCCGACGCTGATGAAGGTGGATATGCCCATGTCGAGGTTGCTGGCATATTCCAGAACAACAAGCCCCATCGCCCCACTCTGGGAAAGAAAGGCGACGTTGCCTGCCGGAGGATAGATCGGCGAGAAGGTGGCGTTCATCCTGACCGAGTGGTCGGTGTTTATCACCCCCATGCAGTTCGGCCCGACGAGGCGCATGCCGTGGCCGAAGGCAATGTCGCACAGCTCCTTCTCACGGGAGGCGCCCTCCGGCCCGGTTTCCTTGAAGCCATCAGAGATGACCACCAGGACGCGAACCCCCTTGTGCCCGCACTCGTCGGCCACCTTGACCACCAGCCTGGCCGGGACGGCGATAAGCGCCATATCGACAGTGCCGGAAATATCAGCCACCGAGGGGTAGCTCTTGAGCGACATCATGGAATCGGCATTGGGGTTCACCGGGTATATCTTCCCGGAGAAGCCACTCTGTACCAGGCACTGGAGCAGGAGGTAGCCGAGGGTGCCGGGGTACCGGGAGGCCCCGATGACCGCCACCGACCTCGGCTCCAGCAGGGCGTGGAGTGAGCTAAGCGTTGAAACCCTCTCCCTCTCGGCTTCCCTGGCCTCTAACGCAGTGGTGCGGACTATAGGAAAGGTAACATGGTGCACCCCCGACTGAAGCTCGCTGGCAACGTGAAGGCCGTAGCCCTTGAAAACGTTCATCATGGCCTCATTTTCGGCGATGACATCAGCCTCGAAGCTATCAATCCCGTTCTGGCGGGCGACGTCAGCCAGCCGATCCAGCAGGCCGGTGCCCAGCCCCCGGCCCTGGTAGTCGTCCTCAATAACAAATGCCACTTCGGCGGAGCGGCGCTCCGGCAGCCGGTAATACCGGGCGATGGCGACGATATCCCGCTTCGGCTCACGCAGAACCTCAGCGACGAAGGCGAAGGTGTCGTGGTAGTCCACGCTGCAAAAACGGGCGGCGTCCTCAAGGGTGGCCGGGTCGGCTATGGCGTGCTGAAAACGCAGGTAGCGAGTCCTGGGGCTGAGCCGGGAAATAAAATCAACCCAGCCCCGGACGTCGTCCCTCTTTATCGGCCTCACCAGCACATTGGCCCCGTCCTTGAGGACTATATTGGTCTCGTACTGAGACGGGTAGCTGGATTCACTGGGCTCAGTTTGTCCTGCCATTTTTCTAAGCACCTCCCACAACCCTTTATACTTAAAAAGGGGAAACTACAGCAGCTCGTCAAGGAGCTCCTCGAATTGCCCCGGCTCTAGCTTCTGCTTGACCAGCGGCATCTCCTTAAGGGCGTGCAATTGGCTTTCATAGACGGGACGATTGTTGCGGTAGATTATGCCGATGGGTATCCGCTCGCCCCACTCCAGGGCTTTGGCAAAGGCGGCCATGCGGTCGGCCGGGTCATAGCCCGACTCCCCCAGCTTGTACAGCCTCTTCCGGTACCAGTCGTAGGTGTTCTGATGGTTGAAGGAGACGCAGGGCTGGAGCACCTCTATCAGGGAAAAGCCCTTATGCCGTATGCCCTCCTGGATTATGGCCGACAGGTGGTCCACATCCGCCGAGAAGCCGCGCGCCACGAAGCCGCAGTCGCAGGCCACCGCCAGGGCCAGCGCCCGCAGGGGGAACCAGGCCCCCTCCGGCGTCGTCTTGGTGATAAAGCCGAAGTCACTGGTGGGGGAGGCCTGCCCCTTGGTCAGGCCGTAGACCTGGTTATTGTGCACCATATAGGTAATATCAACGTTGCGGGTCATCGCCGAGATGAAGTGGTTCCCGCCCTCGCCGTAGCCGTCCCCGTCACCGCTGACGGCGATAACAGTAAGCTCATGGTTGGCTATCTTGGCGGCCTGGGCGGCCGGGACCGGCCGGCCGTGCAGCTCGTTGAGGACATGACAGTGGAGATAGTGGGGGAACTTGCCCGACTGCCCGATGCCGGAGACCATCAAAACCTGGTGCGGCTCAAGCCCCAGGGCGACCAGCGCCCGCCGCATTGAGGTCAGGATACCGAAGTTACCGCAGCCCGGACACCACTGGCTGACCATCGCCGGTGCGTAATCTTTTAGCGTGACCATGGCTAGACCACCTCCTTTTTCAGCTCCCTCATGATATACTCCGGGGAAAGGGGACGCCCGTCAAACTTAAGAACCATGCCGCCGACCCTGATTCCCGTCTCGGCTGCAATCAGATGGGCCAGCTGGCCGGTGGCGTTGTTTTCAACCACTATTATACTTCTGCCGGCGCCACTTAGGGCCGAGGCTACCGCCTCCGCCGGAAACGGCCAGACTTCGTTCAGATGGAGCCGGCTGGCCTTTATTCCCTCTTTCTCCAGTAGCCGCACTGCCTCCTCAATCGCCCCGTAGGTGCTGCCCCAGCCTACCAGCATAATTTCAGCGCCGGCTTTCTTCTTAAACAGTGGTTTGGCGATATCATTTTTCAGGCTCTGGTATTTTTTCAGCCGCTTTAGCATCATCAGCCGGCGCAGCTCGGCGTCCTCAATCATGTGCCCCGCCTCGTCGTGCTCGTCAGAATCGGTGGCCACCAGTGCCCTGCCCCGCATCGGTATCGCCCGGGGAGATATGCCGGAATCGGTGAAGCGGTGCCTCTTGTAGTCTTTAGCGCTATCGGACTCCGCCTCGGTAAGCAGCTGGCCGCGTTCAATCTTGACGTCGCTCAGCCTGAACCTGGGCACTGTCTGGTAGGAGCTGGCCAGGTGCTGGTCGGTAAGTATAACCACCGGCAGCTGGTACTTCTCGGCCAGATTGAAGGCGTGGACGGTGACCCCGAAGGCGTCCTCAACGGTGGACGGGGCCAGCACCGCCCTGGGGAACTCCCCGGAGCCACCGTAGACGGCGAAGCCCAGCTCACCTTGCTCCGTCCGCGTGGGCAGACCAACGCCAGGGCCGGGCCTCTGGGCAATAACGATCACCACCGGTGTTTCGGTGACGCCGGCCAGACCGTAGCCCTCGGTCATCAGGGCGAAACCATCGCCGGAGGTCGCCGTCATTGAGCGGACGCCGGCGAAACCGGCGCCGACGGCCATATTCACCGCCGCGATCTCGTCCTCGGGCTGCACCACCACGATATTAGACCTTCTCCCCTTGTCGGCGATATACTCCATTATCGTCGAGGCCGGCGTCATCGGGTAGGCCGCCATGAACTTGCAGCCGGCAGCCATCGCCCCCAGGGCGATGGCCTCGTTGCCATTGAGGAGCATCATCTTATCCCGAATGGCGGCCGGCTTCACCATCCCCCTGACCACCCCCGGTCTCTGCTTCAGGACATAGTCATGGCCGGCCCTGGCCGCCTTGATATTGTCCTCAACTATCTCTCTGCCAAGATGGGCGAAATGCTCCCGCAGCACCTGGGCCAGTATCTCAAAATCATAGCCCCCGACGGCGATAGCGGCGCCGACACCAACCGAGTTGGTCATCAGCTTGTTTGAGGTTGTCTCCTCAGCCAGCCTCTCCAGCGGTATGCTCAGTGAGTTCAGCTTCTTGCCCTCTATGCTCAATTTGTCGTGGTCAAAGATGGTAATGCCGTCCGGCTTAACCTCCTGGTGATGGCGCTCCACCGACTCCTGGTCGATGGCAATCAGAATGTCCAGCTTCTCGGATATGGCCTGTACTCTGGCATCGCTGGCCCGCACCCGGTAGAAATTATGGCCGCCCCTGACCCTTGACTCGTAGTCCTGGTCGGCAAAAACGTGGAGACCGGCCCGCGACATCGTCTTGGCCAGAACAAAACCGACGGTCTGGACACCCTGACCGGCCTCGCCGCCGGCCATAAAGTTTATCTCCGCTGCCACTTTTTCGCCTCCTCTCTCTCGTATTAGAAATAAAAAACTCCCCCATAACAGGTGTCTCTGGCTATTCTGGCAGTTGTGGCGTTAAATAGTCATCAAATCCGGCCGTAGAAACGTTACAAAATTGTGACATTTAACCCCGAAATTGACAAACCCTCAATTTTGGGCTATCCTATAATTGTAGACTAAAATAGTCAACTTTAGGAGCAACTCTGCCAATGAAGCTTACTACCAAGGGACGCTACGGCACCAGGGCGCTCCTGGACATCGCCCTTAACTCTCAGGATGGGCCGGTAACGCTGAAAGAGATAGCCCGGAGGCAGCAGATTCCGCTGTCCTATCTGGAGCACCTGATTTCGCCCCTGGTGGAGGGCGGCGTAATAAGGAGCACCCGGGGCGTTGGCGGCGGGGTTTCACTGGCCAGGTCCCCCGGAGAGATAAGGCTGAGCGAGGTTATCGGGCTTCTGGAGAACTCCACGGCCCTGGCAGAGTGCGTTGACAACCCCCAGGTGTGCAGCCGCTCCGAGTTCTGCGCCACCCGCGATATCTGGAGAGAGCTCAAGGCGGCCATGGACGAGTTCCTGCAATCGAGAACGCTGGACGACCTGATAGAGCGCCAGAAGGGGAAGGGGTGAGGCCCTTATGATTAGCCGGCATTTAAGGGATCGGTATTCCCGGCAGACGATATTCCCGGCCATCGGTGAGGAGGGACAGGCGAAGCTGGGCCGCGCTAGCGTGGTCATCATCGGCTGCGGCGCCCTGGGCACCAATATCGCCAGCCTGCTGGTGCGGGCCGGGATGGGCAAAGTAAGAATTATTGACCGGGATTTTATTGAATACCATAACCTGCAGCGGCAGGTTCTTTTTGACGAGGAGGACATCAAGGCCGGGCTGCCCAAGGCGGTGGCCGCCGAGCGGCACCTGAGGAAGGTGAACTCCTCGGTTGAGGTTGAGGGTATAGTTGCCGACGCCAACTACACCAACATTGAGGGCTTCTGCGCCGGGGCCGATGTAATATTGGACGGCCTGGACAACTTCGAGACCCGTCTTCTAATCAACGATGTCTCCCTGAAGCATAAGATTCCCTGGGTCTACGGAGGGGCGATTGCCGCCCAGGGCATGACCATGACGGTAATCCCAGGACAGACCCCTTGTCTGCGCTGTGTTTCGCCCGCCTTGCCCGACCCGACAACCACACCCACCTGCGAGACGGCGGGTATAGTCGGCACGGTGCCGGCGGTGGTGGGGGCGCTGCAGGCCACCGAGGCAATCAAGATAGTGATCAGCGCTAAAGCTAACCGGGAACTCATTACCCTTGACCTCTGGAAGGGCGTTTTCAATCACATTAAGGTCGCCCGCCGCGAGGACTGTCCCGCCTGCCGGGGAAAATACGAGTTTCTTGAGGATAGGTTTACCCTGAAAACGACCTCCTTCTGCGGGCAGAGCCGGGCGGTTCAGGTGGTCGACAGCAGGGTGAAACAGATTTCCCTTGACGAGCTGGCGGCCAGTCTCAAGGACGCCGGCGAGCTGAGCCGCGACGAGTTCAGCCTGCGCCTACGTGTTGATGGTAGAGAGATAATCATCTTCCCCGACGGCCGCGCCATCGTCAAAAATACCATTGATGAAGCCTTAGCCAAAGAACTTTACATAAGATATATTGCCGCAGCCCGAACCAGAGCGGCGGAGCGCCGATAGTTTAAGGAGGACTAATAATGGCCAAGACAAATATGCTCTGCCCGTTCAGCAACAAGCTGTGCAGTGAGTGTCCTCTCTATCGAGGCCGGCACTACTACCTCAGTCTGTGCCAGAAATACCGGGGGCACATTGACAAACCGGGGAACAACAAACCTGATAACAACCACCACCCGGTTGACTTCCAGACTATGTGGAAGCTAGTGCAGCCCTGGGCGGAAGGCCCCCAGCCGGAGGCCGAGCCGGAGGTCAAGCTCAGGCTTGTCGATGCCGAAAACGAGACCAGCCGGTTTTTTGACCTCGACGAGGCCAAGAGCTGGGACTGGGACGACCCGACGATTATGAGGGTAATCGGCGACCTTCAGGTCACCAGATGGGACAAGCTGTTGGAGATAGTCCGCTTCAAGGCCAAGAAGGGCTATAAGCAGGTGGATGTCTATGAAGCCCCCCGCTTCATGCTGCTGGGCGGAGGCTGAATTAAAGATGGCCGGGGCCAAAAAAGAGGATAGCCTCAGCTATAAGACGATAAAGCTGCCCAGGCTGACCAGGGGTATTGCCAGGGACTCAACCGAGCTTATCGGCAATACGCCGCTGGTCAGGTTGAACCGGATAACTAAAGGATTAAAGGCCGAGGTAGTGGCCAAGCTGGAGTCATTCAACCCACTGGCCAGCATCAAGGACAGGATAGGGGCGGCCATGATTGCCGCTGCCGAGGAGAAGGGGCTCATCAGTAAAGACACCGTTATTGTCGAGCCCACCAGCGGCAACACCGGCATCGCCCTGGCCTTCGTCTGCGCTGCCAGGGGCTACCGGCTCATCCTGACCATGCCCGACACAATGTCACGGGAGCGTAGACAGCTTTTATCTCTTCTGGGCGCCGAGCTGGTGCTGACCCCCGGCGCCGAGGGGATGGCGGGGGCAATAAAGCGAGCGGAGCAGCTGGTAGCGGCAAACCCCGGATATTTCATGCCCCAGCAGTTCAAGAACCCGGTCAATGTGGAGATACACCGCCTGACCACCGCCGAGGAGATATGGCGGGATACTAACGGCAGGGTGGATATCCTGGTCAGCGGGGTGGGCACCGGCGGCACCATTACCGGAGTGGCCGAGGTAATCAAGCCCAGGAAACCGGGGTTCATGGCTATCGCCGTCGAGCCGGCTAACTCACCGGTGCTCTCCGGGGGAAGGGCGGGGCCGCACCAGATTCAGGGCATCGGGGCCGGCTTTATTCCAGATATTTTACGAATGGAATTGATTGACGAGATTATTAGGGTCACCAGTGAAGACGCCGGTATAGCGGCCAGGAGACTGGCCAGGGAGGAAGGCATACTAGCGGGTATATCATCAGGGGCCGCCGCCTGGGCGGCGCTGGAGGTGGCCGGAAGGCCGGAAAACGAGGGCAAGCTCATCGTGGCCGTCCTGCCCGACACCGGCGAACGCTATTTATCTACCTGGCTTTTCCAGGAAGGGTTATAAAATGGCCAGGATAGTTGCCGTCTGCATAAGCGAGCGAAAGGGGACCAAAAAGGAAGCGGTCAAGGAAGCGTCTCTTCAAGAAGCCTTCGGTCTTACCGGGGATGCCCATGCTGACGGCGGCACCCACCGTCAGGTGAGCCTGCTGGCCATCGAGAGTATCAATAAGATGCGCAGTCTGGGCTTTGATGTTGGCCCGGGGGACTTTGCCGAGAACCTTACCTGTGAAGGGGTAGAGCTGGCCTCGCTGCCGGTGGGGACACAGCTGACGGTAGGGGAAGAGGTCATCCTGGAGATTAGTCAGATAGGTAAGGAGTGCCACAGCGGCTGCGCTATCTATCGCCAGATAGGCAGGTGCATCATGCCCAGAGAAGGGGTATTCGCCAGGGTGATCAGGGGCGGTATGGTCAGGGCGGGCGATGCCATAGAACCGAGTGGCAATTCGTAGCTAGCGAAATAAGCAATCCAGCTCAGCGTCCTAGTCAAGCGGCGCCACCATTCTTGCCTCGTCTGGCTATCCCGAAAGCTATGATAACCAAGCCAGCCAGCGCCAGCGTCACCCCCGCCAGATAGACCGCCAGCTGAACTGTCGGCTGATTAATGAGGCCTGCTACGACTTTGGCCAAGAGCAATCCGACGACACTGGTCACTACACCCGGTAGCCATATTTTTATTCTCAAAGGCTCAATGCACCAGCGGAACCATAGTCACGTAGGCCCCGCATATTATGGCGGTGGTTATCACGCCGGCAACATTTGGGCCCATCGCGTGCGGCAGAATCATCGCCCATTTATTCGCCTGAGAAGCTGCCTTCTGCGCCACTTTAGCCGTGGTGGGCACACAGGAAACAGCGGCAATACCGAGCAGGGGATTGACCTTCCCCTTGCTTATCTTATAGTAAAGCAGACCCGCCGCTATTCCTCCTACGCCAGAGAGAAGCAAAGCCAGCATACCCAACACCAACAGCTTCAGGACGACGACATTGGTAATGATCTCTGAGCTGAAGAGCGCCCCCAGCACGAGCCCTAAGAGAAAGGTAGACCCGAACAACAACGGCCCCTGCAGGAACTCCTGAAACCTGGTTACCTTCAGTTCCTTGATGGCCACACCCAGGAAGAACGAGGCAAACAAAGGAGCGGCCACGGGGAAGAGCAGACTTAATACCAGCAAGGTGACCACTACAAAAGCCACCTTCTCAGCCGCCGGTACTTTAGGTATGGCACGCGGGTCCATGGCTATACCGCGCATCCTTTTCGGAATCATCAGCTTCACCAAGAATGGAAAACCTGCATAGGAAAGGCTCAGATAAACGTAGCCAATCACCGTTATGGGTACAAAGAGGTCCTTGGCCAGTATGAGTGAGGCATACAGCACCATGGGGCCATCGGCGCCGCCTACCATGGCAATTGCAGCCGCCTGATTAAGGTGCAGTCCCCAAAGCATGGCGATAGGCAGGGTAAGGATGGTGCCTAATTCTGCTCCTACCGCCAGAAGCATGCTGGACATGGGGTTGGCGATAAGATAGTCCACATCGGTGATAGCTCCGATTCCCATGAATATCATACAGGCAATCAGGCCATTGCTGAAGGTTAAGGTGTAAATCGGCTGGAGAAAATTTACCTGAAGAGCCATCATCAGCTGGGTCGGGTCACTTACCAGCGGGTCCACGAACAGAGTGCCGATCTTACCACCCCCCAGCATGAGCATACCCGCATTTACGGCGACCATGCCCATGCCCATGGGCAACAATATGAGGGGGTCAAGGATTTTCTTATAACAAAAATATATTAGAGCAAGGCCAGCCAAAATAAGAAGAATCCTTATTAGCGCCGTCTCCAGACCACCGGTAAAAAAGGTGTATATGCCTTCAAAGAGCTCCCAGAAATTAATCACGTCAGTATCTCCTCGATCTTCCTTTCCTCTTTTTTAGGAGGACCGGGGGCCCGGCTCTTCCGGTGGATTAGGCGATATACCAGCCAGATCACGCCGACCACAAAAAGGGAGATAACCAGAGTAAGAATATAGGTAAAGAGGGCAACACCTGCCCCCCCTAACCAGGTGCTGACTGATATGCTCATCTTTTCGCCTCCATTCCCCTGTCACTGATTATCTTACACTGGCCCGACTGCCAGGTCAAACAAGGAGACCCAGCCTGGATATATAGCCGGCTCCATTTGTGGTAAAATGAACGCTAGGATATATGCCTTATTCGGATAGTTCAGCAACCAGGCCCTGGTATCCTGCCGAAGGAGTTCCCAGATAAAAATGAATCAGACCATTTTGTCCAATAGCAGCACAAAAAGATGGTGGGTACTGGCGGTAATCTCCCTGGCCATCTTCATGGTATTTCTGGATGCCACCATAGTTAATATTGCTCTACCCCATATCATGGTTGCCTTTAATGAGAATATAGCATCGGTGGAATGGGTGCTGAACGCCTATGTCCTGGTCTTTGCCGCCCTGCTTATCACCCTGGGTAAACTCGGTGACCTTTTCGGGCGTAAAAAACTGTTCCTCGGTGGGCTGGGACTTTTCACGGCTGCTTCGCTAGTATGCGGTATCTCGCCGAACAATACTTTCCTGGTCGGGGCCAGGGCGCTCCAGGCAGTAGGCGGCGCCGCCATGATGCCGGCTACGTTGTCCATCCTCAACGTGACCTTCAGCGAAAGAGACCGCGGTCTGGCTCTCGGCATCTGGGGTGCTATCGCCGGTGCGGCTAACGCCCTGGGGCCGGTCATCGGCGGCGTCCTGGTAGATAGCTACTCATGGCGGCTCATCTTCCTGGTCAATCTACCGGTGGGTATAATCGCCCTGATTGCCGGTGTTATGATTGTCGGTGAGTCCAGAGACCCCTACGCTACCAGGTACCTGGACTACCCCGGTGTGATAGCTTCCTCGTTGGGCCTTTTCTCCCTTACCTATGCCCTGGTTGAGGGGCAGCGCTACGGCTGGACTTCGCCGCTTATTATCGGCCTCTTCGCCGCCAGTCTTATAGGGCTAATCGCCTTTATCCTGGTGGAGCGCCGCAGCCCCGGCCCGCTGATGCCACTTGGCCTGTTCCGCGATGCCACTTTCAGCGCCGGTAATGCCGTCGGCCTCCTGGTCATGTTCGGCCTACTGGGTATCCTCTTTCTGTTGTCACTCTTTCTCCAGCTTGTCCTCGGCTTCAGTGCCACCAAGGCCGGCCTCACCATCATTCCCATGCCTGTCGTGATGATATTTGTGGCCCCGGTGGCCGGCAAACTTTCTGACCGCATTGGCGGGCGCTGGCTCCTTTTTCTGGGGATGCTGATAGCCGCCGCCGGTATCTTCCTTATGTCCAATCTCTCCGTTGATACCACCCAGCAGAGCCTTATCCTGCCGCTGGTCGTCTGCGGGGTAGGCATGGGCCTGGTGATGGCGCCGGCCACCGCCGTGGTGATGGAGAACGCCCCGGTGGATAAGTCTGGCTCGGCGGCGGGAATCCTGGCCACCCTGCGCCAGGTGGGCACCGTGCTGGGAATAGCGGTCATGGGAGCCCTGTTACAGAATCATCTGGTAAGCAATATCACCAGTGAGCTGGATAAGTTCCCCCAGCTTCCATCGGCGATACGAGATAAAATCCTGGAAACACTAGCCTCAGGCTCACTGGTGGCTGGCTCAACCAACGTATCCTCCTTACCGGCGGCTATCCGGGATACCGTGATACGCCTCTTTCACGAACAATTCGCCCTAAGCCTGAATTCGACAATGAAGGTTTCCATATTCGTACTCGTTTTCGGGGCTCTCATCTCCCTTTTCGTCAGGGCTCGAGGGCTTAATAACAAGGGTGAAGCTACCCGTAAACCCGGGGTAACAAAATGAATTTTTTATCTGAAGCAGCGGGTCTTTTAATAAAAAATTCCGGGTTTTGCCCGGGGACCGGAGGCCAATAAAGCCTCAATTTTAAGGTCTACAATATGTATGAAGATGACGACAAAGAAAAGAACAAGGTTAAGCCCGGTGTACTGGGGCATTCTTATTTTCATTGTCGCCCAGATGCTTACTTTCCTGGTTATCCCCCGCGAAAATGAATTTCTTCAGGCAAACCGCATCTACGTTCCTCCGGTATCCCCAGGGGCGGTCTCAATATGGCCACAACCAGTACCACCGGCACCTCCGGGGGAAACTCCAGCGCCTGCCGTGGGTTCACTCGGACCAATACTGATCTATTTTGCCGCCGTATTAGTCGTGCTGGGGATAGTCCTCTTCTTTATTCCGGCTTCAGTTTTGCGATGGGTCTTACGAATTCTATTCGCCTCTTTATTTTCCTGGGGGATGTTTATCATGCTTGTTATCTGGCTGCCCGCTACCGCCGCAATTATTATCTCCGCCGCCGTGGGGTTTAGCTGGATTGTTTTTCCGAGAGTCTGGTTACATAATTCAGTCATGATTCTGACCATGGTCAGCGTGGGAGTTGTATTCGGGCGTCTGATTTCCCCCTGGACATCAATGATCTTGATATTTGCCCTCGCCGTTTATGACTTTTTTGCCGTACGCTTCGGCTATATGCTCTGGATGACCAAGAGACTGTCTCAATCTAACACCCTCCCGGCATTTGTCATTCCACAATATGCTCCCGGATGGAGCTCCAGTCTCAAACAATCCGGCTTCACCAGCTTGGTCGAGGAGAAGCCCTTGGAGAGGAAGTATTCCATACTGGGTGGTGGAGATATTGGCTTCCCTCTTTTGCTCGTTTCTTCAGTATACTTTGGTTATGGCCTGACTGGTGCCATTCTTGTTGCGGGGTTCTCCCTGCTCGGCCTCATCGCCGCCTACTTGATTCAGATAGCTTTTCTGAAAGGGAAACCTATGCCGGCGCTGCCTCCGATTGCCGTCTTATCGCTAATCGCACTCCTGATTCTGCGATGGTGACAAAGTTACTTTAAGGACAGGATGGTTCCCACTTCTTTAGCCACAGGACTATACGATGTAAGGGATAAGCATTTTGACCTCTTTTTTATACCGGAGATAGGTCGGGCCGAACTCTTCAACCAGAAGCTTCTCTTCCGACCGTATTTTTATCAACAGACCCACCAGCGCCAGAGCAAATGCTAGCCATGCCCTTATCTCCCCTACCTCTAGGGCTGCTCCGATGAACCCCAACAATATACCGGTATAAATTGGGTATCTCACTACCGCCAGAATCACAGAATCGAAAGCAGACAACGGTAAAACTCTCCATCAATCATACATATATTATCTTATGAAATTCACAGCATTTGTCAAAGAAGACCTGTTTTACCTCACCTTTAGCAATAGAGTGAAAACGACGTCTAGCGCTGCGAAAGCGGCCATAGTGAAAAAGGCTGCCGGGTCACTTTGAGTGCTATCCAACACTCGGCCCACAATAAGCGGCCCAATCAGCACGGCGAAGTTCTGTGCGGTATTGAGAACGCCAAAGCCCTGCCCTGTGTTCTCCGGTCCGATCAGTTCTGGCGGCAGGGCAAATAGCGAGGGCGGGGTGAATGCCGAAAAAAGGCCGAGAATTATGAGCAGTGTAAAAAGTTGCCCAACTGCAATCGGCAGAAATATCAGGCAGAGCATTATCCCGATTGCAGAAATCAATATAAGGATGCGGCGTCGGCCGATTCTATCGGCAATATAGCCAGTGAGGGGTGTAATTAGCGTTACTAACATTACCGAACCAGCCAGAAAATCGGCTCGGACAGGCGGAATATTCATGTCAATGAAAAGAGTCCCTCCCCAGGTGGTTAGCGAAAGGACTGCCATATTGAAGGCGGCCCATACCGCAGCCAGCATCCATATAGAGCCGCTCCGTAATGGAGCCAGTGAGTAAGACTTACCCCCCGCCCTTCTCTCGGCTGTAAATACCGCAGAGATAATTAGTATTACTAAAGCAAGTGCACCGGCAATCCAGAAACTGTAGCGCCAGCCGTAGGCCAATCCGGCACGGTTAAGGATATTGAACGCCATGACTGTAGCTAATGGCATATTCAGCGCCCAGATGCCCAGGGCGAATCCTGTCTCCTTACCAGTGAACCACTGGAAGATTAGTGAAGGAGTCGCCGAGTATAGAAGAGCTCCCCCAATTCCTACGATAAACCGGCTCCCTTCAAGCAGATAGAAGGAGGGAGATAAGGCGGTAAAGAAGTTGCCCAGGCAGACCAGAACAAGACCAGCGCAGCACAGTCTCTTGCAGCCATACCTATCGGCCAGGAAACCAGCCGGTATGGAAAGAAATATCCCTGGCAGGGCAACAAAGAGCATGATACCGGCAGCTTGCGTGTGGCTCAATCTAAATTGGTCGGTTATAGCAGGAATCAGCGGCGGTGCAGCCTGCATCGAGAAAACGAAGGCAAATGCCGCCAGAAAAGATATTACCAGAATCAACCAGCGCTTATTAGGCACCCGATTCCAACTCTCATATAGTGACAGAGAGATTCTTCAACTATTCTCTGGTAATCCGGAACAAAGCGTAGATATTATACTACTGGAACATTGATTGTCAAAACCTATTGCGAAATCCATATACTGAGAAATATAATGAGGCATTTCTGCCCACAGGGTATTTTCTCCCACATTAATCTGGAGCTTCACCGCGACGCCAGAGGATTTAATATTGGTGATAATACCCTTAAATCGATTCATCTGTGGTCCAGGCGGCTGAGTATCAGAAATATGAATATCTCGGGGAAATAGAGCAATCCGTTGAGCCGACTCCCCATCATGGGGCACCATTATGCGCATCCCGCCGTAACCAACTTCCATCAGCCCATCTCCCAGTGAGCGGCAATAATCACTGTCCAGGATATTCGGTGCTCCGACAAAATCAGAGACTACCTCGCTTTCAGGATAAAAAAACACCTCTTCAGGTCTACCTACCTGTTCCAACCTACCCATATTGAGGATAGCAATCCTATCCGCGATTTCTTCAGCTTCCAGCTGGTTATGGGTTACATGTAGAGTGATAACCCCCAACTCCCTGTGAATTCGCAGCAGTTCTAGTCTCAGGTACTTGGAGGTTTGCAAGTCTAGGCTGCTTAGGGGCTCGTCCAGGAGCAGAATCTTGGGAGAGGGTGCCAGGGCGCGAGCAAGGGCTACCCGCTGCTTTTCTCCACCACTCAGGGAGCGCGTATCCCGATCTAGTAAATGGGAGATGCCCAATAGGTTAGCTAAAGTTTTCACCCGCTCCTTGACTTCAGTTTTTGTGCAGCTTGTTTGTCCCAATCCAAAGTCGATATTCTCGGTCACATTTAGAAAAGGGAACAATACGTAATCTTGAGGCACATACCCTATGTTCCTTTCCTCTGGCGTCAAGCGGGTAATTGTTACCTTAATCGGGGCAACAGAACCGACGTTTGCTGCCTAGCTCAACAACATACTTAATTATAAATCGCGAAGAAATTTAGCATAAAGCGGCGATATCTGACGCAACCTCTCAACGATAGGAGGTAGCACATCTAGAACATAGTTAATATCTTCCTCTGTGTTTTGTATTCCCAGGCTGAAAATCAGGGAGCCTTGGGATAACACTCCCGGGATATTCATTGCCCGGAGGGTGTGGGAAGATTTCGATATTGCGGCAGCGCAAGCCGAGCCGCTGGCGGCAGCGATACCATCATTGTCCATGAAAGCGAGCATGGCCTCTCCTTCCACAAATTCTATACAAAAGCTGGCATGCCCAGGGAGCCGGTCCTGAGGGTGTCCGGTCATGACCGAGCGGCTTACTTTGTTGAGGACGCCCTCTATAAGCTTAGTCCTCAATGAGGAAACATGCTCTACGCGCTGTTCCATCTCTTGTTGAGCAAGCTCAGCGGCCCTACCCAAGCCTACTATTCCCGGGACATTGTGAGTACCTGACCTTTTACCCTCCTCCTGTACCCCTCCTTCCAGTAGGGGAGCGATGGTGATTTTCTGGCGAAGCCAGAGAGCGCCTGTCCCTTGTGGGCCATAGAATTGATTGCCGGCCAAGCTCAGGGCATCGGCCCCTAGCTTCTGAACATCTACGGGAATAGTGCCGACCGTAGCTACTGCGTCAGTATGGAAGACAGCATTGGATTCCTTGACAACACCAGCTATTTCCCCTATTGGCTGGATCGTGCCTACCTCATTGTTGGCATGCATGATAGAGACGAGTATGGTATCCTCCCTCAGGCTTTTGGCTACATCTTCTGGGTTCACCATGCCATATTCGTCTACTGGAAGGTAAGTCACCTCAAATCCATCTTTCTCAAGAGATCGAAACGGGTGCAATACGGAGAAATGCTCAATGGATGAAGTTATCACGTGACGACCCCTATGGCTGTTTTCTCGCACCAGTCCTTTGATGGCCAGGTTGTTCGATTCAGTGCCGCCAGAGGTGAAAACTATCTCGTCTGGTCTGGCGTTGAGCAGGCTGGCTACCTGAGAACGCGCCGTCTCTACGGCGTCACTACTTTGTTCCCCCCAATGGTGGACAGAAACCGGGTTGCCAAAGGTATCTCGAAAGAACGGTAGCATAGCCTCAACAACTCTAGAATCAACAGGCATCGTTGCCACGTTGTCCAGGTATACTTTTCTCTTCATATTAGCCATGCCTTTAACTCCTTTGGCTGAATTTTCCTAGTATTCGCGTGTGCTGGTATTTTAACCAAAACTATAGATACCGGTATGTGATTTTCACACCTTCTAATTATATCCCCACTCGCCATGTTCTGCTAGAGCTGACAGCCCTGTCCAGCTTAGAGGACTAGGGCATTCAACACTAAGTCGTGGACACCTGCCCACTGAACATCAAGCCCATGGTGTTCTATCAAATGGGCCAGTTGTACCTTACAATTGGCACACGTGGTTGCCACTACCTTCGCCCCGGTCTGTTTTATCTGATCTACTTTCAATTTCCCGACCACTTCTACTCTGTAATCGTGAGCGGCAGTTTCCAATGCCAGCCCTCCCCCCCCACCACAACAATAGTTTCTATCCCTATTTGGTACCATTTCCCTGAAATCCTTACATGACATCTTCAGGATTATGCGTGGTTCATCAATTTATCCACACATCCTGGACAGATTACATGGGTCGTGGTAGGTTACCGGTTCTGGATTGGCCTCCTTATCAAGCTTGATTTTACCCTGCTTTATATAATTTGCGGTTACTTTTAATATGTTCGCAATCCCAAATGGCTGCGGCCCATAATTGATAGCCCAAGTTGTTTAATAGATAGAACTTTTAGAGTAGAGTTTATTTTTATCTAGATTAATTCAAGTCCTTTAAGGTGGGCCTTGGGGGACAGTTCCCGAACTACTGTTTGAGAAGAAGGGGCTTATCCCGGCTTTGCAGAAATTGCTGACTGCTCTATTTGCCCCAGCTAAACAGGCGCGGCACGACTAGTTTACGCACTTCTTCAATGACAAAGACGCCTACCGCTACCAAAATAACTACTCCCCAGTCACCGAGGCCCAGCGGCATGGTGTAGAAAATTTTCTGAAGCGGCGGAAGGTAGATGACAGCTGCTTGGAGCAGAACAGCCAGCCCTATGCCCCCGATAAGCAGGCGGTTGCCAAAAAGGCCTAGCCCGAAAAGGGACTGCTGGTCAGAACGAGCGTTAAGGGCATTGAACCACTGGAAAGCTACCAGCATAGCAAAGGCAATGGTGCGGGCTTCTGCCAAACCCACCCTCGGCAGTTCCCACCTGAAGACGAAGAACGTGCCCATGGACATCATCAGGGCGGTAAAGACGATTCGCCACAGCATTCCGCTGTAGACAATCCCTGTTCTGGTACGGCGTGGTGGCTCAGCCAGCACATTTCTATGCTTTGGCTCTAAACCGAGAGGTATGGTGCAGACACCGTCGGTAACTAGGTTTATCCAGAGAATCTGGACAGCGACGACAGGCAAGGGAACACCAGCGACAATAGCCGTTATCCAGGTAAAAAGCTCGCCGATATTAGTGCTCAAGAGATAGAAGACGGAACGGCGAATATTGCTGAAAATAACCCTGCCCTCTTCTACGGCGGAAACGATGGAAGCAAAATTGTCATCGGTTAGTACCATATCTGAGGCTTCGCGGGCAACATCGGTGCCTTTGATACCCATTGCGATACCAATATCGGCTGACCTCAACGCCGGCCCGTCGTTCACGCCATCCCCCGTCATTGCTACCGTATAACCCTTTGACTTCAGGGCATTGACTATCTTTAGCTTGTGGAGCGGCTCAACCCTAGCAAAGACTGAGACGTGCTCTATCCTGCTTTTCAGTTCTCCATCGTCCAGTTTGTCTAGTTCCAGCCCGGTCAGCGCTTCTCCTCCAGAAAGCCCGAACTCTTGTGCAATGGCCACTGCTGTGGGCTTCTGGTCACCAGTTATCATAACCACTCTGATACCAGCCCGCTTACAGTCAGCCACTGCCTTCTTCGCTTCTACTCTCGGTGGGTCAATCATGCCAACCAGACCAACAAAGGTCAATGACCCATCAATGTGCTCGTGGGAAAGCTGTTCCGGGGCAGGAGAGCATTCACCATAAGCCAGAGCCATTACCCGTAGTGCTTTTGAAGCCATTTTCATGTTCGTGTTTTCAATCTCTGCGCTCTTCTCTGGCGTTAGCCCATAGGATACGCCATTTTCGTGAATCCACTGGCACATCGCCAGCACCCTATCCACCGACCCCTTGACATAGATTATCGCTTTGCCATCTTGGCAAGGGTGGAGCGTGGCCATGTAACGTTTTTCACTAGAGAAAGGTAGTTCCGCTAGGCGCGGTTGCTCCTTTTGCAAGATGTCCTGTTTTAACCCGGCCTTCAGTGCCGCGACAAGCAATGCTCCCTCCGTTGGGTCACCGACAAGGTAGTATTTTTCTCCCTCTGATTTCAGCACAGAATCGTTACACAGGGCACTGATTCTGAGAGCCAGCAGCAGACTTTCATCTATCCCAGTCTCCAGCTTTCTGCCATTCTCTAGGAATTGGCCTTCAGGACGGTAGCCAGCACCAGTGATTTCTATAGTTCTATCAGGGAGGTATAGCTCGCGCACGGTCATCTCACTTTGGGTGAGTGTTCCCGTCTTATCTGAGCAGATAACGGTGACTGCTCCCATCGTCTCCACTGCAGGCAACTTTCTGATGAGGGCATGCCTCTGCGCTATCCGCCGCATCCCCAGCGCTAGGACCACGGTCACCATGACCGGAAGACCCTCAGGAATTGCAGAAACGGCAGCAGCCACCGCTAGGGTAAACATCTCCTCAAAGGTATAGCCTTTTACCAGCCCGATGATAATAAGCACGGCGATGATGCCAAGCACCAGGATGCCAATATAGCGCCCGAGTCGGGAGACATTACGTTGAAGTGGAGTAGGCGGCGGTTTGACCTCCTGAACTTGGGTGGTTATCTTCCCGATTTCGGTATTCATTCCGGTGGCAGTCACCACTGCCACGCCGCGTCCGTTAACAACAGCACACCCCATGTGCACCATATTGCCCATATCGGCTACAGCGGCTTCGCCTTCGATTGGCGCGGTAAATTTCTCGACGGGGACCGACTCGCCTGTGAGAATAGATTCATCTATGGAGAGGCTAGCGGCCTCGAGTAACCTAGCATCGGCCGGTACCTTATCACCGGCTTCAAGAGAAATAACGTCGCCGGGCACCAGATGGCTGGCAGCGGTTTTAGTAACTGAGCCCCCTCTCAATACCTTCGCATAGGGAACAGTCAGGCGCTTCAGGGCTTTCATCGCCCGCTCGGCACGGCTCTCCTGTATGAAGCCAATGACGGAATTTACGAGCAGCACAGCGAATATTACGGCGGCATCAGTGGGTTTACGCATGACCAGCAGTTCAATTAAGGCAGCGACAAGAAGGATATAGATGAGAGGGCTAGCAAACTGGTGCAGAAAGACCATGATAGGAGAAGTTTTGCCTTTCTCCCTGAGTTCATTGGTGCCGTACCGGCCAAGCCGTTCAACGGCCTTTTCTTCGGAGAGCCCCGAGCGGGCAGAATCTAGCTCCTGTAAAACTTCATCAGCGGTAAGGTTATACCATTTCATGGTAGAATGCCCTTGCCAGCTTTATGTTCTACCGTTTGATTTAATAGGTTCTACTTAGCTAGTATAGCAGATTGGTCTAAGAACAATAAGCCATGGCGGACAAAGGACAAGGCAATCCCATTACTAGAGAATGAAGCTGTAAGTTAATCAAAGGGTAGAAAGAGGGACATCATTCATATCTAGGTCGTGGTAATCATATTACCTAAACTTGACTCGGCAGGACTCGAACCAGCGACCTTTGGGTTATTAGCCCGATTAGTTTCAAATGTTGATATCCTCACGGAACAAAAAGATTTCCTAATAAATTGTCAAGGTCTTTTTGACCTTTTAGCCCTCC
>CAYNGD010000020.1:0-15991 GCA_964396965.1 uncultured Dehalococcoidales bacterium
ACTTAGGAGGGCTAAAAGGTCAAAAAGACCTTGACAATTTATTAGGAAATCTTTTCGAGACTGCCGAAAAAGTCCCGTCTCTCTTAGAAAAAGCGGGGACTAATGGGGATTTTGAGCTTAAACCCCTCTTAATTTCCCTTTAAGAAAGGAGGAAATTGGGAAAAGAAAATACTTTTTCGGCACTCTCATTTCGTGACCCAGATTGCTGATCCCCATTGACCCTTGTGCCAATGAACAACTAGATATACAATGAGCCATAACTCTGAGAAGTCCTTTTATCCTACTACCTTTGGTCGGTCGAAATTCTGATGCCAGTCCATTGGGAGGATAACGATGAATCGCATATTTGTCGTTCGTGTTGGCGCTGACACAGGCTACCCCAGGCTAAAAAGTCCGATATTTAGCGACCGCCGCTTCGAGCTTATGCCAATTTGGGAGGAAGATGAGGGCAGAGGCCACAAGCATCCTATTGAACATAAGCCCCCCATGCTTCATTACTGTGATATTCCTTGTTTTAACAATCCAAGGGATAACCTCCCAAGGGATAACCTCGCGAAATACTTGGTAGAAAGCGACCAGGAAATGAGCCGCAAAGCTGCACACAATGATCCGGAATTTAAAACTATGACGTATGGCGATCTATACGAGAACCCTAGAGCCAGTAATCTGAAAGGAGTTGAATTAGGTGACTACCTATTCTTCTTGGCTCGCCTCGAACGATACAACGGGCAGACGTTTCTAGCAGGTGACTGGGACAATTACTTTATCGGCTATTTTCATGTTGAATCAATCACGAAGCCCATGGAAAATCCCTTGGAACTTTTCCAAAAAACCAATATTGCAAATAACGCCCACGTGCTTAGAGCCAAAGCAGATCCCGCTAACAAAGACTACAAGTTTTGGGTCTTTGGAGGTGGCCAGGACTCGCACCGCTTTAATCATGCCCTTGAAGCTAGTTACGATTGGATATCCACGGTTTTCAAGGATCGGCACAATTGTGATTGGCATGAACACCCCCAGCAGAACAAGAAAGGGAGAGTGATGTCTTACCTAAGAACAATTCGCTGTCAGATAGACCCCAGCAAGCCGGGGCAGCAAGACAGCTACAAACGATTCTTTGACAAGATTCACCAGCATCTCTCGCGAGACAATACTTAACCTTGTGTAACGTCAAGTCCGGCCACCTGCCAGATAGCGAGCAAGGTCATGGGCGCAGCTTACCTTCTATTGACCAAATCATCTTATTGTTAGGCTTGTGTTTGATAACAACGACGACAGCTATATATGCCGGTTATCATCTGGTCGACCTATCTCATAAGCCGACTTGCCTCCCCTATCTGGCTGGGGTGTGGTGTTCCAGATATTCATCGCCAAACCAAGCCATCTGTTGATGTCCTCTATTGAATCTGCTTTCCCAACCCGGTTTACAATTTCCTTGCCAAACTCAGCAACTTTGCCTGCCATCATATAAGAAAGGACTAATTCTTTCCATTTGTCAGGCGCCATAATCAACTCTTTCCGGCCTTCTGCCTGCGCTGCCTCAGTCATTCGGGCTACAGCAGCATCAAGAGTGATATCACGTGGGTATTCCGCTTTCTTGCTTTCTCCGGACGGTCTGTGTCCCCTTTGTTGTAAGAATTTCTCAACATCTTTTGGACTGAGTTGGAAGCTCTTCAGAATAGCTTGCATTCCCGGCATTATGCGTATCGGCCATTGAAGCCACCCAGCACCAGCCAGCCATTTGCCGTGCCCAATAGGTATGATATGGCTACAGATGGTATCGCCTCTCTTGAATATGTGGCTTAACTGGCGACTGAGAAGCTCAAACTCCTCGTCTTCCAATTGCAAGATCATGCCCTTACCCGGATTTACCATGGCAACCATCGCAATTACATACCTCGAATTCTGGACAGACTTAAGGGTAGTAGTTAGGTCATCTCCTTCCAGCGTGGCAGCAGCCGCCAGTTCTGCAGGATGTTTCCCATCCGGTAACGTAAAGCTAAAAGCAAACCAGCCCAGGAAGCGCCTCTCACGACCATTCACCTCCTCAGCTCCCGGCAGGTAGTTGACTGTTCCCGGTTCGTCATAGCCGAAGAAGTGGCTTCGTGCTCCTGCTCGGACATCCGCAAGGGCTTCACTCCTTCCACACCACTCGGCTAATTGCTCTACTTTGCCGGTAGTCAGCGCCATTGGTCACCCCTCAGCCGGTGTTACACCTATGTCAATAAGCCATTCCATGGCTTTTTCTCGCATTTTCTCATCTCTGAATCGAAACCATCTCTCCCTTTCTTCTGCATAACGAAGTAGCACATCCTTGAATCGACGAAAGGTACCCTTGCCGTTTATTGCCACCTCAAGTAGTTCGGCAAGATGCTTGTCTTCCACAGTGGCGATGAAATCCTCCATGTCCCTGTAGCCCTCATACGATTCGACTTTTGGTATTCGCTCATAGCGCTCGGGCTTATCGTCAATCCTATCCCTCAGTTTCTCGGTTTCCTTATCATCCCCATATTCGGAAAGGAACAGTATTTCGCCAGTTTCAAGGTCAAGATAATACTCGTGCTCGTAAGAGCTATCCTCCATCGCCGAGCAGAGCTCATCCAAGTCTATCCGAAGTAATTCCTTATCTTCCATAATCATCACACCGTCGTCTGTCGGATTCGTATCCTTGCTCATTATAATCCAATGACCGCATCAAAAGTAATGGGGCTCGGTACGCAGACGTTAGGAGAAACAACAGTTTACCGTTGAACAACCCATTGCTTTGTGCAGCCAATCTCTCGGATTACTTTCTATCAAACGCTGTTTATCTGACGGGTGCATGTCGTAGAGCAGGGGAAGTTATCAGCTACCTTACTTCTTGCTCACGAGTTTCATAAACTCTTCGGTTTCAATTTCCGGCTCTATTTCCATTGTCCACCAGTAATAGTCACCTGAACATTTTTGGATGTGAGCACACTAAAGGTATTGTCGAACCTCAGACTATAACTCCCGGAAGCAGGAGCTGTGAAGCTGATTTGCCCACTCGTATAACAGTGTTTGGTTGCGCTCCCTGCCACAACGTCATTTGAGGAGTCAAAAACCATGACCTCAATATCGTTGTTTCCACCAGCAATAGTAAAAGATACATAGACGCGTTGGCCTTGGACAAGATAGCTGGTCAACGTTTTATAGCCGAATGGTCCCCCACTGACGGTAAAACTCATACTTGTAGATGTAGGTGTGGGTGTAGGAGTAGGCGTTGGCACGGGTGTGGGTGTGAGCGTTGGAGTTAGAGTTGGTATGGGCGTTGGGGTAGGTATAGGCGTGAACGTGGCAGTAACACTCTTATTGGAATTCATAGTGATGGTGATAGTAGGCGAGGAACCCGAGGCATCACCACTCCAGGAATCAAAAACATAGCCGCTCATAGGGGTGGCAGTGATTGTGACCGGAGTACCTGCAGCATACTGGCCTTCAGAAGGAGATACTGAACCTCCACCTTGCGGATTAATGCTCACACTTAGATTGTATGTTACTTGCTGAGGTTTGCTGACTGGCACCTTAAGCTGGCTACCAGTTACAATCTGATTAACCTGTTGAATTATCGCGCTACAATGAGAGACGGCGTTCTGAACTTCAACGAGGTAACTCAGCGTTTTAACCCTAACCTGTTCTAAACTTTGTAAACCGCTAATAAAATCTGGTAGATTGGGCAGTTCATTAAGAAACCGAGTTATTGTAACAGCACTCACTCGTAGAGATTCTAGGGTAGCAATATCTGGGTCAGCAGAAAATAATGTTAAAGGTGGCAACGCGTTTAGAATAGGATAGATTTCCTTGGCTATCTTTACAGCATTTTCAATCTTGTTAATGGGAATGTTAGACAATGAAGTTGGGAGTGGAGGTAATGACCCTACTAAAGTGACTAATTGATTATTATTGCTATTGATTTGATTCAGTTTATCCAACAAAGTTTCATACTCTGATGAATTGGTATAAGAACTAATATCCGCCAGATTTCCGTTGGACTTTTCCGATAAATCTTTTAAATGTTGTAATACCGTCGTGGTATCACCAGCAGTACTTATAACTTCACGGAAATGGTTATCAATATTCTGTTTAGCTTCTGGCAAGGTATTTGATTGAGGTATGAACGAGGGTAAGTCGGGTAACTGGTCAATCGGCTCTGACACAGCGAGAATTTGCTGTCGAATACTTTCGAGTTTCTGTGCAGCATCCTTAACCGGTGGTGGAGGTGGTGGCAGTGGAAAGCCAGGTAAAAGGCTTGGCAAAGGGGGAAGGGAGGAAAGTTTATCGCGTAGATTACTCGCAGCTTGGATTGCCGTATTAATATCGTCAATCGTTACATAATTAAGCAGATTTGGTAAATTGGGTAAGCCTTCGACAAAAGTCGCAAGCTGACTACTGTCGCCTTGGACTTTACTCAGCTCAGCAAGTGCGTTGCTATATTCGGAAGAATGAGTTAAATTGTAAAGTTGCTGAAGCTGCTGCTTTTCTAACGCATTCGTTGCTTGTTCTGTGGGATAAGGCTGATTCGGAGATGATACCATACCTTGACGGGTACAGCCTATAACCGCTGCGGCAATAAGAGCCAAGACACAGATCAGGTTTACCAGGATGAGCTTATGACTCTTTGTCTTTGCGGTCATTTTTTCGTTTACCCCTTATTTCATTCATCGTGATTCTAATTTAGTCCGCAAATATATGATTGTCAACACTCAAAATGGAGACGAACACTTGCCCGTGCAGCCGTTACG
The DNA here is from genome assembly GCA_964396965.1 of uncultured Dehalococcoidales bacterium. Taxonomy (GTDB): domain Bacteria; phylum Chloroflexota; class Dehalococcoidia; order Dehalococcoidales; family BS750m-G39; genus JABMRW01. The sequence continues at coordinate 4,761 of CAYNGD010000020.1, forward strand.
GCGAGTGGTTGCATTTCCTTCCCGAAGTTGTTAGATAATTGAACATTTAGCCAGAAAGTTCAACCATGTCTTAAGCTACCACTTATAGTTATCGTTGTTGTGCTTCAATGGAAGTCGGACAGCTAGCTTCGGGTAAAAATGCGACACGGGATATCAGATTTTCAATAGCTATCCACCAGCCCATAGCTCTGTTTTAGCACCTCTGTCAAATTAGTCAACTGGGGGGTGGCTTAGGGTGGCTCTAGCTCGTTTCTGAGCAACAAAAGACAAAACCCAAGACATTGCCTTTGCCGAGCTTTGTTTTTTGAAGCTAAAGACACCAAGACAGCCTAAAATTGAGGCTAATTTTTTGTCTTTGTCTTGGTTTTTTCGGCTCCATTTTGAACGTGGGGAGGGGAGTAGTTCTGGCGCCTGCCAAGACACGTCTTGGGTTTTGTCTTTGAAGCTAATTAGGCGTGGAAGTTTCCAAGACAATGTCTTGGGTTTTGTCTTTGTCTTGTCTTTGTCTTTTGAATTTGGTGACTACTCCCTAAAGGCAAGACAAAGACACGAAGCTAAAGACATGTCTTGTCTTTTTGTCTTTTGCTCCTTTTTTTGCTGGATCAGAGGCTTTTTCGCAAGGTAGATTAAACAACAATGCATCGAGTTGTTCAGTCCTTTTTCCCCAAATCGGTGGCTGTGCAATGGACGTCAAGGTAGCCTAGTTTGACAAGACAAGACAAAAGAGGCATATCATATACTTCTTTTCTGAGAAGCCAACTAGTAATGGCTTCACGCTTCTCTGGGTAAAAACAATGCCAGAGACATGTCTTGTCTCCATTCTAGCATCGCTGTTAAAAGAATAAACCAAGGGGTGGCTTAGGGTGGCTCTAGCCCGTTTTTAAGTAGACAAAGACAGGCTTGTCTTTATCCACCCTTTTCCTTCGAGGCTAAAGACAAACAGAGAAGGTAAAATGCATCGTAATTTTTTGTCTTTGTCTTGGTTTTTTTGGACCTTTTTGAGCGTGGGGAGGGCGGTAGCCCTGGCAGTCTCCAAGACACGTCTCTGGTTTTGTCTTTGAAGCTACACTAGGCGTGAAATCTCAAAGACAATGTCTTTGGACTTTGTCTTTGTCTTGTTTTGCTTGGGCGGAAATTAGCTTTGTCTTTGAAAAGACAGCTTTGTCTTTTTGTCTTGTCTTTGTCTCGTCTTTTTGTCTTTTTTCTCCTGTTTTTGCTGGATCAGAGGCTTTTTCGCAAGGTAGATTAAACAACGATGTATTGCTTTGTTCATCGCAATTAAAGCTGCGTCGTAAGCTCTTGACTTTGTGTCCTACACATCATACAATAGAGTCATGCCCAGAGGAGAGGGGATAAGACCAAACCTCAGCATAAGAATGAATCCTGAGGTTCTCCACCAAGCCAGGGTTTCTGCTGTCACTCGGAGAAAGACCCTCGGACAATGGCTTGAGGAAGCGATACTGGAGAAGATTCAGAGGGAGCGGAAAATTGACAAGGAGGGGCGAAAATGAGAGCAGCGTTATATGCCAGGGTAAGCACGGATAAACAGGCAGAAAAATACGGCATCCCCAGCCAGATTGAGGCGTTAAAGAAGAGATGCCTGGAAAAGGATTGGGCTCATGTGCTTGATGGAGATAAGGATGCCTTTATTGACGATGGCTATAGCGGGGCCGAACTGGATAGGCCAGCCCTCAATCGTTTGCGCCAGGCAGCAAGAGAAGGGAGGGTGGATGTGGTACTGGCCTATGACCCCGATAGACTCTCCCGCAAGCTCTACCACCAGATGATCCTGGCTGAGGAGTTCGAAAAGCAGGGGATCAGGCTGGAGTTCATCACCCAGGACATGGGTACCTCGCCCGAGGACAGAATGTTTTTCAATATGAGAGGACTGATAGCGGAGTATGAGCGGGAGAAGATAAGGGAACGCACCATGAGAGGCAGCCGCGAGAAGGCCAGACAGGGCAAGGTGGTCAGCGCTGGAGCTATACCCTTTGGCTTTCGCTATGAAAAGGAAAAGGCTACCCTGGAAGAGGACAGTGAAAAAGCCCGGATAATAAGGCTGATTTTTTATACCTTTGCCAACGAGAGCTTATCGCTTCAAGGCCTGGCCGACAGGCTTAACCGCTTGCACATACCGACTCCTAGAGGCGGAGACAGATGGCGGTCCAGCACCCTCGGGGTCATGCTCAGGAATGAAACTTACATCGGCAAGCTGCACCAGTTCAGGAAATACCATGCCGAGCCCAGATTACGGCGTCAGCCACCCACGAGAAGTAAAAAGACATCGCTTACCCTGCGTCCAAGGGAGGAATGGATAACGGTGGAAGTACCTTCACTGGTTCCGGCGGAACTCTTCGAGTCCGTGCAAAGGAAGCTTAAGACGAATGCCGACCTATCCAGGAGAAACACCAGGAGAGAGTATCTCCTGTCCGGGCTGTTGTATTGCTCCAGATGTGGCAGTCGAATGGGTGGGCATACTACTCATGGTATCTCCTACTACCGCTGCTATCGAAAATACAATCCTGACAGGGTCCCTCTCAGTTCAGACGGCAAGCCCAAGCCCTGTTCCTGCCCTGAGGTTAAGGCTAAGGCAATAGAACCGGTAGTCTGGGACACGATTCGCCAACTTATCAGGGACCCGGATTTCCTTATCCGGGAGCTCCACAAGCGCAATGCCGACAATTCACAGACAAAGGAAATCCTGGAGCGGGAACTGCAACTCTGTCAGACCAGGCTGAAGGCTATACCGGATGAGCAGAGGCGTTTGGTCGAAGGCTACCGTAAGGGTCTGTATGCTGATTTTATGATGCGTGAGGATATGGAGCTAATTCAGAAAGAGCAATGTGAATTAGAGAAGCGAAAGGCCGAACTGGAAAGGCAGCTTGCCCAAAGGTTTCTGACGGAAAACCAGGAAGCTCAGATAAGAAGCTTGGCAGAGAAGCTTAGTTTAGGGTTAAACAACCTGGACTTCGCTGGCAAGCAAGAGTTGTTAAGGCTTCTCATAGAGAAAGTGCTGTACAATGTGCACAGCATCGAGATTCAAACCATTATCCCCCTCGGTGAACAATTGCATCCAATCCACCGAGGGGGATAAAGGGGGTGAGGTTGATAAAATTCTCTATTTCCTTGACCGCCCTGCTGGTGATAACCTATAATCCAAGACGAGTATGTTAAAGCAGCTTAATGAGCTAAAATCGGGCGCACTTAAAGAGCTGGAAGCCACTAGCCAGACTAAAGACCTGGAGGCCTGGCGGGTGCGCTACCTGGGCAAGAAGAGCCAGCTGACTGCCACCCTGCGCGGCCTGGCGGAACTGCCCCTCGAAGAGAGAAAGCGGGTCGGCGCCCTGGCTAACCGGATTAAAGCCGAGTTCGAGGAGAGCCTGGAGCAAAAGACTCAGCTCCTCAAGCAGGCCGTGGCCGTTGGCGGGGAGGCTATCGATATCACCCTGCCCGGGCGGCCCTACCCTGCCGGACGAAGGCACCCGCTAACCCAGACCATTGCCGAAATCTGCGAAATATTCGCTTCAATGGGCTTTCAGGTGGTGGAGGGGCCGGAGGTGGAGTGGGACTACTACAACTTTGAGGCGCTGAACATCCCCCGCCACCACCCCGCCCGCGACAGCATGGCCACCCTCTGGGTTGACGCCGAAAATGAAAAGGGCGAGAGGAACATGCTGCTGCGCACCCACACCACCGCCGTTGATATAAGAGTTATGGAACAGATGAGGCCGCCCATCCGGGTGGTTGAGCCGGGCAAGGTCTACCGCTACGAAGCCAGCGACGCCACCCACGTCCCCATGTTCCACCAGATTGACGGGCTGGCGGTGGATAAAAATATTACTATGGCTGACCTTAAAGGGACGCTCTACGAGTTCGCCCGCCGCTTCTTCGGCGAGGACAGGAAGGTGCGCTTCCGCTGCGACTACTTCCCCTTCGTCGAGCCGGGGGTGGAGATGGCTATCGAGTGCCTGGTCTGCCGCGGCAGCGGCTGCCGCCTCTGCGGCAACAGCGGCTGGATTGAGATACTGGGGGCGGGCATTACCCACCCCCGCGTCCTGGAGCGGAGCGGCATCGACCCACGGGAATATACCAGCTTCGCCTTCGGCATGGGTATAGACAGGCTGCCCATGCTCCGCTATGGCATCGACGATATCAGGTTGTTCTACGGCAGCGACCTCAGGTTCTTGAGGCAGTTCTGATGAAGGTCTCATTGAAGTGGCTTAAAGAGTATGTTGACATAGACCTGCCCCCGACCGAGCTGGCCAATAGATTGACCATGGCCGGAATTGAGGTCAAGGGGTGGCAGGTTATCGGCGGCTGGGAGAACGTCGTCGTTGGCCAGATTACGGCGATAAACCCCCACCCAAATGCCGACCGCCTCACCCTGCCCACGGTTGACCTGGGCACCGAGCGGATGACGGTGGTCTGCGGGGCGCCCAATCTTAAGGTTGGCGATAAGGTCGCCTTCGCCTGCGTCGGCGCCGAGCTTATCGACGGGCACACGGGTAAAGTGATTAAGCTGGAGGCGGCCAAGATACGGGGGGTGGCCTCCAGCGGCATGGTCTGCTCGGAGAAGGAGCTGGGCATCTCCGACAGCCACGAAGGTATAATGGTCCTGCCCGCCGGTGCCCCGTTGGGTACGCCGCTGGCGGAATATCTGGGCGATGTTGTTCTTGACCTGGAGGTGACCCCCAACCGCCCCGACTGCCTCTCGGTAATCGGCATCGTCAGGGAAGTAGCCGCCCTCACCGGGCGGGAGGTGCACCTGCCCGATACCAGCTATGATGAGATGGGGACACCCATAGAAGGGCAGATTGCGGTTGAGATTATTGCCCCCGACCTCTGCCCCCGCTACAGCGCCAGCCTGATTACCGGCGTAAAGATAGCCCCCTCCCCCCCGTGGCTGCAGCAGCGGCTGCTGGCCGGCGGCATGCGCCCGATAAACAACGTGGTCGATGTCACCAACTTCGTCATGCTGGAGTACGGCGAGCCGCTGCACGCCTTCGACTATAGCCAGATTAGGGGCAAAAAAATCATCGTGCGGCGGGTGGCCAAAGATGAGGTTATGGTCACCCTGGACGGCAGCAAAAGGTCTCTTTCCTCTGATATGCTGGTTATTGCCGATACTGAGCGGGCGGTGGCGGTGGCCGGGGTGATGGGTGGGATTGACAGCGAGATGACCGACCAGACCACCTCGGTGGTGCTGGAGGCGGCCAACTTTAACCCGGCCAGTATCTATAATACCGGTTATACGCTGGGCCTGCCCAGCGAGGCCAGGATGCGCTTTGAGCGCGGTATCAGCCCCGAGCTGACGGTACCCGCCCTCAGGCGGGCGACCCGGCTGATTATCGAGCTGGCCGGCGGCCGGGCGGCCAAAGGTATCGTTGATGCCTACCCCGGTAAGCAGGCGCCGAAGCCAATCCTGCTCTCAAGGGGGGAGGTGAAGCGCCAGCTTGGGGTTAGCTTCAGCCTTAGGCAGATGCAGGAGGCGCTGACCTCTCTCGGCTTTGACTGCCAGCCGAAATCGGCTTCAGAAATCAGCGTTACCGCCCCCTACTGGCGGAGCGACATCAGCCTGGCCGAGGATTTGGTTGAGGAGGTCGCCCGCGTTATCGGCTATGACCGGATTCCGGTGACCATGCCCACTGGGGCGGTACCCCGGCAGGACCCGGCGCCTATCCTCGGCTTTAAGGAAATGGTGAGGCGCGGCCTTACCGGCTACGGCTTCTACGAGGTCATCACCTACTCCCTGACCGGCCTGGACCTGTTAAACAGATTAATGCCCGAGCCACATCCTATAGAACCGGAGCCGCTGCGGGTGCTCAGGCCGATGAGCGCCGAGCAGGAGTACCTCCGCCCCAACCTGCGGGTTAACCTTTTGACGGCGTTGGAGGCCAACCGGCGGCACGAGGAGGGAGGTATAAGGCTCTTCGAGCTGGGCCGGGTGTACCGGCGGCGGCCTGAAGACCTGCCCGCCGAGCCGGAGATGCTCTGCGCCGTAATGGCCGGCCCTAGGTTTGATAAGTCCTGGCACGGTGGGAATGAGCCGGTTGACTTCTTCGACGCCAAGGGGGTGGCCGAGGGCCTGCTGGGCTGGCTGGGGGTGGAGGCCGATTTCATTCCGGGGGACGACGAGAGCCTGAACCAGGCCCGACAGGCGGCGATAGCTGTCGGGGGTAAAAGAGTGGGGGTGGTCGGGGAGGTGCACTCTAAGGTTGTTGAAGCCTTTGACCTTGCCGAGCCGGTCTATCTCTTTGAGCTTAATCTGGCCGAGCTGCTGCCCTTTACCCTGGAGCCTAAGCTGTTCCAGCCGGTATCCCGCTTTCCAGCGTTGGTCAGGGATATCGCCCTGGTGGTTGACTTGAGCGTTACCCACCGCCGGGTGACTGATATCATAAGCGGTTTCCCCCTGGTGAGTCAGGTTTCCCTCTTTGACCTTTATACCGGCGGCAAGCTGCCGGCGGGCAAGAAGTCGCTGGCTTATAGAATAACCTTCCAGTCCCCCTCTAAAACCCTGACCGACGAAGCGGCCAACAGCGTCTTGAAGAACATCCTGAAGAGGCTGGCTAAAGAGCTGGGGGCAACGCTGAGGGGCTGACTTTAGATACCCTATTCCCCACCCATTTTCAAAAGTTGCTTTGCTTCCCACCCTCCCACCCTACAGAAGTGATACTTCTATCAATTTCTTTTTGGGGGTGGGGTTTAAAAGATGTAAAGAGGCGGAGCCTTTTTGGGTGGGTGGGTATGGGAAGAAAAACTCTGGCTAAAAGCGGGGTGGGAAACTAGCTCTTGATGAGCGCTTTGAGCTTTTCGGTGATGCCTTCCAGCGGCACTAACTGAGGTTCTTTCTCCGAGCGCCTTTTGATTTCGGCGCTGTTCTTCTCCAGGGTGCGCGGGCTGACGGTGACCCGGAAGGGTATCCCCAAAAGGTCGGCGTCGTTGAACTTTACCCCCGGTGACTCATTGCGGTCGTCGAAGAGCACCTCAAAGCCCTCTGCTTCCAAATCGTGGTAGAGCTTCTCGGTGGCGGCGGCCACCCCGGGGTTCTCCGGGCGCAGCGAGCAGAGGTAGATGTGGTAGGGGGCGATGGCCAGAGGCCAGATGATGCCCTTGTCGTCGTGGTTGACCTCGATGGCCGCCGCCAGCAGCCGGTCGAGGCCGATGCCATAGCAGCCCATGACGATGGGGCGTGATGCGCCCTCGGTGTCAATGAAGAGGGCGCCCAGCTTCTGGCTTAAGAAGGTGCCCAGCTTGAAGACATGCCCCACCTCGATGCCGTGGGTGGATGACAGTTTGCCGCCGCACTTGGGGCACTTATCGCCGGCCCTGGCCTGGGCGATATCGGCAACTATGTCGGCCTTGAAGTCCCGCGGGTAGTTGACGTTCCTGAGGTGTGTCTCCGCTTTGTTGGCGCCGGCGACGAAGTTCGTCCCCGAAGTGACGGAGTCGTCGGCGATAATCTTGAAGCCCTTAAGGCCGACGGGTGAGGCCGCCCCGGCCACGATGCCGGTCTGGATGACCTCGTCCTCGGTGGCGAAGCGGAGGTCGGTGCCGCCAAGGGCGTTTTTAAGCTTGACCTCGTTTACCCCGATGTCCCCCCTGATGACGACAAAGACCATCTTGCTGTCGGCGATATAGAACACCGCCTTGAGGGTGTGGCTCTTCGGTATTTTGAAGAATTCGGCTACCTCCTCGATGGAGCCGGCGCCGGGCGTGGCCACCTCCTCTTTAGGCAGCGGCTCTCCCCCGCCCACTTTACCCTTGACGCTCTGGGCCTTCTCCACGTTGGCGGCGTAGCCGCACTTTTCACAGTAGATGACCTCGTCCTCGCCGTCCTCGGCGATGACCATGAACTCGTGTGAGTCCTTACCGCCGATGGCGCCGCTGTCGGCTTCGACCAGCAGGCTGGACAGGCCGCAGCGGGTGTAGATGTTCTGGTAGGCCTGGAGCATCCTCTTATAGTTCTTGTCCAGCCCCTCTTCGTCGGTGTCGAAGCTGTAGAGGTCTTTCATGGAGAACTCGCGCACCCTTATCAGCCCGCCCCGGGGGCGGGGCTCGTCGCGGAACTTGGTCTGGACCTGGTATAAAAGCAGGGGCAGGTCGCGGTAGCTCTGGACGTTGCGGCTGGCCAGAAGAGTGACCACCTCTTCGTGGGTGGGGCCCAGCACCAGCCGGCGCTCGCGGCGGTCGGTGAGGGTGAAGAGCCCCTTGCCGAAGGCCTTATCTCTCCCCGTTTCCTGCCACAGCTCCAGGGGCTGGAGGACGGGCATCATCAGCTCCTGACCGCCGGCTTTGTCCATCTCGTCGCGGATGATGCCGACTATCTTCTGGAAAACCCGCCAGCCCAGCGGCAGGTAGGCATAGACACCGGCGGCTATCTGGTGAATCATCCCCGCCCTCAGTAGTAGCCGGTGGCTGGCCGTTTCTGCCTCGGCGGGCGTCTCTTTCTGGGTCTTACCGAATAGTTTTGAGATACGCATCTTAGGACATGTTGAATGGCGGGTATTTGTCGGTCAGATAGTAGGAATAGCCGTTCACCCTGGTGCTCCAGCGCAGGTAGCCGGCAACGAAGTCGAAAGCCCGCCTGGGATAGCGGCCCAGGAACAGGATGGCCCACCAGGAGATAAAGAGGATAACACCGGCGGCGATACCGATAAAATAAAGGACGATAACCTGGGGTATAACCATAAAAATCCGGAAGAAGGTGGTCAGCCGGGAAAGCCTTTCGGGGAACTGGATGTCGATGGTTACGGGGTATTCCGCCATTTTCTTTACCTCCTTTGAGTTTCGGGCAACGGGGAGTTAACCAACTCCCCGATATTAAATCATATTAAGCGTGTTTATGCCAGTGGGTTTATAACCCCTCCACCTCCGCCATCAGTGCCTTGATAAAATCCTTCTCCTCGATAGTCTTAATCTTTCTGCCTTTCTTGAATAAAACGGCTCTACCCTTGCCGCAGGCGATGCCGATATCGGCGTCTCTGGCCTCGCCGGGGCCGTTGACGATGCAGCCCATCACCGCCACCTTTATTGGCTTATTAACTTTTAATAATTCCTTTTCCACCTCCCCGGCCAGTTCTATGATATCGACCTCGGCGCGGCCGCAGGAGGGGCAGCTGACCAGCACCGGGCCGCGCTGGCGCAGGTTCAGGCTCTTGAGGATTTCGTAGCCGGCGATGACCTCCTCGCGGGGGTGGGCGGTCAGCGAGACCCGGATGGTGTCGCCGATGCCGAGCCAGAGCAGGGTGCTGATGCCCGCTGTGCTGCGGATGATGCCGGTTCTGGGGGGGCCGGATTCGGTGATGCCAATGTGCAGGGGGTAGGGTATTTTGGTGGCGATTTTCCGGTAGGCCTCAATGGTGGTGGGCACGTCAAAGGCTTTCAGCGAGACCTTAATCAGGTCGAAATCAAGGCTTTCCAGCAGCCTCACCTGCTCCATAGCCGCCTCCACCATCTGCCCGGCGATGGAAAGCCTTGGGTTTCTGGGTCTGGGCAGGCTGCCGGCATTGACCCCGATGCGGATGGGGATGTTTCTTTCTTTAGCGGCGGCGGCCACCTTTTTAATTTTCTCCGCCTCGCCGATGTTGCCCGGATTTAAACGCAATCCATCAACCCCGGCCTCAAGCGCCGCCAGCGCCAGGCGGTAGTCGAAGTGAATATCGGCGATTATTGGTATTTCAACGCACTTTTTGACGGCCGCTATTGCCCCGGCGGCTTCACTATCGGGCACGGCCAGCCGGACCAGCTCGCAGCCGCAGTCCTCAAGCTCCTTTATCTGGATAATGGTCGCCCGTATATTGCGGGTATCGGTCTTGGTCATGGACTGTACCACGATGGGGGCACCGCCACCGACGGTGACGCTGCCGATTTGGATTGGTTTGGATTTTCGTCTTGGTTTCATGGTAATAAGCTCTGCCCGGCGATGATACGGATAATGTCTTGGTAGGTAACGGCCAAGATGGCGGCTATCAGTAGGGCGAAGCCGATGGCGTGCACCAGCCCTTCAGTTTTGGGGGAGATGCGCTTACCCCGTCTTACCCATTCTATAAGAACAAACACAATCCTGCCCCCGTCCAGGGCGGGGAGGGGGAGGATATTAACGATGGCCAGATTGATGCTGATAAAGCCGGCAAACTGCAGAAGGGGGCTGAAGCCGGCCTGGGCCACCTCTCCCGTCAGCTGGGCGATGCCCACCGGGCCGGTGACCTGGACCGGGGCCGCCCCGATAAGCCACTTCAGTATCTCGTTCTTGAAGATGACATAGGTCTCGATGCACTGGCTGACGCCCTTGGGTATCGCTTCCCAGAAGGGGTCACTCTGGCGGCTGACCGTCGGGTTGGGCATGCTGACGACGATGCCCATCGCCCCCTCACCCGACGGGGGCTTCCACCGGGGTATCAATTGCACCTCTTCTGTGCTGCCGTCACTGTGCTTTATTGCCAGGCTGACCTCTTTGCCCAGGTTGAGGCTGGTGTAGAGGCTCAGGTCGCTGATGCTGTTTACCGGCTCATTTTTCAGGCTGAGGATGGTATCTCCGGCCATGATGCCGGCGGCCGCCGCCGGAGAACCGGGGGCTACCTTCGACACCACCACGTTGCCGGTGACCACGTTGTAGGGAATCATAAAGGCGATGGCAAAGAGCACTATCGGCAGCAGGAAGTTCATTATCGAGCCGGCGGCGAGCACTATCACCCTGGTGCCGATACCCTTGCTGGCTAGGCTCCTCTTTACCTTGGGGTCTTCCTCGCCGGCCATCTTGGTGAAGCCGCCCAGCGGTACGGCGTTGAGCGAGTAAAGGGTTTCCCCCCTTTTGATGCCGAAGAGGCGGGGAGGGAAGCCCAGGCCGAACTCCTCCACCTTGACGCCGAAGGCCTTGGCGGTGGCGAAGTGCCCCGTCTCATGGGCCAGGATGAGCAGGGCCAGGATGCCGAGGAAAATCAATATGGTGATTAGCGCGCTCACCGCTGGCCACCAACCATCTCTTTAGTCTTTTCCCTGGTCTGGGCGTCCGCCGTCAGGATTTCCTCCAGGGTGGGGTGGGCGGTAGCTTTATGCTCCTCAAGCGCTCGCCCCACCAGCCGGGGGATTTCGGTAAACTTGATGCGTCTGGCTAAAAATAGCTCCACTGCCGTTTCGTCGGCGGCGCAGATCCCCGCCGGGCCGGTCCCCCCGTTTTGTCCGGCCGCGCTGGGCAGCTGCTCCAGCTTGATCCACGCCGAGACGCTGATGTC
>CAYNGD010000020.1:16001-33154 GCA_964396965.1 uncultured Dehalococcoidales bacterium
CTACCCGCCGGGGTTTTGCGTAAACCTTGAGCGGGCGGCAAAAAAACCCCCCCCCTCCCTTTCGGGGCGGGGCGCCCCCCCCCGCCGGGCAGGTCCCCCCTTTTTGACCTGCCTCGATGGCCAGCTTGAGGCAGGGGAAGCGGTCATAATCAGGCGGCTGGAAATCAAGCTCTCTGATTTTCGCCCAGTCGAGGCGGGGGAGTTGTTGATTTTCCAGCCGTTCCGGGTAGCTGAGGGCGTACTGGATGGGCAGGCGCATATCGGGCTGGCTCAGCTGGGCCTTTACCGAGCCGTCATTAAATTCAACCATGGAGTGGATGATGCTCTGGGGGTGAATCAAGACGGTGATGTTATCGAAGGGCATATCGAAGAGCCAGTGGGCCTCGATGACCTCCAGCCCCTTGTTCATCAGGGTGGCCGAGTCAATAGTGACCTTCTCACCCATCCGCCACGACGGGTGCCTCAGCGCCTGCTCCGGGGTTACTTTGGCTAGGCGGGTGGGGGAATAGCCGAGGAAGGGCCCCCCCGAGGCGGTGAGGATGATTTTGCTTGCCTTCTGTTTCTCCCCCTGAAGGCACTGGAATACGGCACTGTGCTCGCTGTCAACGGGTATAATCTGTGCCCCGCTTCGCCTGGCCTCTCCGGTGATAATCCCACCGGCCATGACCAGCGATTCTTTGTTGGCCAGGGCGACTCTCTTGCCCGCCCTTACCGCCGCCAGAGTCGGCTCCAGCCCCCATTTCCCCGAGGTGGCCACAACCACGATGTCAACCTCCGGGTGGCCGGCCATCTCTTCCAGGGATAGAAGATTATATTCGGCCCTGGGAAGGCGAGAGCTATCCTGGACGCAAATAAATCTGGGCTTAAATTGCTTGATTTGCTCTGACAGCAGGTCGGTATTATGACCGGCGGCCAGCCCGATAACGCTGAAGCGGTGGGGCAGGGCACTGATTACCTCCAGTGTCTGGCGGCCTATGGAACCGGTGGAGCCTAGAATGGCTACCCGCTTTATAGCAACCATATAACGTAATAGTATAATACCACGCCGGCAAAGACAACGCTGTCTATCCGGTCCAGGGCGCCGCCGTGGCCGGGGAGCAGCCGGCCCGAGTCCTTGACCCCCATGTTGCGTTTGAGCAGTGATTCGACCAGGTCGCCGAGCTGGCCGAAGACGCTGATAACCAGGCCCAGGACTACCGCTGTCCCGTAGCCGATGGGCAGGCCGAGCGGCCAGGACAGGGTGAAGAGCAGGCTGATGATAACCGCCCCCAGAAGTCCGGCTATCGTGCCTTCCCAGGTCTTGCCCGGGCTGATGCTGGGGGCCAGCTTGTGCTTGCCCAGCGCCCGGCCGGCGAAGTAGGCGGCGGTGTCCGAGCCGAAGGTGGCAAAAAGAGCCAGGAATACCAGATTTCTGCCTGCTTCCTCTGTGCCAGGAAGTACAATACCTCTGAGGGCGACCAGGTGGCTGAGCAGCCAGCCGATATAGAGGATTCCGGCCATGGTCCATCCCCAGCCCAGGAAGGCCCCCTCTTTCTTGGGGCTCAGCAGCAGCCAGAGCAGGGAGAGCACCACCGCCGAGGTCAAGAGCAGGGGCAGGGTTTGTCCATAGGGGCAGTAGGGGCTGATGATAAAGAGCGCCGTCCAGATAAGGCCGAACCAGATAATGGGCGCTGCCTTTATCCCTACTATTTTATAGAACTCGTAGGCCGCCAGCAGCCCCCAGATAGTCACCAGGACGGTGAACCAGGGGATTGGCCGGGCGAACCAGACGGCGGCGACCAAGAGGGGGATACCCCACAGCCCGGTGATAACTCTCTTCTTTAGCATAATTAACTATCGCCCGCCGAAGCGCCGCTGCCGCTGGCTGTAGGCGAGCAGGGCTTTATCAATCTCTTTCTGGTTAAAATCGGGCCAGAGGACATCGGTGAAGTAGTACTCGCTGTAGGCCGTCTGCCATATCAGGAAGTTGCTGACGCGTAGCTCGCCGCCGGTTCGGATGACCAGGTCAACGTCGGGCAGGCCGGCGGTATATAAATAGCGGCTGAACATCTTTTCGTCGATTTTCTCCGCCGGGACGCCATCGGCGATGAGGCGACGGACGGCATCAACAATCTCGGTGCGCCCCCCGTAGTTGAGGGCGATGTTGAAGTTGAGGCCGGTGTTGTTTCTGGTCAGGTCGAGGGCTTTCTTTATGGCGGCCTGCAGCCTGCGGGGGAACCGCTCCAGCCGGCCCAGGTGGCGGATTCTGATTCCCTGGCGGTGTAGCTCGAGGGCCTCCTCGTCTATACTCTCCTGCAACAGACCGAGCAGGCCGTTAATCTCCTCTTTGGGGCGGTTCCAGTTTTCCGTGGAAAAACCGTAGAGGGTGAGGTATTTCACCTTCAGCCGGCTGAAATAGTTGATTACCGAGCGCATATTCTCCATACCCGCCCGGTGCCCCTCGAGGCGCGGCAGGTGGCGCTGCTCTGCCCAGCGGCCGTTGCCGTCCATGATGATAGCCACGTGTTCGGGCAGGCGGGTGAGTTTACCCTTTAGTGAACCGGATGACATCCTGACACTAATACTAGCTGAATAAAAGGGGTAGGGCAAGTCCCCGGCTAAAAGCCGGCTAGACCTCCATGAGCTCGGCCTGTTTGTTCTGGGCTATCTGCTCGATTTCGGTGACGAAGCCATCGGTGAGCTTCTGCAGCTGCTCCAGGGCGCGCTTGTGCTCGTCCTGCGATATCTCCTTGTTTTTCTCCATCTCCTTTAATTCACCCATCGCCTCGTGCCTGAGGTTGCGTACGGCTATCTTCCTCTCCTCCTCCCTCTTGCGCACTATCTTGGTCAGCTCTTGGCGGCGCTCTTCGCTTAAGGGGGGGATGCTCAGCCGGATCAGGTTACCGCTGGTGACCGGGTTCAGGCCCAGATCGGACTTGAGGATGGTCTTCTCTATATTGGGTATGCTGTTCCGGTCCCAGGGCTGGATGACGATGAGCCTGGCCTCGGGGGCGGAGATGGCGGCAATCTGGTTGAGGGGGGTGGGTACGCCGGCGTAGTCCACCTTGAGGTGTTCCACTAGGGCCGGCGAGGCGTGGCCGGTGCGGATGCCGGCCAGCTCTATCTTCAGGCCCTCGGCGGCGGCCTTCATCTTCTCCTCTATGTTCCATAGAGCCTGACTGACCATTTTACCTCCCGCTGTCGACCAGGGTACCTATCTCCTCGCCGGCTACCGCCCGCTCCAGGCTCTGGGGGGCGTCGAGGTCAAAGACGATTATGGGCAGCCGGTTCTCCAGGCAGAGGGAGAGGGCGGTGGCGTCCATTACCTCCAGGCGCAGGTTAAGCACCTCGAGGTGGCTGAGCTTATCGAATTTCTTGGCGCTGGGGTTCTTGCGGGGGTCGGCGCTGTAGATGCCGTCGACATTGTTCTTGGTCATGAGCAGCACCTCGGCCTCAATCTCGATAGCCCGCAGCGCCGAGGCGGTGTCGGTGGTCATATAGGGGTTGCCGGTGCCCCCGGCGAAGATAACCGCCCGGCCTTTCTCCAGGTGACGGATGGCCCGGCGCCGGATATAGGGCTCGGCTACCTCCTGAATGCCTATGGCCGACTGAGTCCGGGTGGTCACCCCTTCTTTCTCCAGGGAATCCTGTAGAGCCAGGGCGTTGATGACCGTGGCCAGCATCCCGGCGTAGTCGGCGGTGACCCGGTCCATACCCTTGGCCTCCGCCCTGGCCCCCCGCCAGATGTTGCCGCCGCCGACGACGATACCGAAGCCCACCCCCATCGCCATCGCCCGCTTAATCTGCCTGGCTACCCTGGCCACGGTAGCCGGGTCGATGCCGTAAGGGGCCTGGCCACTGAAGGCCTCGCCGCTCAGCTTAAGCAGGACGCGCTTGTATTTGGCAGTCCTTGCCTTGGTCATTACTGTTCGCCCAGTTCGAATCGGCTGAACCGGCCTACCTTGATGTTCTCCCCCGTCCTGGCGATAACATCGGCAATTGTCTCTTTTATCGTCCTGTCCGGCTGCTTGATGTCGGCCTGGAGCATGAGGCAGACGTCCTGGGGTTCCCCCCCGATTTCCGGGGTGTAGTCGTCCTCGGTGATGCACTTCGGGTTCATGGCGGCTATCTGCATGGCCAGGTGGTGGGCCAGCTGCCTGAACTCGTCGGTGCGGACGACGAAGTCGGTCTCGCAGTTGAGCTCAATCATGGCGCCCACCCGGCCGCCGGTGTGGATATAGGTCTCGATTAGGCCCTCGACCGCTTTGCGCTCCGCCTTTTTGGCCGCCTTGAACAGACTCTGCTGTTTTAAAACCTCGAGGGCTTTCTCGGTATCTCCTTCACATTCAATGAGGGCCTTGCGGCACTGCATGATTCCGGCGCCGGACTGGTCTCTCAGCTCCTTGACCATGGCTGCGGTGATTTTCAAGCTTCGGCCTCCTTAGCTTCGTCGTCGGGGGTGAAGATAAGCGGTTCGCCGATTTCCATCCCCTCCGGAAGCTGGGCCCCCCCGGCGGTAGCCGCCACCTGGCCGGTCTTGCCCTCGAGGACGGCATCGGCGATTTTGCTGCATATCAGCTTGATGGCCCTGATGGCGTCGTCGTTGGCGGGGATGGGGTAGTCGATGTCAGCCGGGTTGCAGTTGGTATCGACGATGGCTACCACCGGAATGCCCACCCGCCTGGCCTCGGCCAGGGCAATTTTTTCCTTGGTGGGGTCAACGATAAAGAGGGCATCGGGCAGGCTGGTCATCTCCTTGAAGCCGCCCATATGCCGGTTAAGGCGCTGGATTTCCTCCCCCAGCTTCATCGCCTCCTTTTTGGGCAGGCGCTCGAAGTCCCCCCTGGACTGCTGGTCTTCCAGGCGGACCAGGTAGTCGATGCGGGCCTGGATGGTGGCGAAGTTGGTCAACACCCCGCCCAGCCAGCGCTGGTTGACGTAGAACATGCCGCAGCGCTGCGCCTCCTGCTCTATCGCCTCTTGGGCCTGCTTTTTGGTGCCGACGAAGAGAACGGAGCCGCCCTCGGCGGCTACCTGCTGGATGAACTGGCAGGCCTTGTCCAGCAGGGCGGTGGTCTGTTCCAGGTCGATGATATGAATGCCGTTGCGCTTGGTGAAGATGTATTTCTTCATCGCTGGGTGCCAGCGGCTGGTCTGGTGCCCGAAGTGGGCGCCGGCTTCTAAAAGCTCCTTGATAGTAGTGGTCTCCGGCAAGCTTTTAACCCCTTTCCTAGTTGTCTAGATTAATAGTCAGTTTAACAGTATAGCATAATGGCTGGTAAAGCAACAATACAACCCTTTTATCCGCGTTGCTAAAAAACCGCTAAAGCCTTATTATTAAGGTTAGACCGATGCAGATCAGGAAGAAATACAACAACCTGCAGCCCCAGCTGCTTTATGACGAGGTCAGGGACTTTGTTCTGAAGCAGGGGGTCGTTGCCGGCGAGGCCAAGCTGGAGACCTACTCCTCACCCGATGACTCGTCATCATTTATCTTCCGGGGCACGCTGACCTTCAACGTTGCGGGCAAAGAGTGCCTCCGGGCTCATGTCGTTGGCTCGGACCGCGGTGAGACCAAGCTGATGCTTGACATCAACGAGCAGCTCTTCCCCAAGGAGAAGGTCACGGCCCTGCAGGCAGACCTGGAGTTCATCTTCGGCTCCTACGAGGCCAAGTCTCGCTGACGTCTTGATTCTCCTTCTTTCTTTAGTTTCCCCTCTTTTTTAGCCGGACCGGGGCTGTGATATAATTTAACTGTGGCTATCAAGACGGTGGCGACCAACCGCAAGGCATACCACAACTACCATATCGGCGAGAGCGTGGAGGCCGGCATTGCCCTTACCGGCACCGAGATAAAATCGGTCAGGGAGGGCAAGGTAAGCCTGGCTGATGCCTATGTCCGGCCCGAGAATGGGGAGCTGTGGCTGCTGAACGCTCACATCGCCCGCTACGACGCCGGTAGCTATATGAGCCACCAGCCCACCCGGCCCCGCAAGCTGCTGCTGCACCGCAAGCAGATTGACAGCTTGGCGGGCAAGGTGCAGGAGAGGGGCTTTACTTTGCTGCCCCTCCGGCTGTATATTAAAGATAGCCTGGCTAAGGTTGAGGTGGCCCTGGGCCGGGGTAAAAGGCAGTACGATAAGCGGGCGGCCATTGCCCGTCATGATAGCGATAGGGAGATTGAGCGGGCGATAAAGAGAGTAAGATAGCCCGTTTGGACCTTAACAACTTAAACAGGGGGACGCGTGGATTCGACAGGGGAAGTAGGCTACAGGATTGCAGGCTGAGGTGCCGCTAACCTCATAAAACCGGCGGCAAAAAATAACTGGCGAACCTGAATTCGCTTACGCCGCCTAGTTTAATATAGGTGGCACGTCCGCCCTACCTGTCCTCAACGGGTCGGGACCGGGCGACGTTGAGTTGAGGTGCCACCGCCCTGACGTTGATGGGGGTGGTGAAAGAGCTATCGACTGGCCTGGCTAGACTCGGTCAGCTGAGGCTGGCCCGGCGAGATTAAAGTGCTGACTAAGCCTGTAGCATATCCTGGGCAGCTTCTCTTGGACGGGGAGTTCGACTCTCCCCCGTCTCCACCATAACAGTACTAGAGCCGGTTTTACCAACTGGCTCTATTTTTTTACCATTGTTGGCACAGAATACAATTATCTTATTATCAGCCTGGTTTTCCAGAGAGTTGAATATTGACCTGCCCCCCGGCTCGGCTGTTAGCCTTTAGGTCACAGGACTGAAGAGCTTTCATTGATGATGCATATTGAACAATCTGACGTTTTAGTATATTGCGTGAAGCCTTAAACGGCCGCTGAACAATCTGGACATTTGTGCAGGCTCAGCTTTTTTCAATCGGTGTTAAAAGTACAGCTAATATAAGACCGACAACGGCCGTAGCAGCACAGACTATAAAAGCCAACTGATAAGTATTGGTCATATCAAATATATAGCCAGCGATAAGCGGACCAATTGCGGCTCCAAATGTAAAGCCAAGAAGATTAATGAATCCAAGAATCAAACCATGTGAACTCAACCCAAACAGCTCTGCTACTAAGGGTGACTCTGAAGTAGCACACCCACCAAAAGCAAAGCCAAATATAACAGCGAACAGGTACAGAGCCCACACCTCTTTGGCTGGCACCAGCCAGAACAGAGCTGCCGCCATCAGAGTAAAGCCTATGATAAAGGCCTGCCTATTACCAATTCTATCAGCAACGCTGCCAAGCGCAACCCTGCCTACAATACTTAGCCCGCCAATTGTAGCCAAAATGTTAGCAGCACTAATAGACGAAACCCCTAACTCGATTGCATGAAGCACAATATGCGCTATTATGGTATACACACAAAATCCAAAACAGAAAAACATACCAGAAACGAGCCATAACTGTTTGGTATTAACCGCCTCCCCGAGGGAAAGAGAGTGAGTCTCCAATATGAACTCTTGCTTTTCCCCTTCATTTTCACCATAGGGCCTTTGCCCTACCTGCGTTGGGTCACGTCTTAAAAGCTGGGCAAGAAGAATAACAACTACAAGGACTATGCTGCCCACTATGATGTAAGATATTCGCCAGCCATAAGCGGAGATTAGCCGACTAGCCACTGGTGGCGCAATTAATGTGCCTACGCTTAGACCAGTCAGGACAATTCCGGTCATCAAGTTCCGCCTCTTTACGAACCACCTGACTGCCGTTGACGCTATCGGAACCCAGGAACTACCCACCCCAGCGCCTATTATCACCCCGTAGAACAGATATAGTTGCCAGACGGTACTAATCTGTGACATAAGCAAATAACCTAGGCCTAAGAGGAATCCGCAAATTGTCAACACCACCCGGGGGCCAAACCTATCGGTGAATCTCCCCATGATAACACCGAGTAGACCTTGCATAATCCAGGAAAGTGAGTAGCCGCCTGAGGTCATTGTTCTGGTCCAGCCAAAATCGGTTAGCATTGGTTCAAAGAAAACACCAAATGAATTATATGCACCGAACACCACCACCATAATGAGGAGGGCAGTTCCAACCACGATATAGCCGTAGAAAAATCGCGTTTTAGTCTCAGGGGATTGCGGAACTCGTTGGATGGGCATTATATACCTAATTTTATATAATTTATCCTAGAAA
Organism: uncultured Dehalococcoidales bacterium; assembly: GCA_964396965.1. GTDB lineage: Bacteria > Chloroflexota > Dehalococcoidia > Dehalococcoidales > BS750m-G39 > JABMRW01. The sequence continues at coordinate 24,110 of CAYNGD010000020.1, forward strand.
CTGTTTATGGAGTGAATATTTTGTTATCGAAATACAATTATCGCAAAGATAAACGCAGCATTGAAAAGTGAACCTAGCCCTAAAAGTGAGACGCTACTTGGGTGGTGATATGTCTTTGAGTTTTTCTGAAGCTGGCTCACCACCAATGCCACAGTGCGTTTTAAGAATTTCATAAACGATTACTTCTACAGCGTGTTCTGGGACACCCAAATCCACCATGACGTTTGTTATACCCCGTATCATAGTTTTTTACTTTACCCTCCCCAACGCCCTCCCAGAAATCTACTTGAACAATGGGCATTTTCCCCACCCCTTCAGTTAAATTTTCCATTTGAGCTTAATGTTAAGTATAGCCATATCAAGTGGAAAAGTCATCTTTGATGATTAATTATTTTCCTTCTTTTTTCTGAAAACATCAGCATGATTGAACTGAGCATTTTTCATCGTATATTTCGGCCTGTAGCTAGGTCAGCAGCATTATTGAAATTGCAACTACTGCTTTTATTGTCTGGCATGCATGGAGATGGCGCCAACCTATTGGAGGATAATATGGAAAAACTATCACAGCGGCAAGTTGTAACAATCTTGAGAGTACTCTATCCGATTTGGATGCTATTTGGAATCTTTAGCATCATGTATGTTCTTTCTACTTTAATTGTGCTAGGTGATGCTGCAACTTGAAGCTGTTAATAAGAACTATGACTTTGCTTAAGCCCGAGCGGCCTGCTGGATGGAAACCTACATTGGTAATTCAGCCGTAAGAGTTGTTCCTTTACCCAATTCTGAGCTAACCGCCAGAGTGCCACCGAGTAGCTTAGTCCGTTCCATCATTCCGGCCAAGCCAAGCTTACCGTGTTCCAGGCCGCCCATCACCTGGCGAACATCAAACCCTTGACCGTTATCATTAACGGTCACCTTGGTTTTCCCCTCAGCGAACTCCACTGTAATGTCTGCTGATGTTGCTTGGGCATGCTTCCAAATATTTCTCAGCGCCTCTTGGGTTATGCGGAATAACACCAGCTCAACCTCAGCGGGGAGTCTTCGCTCAACACCAGTCACCCTGACTTCTGTCTCTATCCCTGAATGTGCCGTTACGTCAGACGCCAGCCGCTTGAGTGCTGGCAGTAGGCCGAGACGGTCTAGAGCCGCTGGCCGCAAGTCCTGGCTTAAGCGCCTCAATCCCTCTATTATATTATTTGTCTGCCCGAGCAACTTATCTAGGTGGGAAACAGCATGTTCAGGCAGCTCTTTAGTATTGTCGATCAAGTCATATATCTGCTGGTAATGGAATACCAGGGCCTGGATAGTATCATCGTGAAGCTCACGGGCGATGCGCTTTCTTTCCTCCTCTTGAGCCCTGGTAATCTGCTGCAACAGGAAATGCAAGTGCTCTTGCATACGTTTTTCTTCTTTTTGAGCCACCTCCAATTGGATGCGGCGCTTTCGCTCTCTTCGCAGCGACTCAAGGGAATAGCTCATCAGATTGCCGATAAGGAAAATTGCACTTGTTTCAACCAAGGCGTCCTCACGTACCGGCGACGCGAAGAGCGCTCGTGGTAACATACTGGCCAGAGCAACTAACGAAGTAATTGCCCCTCCTCTCCACCCAAAACAGAAACCGCCCCAGGCTATGGGTATCAGATATAGGATCCTCTCGACGGTATATCGTGTTAATCCCACGCTAGCGGTTAGTTTAGCGAAAAAAAAGGATACTGAAGGTATGCTCCTACCTGTAAGACGGTAACCGCTAGAAAAAGGGCTATCAAGATCCAGACAGCCAGCTTCCCATTAACTCCAAACAGCCCTCGTTCTAACGGAGTTTTCATCTTTGGCTATGAGAACTCAGGATACCCATCCTCGTATTAATGTGAGAGGTCATCCAGAGACAGGATACCATCACGCAGACAGGCGGTAATCGCCTCCATCCGTGAGCTAACCCCCAGTTTAGAAAAGATATCGGAAAGGTAACCCTTTACCGTCCGCGGACTGACGAAAAGTGCCTCCGCAATTTCATTATTGCTCTTGCCCCAGGCTGCCAGCCTAATTACTTCCATTTCTCTGGCCGAAAGCTTCCCGCTGGCGTTCACTGGCACTTGCTTGTTGGAGCGCCGGGTAAAGGCATGAAATATCTTAGGCCCAATCCGCGTGTCCAGCACAAACTCCCCCAGGCGCACAGCACGAATCGCCTGAACCAGCTCTCTCCCGTATGTGGTCTTCAAAAGGTAGCCAGCTGCGCCAGCTTCCAGGAGAGCAGCAATATACTCCTCATCATCATGAACCGTCAGCACCAGCACTGAGGTTTCGGGATGGGCAGCCTTAATCTGCCTCGTGGCGTCAAGGCCGTCTACCCCGGGCATCTCGATGTCCATCACCACCACATCGGGAGATTTCTCACTGGCCAGCCTCACTGCCTCCTCGCCATCATCAGCCTGGCCCACCACTTCAAAATCGGCCTCTTTCATAAGAAGCTGGACTATGCCATCCCGAAGTAGAGGATGGTCATCCGCTATGAGAATGGTGGTCTTGTTCACTCGCTTATGCTACTGATATTTTATTAACACAAACTTGCTGGAGCAAGCCATGTCCATTCATGACACACTTTACAACCAGCGGCCACAGGATGACAACGACCAATCGGCTTATTTCCGAGTAAGTAAGAAGGCTCAAAAGCCTACCCTGCCATCAGGGACAAATATATCCTAGGTTGGAATCAGTGTTCATATAAGATGGAGCCGTATGGTGAGATGGTTTCGGCACCTTTGTGCTTATTTGAAGACTGACGGATTGAGCAGGCTCAGTTAGCGCCGGGAGATGTCATCAAGGGAGAGGATGCCGGCGTGCAGACAAGAGGTTATAACCTCTACTCGTGAACCAACGCCCAGCTTGGAAAAGATATCGGAAAGGTAACCCTTTACCACCCTCAGGCTGACGCCTATTTCCTTGGATATTTCCTTATTGGTCATTCCTTGCCCCACCAGCCTCATCAACTCTATTTCTCTGGGCGAAAGCTTCCCGCTGGCGTTCACTGGCACTTGCTTGTTGGAGCGCCGGGTAAAGGCATGAAATATCTTAGGCCCAATCCGCGTGTCCAGCACAAACTCCCCCAGGCGCACAGCACGAATCGCCTGAACCAGCTCTCTCCCGTATGTGGTCTTCAAAAGGTAGCCAGCTGCGCCAGCTTCCAGGAGAGCAGCAATATACTCCTCATCATCATGAACCGTCAGCACCAGCACTGAGGTTTCGGGATGGGCAGCCTTAATCTGCCTCGTGGCGTCAAGGCCGTCTACCCCGGGCATCTCGATGTCCATCACCACCACATCGGGAGATTTCTCACTGGCCAGCCTCACTGCCTCCTCGCCATCATCAGCCTGGCCCACCACTTCAAAATCGGCCTCTTTCATAAGAAGCTGGACTATGCCATCCCGAAGTAGAGGATGGTCATCCGCTATGAGAATGGTGGTCTTGTTCATGACTCTGTTCCCCGGAAGGCGTTAATGTAGCTTTAGTATCCCTATTGCACTCAAGGTAAGGATCATCGCAATCGTAAAAGCGAATAACATGTAAATTCTACTTCTGCTACGGAGCATACCCAGAAATGCTCCCCACATTCCAATAACTGCAGCAACACCTGCGACAACCAAACCCAGCACAGCTAGCATATCACCCTTGGATAGCATCCCTAGACAAGAGTACCATGGTATTGGTTGGCTGACGCTACCCGCTTCTTTCCAGATGGTGAGGCAATCGCTGCCTTGCCACAGATGGTTAAGTAGATTCACGCTGTCAAAGTAACCCCCGAACCTAATGTAGGCAATGAGTCCCGAGATTGCAATTACTATGCTCGCTAGCATAGTCCAAAAGACGATTTCTCCGTAGATTATCCCCGCGAGCATTGGTGGGGAAGCTACATTCTCTTCAGCATTGACCAGTGGCTGGGCAGCTACATTCTCTTCAGCATTGACCAGTGGCTGGGCAGCTACATTCTCTTCAATATTTAATAGCGGTTTGATAACTACATTTTCTTCCATTGTAATCACCCATGAAAAAAGAATACTCTCAGCCCATCGAATACCAGCTTGCCCCCGGAAGCTAAGAGGATAAGGATGACAAGCCAGCGTATGAAACTTGCCTTAACTACGGGCATTATCCTTGCTCCTATGGCGGTTCCAGCGACGACGCCAGCGATGCTTGGGACTACAAACAGCGGAAATACGGCTCCATTCATTAGGTAGGGCCAGATGGCTCCCGTATCTCCAATACCTATTAAAACTTTACTGGATGCGACCGCAACCTTGACAGGGGCGAATAAAGCCATATTCAAAACGGGTACCATAGCCCAGCCGGCTCCTACGCCAAAGAGCCCTGAAATTACTCCAACAAGACAGAACAGCAGGATTCCTACAGGTGCCCGGGCAATTTTGTAGCTAACGACTTTATTCAAAGATTTTTCCCAGTAAGCCGCACTAAGAGCTAGCCTTTCTGTAAGGCTATCAACTTTCTTTACCTCGGGATATTCGACCTCTTTACCGCCCAGGAGCATGAGCATAGCGATGAGCACAACAAGACAGCCTAATACCAGATTTACCATTGCCGCGCCGGTTTGGCCCATAGTCGCATTGAGATAGCCAGCCAACAATGCGCCTATCACCGCAAAAATGGTGTAAGGGACAGCAGCGAACAGGAGCAGTTTTATATTAGCCAGTCCTTTGCGTAAGAAAGGACGGGCGGCAATAAGGGAACCGGAGAGAGCAACAAACAAGCCTGTGGCCCTGATAATATAGGAGTTTATCGGTGTAAACCCCATCATCAAGGGAGTAAACAAAACGCCACCACCGGTACCACCAAGCACTGCGACAACGCCAATCAAGGTGGTTACAACGAACAGCACTAATGAAAACGCCGCTGGGTCTATCCCCATCGCCATCGGCGACGGTGCATCAGTATAGATTAAATTACCATTGAACAGCCCAAGTATGTTCGTACCAAGCATGCCGATACATCCCCGTCACTCTCTATGGCTTATTGGCGATTTGGTAAGGCGATATTTAAACGCTATTTTGGCCAAAGATAGGGCCAATCTTTTGATTTTAAAATTGTCTCTGCATCGAATGTGAATACTTTGACAATTTTCAGGATAATACTATTGATTCCAGCAACCACACCTCGTGCCTCTATGCCAATCTCTTTCGAGGTGTAGATAATATGCGTATTCATATCACCCTCACTATCACTTTACCCGTATGCAGAGCAGTATTGAATGACCTTAGGTACGAACCTTTCAGCCCTTTTTGTGTTCCATATGGCCGCCACAAGTGTATCTAGTGTTCACTTCGGGTGACCAACAGTCCGTACCATTCAGGCCATCTAAGAACCAGCGGAGGGAAGCTTGCAGGTACTCGGTGTAATGATTGACCGTCTGGTCTATCAAAGGTTGAAGATGCTCGAACTTCAGTAAACAAGAGCGAAAGTCTTAGAGAATTTGTTAATCCTCTATAACTATTTGGATGCTTCTAAAAGACTATATCAATAGTAATTTACTATGAAATTACTATTTTATCTGACGGGTCTAGGCAGTGCCACGTTCTGTATCCTCAAATGTCATAGTTTTGTAATCTTTTTAGCCCCCTTTTTATAACTTGTCCATAGTCTGCAATCTAAAATCTCTTGATGTGCTAGAATTATCGCAGTTTTGTCAAACAGTTCTTATTGAGAGCAGTAGAATGATGTATTGGGCTAATTTTATCCATATCTACCAGCCGCCAACCCAGACGGAGGCAATTGTGCGCAAGGTCACCGAGGAATGTTACCGCATTCTGGTCAGGGTGCTGGAAGAGGCTCCCCAGGCCAAAATAACCCTTAATATCAATGCCGTTCTCACGGAGCAACTGAATCGGTACGGATTTAGGGATGTAATTGAGGGACTGAAAAGGCTGGCAGAAAGAGGCCAAATCGAACTCACCGGTAGTGCGATGTACCACCCTATCTTACCCCTTATTCCCAAAGAAGAAGTTGTACGCCAAATAAAACTGAATACAGAAGTTAACCGCGGCTATTTTGGCGAGGTCTATCGCCCCCAGGGTTTTTTCCCTCCCGAAATGTGCTATAGCGCTGAAGTGGCGAAAATCGTGGCCGAATTGGGCTTTCGCTGGATAGTCATTGATGAGATTGCCTTCGGAGGCAAAATCGGACAAGCTCGGAATAACACTATTTACACGCTAAAAGAGAACCCTGACCTGGTTGTCTTCTTTAAAGAACGTCCCTTTAGCGCCGGTATTACTTACGGTAAATATCCGACGGCAGAGCCATTCCTCGAAACCCTGAAAGATAGGCTGGCTACCCAGACTTACTTACTTACCGGGACCGACGGTGAGGTATACGGTCATCACCGCCCGGGACAGGAGCGGCTACTCAAGGAAGTATTTCAAGCCAAGGAGCCAAGGACGTGCACCATATCGGAACTCCTGAAGGTCTTCAAGAAAAGGCAAGGGGTAGACCCTTTGCCTTCTTCTTGGAGTACCTGGGAGGATGAGATGTCAAAGGGGATACCATATCCCCAGTGGGACTATCCCAGTCACGAATTGCATCGTGTTCAATGGCAGCTCACTCACCTCGCACTGGAATTGGTAAAGGCTGTTCCACATGAGGCTACAGGCTATGAAGAGGCACGCCACCTGCTGGATGAAGGGCTTCATAGCTGCCAATATTGGTGGGCGAGTTGCCGACCGTGGTGGGACACTGGCATGATTGAATGGGGGGCGAGGAGGCTCTTTGATGCCGTCTCCCGGGTACGGGGAGCTCTGCCACCTGACCGGTTTCGGCAGGCATCAGCCCTGTTCAACTCAATTGTTGAGACGGCTCATAAATGGCAGGATACGGGAGAAGCGAAGAGGCGAAAAGAGGAATATCTTAGAGAACACCGTGAGGTTAGCTCCGAACTTACCTTCGGCAAAGGGACGTCATCATAATGAAGGAAATCTTTGTCATCCTGGCCTTCCATGCTCATGAGCCTCTCTGGGAACTTCCCCAGATGCTACTGGAGAATGCCGAGGACATGGATTTGAGGCAGACCTTGCGCAGCGAGAACTGGATAACCCGCCGTAGCGTTGAAGGTAGAGATATCTACTTGTCTCTGGTAAATTTCGCCCGTTCTATGGGTATCACTGTTACTCTGGAAGCAACCAACGAACTCCTGGTGCAGGTCGCCGCACTCATGCCTGAGACCTATGCTGAATTGAGGAAAGCCTATCAGGATGGAATAATCTATCCCCTTTACGGCCATGCACACCATACCCACATCTCGCTGCTCACCGATGCGGAAGTAGAAGATGAAATCCGCCTCAATCGTGAGTACCTCCATGATGTCATGGGAGTACCCAAGCCCAGCCATGCCGGACTATTCCCTACCGAGGATTCCCTCGACTCTTCCAAGCTTCAGAGCATCAAGAATAGCGGCGTAGACTTTGTCATCTTCCCTAATCTTGATCGGCGCAAAGCCCGCTACCGCTCAAGTGCCAGGCTTGATGAAAAGCACGAGCCTTTTCTCATCGGACCTGATATTGTCGCCCTGCCCCGCCACTTCGCCGTATCCCAATACATCTGGCGCCCCATTACCAAATGGAAAGCGGAGGGAGTAAAGAACCAGGGATACATTCTGGGTCGTTACTGGGTTCTCCCCGAGGAGTATCGCCGTCGCCGCTTCGTCCGATTCCCCATCAGCCGTGAGGAGGCAATTGAGGAATATTACCAGACGCTTCGCCGGGCACTCAAAGCTGCTCCCGATGGCGGACTTATTCTATATATCCAGGATCTTGAACTAATGGATTTTGGTGATGTTGCTCTGGATATCATAGAAGAAGCTTGGAAGCGAGTCCTCGGAGAAGGCCTGTGGCGAGTTTATTTTGTCACCCCTGATGAGTACTTGCAAAAGAAAGTTATGCCAAACTTTCGGCACCTTAAACGCCTCTATTTTCATCAAATATCCTGGGCACCTGAGATTCGCCTAGTGTTGCGTTACGATGGGCATTATCCTCCTCTCGAGGCGGGCAGATTTCGAGGGATAGATGCCGCCAGAGATATTTTCCGCCGCTGGCCCTTTATTTTCTGGGAACCAGGGCGATACATGGTGCAGTTGGTCGACTCCCTGCTGGACACCTTTAACCTCAATCACCGAGTAGGCGTTACTGCTAAGAAACTGCAAGAAATCGACTACCGATTGGAGGAGCTAAGTACTGAAAACCGTTTGGCACTCCATTCCCGTATCATCAAACGTGCCTGCAACTGGGGCTGGTTCCCTACCGAAGGGCTGCAAAAAAGGCCATTCCTGCATGGCTACCTTATCGCCGATTTGCTGTTAAGCAGACTGGAGAAGAATCCGCCTTCACTGAGAGCTTTAGCTCTTCCGCTCTCCTGCTTCCGTGGGCTGGAACGGTTACTGGAGGTGATAGTTGACACCCGCTATAGCTACCTCACCGAAGCGATAGAGGAACTAGCAGCGGAGTCGGGAGAGGAATACCATGATGCTTTCCACGAATTGAGCCGGGCTGCAGAGCGGCGGGATGAAGCACGTCGCTCTATACTTAAGGCTCGCTTTCATGCCCAGAGGCTTTCTTTCCCTAAAACAGATAACCAACTGGATGAGCTAGCTGGGTTACTCACTAACTTTCGCGACTTCTGTCGAGCCGTGTTCATCTCTCTGGACCACCTTCAAAGGGTTTGGACTCGCTCGGGTGACGTAGAGCGCCTCCTCCTCAGGATGTATGACTACCTTTTTGAGCTCTATCCACCCCTCTTCCCCCCCATCCTCGAAAGTACCCTAACTGAAGCAGAGATAGAGGCTGTAAATCACCCTGTCCTCCGGTAATCCTCGGCCACAACATCTGTCCAGATTGTGCAGTTGAGCCAACAATCGCTTGTTTTGTTGCTTAAGTCACAAAAGAGGAAATATTCACATATCTCAGCAAGTTGGTAACGAAAGGTTGTTTCAACCATCAGGAGAGCCTTTAGCTTATAGCGGGAAACGCTCTAGAATCAACATACTATGAGCTG
>CAYNGD010000021.1:0-29241 GCA_964396965.1 uncultured Dehalococcoidales bacterium
GGTCAACCACGGTCTCCTCACAGCCGCCGCAGGAAGCGCACCAGTAAAAAGCCACTTTCGGTTTAGCCATCTTTAACCCCCCTCATTGATACCACCGGAACTCTAAGCCCTCTCTCCCCTAAGAGAACACCATCTAACTAAACTAACCAGAAGAAATGACAGGGGAGATTAAAATAGGAAAGGAAAACCTTGACATAGTGAGGACAAAATCTACTGCCGTTTGTCTTATCTGGCATGGTCTGCTCTATCTGCTTGACTAGCCCCGCCGGGTAAAACCCCACACACCAATCGAGTTCAAAGTCCCAGCCAAAGATACCAAAGGGATTTTAGCACTCCGGCTTTTAGCTGTCAATTATATTGTACTAGTTTTGGTCTCCAAAAAGCAAATTTTAGGCAAGGGAATCCCCTGGCTTTACATTTATTCCCGCCCGCCGCCCTTTAAGGAAACCCTCCCCCCCATAAAGGAGAGTGAAGAGAGGTGAAACCTCTTTCGGGCAGGTCGGGTGGGAAGCAAAACAAACGCTAAAATATACCCCCATAAAGCCCACTATTGACAAGCCACATTCGTTATGATACACTTGTTCCTGAAACAAATGTATTAAGGTTTAAAATGCCACGTGTTTCGGATACCCGGTCGCGCATACTGGACTTCATCGGTAGCTTCCTCGATGAGCGGGGCTACGCCCCCACGGTGAGGGACATCGCCCGCGGCTGCAACATCAGCACGCCTTCAGTTGTGCAGTACCACCTCAATATGCTGGAGGAGCAGGGTCTTATCCGCCGCGACCCGGAGGTCTTCCGCAGCATCCAGCTGGTGGGAAAGAGGCGGGAGGCCATATGGCACGTTCCCCTGCTGGGAACTATCGCCGCCGGCCAGCCGATACCGGTGCCCGCCCCCGACAGCTGGACGGCCACTCCTGAGGAGACCCTCCAGCTCACCGGCGAGCTGACTCGGGACGGTAAAGACGTCTACGCCCTGAGGGTAAAGGGCACCTCGCTGATTGACGCCCTGGTTGACGACGGTGACATCGTCCTGATCCAGCCGGCCAGCACGGTGGAGGAGGGCGAGATGGCGGCGGTCTGGCTCAAGACCCAGCAGGAGGTAACTTTAAAAAAGCTCTACCGGGAAAAAGGCCGCGTCAGGCTGCAGCCGGCCAACCGGGAGATGAGACCGATGTATTTCAGTCCGGAGGAGATAGAGATTCAGGGCAGGGTAATTGCCGTGTTGCGTAAGCTATAAAGGGAGGTTAGAGAATTGGCCAAGATACTGGAAAAACCGAAGGAACTGAAGGTAACGTTTAATGTCAAGGGAATACCTCTAACCCTGGCCAGAAACGGAGAAAAACAGCGCATAACCAGAGTATACCGGAGCTGGCAGCAGGCCGAGGAGTGGTGGGGCAAGGAAGTCACCCGGAACTATTTCATGGTCAAGACCAGCAAGGGTATGGTCTGTGATATCTACCGGGATATGCCCGACGGCAACTGGTATTTGAGCCGCATACATGAATAGCTAAAAAGTAAAGGCGGTCTTTCGCCCCACCTCCAATTTATATCTATTCACACTTGGCCGCCCTTAAGGTAGGGCTAAAGCCCTTTTTATCCCCATTCCCCCGTGAAAAGGGGTTAATAGAGGTCTAACCTCTGTGGGTGGGAGGGTGGGAATTAGGACGTCCTATAAAAATTGGGCTAATCCCCGTCTTAAATTGACAGTTTTACTGGCGGCTGGTTAAACTATTCTTGATATGCCCGATATCAAAGCCGCCGCCCAACAGCTAGCCGAAACCCTCAAAAAATATAAGGCCGACTACATCGAGGCCCGCCTGGAGGAGAGCCAGCGCAGCCACCTCACCTACCGTGGTAAAGAGCTTGAATCCGTGGGCCAGTCCGCCGCCGTCGGCGGCAATATCCGCGCTCTGGTCCGGGGCGGCTGGGGCTTTGTCAGCTTTAACGACCTCGATGACCTCCCTCAGAGGATTGAGCTGGCGGTAAAGCAGGCGGCGCTGGTCGGTAAAGAGACCAGCCGGCTCGCCCCGGTTGAAGCCATCGTTGACACCGTATCTAATAAAGAAGACCGCCCCCTTGACATCCCCCTGGCCGAGAAGAAGAAGCTCCTCGACGAATACAACGAAATCATCTGGGCCACCCCCAGGCTGCAGACCTCGGTCATCGGCTACGCCGACAGCCACAAAAAGACCATCTTTCTAAACTCGCTGGGCAGCTATATTCAGCAGCAGAGGACAGACGTCACCCTGCGCCTGAGCGCGGTGGCCGCCGCCGACGGCGATGTCCAGCAGTCGGGCCTAAGCCTGGGCAGCCGGGGCGACTTCGACGCGATGCGCCACCTCCATAAAGAGGTGGAGGCGATGGCCAGACACGCCGTAGAGCTTTTAGCCGCCCCGCAGGTCAAGGGCGGCCAATACACCGTGGTTCTGGACCCGGTGCTGGCCGGTGTCTTCGTCCACGAGGCCTTCGGCCACCTGTCAGAATCCGACTTCGTCTATGAAAACGAGCGCCTCCGGGAGATAATGGTGCTGGGCAAGCAGTTCGGCTCCAGAGAACTAAATATCGTTGACAGCGCCGCCCGCCCCGGCCTCCGCGGCAGCTATAAATACGACGACGAGGGGGTGCCGGCCACCAAGACCTATCTTATCAAAGAAGGCAAGCTGGTGGGGCGGCTTCACTCGCGGGAGACCGCCGCCAAGATGAATGAGAAGCCCACCGGCAACGCCCGTGCCATAAATTATCTCTTTCCGCCCATCGTCCGCATGACCAACACCTACATCTTGCCGGGCCAGGCATCTTTTAACGATATTATCGCCGGCATCAAAGAGGGGGTCTACGCCAAGAACTGGTTCGGCGGTACCACCAGCATGGAGATGTTCACCTTCTCCGCCGGCGAGGCCTACATGATTCGCAACGGCCAAATCGCCGAGGCATTAAGGCCGGTGGTGCTCACCGGCAACGTCTTCACCACCCTCAATAATATCGACGCCATCGCCAGCGATCTGGACATGAACCAGGGCGGCGGCTGCGGCAAGGGGGGGCAGTTCCCCCTCCCCGTCTCCAACGGCAGCCCCCACATCCGAATCAGCCGCTGCCTGGTGGGAGGCAGCTAGTGGAAGAGGTACTGGCCAAAGCCAAAAAGAGCGCCGAGGCCGCCGAGATTTTTGAGGTCTCCGCCGAGGAGACCACCGCCCAGTTCGAGGCCAACCGCCTCAAGCACATCCAGAGCAAGCAGAGCACTCATTTGGCCTTGCGCCTTGTCAAAGGAGGACGGCTGGGCTACGCCACCACCACCAAGCTGGACGATATCCAGAATTTAATCGACAGCGCCGTAGAGACCGCCCAGTTCGGCATGCTGGCCGGGTTTGGGTTTCCTTCTCAAACCCCCTACCCCGCTATAGACATCCTCGACCCGGCGGTAGAGACCACCCCCATCGAGAAGATGGGCCAGCTTGGACAGGAGCTTATCGAGCTGATTACCCAGCATACCCCGGACATTCTCTGCGAGGCGATAGTCAGCAAGGACACAATTACGGTAAAGCTGATAAACTCAAGCGGCGGCCAGGCCGAATATAAGAAAAGCGTCTTCGGCATCGGCATCTACGGCAGCCTTATCCGGGGCACCGACATGCTCTTCGTCGGCGAGAGCCAGAGCTCAGGCCACCCCCTGACCCAGCCCCAGGAGATAGCCGAGGTGGTCATCCGGCAGCTGGAACTGGCCAAAAACCAGGCCTCGGTGCCGACCAGGCAGCTGCCGGTAGTCTTCACCCCCCGCGGGCTGGCCAGCGCTTTAGTCCCCTCCCTGATGCTCGCCTTCAACGGCAAGATGGTATTGCAGGGGGCCTCACCCATTGGCAATAAGTTAGGGCAAAAAGTCTTCGACGAAAAGCTATCTCTGTGGGACGACCCGACTTTGGCCTTTCGCCCCAATAGCCGCCCCTGCGACGACGAAGGCATACCCAGCCAGCGCACCCCGCTTATAGAGGGCGGGGTGGCAGCCCACTTTCTCTACGATTTGCAGACCGCCGCCCTGGCCAGGACCAAGAGCACCGGCAACGGCGACCGGGGCGGCGGATTACCCGCCCCCTCCCCCAGCAGCTTTATCATCGCTACCGGCCAGACCTCTACGGGCGATATGATAAAAGATATAAAAGAGGGGCTGGTCATCGAGCAGCTCATGGGCGCCGAGCAGGGCAACATCCTGGGCGGCGATTTCAGCGGCAACGTCCTTTTAGGTTATAAAGTAGAAAGTGGTAAAATAGTGGGTAGGGTAAAGAATACCATGGTCTCGGGCAACGTCTATCAGGTTCTTAAAGAGGTCACCGCTGTCGGCAGCCGGGCGGAGTGGGTGGGCGGCTTTCTCTATACTCCGCCCCTCTACTGCCCCCGCCTCTCGGTGGCCAGCAAAGAGTAAGCCATGAACGAATTCGTCAGGCTCTACACCCGTCCCAGGCTAAAATCGCCGGTGATGCTGGCCTCCTGGCCCGGCATCGGCAACGTCTCTATAATTGCCGCCAGCTACCTATTACGCAAACTTGATTTTAAGGATTTGGGCGAAATCGAGCCCTCGGTCTTCTTCGACGCCATCGGCGTCGTCGCCCGGGACAACATCGTCGAGGAGCCCCAGTTCCCCCAGAGCCTGTTCTACTACTGGAAGAACAAGGCCGGCAGCAGTGATATAATACTATTTATCGGCGAGGACCAGCCGATGACCAAAGGCTACGAGCTGGCCAACTGCGTCCTTGATGTCGCCGAGAGGTTCAAGGCCAGCCGGGTCTATACCTGTGCCGCCGCCCTCAGCCGCATGCACCACAGCGAGGAGTCCCGGGTGTGGGGGGTGGTCACCGACCCCCGGATAAGGTCGGAGCTGGAAAAGTACGAACTGGCCCAGAAGGGCAACCTGCAGATATCGGGCCTGAACGGGCTGCTGCTGGGGGTGGCCAAGGAGCGGGGCCTGGAGGGCGTCTGCCTGCTGGGCGAGGTGCCGATGTACGCCACCCGCATCCAGAACCCGGCGGCGGCGGCGGCGGTGCTGAGGGCGCTGACCAGGATGCTGAATATTGAAATTGATATGGCCGAACTGGCCGATATGGCCAGGGAGAGCGCCAGCCGGATGAAACAGATGGCCGACGAGGCCATGGAAGAATATATAGACCACTTTACCCAGCCCATCTGGGAAAGTGGGGAGGAAGAAGAGGAGGAATAGCCGATGGAACCGGCCCTGCCACCGCCCGTGGAGCAGACTATCGCCAAGCTGGGCAACCCGGAGACCAAGCTTTCGGACGCCTGGCTGGTCTACCTTTCCAGCCTGAACTCAGATGGGTTGAAGCAGCTAGAGCAGGCCTGGCCCACCATCGAGCCGAAAAGGCGGCGGCAGTGCATCTACCGCCTGGTCGAGCTGGCCGAGAACAACTTCGAGCTTGACTTTGACGTCATCTTTAAAGGGCGCCTCAAGGACGAGGACGCCGAGGTAAGGAGCAAGGCCATCGAGGGCCTCTGGGAAAGCGAGGAGGCGTCGCTGATTGAGCCGCTGATTGAGCTTCTGGAGAAGGACGGCTCGGAGGCGGTGCAGGCGACGGCGGCCACCGCTCTGGGCAAGTTCGCCCTGATGGCCGAGTTGGGCAAGCTGCGCCCCAGCTACAAGGACAGGATATCCCGGAGCCTGCTGGCGGTAATCAACGATAACAACAAGCCGGTGGAGGTCAGGCACCGCGCCCTGGAAGCGGCCTCGCCGCTGACCCTGCCCCAGATGAACCGGGCCATCGCCCAGGCCTACCAGAGCGGCAATAATAAATATAAAATCAGCGCCCTCTTCGCCATGGGCAAGAGCGGCAACCCCTCCTGGCTGCCCATCCTGCTCAAGGAACTGGCCAACAATGATGCCGAGATACGCTACGAGGCCGCCGGCGCCTGCGGTGAACTGGGGGAGGAGGAGGCCGCCTCTTACCTCTGCGAGATGGTCAACGACCCCGATATTGATGTCCGGCTGGAGGCAATACAGGCACTGGGCAAGATAGGCGGCCCCGAGGCCAAGGGCTGCCTGGAGAAGTGCCTCAGCCACCCCGACGAGGCTATTCAGACAGCCGCCGAAGAAGCGCTGTCCCAGCTTGAGGCCGAGGAGGACCCGCTGTTCTCTCAGATTGAATTCGGTGAAGACTAGCATGACCGGACAGGCTAAGACCAAGCTGCGGGAGAAGAGACTGAGCGATGCCAGCTACGACTACCTCTGGCAGACCGACCCCGAGCTGGCGGCGCTCGACGCCGTCCCGCCGCAGTCGCTCAGCTACACCAATTATCTGGCCCGCTACGCCGTCGAGCTGCGCTACCCCTCGGCCCGCCGGCAGCGTTTCGCCATCGAGACCCTGGACGGCGAGCACATTGGCAACTGCACCTACTACGCCATCAACTACAAGCGGGGTGAGGCCGAGCTGGGCATCATGATTGGCAACCGCGACTACTGGGACAAGGGCTACGGCGTTGACGCTATCACCGGCCTGCTTGAGATTATCTTCCGGGAGACCGGACTCAACCGCATCTACCTGAAGACCCTGGCCAGCAACACCCGGGCGCAGAAGTGCTTCGCCAAGTGCGGCTTCACCCCCTGCAGCCACCTCAGGCGGGACGGCTATGACTTTATCCTGATGGAGATATACCGCCGGCACTGGCTGGAGAGGGAACTTAAATGACCGCCAAATCAAGCCCCAACTGTGCCGATTGCGCCAGGGGGGACTGCCACCCCACCATCGGGGCCGGGGAGACTCCCCCGATGGACAGGCTGCCCGCCTTCTGCCCCATGAAAAACATGCCGGAGGCAATCAAAAAGGCGGTCGCTGAGTACAATAAGCCGGAGGTAAAGGAGTTCGCCCGGCAGGCCTCCCGGCAGGAGTTCGAGGGCTATGAGCGCACCCCCGAAGGGCTCAAGCCCAAAAACCCCCGAATCTTAGAGCTAATCCAGTTCGCCCGGAAGTGCGGCTATCAGAAGCTGGGGCTGGCCTTCTGCGTCGGCCTCCAAAACGAGGCACGTACTTTAACCGAGATATTGGAAAATAATGGCTTCGAGGTGGTCTCGGTCTGCTGCAAGGTTGGGGCAATTGCCAAGGAAAATATCGGTATCAAGCCGGAGGAAAAGATTGGCGGCGCCGAAAGCTGGGAGTCGATGTGCAACCCCATCGCCCAGGCCGAGATTTTGAACTCGGAGAAGGTTGACCTGGCGGTGATGCTGGGGCTATGTATCGGCCACGATACCCTTTTTATCCGTTACTGCCGGCGCCCGGTGACGGTGATCGCCGTCAAGGATAGGGTCACCGGCCACAACCCCCTAGCCACCCTCTATACCTCCTCCACCTACTACGCCTATCTTATGGGTAAGGGCAAAAAGAAACTTAAGCCCCCGTTCTAGTCCTTCTGGGGCGGGGCCGGGTTCTTGTAGCCCTCCAGCAGCATCTTGGGCACCTGCTCGATTAACTCCTCCACCGTCCACAGCCCCTGCTTCTTGGTGATGGTCTTCCTCTTCACCGGCTCGGAGTAGATGGCGATATCGCCACCGGTGACATCGAACACCTGCCCGTTGATATCAGCCGCCTCCTCGGTGCAGAGGTAGACGATAAATGGCCCCACCGTCTCCGGCTTGGGCGGGTTGGTCAGCTCCTCAAATCTCTCCTTGGTCATCAGACCGGCCTCGTACCTCTTCTTAAAGCCGGCCACAATCTCATCACTTAAGGTAAAGCGGGTGGCGGCGGTGGGGGCGTAGGCGTTGCAGGTCACCCGGTATCTCCCCACCTCCCGGGCCACCGCCCGGGTCAGCCCCACCAACCCGGCCTTGGCCGCCCCGTAGTTGCAGTGCCCCACCGTGCCCAGCCAGGCGGTGGAGGTGGTATTGATTATCCTGCCCCACTTCTGCTCCCGCATGAAGCCGGCGGCGAAGCGGATGCAGTTGAAAGAGCCTTTAAGGAACGAGTCAACACTGCGGTCCCATTCCTCCTCGCTCATGTTCCAGACCATACGGGGGGCATCGGCGCCGGCGTTATTGACCACGATATCAATTCTGCCAAAGCTGTCCACCGCCGTCTTGACTATCTTCTCGGCGACGGCAAACTCGGCGACGCTGCCGTAGAAGGGCACCGCCTCCCCACCCATCGCCTTAATCTCTTGAGCCACCATCTCGGCATCACCGCCCTCGGCACCGGGACGCCGGTTGTTGGTCACCACTTTAGCCCCCTCTCTGGCCAGCGCCACAGCAATCGCCTTGCCGATGCCCTGGCTGGAGCCGGTGACAATGGCCACTCTATCCTTCAATCTCTGGCCCATCTTCCCTTCCTTCCTTTCTGCTTCTTATCCGCCCGGGAGGGCAGCCTGACCACTGCCATCCCCGAGGCCGTCTTTTCGCCTTTCGGGTTCTCCGCCCAGAGGCTGCACTCAACGAGGTGCTCACCCTTTTCGACGTGTTTCCCGGTCACCTTTCCCCGCAGGGTTATCGTCTCGCCGGGGTAGTTCATCCCCTTATAGCTGCAGCTCAGCGTGCGCAGCCAGCCCTCCCCCCCCACCCAGTCGGTCATCAGCTGCCCCAGGAAAGCCCCCACCAGCTGCCCGTGGACGATAACCCCCTCCAGCCCCCGGCTGCGCGCATATTCCTGGTCGTAGTGGATAGGCATATAGTCGCCCACCGCCCCGGCCCACATCACCAGCTGGCGGGTGGTCGGCGCCTTGACCAGCGGGGCAATCTCCTCGCCCTTCTTTACGTCCTGATAGTAGCGCGGCTCAGTCATCTTCAGTAGCCGATAACCATCTGGCGGCACCTGGCCACCAGCGTTTGCTCCTGATTTTTATAGGTACTGTCGAAGGTCATGAAGGCCATCTGGCCCGTCTGGCCCTTTCTCTCCCGGAGGTTGCTGATTTTAAAAACGACGGTGATTACATCGCCCCGCTTTATCGGCTGGTAGCTCTCTATCTCGGTGCTGCCCATGAGGACGGTGTTGAAGGTGGTCAGCTTCATCAGGTCGTCGACGAACTGCTCGAAGCCGATAGAAAGGGTAAAGGTGGGCGGGGCGATTTCATCTTCCCGCCAGCGAGGGTTATCGTCGCCCACGGCGCGGGCGAAGCGGCGTATCATCTCCCCCTCAATCAGGTATTCCCGGGGCGGCCAGGCCACCCCGACCCTGCCCTTGAGCTTGGCGATGCCAGATAAAGTCTCGGCCATCCCAGAAAGTTTACTTTAGGCGGTAAGGTGTGTCAAGGATACGTTATTCTTCCCTACCCACCCAAAAGGCTTCGCCTCTAAAACTCTGCTTCCCCACCCCCCAAAGAAGGGGAATTATTTCTCCCTATCCCCTGAAAAGAAGTTGATAGAAGTATCACTTCCGTAGGGCAGGAGGGTGGGAAGAGTTATACGCACGCCAAAAAGCAGACTCCCCCCTTGACGGGCTGATACGGACTGGGCTAAATTTAGCCTGATGAAAGCGATAGAATGGCGGAGCGATAGAGTCAGAATCCTCGACCAGACGCGGCTTCCTCAAGAAGAGGCCTACCTGGAGCTGGGTAACTATCAGGATATAGCCTCAGCCATTGCAGGATTGAAAATAAGGGGTGCCCCGGCTATCGGGGTGGCTGGTGGCTATGCTGTGGCGCTGGGTGCCCTTAATATTGAGGCGGGCACAAGGGCCGAGTTCATCAAAGAGCTCAAGGGCATAATTAAGTCGATAGCTTCGACCAGGCCCACCGCCCGCAACCTCTTCCGTACTCTGGAGAGGATGCAGCGCACTGCCGAAGCGGGTAAAGACGTCGAACAGGTTAAGAAAGCTCTGGTGGCCGAGGCCGTCGCCATCCACAACGAAGAGGCGGCAGCGACCCTAAAACTGAGCCAGCTCGGCGCCGATTTAATCAAGGATGGCTTCACGGTCTTAACCCACTGCAACGCCGGCCCGCTGGCCACCGCCGGCTACGGCACCGCTTTAGGGGTAATCATCCAGGCCCACCAGCAGGGCAAGAGGCTAAAAGTTATAGCCACCGAGACCCGCCCCCTCCTCCAGGGGGCACGCCTCACCGCCTGGGAGCTCAAAGAGGCCAAAATCCCCTTCTCCCTCATCACCGACTCGATGGCGGGCTATTTTATGAGTAAAGGCGAGGTTGACTGCGTCATCGTCGGCGCCGATAGAATCGCTTTAAACGGCGATACCGCCAATAAGATAGGCACCTACACCCTGGCGGTGCTGGCCAAGGAGAACAAAATCCCATTCTACGTGGCCGCCCCCCTCACCACCGTTGACCCCGCGCTGGCTTCGGGAGATGAGATTCCCATCGAGTTTAGAAGCCCCGACGAGGTCACCCACATCCGGGGGGTGGCTATAGCCCCGGAGGGCACCGAGGCCCTGAACCCCGCCTTTGACGTTACCCCCCACCCCTATATCACCGCTATCATCACCGAGGGTGGTATAATACAACAACCTTTCGAGAAAAGGCTTAAGGAGACATACCATGCCAAACGCCAGAGCTAAAGCCAGGGTAGGGATCATCGGCGGGAGCGGGCTGTATAACATGAAAGAACTGAAGGGGGTTAAGGAAGTCGAAATCGATACCCCCTTCGGCAGGCCGAGCGATACCATAACCGTAGGCAAATTAGGGGAAGTCGGCATCGCCTTCCTGCCCCGCCACGGCAGGGGGCACCGCCTTCTACCCTCGGAAGTCCCCTACCGGGCCAATATCTACGCATTAAAGTCGCTGGGAGTGGAATGGCTAATCTCGGTCAACGCCGTGGGCGCCCTTAAACTAAAGCTCAAGCCCGGCCACCTGGTCATCCCCAACCAGATTATCGACCTCACCCGCAGGCGAGAAAGCAGCTTCTTCGGCGAGGGCATCGTCGCCCACATCCCCTTCGCCGACCCCTTCTGCCCGGTCTTAAGCGGCATCCTGTTCCGGGCGGGGCAACAACTGGGGGCCGAAATCCACCCCAAGGCGACCTGCGTGGCCATCGAGGGCCCCGCCTTCTCCACCCGGGCCGAGTCCAAGCTCTACTGCTCCTGGGACGCCGATATCATCGGCATGACGGCAGCACCGGAGGCCAAGCTGGCGCGGGAGGCGGAAATCTGCTACGCTGGTATCGCCGGCGTCACCGACTACGACAGCTGGCAGGAACAGGCCGAACCGCTGGCGGTTGATGCCATCCTGGATATACTGCGCAAGAACGTTGACGCCGTCAAGGAAATAATAAAGCTGGCGGTGACCTGGTTGCCCGACCAGCGCCGGTGTGAGTGTGTCTCGGCGATGAGGGTGGCCATTGCCACCGGCAGCAGCTTCATAACGGCTGAAACCAGGAAAAGGCTAGACCTGCTCATCGGCAACTACCTGAAAGGAGACAGGCCCTCACTATGACGTCACTGGAATTCAACTGCCTGCCGACGGCCATCGGCAGCATGCCCCAGACCGACCCCGATGCTGCCTGCGCCCAGGTGGCCAGATACCTCAAAGAGATTCCCTGCTGGCCGCAGCTGCCCAGGCGCGCCTTCAGGGAGAACATGTACGCCCAGTTCAGCCAGGGCTTCCCCGGCATAACCGTGACCGGCGATAAGGTTTACGTTGACCGCACTAAAGATTTGGACAAAGAGCTGGAGAGGCTCTATACCGCCTATCTGGAGAACGATTTCGCTAAATACCCGGTAAGCGCCGACTACGCCGCCGGCCTGCACGCCTTTCTGGCCCTAAAAAACCTGAAGCCCCTGGCGGTCAAGGGGCAGGTGACCGGGCCGGTGAGCTGGGGCTTAACCGTCACCGATAATGGGGGCCGATCGGTAATCTACGACGATGTCCTGGCCGACGCCGCCGCCAAACTACTACGCTTAAAGGCGGCCTGGCAGGAAAAAGAGCTAAAGAAGCTATCGGCCAACACCATCATCTTCGTTGACGAGCCCTATATGGCCTCGTTTGGTTCTGCCTTCATGGCGTTATCCAGAGAGAAGGTGGTCAGCCTTTTAGAAGAGGTCTTTAGGGGCATCGAGGGGTTGAAGGGGGTCCACTGCTGCGGTAACACCGACTGGTCGGTGCTGCTCGGCACCAGCCTTGACATCCTCAGCTTCGACGCCTACAACTACGCCCAATCGCTCAGCCTCTACCCTGAAGAAGTAAAAAAGCTGCTCACTAGAGGCGGGGCGGTGGCCTGGGGCATTGTCCCCAACGACCAGGAATCGCTGGCCAAAGAGACGGCGGCCAGCCTCAAAGACCGTTTAGAAGAAGCCATAGCACCCTTCACCAGGAACGGTCTCCAGTTCAAGCAGCTTTTGCATCAGAGCCTGCTCACCCCAAGCTGCACCCTGGCCTCTTTAGATACCCCCGATGCCTCCGCCCGCGCCCTAGAGCTCCTCGCCGAGCTATCCCAAACAATGAGAAAATCATTATAGGTGTATTATGGAATGTAATATTGAAGTCAATAAAGCCCGCTGCAACTGCACCTACGAGCCCTGCCCACGCAAGGGCAAGTGCTGCGACTGCATTGCCTACCACCTGGAAATGGACGAACTGCCCGCCTGCGTCTTTCCCCCTGATGTGGAGAAGACCTACGACCGCTCCTTCGCCCGCTTCGCTCAGGTGGTCTCGGCTAAAGAACGATAGTGACAGGGTAGCCCGAGTCGGGTATAGTTAAACCATGAACAAGAAAAGAAGGGTGGCCATCCTAAAACACCGCCGCAAGAAGAAAAAGCTGGAGTTAAAACGGAAGGCGGAGGCAGCCCCAAAGAGTGTTAAAAAACGATGAAGCCAGTCTATCTGTTCACCGGGCAGCCGGGGACAGGCAAGACTAGCCTGATAATAGAGGTCGCCAGCGGGATGAAGGGCAAGGCCGGCGGGTTCTATACCGAGGAGATAAGGAACCAGGGGGTAAGGCAGGGTTTTAAGCTGGTTACCCTTGACGGGCAAAGCGCCGTACTCTCCCATATCAACTTCCCGAGCCGGTATCGGGTAGGCAAGTACGGGGTTGATGTTGATAGCCTGGACAGGGTGGGCGTGGCCGCCCTCAATCAAGCCGTGAAGGAGTGCCAGCTGGTGGTAATTGATGAAATCGGCAAGATGGAGCTATTCTCGGTAAAGTTCAGGGAGGCGGTAGAGAATATACTTAAAAGCGGTAAGAGGCTATTGGGGACGATTATGCTCGGCCCCCACCCCTATGCCGATGCCATCAAGCGCCAGCCTCAGGTACACCTGGTAACGGTAACCAGAGACAACCACCAGCCGGTGCTGGCGGAGCTGCGGGAGTGGCTAAACGCTCCACCATCCCCCGAATAATACCCGATAAGGAGCTGATAGCTTGGCCGAAGAAGTCATTAAAAGCCCGGACACGCAAAGGCCGCAGAGGGTACCCCCCGGCCAGAGGCTCACCGAGAAGTGGCCGGCGCTCCACTACGGCAGCATCCCCAAGATTGATGTCTCCCGCTGGACCTTCACCGCCTCCGGCCTGGTAGAGAAAGAACAAAAGCTCTCCTACAAAGAGTTCACATCTCTGCCGATGGTCAGGGTCTTCTCCGATATCCACTGCGTCACCGGCTGGTCCAGGCTGGACAACCTCTGGGAGGGGGTAAGCGCCGGCACGATAAGGGAGCTGGTCAAGATAATGCCCGGTGCCGGGTTCGTCACCGTCCGCTCCGAGGGGGGATTTACCACCAACCTCTCTTTTAACGACTTCTTTCAGCCCGACGTACTCTTCGCCGTCAGGCACAACAACGAGCCGCTCTCCCCGCAGCACGGCTACCCGGTAAGGCTGGTGGTGCCCCGGCTCTATTTCTGGAAGAGCGCCAAGTGGGTGATAGGCGTTGAGTTCACCGCCAGAGACCGCCCCGGCTTCTGGGAAAGGCACGGCTACCACAACCACGGTGACCCCTGGAAAGAGGAAAGGTATAGCTAGCCAAGCTGCCTTTTCCGTCTGAGCCTCAGCCACAGCCCGCTCAGGCCACCCAGAATAATCGCTACCCCGGCCACCCCCAGAGCACAGAACATGACGACATCGAAGAAATAGCCGTCGGGGAAGAGCATCTTGAGGTAGTCCTGGGTCGGGTTGAGCAGCCAGAAATTGTTAGAGGTAAAGCTGATGACGTGGAACTCCCAGAAAATCCAGTTAAAGTCGAAGATACTGGCCACCCCCAGGGCCAGCATCAGCCCCAGGGTCAGGCCGCTTCCCCCCACCAACCCCCAGCCCAGATTTCGCCAGTACCTTGGCCGGCGCCAGAACAGGCAGACACCGGCGTAGGCCAGGGCATAAAGCAGCGTCCCCAGCAAGACCTTGTAGTCCAGCCATATCAGCTTTTTGACATCCCTGAGGTGGATAATTTCGCGGTAGTTGAAAAGCTCGAAAGATTGGCCGTTCTTGACCACAGTCAGGCTGATATACTCCTCGTTGGAGTTGAAGTAGCTGACCAGGCCATCAGCCACTTTATTCAGCTCGGTCTCAGGAAGGCCGGTAACCTGGCTGATACCGTACTTCTCAAAGCCGTAGTGATAGAGCCAGAGGCTGTTTATCGCCCAGGCCAGGCTGGCGGTGAACAGCAGCCAGGGCAGGCAGAGTATAAAGACCCACCTAGCGGCAACGCTCAGAGCTTTCATCTTGTTTAAGATTTTACACTTTTGGGGCGGGAAATAACAAATTTTAGTATTGAATAAGGCCAGGGTGTGGGGGTATGATTAGGTGTCAGCTAGGGCTAGGCTACAGGAAAGGAGGGGGAAATGGAGGGAAAGAGGGTCAGTGAGACCAGTGTTGTTATGGTACAGCCGATGTCACCTCAGGACGCCAATCAGGCCGGGAATGTACACGGTGGCGTCATAATGAAGCTGATAGACATGGCCGGGGCCATAGTCGCCCAACGTCACGCTCAAACGAATATAGTAACGGCTTCAGTTGACCGTATAGATTTTCTGCAACCCGTCTTCATTGGGGATGTCCTCTTCCTTAAAGCCAGCCTAAACCTGGTGGGCCGGACCTCGATGGAGGTCGGCGTAAGGGTAGAGTCGGAGAACCCGCTAACCGGAGAAATCCGTCATAACGCTTCGGCCTTTCTCACCTATGTCGCCCTGGACAAAAGTAGAAAACCCACCGAGGTACCCCGCCTTATCCTCGAGACCGACGCTGAGAAACGCCGCAACCAGGATGCCCAAGCCCGCAGAGAGACCAGACTCAAGGGGAGAAAAAAGGGCTAGTCTGCTTTTATAGGTCGTCTTGCTTCCCACTCTCCCACCCATAGAGGTTATACCTCTATCAACCCTGGGGAAAAAGGAATAACATCTCTCCCGCATTGGGGGTGGGGCAAGGAAGTCTAAGAGGGGCGAAGCCCATTTTGGGTGGGTGGATATGGGAAAATAAACACCAGTTAAAAATGGGCTGGGGAAAAGAAAAATTACACTTTAAAGGCGTATCCCCTAAAACCAGCCCTATGCTATAATAGTCGGTAGCCATGTTCAGCCATCTCCACGTTCATACCGAATACAGCCTGCTCGACGGCATGTGCCGCATCCCGCAGCTGGTGGAGAGAGCCAGAGAGCTGGGCATGGAAAGCCTGGCCATAACCGATCACGGTGCTATGTACGGCGCCATCCAGTTCTACCTGGAGGCCAGGGAGGCCGGGGTAAAGCCCATCATCGGCTGCGAGGTCTACGTCGCCCCCAACAGCCGCTTCGGCCGCGAGCCCGCCGATAAAAACCACTATCACTTAGTCCTCCTCGCCAAGAACCAGACCGGCTACCAGAACCTCATCCAGCTCACCACCAGGGCCAACCTGGAAGGCTTCTACTACCGGCCCAGGGTGGATAAAGAACTCCTGGAGCAGTACCATGAGGGGCTTATCGGCTTGAGCGCCTGCCTCGCCGGCGAGGTGCCACGCCTCATCCTGGAGGGGCAGCTTGAGGAAGCCAAACAGGCGGCTCTCTGGTATCAGCAGACCTTCGGCGACTTCTACCTGGAGATACAGCGGCACCCCATCGCCGAGCTGGAGCAGCTGAACCAGGCACTCATCCCGATGGCTGATGAACTGGGCCTGCCCCTGGTGGCCACCAACGATGTCCACTACATCTACCGGGAGGACGCCGCCTCCCACGACCTGCTGCTCTGCATCGGCACCAACACCTCCATCTACGACGAGAAGAGGATCAAGATGGCCGGCGACTTCTACTACCTCAAGAGCCCCCAGGAGATGGCCGAGCTCTATAAAGATATCCCCCAGGCCTTGGAAAACACCGAACGCATCGCCGAGATGTGCAACCTAAAGCTCGAGTTTGGCCGCCTCCACCTCCCCGAGATAGACCTGCCCCAGGGTAAGACCGCCGACCAGTTCCTGGCCGACCTCTGCCACCAGAGCCTGCCCCGGTACTACCCCCAGCCCACCCCGGAGATAGAGCAGCGCCTGGACTACGAACTGGAGGTAATCAAGCAGACCCAGTTCGCCAACTACTTCCTGGTGGTCTGGGACATCATCAGCTACGCCAAGGAGCACGGCATCCTCTTCGGGGTGAGGGGCAGCGCCGCCGCCAGCATCGTCCTGCACTGCCTGGGCATCACCGAGGTTGACCCCCTGGAGAACAAGCTGGTCTTCGAGCGTTTCCTTAACTTTGAGCGCAAGGAGATGCCCGATATCGACCTTGATTTTCAGGACGACCGCCGCGATGAGGTCATCGCCTACGTTTCCCAGAAATACGGCCAGGACCATGTCGCCCAGATTATCACCTTCGGCACCTTGGGCGCCCGGGCGGCACTGCGGGACGTGGGCCGGGCGCTGGGCATGGCCTACGGCGATGTTGACCGCGTCGCCCGGCTGGTCCCTTTCCGGCCGGGGATGACCCTGGAGCAGGCTTTAGAGGAGAACAGCGAGCTGCGGGCTATCTATAACGACGACAAAATCATCCGTAACCTAGTTGATTCCGCCCGCAAGCTTGAAGGTGGCGCCCGCCACGCCAGCACCCACGCCGCCGGCGTGGTCATCTCCAAAGAGCCGCTGACCAACTACGTCCCCCTGCAGAGGGTAAGCAAGGGCAACGGCGAAGCCGGCATGATGACCCAGTTCGGCATGGATGACATCGCCCGCATCGGGCTGCTCAAGATGGACTTCCTCGGCCTGGCCAACCTGACCATCCTGGGCAAGGCCAGGGAGATTATCAAACAGAGCCGCGGCGTTGATATTGACCTGCACAAAATCCCCATGGACGACGCCAGGACCTTCGCCCTTTTGTCGGCGGGGGAGACGGTGGGCGTCTTCCAACTGGAAGGGGCCGGCATGCGCCGCTACATCAAGGAGCTCAAGCCCACCACCTTTAGCGACATCGCCGCCATGATTGCCCTCTACCGCCCCGGCCCGATGGAGCACATCCCCACCTTTATCAAGGCCAAGCACGGCCTGGAGCCAATCCGCTACCCGCACCCGGCGCTGGCCAGCATCCTGGAGGAGACCTACGGGGTCATCGTCTATCAGGACCAGGTGCTCTTCATCGTCCAGGCCCTGGCCGGCTACAGTCTGGGCCAGGCCGACATCTTCCGCAAGGCGATGGGCAAGAAGATTGCCGCGGTGATGAAAAAGGAGCAGCGTAATTTCCTGGCCGGCGCCAGGAAGCTGGGCTACTCCGCCGATATCGCCGAGGAGGTCTTCGCCCTCATCGAGCCCTTCGCCGGCTACGCCTTCAACAAGGCCCACAGCTTCAGCTATGCCCTCATCGCCTACCAGACCGCTTATCTTAAGGCCAACTACCCGGCGGAGTACATCACCGCCTTTCTGGTCACCCACACCGACCAGTCGGAAAAGGTGGCCACCGCCGTCGCCGAGTGCCGCCGCCTGGGCATCAGGGTGCTGCCGCCGGACGTAAACCGCAGCCAGACCAGCTTCTCCATCGAGAGCAACGAAGAAGGCAATACCGCTATCCGCTTCGGGCTGAACGCCATCAAGAACGTGGGGTTGGGGGCGGTAGAGCCGCTGGTGGCCGAGCGTCAGAAGAATGGCGAATTTAAGTCAATCGAAGACCTCTGCCGCCGGGTTGACCTGAGGGGCATCAACCGGCGGGCGATGGAAAGCCTGATTAAGGCCGGCGTCCTGGATAGCCTTGGCGACCGGGGCAGCCTGCTCCACAATGTTGGCCGTATCCTGGCGCTGGCCCAGCGGGAGCTGCAGCTACGGGAGACCGGCCAGTCCACCATGTTCGACCTCTGGGGTGAGCAGGTTTCCGCCCCCCTGCCCAGCCTCGACCTTCCCCCCACCGAGGTCACCACCAAGGAGAAACTGGACTGGGAGAGGGAGCTGATGGGAGTCTACCTTTCCGAGCATCCCTTCAGCGCCTTCGCCGACAAAGCGGCGGCGGGAGATGCCTTCCTCTGCGGCCATATCGACGCCGAGCTGGTGGGGCAGACCGTTACCGCCGCCGGAATGGTGGCCTCGGTACACCAATCGTTCACCAGAGACCAGCGCCCCTTCGCCAGCGCGGTGCTGGAAGACCTAGACGGCCGGCTGGAGGTTATGGTCTGGCCCAAGGTCTATGCCGATACCAGAGAGCTCTGGCAGGAAGGCAACATCCTGCTGGTGGAGGGCAAGGTAAGGATGCGGGAGGACCAGGTACAGCTGAGCTGTGACAACGTGCGCCGCTACGAGCTGGAGCCTTCCCCACCCCAGGCCAAAAAGCCCGAACCCCCGCCCCCACCCAAAAGCCAGCGGCTGGTAATACACCTGAGCCAGACCAGCGATGCCGCCGGCGATACCGCCCGCCTGCACCGGCTGGTGGACACACTGAGGGACTTCCCCGGCCGGGACGAGGTAGCTTTAAGCGTGGTCAGCGGGGAGAAGATAGTCAACCTCAAGCTGTCCAATATATACACCAGCTACTGCCCCGAACTCCACCGGCGTCTGGTCGAGCTGGTTGGGGAGGAGGGGCTGAAGGTGGAAACCAATGGCTAAGAAGAAGAGATGGGAGCTAGCCACCACCGCCCCCGACCAGCTCACCGCCGAGATATGGGTGGATATCCTTAAGCAAAATGGCATCCCGGCGGTGATTAACCCCCGGGACGCCATCTCGTTTATGGGCGTCTCCAGCCTACCCTGCCGGATAATGGTGGCCGTTGGCCACCGCCAGCAGGCCCAGGAAATTTTAGACAGTCTTAAGCCCGCCGAGGAGCAGAACGATGACGAGCCGAGAAACAGCCCCGGGGCATAGAAAAAGACTGAGGGAAAAGTTCCTCAAGTCGGGGCTGGCCGGCTTTCAGGACTACGAGATTATCGAGCTGCTGCTGACCCTGGGCGCCCCCCGCAAGGACTGCAAGCAGCCGGCTAAAGAGATCCTCAAGAAATTCAAGAGCCTGAGGGGGGCACTGGCCGCCTCCCCCGAAGAGCTGCAGCAGGTAAAGGGCGTCGGCCCCCACAGCGCCTTCGGCATCAAGTTGGTGCGGGAGGTGGCCGGAGAGTTCCTCAAACAGAAAATCGTGGACAGGCCGGTCTATAAATCGGCCGAAGAAATTTTTGACTACCTCTATCACTCAATGCGCGACCTCAAGAAAGAGGTCTTCCGGATTATCTACCTGAACACCCAGAACCAGATTATCGACATCGCCGACCTCTCCGAGGGCACGGTGGACAGCAGCTCAGTCTCCCCCCGCCAGGTCATGGAGAACGCCATCAGACAGAACGCCAGCTCGCTGATTTTCGTCCACAACCACCCCGCCGGCGACCCCGAGCCCAGCCGACATGATAAAGAGGTCACCCGGGGCCTGGTCTTCGCCGGTAACATCATGCAGATTAAGGTCCTGGACCATATCATCATCGGCGGCAACCGGTACTTCAGCTTCGCCGCCGAAGGGCTGGTCGAGGAATATGAGCTGGACTTCCTCAACCTGAGGACGGCAGGCACCTCCGAGGCCAAACGGAGCCGCTACCGGGCCAGACCGCCCTTCCCCCCAGGCTTCGCCCCATGACTAAAGTCCCACAACATTTGTTAAAATATTGTTAAGTAAAGTTAAGAAATCATCTTGACAGATAGCTAAACGTGTCAAATAATGTAGCTTGTTGGACAAATGTGCAAAATTGTATTATTTAGTGACTTTTGTCTGCACTTTTAGGGAAAAACGGGAGAAATATAGATGACATCTGGCATTAAGGGGCGGGAGAATATGACAGTACTGCAGGAAAGGTTCATCCGCTCCGGCTTCGAGGGCCTCACCGACCGGGAGACCATCGAACTGCTCTTGAGCCTGGCCCTACCCCACCGGGAAGCCCGGAAAAAAGCCAGGGAGTGCATCGAGAGCTTCGCCAACCTGAGAGGCTTTTTATCGGCCTCCCCCCGCGAGCTGGAGCGGGTCGGCATCACTCCCCCCTGCATGCTCTACATCAAGCTGCTGCACGAACTGCCGGCCGAGATCCTCCGGCAGAAGATTGTAGAGCAGCCCTCCTGCAAATCATCCCAGGATGTTTTTGACTATCTCAACTACTCAATGCGGGACCGCCAGAACGAGGTATTTAAGGCTATCTATCTCAACAACCGCAACCAGATTATTGACATCGCTGACCTCTTTGAAGGCAGCCTGGACAGCATCCCCATCCGCCCCCGGGACATCGTCGAAAGCGCCATCAACCACCGCGCCACCGCCCTCATCTTTGCCCACAACCATCCCGCCGGCGACCCCTCCCCCAGCCAGCAGGACAAACAGCTGACCCGAGACCTGGTCTTCGTCGGCAGCATCCTGCAGATCAAGGTGCTGGATCATATTATCATCGGCAACAGCCACTATTTCAGCTTCGCCGACCAAGGGCTTATCGAGAAGTACGAAGACAGCTTCCTGAGCCTGAAAATAAGAGCCCTCTTTGAAAAACAGATGGGCTACTCCCTGGCTCAAGCCCGATTTTCCACCGCTAACTAACTTTTTAGCGCCATCTGCGTTATAATGTGTAACAGTGAACTAACTGGAAAGGGTTAACCGGTGAAAAAGCTGCTGATACTGATGTTAATCGCCGCCGCTCTTACCATTGCCGGCTGCATCGGGGTGGTCGAGACCTATACCGACCCCGGCCAGGATATCAATATTGGGGTTAACCAGGAGTTTATCATCGCCCTCGGCTCCAACCCCACCACCGGCTATAGCTGGCAGGCAAGCTACGACCAGACCAGGCTGGAGCTGGTGGGTGGTAAAAGCGAATACAAGGAAGAAAACAAGGAGGGCGTGGTCGGCGCCGGCGGCATCGAGTATTTCCGATTCAAGGCACTGAAGAGGGGCCAGACCGAGATAACCCTGACCTATAAGCAGCCGTGGGAGGGCGGCGGTACCGGCGAGACTAAGGTCTTCACCGTCTACGTTAAGTAGCCGCCGATTCCAGCCGCAGCAGATATATCTTCCTGGCCAGCCCCCCGCCGTAACCACCCAATTTACCGTTTTGGGCCACCACCCGGTGGCAGGGAACAATAACCGGCAGCGGGTTCCGGGCCAGCGCCTGCCCCACCGCCCGCCCCGCCCCGGCTTTACCCAGTCTTTGGGCCAGCCAGCCGTAGCTCCTGGTCTCACCGTAGGGGATAAGCCGGGCCAGCCGCCAAACCTCACCCTGAAAGGCGGTGGCCGCGGCAAGGTCAAGCTCATCATTAAAGGCCACCCTCCGGCCGGCAAAATAGCTTTTCAGGCGCCCGGTTAAGTCAGCGAAAAAGCGGTCAGAGCGGACCGCTTCCCTCAATCTGTCACCCAGCAGCCGTTCCGCCTCTCTGGCCGAATCCTGGGGCAGGGTGACTTTGAGCAGCCCGGAGTCAGAGACCAGCAGTCCAACCCAGCCAACAGCTACATCAGCAACGGTGTATTTCAGCCCGCCAGACACAGGCAGTTTGCCCCTTTAGCCCAGCTCCGGCTCAATCAGACCGTAGTCGCCGTCCCGCCGCCGGTAGAGCAGATTAAGCTCCTCACTGGCGGCGTTAAAGAAGAGGAAAAAGTCATGCCCCAGCAGCTCCATCTGGTCGATAGCCTCGTCCACCGACACCGTTTTGACCACGAACCGCTTGACCTTGACCACCTTTCTGGGCGGCTGGGCCACCTCACTCGATTCACCCCTGACCAGCGAGCTCCCTCTACCCTTTCTATAGAGCTTCCCCTTGTAGCGCTCAATCTGCCGGTCGATAACCGCGGCCACCTTATTGACCGCCTTGGGCAGATCTTCCCCCCTCTCCACCCCACGCAGCAGGGTGCCGTTACTATCTATAGTCACCTCAACCACGAAGTGCTGCTCCGGGGACTTGGTCTTTTCGGCATAGATCTCCACCTTCTGCTCTTTGATATTGGGCAGGTGGCGGCTGAGCTTGCCCAGCTTACGCCCGATTAGCTGACGCAACGCTGGCGTCAGTTCTACATTTTTGCCGGTTATCTGCAGCTCCATCAGTTCACACTCCTTAGCCTATTTTAGATTTCCCGGGCCAGCACCAGCCCCCACACCGAGGCAGCCCCACCTGCTTTTAGCGCCCGGGCGCAGGCATCAAGGGTAGCCCCTGAGGTGGCGACGTCATCTATCAATATTACCTGCCCGCCTTCCAGCCGGCGGCGGCAGGCGAAGGCACCGGCGACGTTAGCCCGCCGCTCAACCGCGCTGGCCGTCCTAGCCTGGGGCAGGGAGTGGCGCTCACGGGCCAGACAGTCGTCAACTACTGGTAAACCGGCCAGTTTGCCCAGCTCTCCGGCCAGCAGCCGGGACTGATTGTAGCCCCGCTCCCGCAGCCGTCTGGGGTGCAGCGGCACCGGCACCAGGACATCGCCGGGGAGGGAATTAGCCAGCAGATATTCATTAAGCAGCTGAGCCAGGAGCTTGGCCAGGGCCCTCAGGTTTCGGTATTTCAGTTCGTGGACAGCCTGGCGCACCACCCCCTCGAAGCGAAACGGCGCCCGGATGCCATCTATCTCGGCCTGCCCGCCGAGGCAACTCGGACAGAGTTCAGCGTTAGACTGGGGCAGGCCGCACCTGGGGCAAAGCGGAAGCACAACTCTGGGCAGCGACTTCAGGCAGGAAGGGCAGATAAAGTCCCCCTCCCGGCCACAGCCGACGCACCAGCGTGGGAACAGGAGGTCAAGTGCCGTTCCCTTGATTCGGCTCAAGCGAGGAAGCACATCCAGCTCCGCTATAAGAGCTTAAAAATAGAACGGCGAACTACTAGCGGGAGCGGGCGCTATGCATCGCCCCGCTGATAATGGGTTCGTTAACATAGACGTCACCGTTCCTGATTTTGAGATTAAAACCGCAATCAGGATTGGTGCAGACCCAGGCCTTGTAGTGAATAGCCGCCCCCTGACTGCCAAAGTCAGACAGGGGCACCAAGTCTCCCGCCTTGCACTTCAGACACTTGGGGAAATTGGATTGTTCCATGAGGTCCTCCTCCCAACCAAAAAATTAGCTTAAATCTTAAGCAGTATACACCATAGTCTGGCGGTTGACAAGGGTCTATTTCAGTTCCACTGAGTCGATTTGGCATAGAACCTTACTTGTTAAACTAGCCCCTCAGCGGGAAGCTAAATCTCTTTGAGTTAGAACTCTGTAACCCCCGGCGGCATTACCGCAATATGCGAAAATGCCGAATCTTTCGTTGCGCCGTGCCAATGCTTCTCGCCCGCCGGAATGAAGATAATGGTACCCGGGGTCACCGTAACTTCCTCTTTCTCTGTTGCCACTATCCCTGTCCCCTCAGTAACGTATAACACTTGGTCAAAGGTGTGCGTATGGAATACATTAACGGCACCGGGGCTAAAATTAACCACACCAACCCTAAGCTCATTGGCAGTCTCACCGATAATATTTTGTATACTGACCTTGCCTCTAAAGATTTTGTCCGTCACTTCTTGTGCCTTAATATCGTTAATCCTTACCACTTTCATCATTCTCCTCCTAAAACTTCGCTTTGCTGCTTCCAAAATGCAGACATTTCATGTCCAATTATATATTTTACACCCCAATCCCCCAAGCTTCTCCCGAAACATAGTAGCCCCTACTCACCTCCGCCACTAAGTCTTTTCAACATTCACTCAACAAGTGACTCTTGCCTAGACCTACTAAGCTAATCAGACTATAAATAGCCCCCTCCCTGGTCAGCTGGCTCCTCATCAGACTGACCTCGGCCACCGGGAAACTATATGAAGCCTTAAACCCGGTGCCGGCGATTAGCTGCCCCAGCCCCTCCCGCTGGGGCAGCGAGGCCTGGTCGCGCACCCGGGCCAGGGTCAGGTGGGGGGTAAAGCGCCGCTTCTCCGGGGCGAAGCCGAGCTGGGCCAAGTTGTTCTCGAGACGCTGCTGAAGGTCGGCTAATTTGTCCACCTCCCCGCTCACCCCCACCCAGACCACCTGCACCCGCCTCAGGTTGGGGAAAGCCCCCAGGCCTTCCACCCTCAGGGAGAAGGGAGGTACACCCTTGGCCGCCTCGGCCATGGCGGCGCTTATCGGGGCAATCTTAGCCGCGTCAACACCGCCCAGGAACTTCAGGGTCAGGTGAACACCGTCGGGGTCAACCCACTTTACCGGGGCCTGACTCCCCGATTTCAATTTGGCCTGGATGTCTTTAAGACCGGCCTTGACCTCTTCGGGTAGCTCTATGGCGATAAAGCAGCGCACCGTCTCCACGGCTAGCTACCCTCGATGCCGAGCAGCCTCCGGGCGTTGCCCGCCAGCACCAGGTTTCTGGTCTCTTCGGCTAAACCCAGCGTCTCAATCTCGTCAAGCAGGCGCCTCGGTTTCAGCAGGGGGTAATCGCTGCCGAAGAGGACCCTCTCGGCACCCACCAGCTGGATAACTTGTTTATAGACCTGGGGGGTATAGAGAAAGGGGGAGGCGGCGCTGTCGAAATAGACGTTAGCCAGCGCCTTTTTAACCTCGGGCATCAGGGCGTAGAAGGGCAGGCCGCCACCCCAGTGGGCGCAGATTACGGGAAGCTCGGGGTGGCTGGCGATAAAGGGATAGAGCATATCGGGAAAGATAATCCCCTTGCCCGGGTAGTCATGCCCCAGCGGCTCCGAGGCGTGGAGAAGAATGGTCAGCTTATGCTCTTTTAAGGCCCCGGCCAGGGGGTCCATCACCATCTCGTCGGCGAGGTCAAAGAGCTGCATGTCCGGCCTCATCTCGCCCAGCCCCTTTATCCCCGCCCTGGCGCAGCGCTCAATCTCGGCGATGGCCGCCTTGGGCGAGTTGGGCTGGACGGCGCCGAAACCCACCAGCCGCTTGGGATAGCGGGAAACGGCATCAATTATATAGTCATTGGTCTCGACGCAGAGCTCGTGGGTGGTCCAGCCTATGTTGAGGATAACCGAGACATCAACCCCGGCCTTATCCATATCGGCGATGAGCTCCTCGGCGGTGGCTATTTTAGCCTTGGGGTCGGAGTATAGGATAGCGAAACAGGGGTCGCGCTCGATATATTTATTCCGGTTTTTGCTTACCTCAGGCGGAAAGACGTGGGTATGAAAGTCGATAATCACGGCCCGAAATCAGCGTCCTTTTATCCTCAAGCTCACCCGGCCTCTTCCTCCGGCTTCCCCCCGGCCTCCCTGGCCGCTTCGGCCTCGGCCTCCTCGGCAGCGGCCTCCGCCGCCGGCACCGCTTCGGCAACCACCTCTTCCACCACCCTGGCCTCGCTCACCCTGACCACCATCTGGTCGGGGTCGGTGATAACGGTGACGTCCGGGCTCAAAACCAAATCCCGGACGAAGATGGCGTCCTCCACCTCCACCAGCGGGCTCAGGTCGATCTCTATCTGGGGCGGGAGCTTATCGGGCAGGGACTCCACGCTCAGGCTGTTGAGGCTGTGGGTCAGGGTGCGCCCCTTCTCCTTCATAGCCGGGGCCTCCCCGATAAGGACGAGAGGCACGTCCACCCTTATCTTCTCCGTCCGCTTCACCTGGTAGAAGTCAATGTGAAGCAGCCCCCCGCCTACCGGCTCCCGCTGGATTTCCCGGATGAAGACGCTGCGGGGCTCTTTATAGCCCTCGACCTCCAGGGTGATAAGCCGGGTCATCCCAGCCCGGGCGATGATACGCTGCAGCCGGGCGGTATCACACTGGAGGGGTATTGATTTAATGCCGTGGCCGAAGAGGTGGGCGGGGGTAATGCCTTCACGGCGCAGAAAACGGCTCTTTTTGCCCAGCACCTCTCGCTTGCTGGCCTCTATCTTCAACTCAGTCATCTATCAGCTCCTCTATCTGGCTAATTAAAGCAAATATAGGGATAAAAATCAAACCGACGTTATTTTTCCCAGTTCAAAGCCTAGACCGGCTACCCCGATTATAGTATAATTATAAATACTTAGGGGGTGTTAATGTCGTCACCGCAAGAGTGCAGATTACCTTCAACCTCGGCTGAAAGCCCAGAAGCCGAGGTTTTTTCGTTATCGGCCCCGGTGGCGGAGCTTAGGAGGGTGGCCAAAAAGACCCGCCGCTATATTATCATCATGACCAACCGGGCGGGCAGCGGCCACCCCGGCGGCTCTCTCTCCGCGGTTGAGATTCTAACCACCCTCTACTTCAGGGTGATGCGCCATAAGCCCGGAGACCCCCACTGGCCGGAGCGGGACCGCTTTATCCTGAGCAAGGGCCACGCCGCCCCCGCCCTCTACGCCGTCCTGGCCGAGTGCGGCTATTTTCCGGTGGCCGAGCTGCTCACCCTGCGCCAGCTCGACAGCTGCCTCCAGGGCCACACCGACTGCACCCTCACCCCCGGTGTGGAGATGTCGGCCGGCGCCCTGGGTCAGGGGCTTTCCTTCGCCCTGGGGGTGGCCCTGGCCGGCCGGCTCAATAAGCAGGACTACCGGGTATATGCCCTGCTCGGCGACGGGGAGTGCGACGAAGGTCAGGTCTGGGAGGCGGCTATGGCCTCGGCCCACTTCAAGGTGGACAACCTGGTGGCCATCGTCGATAACAACGGTCAGCAGATAGACGGCTGGAACCGCGATGTCATGAACCTGAATCCCTTCCCGGCCAAATGGCAGGCCTTCGGCTGGCGGGTCATCGAGGTTGACGGCCACAATTTCCCCCAGCTAACCCGGGCCTTCAAGCAGGCCAGCAAGATTAAAGGCCAGCCGACGGTCATCATCGCCCATACCGTCAAGGGCAAGGGGGTCAGCTTCATGGAGAACAACCCCGACTTCCACGGGGCGGCCCCCAACGATATCGAGGTAATGCTGGCGCTGAAGGAGCTGAAGTAATGGCCCAGGAAGTCTCGCTGCGGGAAGCCTACGGTCAGACCCTGCTGGAGCTGGGCCTGGAAAACCCGGACATCGTGGTGCTGGACGCCGACCTCTCCCGCTCGACGATGACCCACCTCTTCGCCCAGAAGCTGCCGGAGCGCTTCTTCGACTGCGGCATCGCCGAGCAGAACATGATAAGCATCGCCGCCGGCCTGGCCGCTTCGGGCAAGATAGCCTTTGCCAGCACCTTCGCCGTTTTTGCCCCCGGGCGCTGCTTCGACCAGATTCGGATGTCCATCGCCCAGCCCCAGTTCAACGTTAAAATCGTGGCTACCCACGGCGGCATCACCGTAGGCGAGGACGGCAGCTCGCACCAGTCCATCGAGGACCTGTCCCTTATCTGCTCCCTGCCCGGCTTCACCGTCATTGTCCCCGCCGATGCCATCGAGACCGCCCAGGCGGTGGAGGTGGCGGCGGCCAGCTACGGGCCGTTCTACATCCGGCTGTGCCGTCCCAAGTCCCGGCTGATATACGACCAGGACTACCGCTTCAAACTGGGCAGGGCGGTAACCCTGCGCCAGGGCAGGGACGCCGCTATCATCGCCATCGGCCTGATGGTCAAAGAGGCGCTGGAGGCCGCCCAGAACCTGAAAGGGGAGGGGATAGACTGCCGGGTGCTCAACATGCCCACCCTCAAGCCCATCGACGAAACGGCCATAATCAAGGCCGCTGAGACCGGGGCCATCATCACCGCTGAGGAGCACCTGGAGCACGGCGGCCTGGGCAGCCTGGTGGCCCAGGTGGTCGCCCGGCACCGGCCGGTGCCCATGGAGATGGTGGCGCTTCACGGCTACGCCAAATCGGGCAAGCCGGACGAGCTTCTGGTGAGGTACGGCCTGACCGCTGGAGACATCGAAAAGGCGGTAAAATCGGCGGTAAAAAGAAAATAACCTTAACATTCCCCTGCTCCAGAACATAAACAACCATAAGGAGGTGAGTTATGGGAGCTAGGGACATCGTCAAGCTGGTGGTAAGCATCGTCGCCTGCCAGTGCGCCGGAGCCATCGGCTCGGTATTCACCACCCCCGCTATACCCACCTGGTACGCCGCCCTGGAGAAACCCTCCTTCACCCCACCCAACTGGCTGTTCGCCCCGGCCTGGATTACCCTCTACGTGCTGATGGCGGTAGCCGCATTTCTCGTCTGGCGTCAGGGCTTCGCCCGCGAGGGGGTAAGGTGCGCCCTAATCGTGTTCCTGGTGCAGCTGGTGCTCAACGCCCTGTGGTCGGTGGTCTTCTTCGGGCTACATTCGCCCCTCTACGGGATGGTGGTCATCCTGGCCCTGTGGGTAGCCATACTGGTGACCATAATCAAGTTCTTCCGGCTCTCGGTGGCCGCCGGCAGCCTGATGCTGCCCTACATACTCTGGGTGAGCTTCGCCTCGGCCCTGAACATAGCCATATGGGTCCTGAACCCGTAGCTACAGTTGGGGTGTCACCGCCTGCCTGGTTCGTAGGAAATGGGTAAAACCCACCAGGCAGGGCAGGGCGATGCCGTAGGCGACCAGCACCCCGGGCACCCCCAGCCACCAGCAGACGAAGGGCAGCGGCACAAACAGGACAGCGCTGGCCAGAATCACGTTGCGGGAGACAACCAGGGCCAGTACTGACGGCGTGGCCAGGATAAGCATGGGCTGGGTAATGGTGGCCAGCAGCACGCCGATGGTGGTCGACTCCCCCCGCCCTCCCCGGAAGCGGAGAAAGACCGGCCAGTTATGCCCGATGACGGCGGCAGCCCCGGCCAGCAGCACCCCTATCTGGGGCAGGCTGGCAGCCTGGGCGATAACAATCGCCAGCGCCCCCTTGGCGGCATCGATAAATCCCACCGCTACCCCGGTCTTGGCCCCCAGCTGGCGGAAGGCGTTCTGGGCACCCATGTTGCCGTCCCCCACCCGGCGGATGTCAACCTTCTTGATGCGCCCGAAGAGGTGGGCGGTGGGGATGGAGCCGAGCAGGTAGCCCAGGATTACTATCAGCCATGACATCTCTTTCCCCGTTCTTTTAATGGTGCCGGGGGTGGGACTCGAACCCACAAGGATTGCTCCGGCGGATTTTAAGTCCG
>CAYNGD010000022.1:0-26352 GCA_964396965.1 uncultured Dehalococcoidales bacterium
CAATGATGGCCGCTAACGCCTTATCCGTCACTAGCTCTAAAGGCTTAATGTTACGACTAAATCCGTTTGCCATACTAATACCCCATTTCGCACATAATATTGTAGCCGTTCCGACATTTGGGCAACTGTCTGCAGCGTTCGTCAAGAAGGCATAAAAGCCTAATCTTGCCTGAGAAGCACCGGTTTACTGATATTTTTAGGGAGAGAAGCCAGACTATTTGGCCAACTGCCCGTCAGCCCGTTTTACTATCTTCTCAAGCTCCGCTTTTATCTCCGC
Organism: uncultured Dehalococcoidales bacterium; assembly: GCA_964396965.1. Classification (GTDB taxonomy): domain Bacteria; phylum Chloroflexota; class Dehalococcoidia; order Dehalococcoidales; family BS750m-G39; genus JABMRW01. The sequence goes on from CAYNGD010000022.1 coordinate 278, forward strand.
TGGCAAGGGTATAGGCTGTAACTTACCCTTGAGCTCTCGATACTTATCTAAAGCCCGAGCGCTGAGGTCTTTGCTGCCTCCCTGTGTCCACAACTCGCGGTTCTGCCTAGAAATCAGGCCGAGGCGAAGAGCTTCACGACAATGTTTCAGGGTATGCACCCGTTCCAAGTAGTAGCCGCCGGGACTGGTATCAAAAATATCCTGCCAAGCGAGGGTGTCATCGTCTACCTTCACTCCCGAAGTGACTCGCTTTAGAACACTGGCAATGGTGTCATCAATTATAAGTTGAATGGGGCTGCTGGTCAGGCCAGCGCCCAGTTGTCCTGCTTCGGCTATTATATCAGCACCGGCCGTAGATACCAAAAGCCCCAAGGTGAGCCTTTCCAGTGTTGACTGGTCATCAGGAACAAACGAGTCGGTGGCAAAACCAAAGGGTGCTGTTGGCACCTTAAAAGCCTCTTTGGCAAACTGGGTGTTAGCGGCCTGACACAACTCGGCTTCTACACTGGCAATAACAGTGTTGCCGCTTGTCATATCCAGGGTAAAAGCGACGGGGTTAGCAATATACGGCAAACCAGGCTGAAGCAGCTGGCTCATTACTAATGAGGCCAGCGTCTCTATCCCGTTTTGCAAAACGGTACCGGCGATAGTAATCGGAGATGTCCCGCCAGCACTCGGTAGAGCTGCGGCGTATACCGGTACGCTGTAGCGAGCTGATAGAATGAGTGCCTCCATATCGAGGGACTGAAATTTAAAAGGTGAGGTGGCACAAACAACCATGCTGATTATGGGACGTTCCTTCAGGGCTTTTTGGCTGCCAGCAACGGCTACGGCTAACTCAAAAAGGTAGGCAAGGCTCTCGAAACTGTAAGGCTGAATGATGATATGTTTTGGAGAGTTCTCTAGGGTAGCCTTCAGGGCATGGATGTCGGCGGTTTCTTGGGGCACGCTTTTGGGGAAAGGGAAGAATAGGGCATCAATTTCATCTAAGACCCCGACCAACTGAGCCCATTCTTTGACATAGGCAATATCGACGTCGCGGTAAGAATTAGTCTCCGGCTCGAGATAGTTTACGTTACCCGTAGCCGTGGATATGTACAGCTTTTCCCTCGGGTATTTGATGGGTATGTCATGGGCTTCCTGGTTACCGGCCATCAGTATTTCATGTGGTACGCTGCGTAGAGCTGCCTCTATTATATCTCCAGAAAACCGAACCCTTTGGTCATCATAATCTACCCAAGCGCCAGCTTTGTCCAGCATCTTCAAAGCCTGTGAGTGTTCTATTCTTACCCCTTTCTTGGATAGAAAATCCAAGCTCTTCTCATAGATGGTGTTCACCTCTTCAGGGGTAAGCGGCTTAAGTTGCAAGTCTGTGGTCATAAGCTAAAAATCTCCTTAAAAACAAAAAATTGGCACTTTCCTTATACCAACATTGGCATAGCGCACCAAACTACACTTTAAGCGATTAGCCTTAAGTTGTCAATAGCTATTTACCGTAACTCCTGCCTCCTTGAAACCCCCTCTCACCGCTTAGTTTCAGTTTTTCATCTCTCTCCACCTTAAGGAACAGTGCTGACCAGTTTCGGCCTCGTCCCACAGGTAAGAAAAATGTGGCGGAAGAGGTCTATCGGAGACGTTAGCGCCGGTACTCTATATCAATTCATAGCAAGACAACCCTGGCGGGGAGCTCACCTATACCACAAATAAGTCCAAGCCCCCCATCATGTTCATGGTCGCCCCACTCATATACTTAGCCTTGTCTGACGCCAGGTAGGCGACGGCGTCGGCAATCTCCTCCGGGTCGGCTGGTCGCCGCCAGAGCAGCCTCTTACCCATACTATCGGTGGCCTCCTTGACCAGCGGGGCGTCGGTCTGGGCGATACCCACGATTACGGTGTTGCCGGTTATGTTGAACCTGGCGCCCTCAATGGCCACCGTTTTGGCCAGGGCAATTAGGCCTGCCTTGGCCGCACCGTAGCTGGCCTGCCCATCACCCCCCATAACACCGGCTATCGAACTGATATTGATAACGCGCCCCCACTTGTTCTCGCACATGTCCGCCCAGACCGCCTTGATGCAGTAGAAGGCGGAATGCAGACAGACTTTGACCTCGTTATCAAACTCCTCTATTGTCTCCTTATGGATACGCACGAAGTGGCCCATCTGGGCGGCGTTGTTGACCAGTATGCTCACCGGCCCCAGCTCGGCCTTGACCTTGTCCAGCCCTTTTTGCACGTCCCGGGCGTCGCGGACGTCTATCTTGACGGCGATAGACTTGCGCCCCAGCTTCTTTATCTCCTCAGAAACTGCCTCCGCTCCCTCGAAGTGCCCGAAGCCGCTAGTGGCGACGTCGGCACCATCACGCGCCAGGGCCAGGGCGATGGCCCGCCCGATTCCATGCAGCCCTGAAGAGCCGCTGACAAAAGCTACTTTGCCTTTTAACGACATTTCTTGCCTCCTTTAAGATTATGTAATATATATTATTTAAGTTATGCCTAATATGTCGCTGATATTAATTTCAAGCATTTTAACGCTCGCCAAAATACGGTCAACATTCCTGTCTACGGCTTGAATTCCGCCGGAAATATTCTGCAGTTCGGCAGCTGCTTCTTTAATCGCTTGGACCTTTTCTGCCATTTCTTTTACATGGTAACTCTCTGTCATTTTATCACTCCTTGTGTCTTAAGTCCTTGAACCTCTTAGCCTTAACATCATACCTCGGCAAGGTGCCATATTCATGGAACTCCAGGTTATACCCCAAGTTGGTTTTTACCCTAAGCTGGTCAATCAGCTTAGCCCGGATTGTTTCAATATTATTCTGCTGCCCTAGGGTTAGTTCCACCTTCAACGTAATGTCATCAAGGTCGCCCTTTTTGGTCACCAGCACTTCATACTCGTCGCTCAGCTCCGGGATGCTCCTGACCACTTCCTCAATCGAGGTTGGCGCCAGCAATACCCCCTTCACCTTGGTGATGTCATCGGCCCGGCCGATAACGCCCCCTTTAAGCAGCCGGTAAGTCCGCCCGCACTCACACTTATCGGGGCTCAACTCAATTACATCCTTGGAATCAAACCTGATGCAGGGCTGAGCCATGCGGTCGAGGGCGGTTACCACCATCTTGCCCCTCCTCCCTGGCTCGGTAATGACCTCTCCGCTATCAATATCCTCTATCTCCACCAGGAACAGAGCCTCATTAATATGCAAGCCGGACTGGTAGCGGCATTCGAAGCTCCAGGCACCTATCTCGGTGGCACCAACGTGGTCATAGACCTTAGCCCCCCACGCCTCCTCCATCCTTTTTTTGGTCGCCGGGACGCTGCCCCCGGCTTCACCGGCCACGGTTATCTTTCTTATCTGTAAGTCTTTGGCCGGGTCTAGGCCCAGCTTCCTTCTAGCGGTATCGGCCATACCCAGCACGTAGGTCGGTGTTGCCGCCATGGCAGTGGCTCTCAGCTCCTGCATTTTCAGTATCCGGGCCTCGGTATTAAGCACACCACCGGGGACCACCTCACAGCCCAACTTCTCGGCACCGTAGTGGGCGCCCCAGAAGGCGACGAAGATGTTGTAACCGAAGGGTAAAAAGAAGCGATCATAGTCCCGGTAGCCCTGAGCGTATAACATGCAAGCCCAGGCTTCAGCCCACCACTCCCAGTCCTGCCAGCTATCGGCCTGATATACCGGCTGGCCAGTGGTGCCGCTGGTCTGATGATATATAGTAACCCTCTCCAGGGGCACGCTCAACATATCTCCGTAGGGGTAGGGCTCTTTCCCTTGGATGGCCCTCATCATCGATTTCTCTACCTTGGGTATCTTTCTTATATCCTCAAACGTCCTGATGTCGCCGGGCTCTATACCAGCCTCAGCATATAACCTGTGATAAAACTTGGAGTGCTCATATGCCCAGCTAAATATGCTCTTAAACTTCTTTATCTGTAGCTCCACAAGCTTCTCACGGGGCAGCGTCTCCAGAATCGGGTTCCAGTATTGCTCCGTCTCTTTCATTAAAGGCGCCTCCTAACCCTTGATGTATTGCTCAAGCAAGCCCCTGGCAACGGCTCTGACTTGTCAAACTTAGCGTCAACATATTAGCATCAATTGTTATCGCCATCAATCCCGCCATTAGAACGGTCTGCCGGAAACGGATACTATTGCCCTCAGGAAGAAGTATGGTAATGAGCTGGTACCGGGTAGTACCACAGACAAGCAGGCACTAATCAAGGGGAAGCAATGCGCCAGTACCTTAAGAACTATATAAACTATTTATATAATCCCAAAATACTCTAGCTGCATGTGATAGTTTGTGGCTTTTGATTCTGGTAAGACAGATAGTGCTTTCCACGGTGGGTGTAACGTCTATGCACTTTACACTTGCATTCTTGAAATAATCTACGTGACGATTCATCAAAAGTGCAATTCCCATGCCTAGTGAAACAAAGTCGATAATGTTTTCGGGTCGTTGACTCACGTGTTTTAACTTTGGTGTAAAACCTGAACCGGAGCACAAATCAAAACACAGGTTGTAAAGCACTGAACCCTTACCCAGAAACAGAAATTCTTCATTTTCCAATTGTTGCAAGTGGAGTGCTTTTTTAGCGGATAGGCGATGAGAACGGGGAAGGACCGCAACCAAATGGTCCTTGTAAAAGGTGGTGTATTCGAGGATGGGGGATTCCTCACGTAATTTGCGAATAAAAGCAAATTCGCACTCACCTGACTCAAGCGCATTTAAACACTCAGGTTGCTCACGCTCTGAAACCAAAAGATTAATTTCGGGATACTCTTTATGAAACCGTGCAATTGCACCGGTAATATCATATTCAGCCATGACCGGAATAGATGCGATGTTTATAACTCGTTTTTCTCGATTAATTTGTTCTGCTGCTATTCCTGTAATTCTTTTTTTCACCTCAAAGACTTGGTTCGCATACGGAAGAATTTGCGCCCCCGCTTTGCTCAAGGCTACGTTGCGCGATGTTCGGTTAAAAAGCTGCACGTTAAGCTCTTTTTCGAGAGCAATAATGTGCTTTGAAAGTGAAGACTGGGAGATAAACAACTCTTCTGCAGCGAGCGAAAAACTGCCCAACCTTGCAATAACAGCAAACTCGCATAAATAGTCCATTTCCATTATGACTGATTCCGTAAATTTATTCCATAATGGAATAAATTATACTAGAAATAGAATTGTATGTAAACTATCTATGAAGTAGAATGAACATAATATATAAATATGTAGCCATGCCCCATTCAATTAAGCCGAATACCGGTTAAATGGTGGAGGGATTAATGATAATGGGAAGCAAGGGTACGGTTTATAGTGGAAGGGCTCAGAAGACCCAAGCGCTGGTGTACTTCTGAGCCCTTTGTCGTTAAGACAGAGAATTATGAATTTAGAGGCAAAAAACAAAAAGGAGGCGGATAGATGAGCTAATAGTTAATATCTCATAACAAAGCCTTATTATAATAAATAAGGAGGGATTCAAGTGAAAAAGGAAATTTTGTTGATTCCGCTGGGATTGTTGTTAGCCATAAGCCTGGTTGCTATCGGCTGTCCGTCAACACCAGCGACCACAGCCCCACCAGTGACTACAGCCCCACCAGTGACAACAACACCAGCGACCACAGCGCCACCGCAACAAGGGACAATAGAGCTAAAAGTAGCTAACTACTTTCCTGCCCCGGCCCTTCAGTCCAAAATCTTAGAAGACTTTTGCAACGATCTAACCGCGCGCACCGGTGGTCGGGTGACGTGTGATTATTATTCTGCCGGCTCCCTGCTTAGCTCCACGGCGATGTTTGACGGGATACTTGACGGGGTTGCTGATATAGGCTACTCCCATGTCTATTATACCCCGGGTCGCATGCCGGTCACCGAAGGCCTTGGTTTGCCTCTCGGCTATCCCAGTGCCTGGGTCGGGGGTCACGTTGCCACTGATTTTGAACGGCAGTTCAAGCCCGCAGAGTTCAGCGGCGTGAAAATACTCTGGATGAACACTTCTACCCCCAGTGGCATAAGCACGGCTAAAAAGCCGATACACACGCTGGAAGACCTCAAGGGGCTGACCATAAGAGCACCCGGCACTGCTGGCGAGGTTATTGCCGCCCTGGGCGGAACCCCGGCTCCCACGCCGATGACGGAAGTCTATGATGCCATCGCTAAGGGTGTAATTGATGGGGAGGCTTCAAACTTTGAAACACTCTTCTCCTTCAAGTTTGCTGACGTTGTAAAATATGAAACGTCAACTTGGCAAATCAATTATCCCTACCCATTCTATTGCGCGATGAACAAGGACAGCTACAATAAGCTGCCGGCAGACATTAAGCCGATCTTCGATGAGCTTGTTGGAGAGTACACTGAGCGGTCTCAGGTGATGTGGAATGCCACAGATTACCTGGGCAAAGCGGCCGGCGATGCGAACGGTGTACAGTTCATCGACCTGACTCCGGATGAGGCAGCAAGGTGGCAGGCAGCCGTCGCACCGGTTATCGATAAATGGGTCTCCAATATGGTGGCTGCCGGGCATTCCGAGACGGAGGTTAGGGGCTGGCTTGACTTTGTAAAGCAACAAATTGACTACTGGACGACTCAGCAGAAAGCACTGCGCATCGCATCGATAGCCGGTCCTCCAGAGTTGAAGCCCGAAGCTCTGCTATTGGGGCAATAAAGCTTATGAACTTGGGGACTTAAGCCTGATAGCCTGGGATTGTTTATCAATCTATATAATCGTACCTAGTTGGGTGCGGGGCAAAGTCCCCGCACCCAACTAGGCTGATGCGTGGAGTCCAGTGTTAGACAAATTTGAAAAGTTTAATCGTAGGTTAAGCAACTGGTTTCAGTGGGTCGCGATGGCTGGGATACTGGTGATGGTGCTCATCACCGGCATTGATGTGGTGGGAGCTAAGATCTTCCTTTGGCGCCTCTTTGGTGCCATCGACATGGTGCAGCTTTCCCAGATAGTGGCAACTGCTTTTGCTTGCGCCTTCACCCTCATTGTTGGCCGACATGTCCGGGTAGAATTTTTGGTCGCCAGACTACCTCGGCGTGCCCAGGGAGTTATCGATAGCTTTGTTTCTCTTCTTGGATTGGGATTCTTCATGCTGATTATTTGGCGACTTTATGTGCTTGGGCATACCTTTCAAACAACAGGCGAATCTACCCCAACTGCCTATATACCCCTTTATCCTTTCGCTTATGGGATTGCCCTTGCCAGTGTCCCGGTGTGTTTGTTATTTTTACAGGAGTTTATTAGTTCGCTGGCCAAGGCGGTGAAAAGATGAGCCCGGTTGCCATCGGCATTATCGGTATAGCCGTTATGCTCATCATGTTTCTCCTCAGGCTGCCGATCGCCTTTGCTATGGCCTTGGTCGGCTTTGCTGGTTTTGCCTATTTATCTACCACACAAGCAGCCTTTGGTATTCTCGCCCGGGATATCTTCGAGCAATTTTACTCTTACCCGTTAAGCGTTATTCCGATGTTTATCATCATGGGTACCTTCGCCTACGCCTCGGGAATTAGCAGGAGGCTTTATGACACAGCCTATACCTGGGTGGGGCAGCTACGTGGCGGTCTGACTATAGCTACCGTGTTTGCCTGTGCCGGTTTTGGCGCCATATGCGGTTCGTCGACGGCTACGGCGGCGACAATGGGCAAGATAGCCCTTCCTGAGATGAAGAGGTATAACTACGATGACACACTAGCCACTGGTACCGTGGCTGCTTCCGGCACACTGGGCATCCTTATCCCACCGAGCACCGTCCTCATTGTCTACGGAATATTGACCGAGGAGTCGATAGGCAAACTTTTCATTGCCGGGTTATTGCCGGGGATACTTCTCAGCTTATTTTTCGCCGCAGCCGTTTTTCTTCTTTGCCTGCACAATCCCGCCCTCGGTCCTCCTGGGGCACCAACCAGTTGGAGTAAGAAGACAAGGTCGCTTACCGGTATTATTGAGACCTTAATTCTGTTCGCTCTGGTCATCGGTGGTTTATTTCTCGGCTGGTTCAGCCCCACTCAGGCTGGGGCAATCGGGGCCCTTGGTGCTATAGTCATCGGCCTGGCCAGGCGTGAGCTTAACTGGCGAGCATTTATTGAGGCTGCCAAGGACGGCGTGCAGACATCCTGCATGGTTTTGTTCATTATCACCGGGGCCACAATCTTTGGTCACTTCATGGCTATATCCAGGATACCTTTCGTGTTGGCTGAGTGGCTAGCAAAGCTTCCTCTACCGACAATGGGTATTGTCGGAATTATAAGCTTTATATTTTTCATAGGCGGCTTCTTTATGGATTCTATGGCTTTAATCGTGCTCCTCATCCCCATCATCTTCCCAGTGCTTGTCAGCCTCAATATTGACCTGATATGGTTTGGAGTCATAGTTGTGCTATTGGGCGAGATGGGGGTAATCACGCCCCCGGTGGGGGTAAATGTATTTGTAATTAAGGGGATTGCCCCGGATGTACCCCTTGAGTCCATCTTCAAAGGGATATGGCCCTTCCTGGTGGCACTGATTATCTGCCTGCTCATACTAATGGCTTTCCCCCAGATCGCCACCTTCTTGCCCAGCTTTGCCCGCTATTAGGAGGGACCAAGATTATCCCTGACGCCTCAATACGCCGAGAGAAAAGAACAATACTATACTAAGGTTGAAAAGCTCATTCAATATGGTGATTCTGGGAATGGTGATAGCGGTTGGAGTGTCCAGCTTTAAACTAAATAGCGTCATATTATTTGGGAAAGGAGGTATTTGACTAAAATACGTTTGAGGTGTGCGAAAGATGAATAATATAAATGCCACAATAATTGCTGGTGGTATGTGCAAGTTTGGTGTCAGGCAAGCAAGCTATCTAGATATGGTCCAAGAAGCCGCTAAAGACTGTCTTGATGATCTACCGGGGCTTACGCCAAAGCACATCGATGGCCTGCTTTTTTCCTCTACCTTCGTCGGAAGGCGTTCATGTCAGGCTAATACCGCACCCGTGGTAGCAGAGAGGCTTGGAATAAAGCCAACCTCTATCTGCGCTAGACTTGACGTTCTATGTGCCGGTGGTAGCACTGGTATTCTCATGGCCAAGGCGCTTGTTGAGAGTGGTATGGCAAAGGTAGTTATGGTAGTAGGTTGTGAGAAGGTTTACACACCGGAGCTGTGGCAAATTCAATACGATGAGATTGCCGCCATAGACCATGACTGGGATGCACCTGCAGGTATTGGCCCGCCACCTATCTGGTTTGCGGCAATTGCCAAAGAGCATATGAAGCACTACGGAACTACTAGAGAACAACTGGCAGCAGTCTCGGTAACCAACTATGGTCATGGCACTACCAATCCCAAGGGCCATTTTCAGAAGGCCTTGACAATACAAGAGGTATTAGAAGCCAGAGATGTAGCGGCACCCCTGGGGTTATATGACTGCTGCCCTCTGTCCGATGGCGCCGCCGCGGTGATTATCGCTAGTGAGGAGAAGGCAAAAGAACTCAGTGACAGGCCTCTTGTTTACATTCGGGGTGGTTCTCAGGTATCACTTCACAGCGTATCAGCTAACTGGCCCGGGGAGCACCTCGGTGATTGGGCGCACATGAAACTGGCCGCTAAAAAGGCTTATGAAAGCACGGGATTGAAACCCAGCGATATCGATGTTATGCAGGTGCACGATTGCTTCAGCATTTCCCAGATAGTCGAACTTGAGGAATTGGGCTTCTGTGACAAGGGCGAAGGCGGTCCCTTCGTAGCTTCCGGGGAGACCAAGATTGGTGGCAAGATTCCGACCAACACTGACGGTGGTCTTCTGTCTGTCGGACATCCCTTTGGGGCTACCGGGATTCGCCAAGGAATAGAGATAATGAAACAGCTCCAGGGTAGGGCTGTGCTCCAAGTCAAGGATGCGGCGAATGCTCTTACCCATAACCTGAGTGGCGCTAATGTGGAACATACAATCGTAGTCTATAGCAAAGAACCCAGGAAGTAGAGGAGAACCATGACAGAGAACATAGGAATACCTTTCCTTGAGGGTCACTACTCGCCTACTTTGGATTTATGGCCCATAGAGGCCAAGGAGTTTAACCGAATCCATACCTTCTACGATAACCTCAAAGAAGGGAAGTACACAACAACAAAATGTAAAGGGTGTGGGCACATCAGCTATCCCCCACGGGTAATTTGCCCCGAGTGTTATAGCGATGATCTTGAATGGATAGAATTACCCACCAGGGGTAAGGTTATTACGTTTGTGGAAAAATCGATTGCCATCCCGATTGGCTTCGGAGAACCATTAATTGACGCTTGGATTGATTTGGGTAAAGATAGCCCGGTGAGACATGTCTTCAGCCGGGTGATAAATTGCGAGTCGGGAGGAATTAAAGAGGGCGATGAAGTCCGGTTTGTAGTTTTCGATGTGCCAGGGCACCCAATTGAGTGGCGCAAAGAGAAGTGGATAGCCGAAAGGGTCTACTTCGCTTTCGAACCAGTGAAATAGCCTTTGCCAGCGGGCTTCGCCAAGGGGAGATTAAAATCAGGCAAGGAGGCACCAAATGTTTGACAAAATACTTGTTCCCCTAGATGGCTCGGAATTAGCCGAGGTAACTCTATGGTACGCTGAAGGACTGGCTGGTAGAATGCGTTCCGCAATCACGCTGCTTATTGTACTATCACCAGAAGACCTAAAATCCCGATATATGTATGATTGTTACATCAAGGAAATAGCTAATCGAACCAAGGCCAACGCCGAGGAGCGTGGTGCTGGGAAGAAGGAAGGCGAAATAAAAGTAGACTACGAGATTTTGAAGGGTGACGCTGCCGAGGAGATTGTGGACTACGCCGATAAGGCCAGGATTAACCTGATTATAATGTCAACTCAGGGACGCTCTGGTGTGAGGCGATGGGCCCTCGGAAACGTGGCTAACAAGGTATTGCGAGCCACGGGAAAGCCAGTTCTTCTGATAAGAGCTAAGGGAGCCAAGCCTGACGTTTACAGAGATCGTCTAGTTAAAGTACTCGTGCCTGTTGATGGCTCTAAAGAAAGTGAGTCAATACTTAGATATGTAACCTATATGGCTACTGAGCTTGATTTAGAGGTTACCCTTTTCCATGCATGGGTTCGAAAGAGTGAAGACTTTCCTTTAACTGGGGGCGTAGAGCAAATAAACCAGGTCAGAAAAGGTAGAGAAGGTTATATCAAAAGAATGGAGACCAGGTTAAAGGGGAAGGGTGTAAATGTAAATTCGGTTTTCAAAGAGGTTTTGACAGGTGGAGCCGCCGAAGAAATAATAAAGCTGGCTGAGGAAGGCGATTTCAGCATGGTAGCTATGGCAACACACGGCAGGTCTGGCTTGGGTCGCTGGATATTCGGAAGCAATGCTGAGAAGGTTCTAGAAGTGGGTAGCACTCCGCTTTTGCTCGTCAGGCCGAGGAAAAGAAAGAAAGAGACAACCATGGCAGACTAAAATTTGGCTTGCTGCCTTGCACTTTTTATTGTTCAACAGAAACAGAGCGGAGTGATGCCCAGACCTGTCAGACGAAATAGCTAATGTATTATTGATATAGTCTTTCTAGGACACGTCAGTTTTTCACTAGTAATCAGGACTGGCCGCTATGTTTGACAAGCCCGAAGGTTTAAGCTATCTTAAGTTACTCCCCAGCTAACTCTGGTAAGGTCTTGAGATGGAACCTCTGGAAACCGGCGGACTAGAGAGGCCAGACCGGCCCGAAAAGGGAGAGCGGTATAAAGAGCTGCTCGCTTTGAGCCGGGTCTCAGCCGCTATCAGCGGCCTTTGGGACCTGGACGCCGCCCTCAAGGTGGCCCTAGACAACATCCTCAAGATTATGAAGGGCACCATCGGCGGCATCCTGCTCCTGGACGAGCCCACCCAAACCTTATCCTACCATATTCATCAGGGTTTGAGTGACAACTATGTTGAGAAGATGCGCCTCAGCCTGGGTGAAGGCATCGCCGGAAGGGTAGCCCAGAGCGGCAAGGCGATTCTGCTGGAGGATATCTCGATTGACCCCCGCGTGGGCCACCCGGACCTAGTAAAAGAAGAGGGCCTGAAGGCTTTTATCTGCGTCCCCATCCGGGCCAAGGATAGCGTTCTGGGCGTGATCAACGTGGCCAGCCGCCGTCCCCACCGCTTTACCACCAAAGACCTGCACCTGCTGCACTCCATCGGAGACCAGCTCGGCGTGGCCATTCAGCAGGCAAAACTCTACGAAAGGCTGAGAAAGGCAAGGGAAAGGTACCGCAAGCTCACCCGGCAGATTCTGGTTGCCCAGGAGGACGAGCGGAAGAGGCTGGCCCGCGAGCTGCATGACGAGACCAGCCAGACACTCTCCGGGCTCACCCTTCAGCTTCAGGCACTGGCGGAAATGGCCGAGAAGTCCGGCGGTGACGCCGAGGTGGTAAGCCGGTTGAAAAAGGTGCAGTCACTGGCAGTACAGGTACACACCGAGATAAGAAGGTTGATGGCTGATCTGCGCCCCTCGCTTTTAGATACACTGGGGCTGGTCCCCGCCATCCGCCAGCTGGCTGATACCAGGCTCCGCCCCTTGGACATCAACGTTTCGGTGAAGATTACCGGCAAGGAGAGACGCCTGGACCCGGAGGTCGAGACCGGGCTTTTCCGGGTTGCTCAGGGCTCTATCGGCAACATCATCGAGCACTCCAAGGCCAGGAACGCCACCATCGCCGTGGAATATCAAGACAGCGAGCTGGTGCTGCGCATCACTGATGACGGCCAGGGGTTTGATGTCTCGGGCGTCACCGATGTCGAGGAGAGCGGGCGGGGGCGGGGCCTGTTCAGCATGAGGGAGAGAATTATGCTCCTGGGCGGCACCGCCTCGGTGGAATCAAAGATTGGCCAGGGGACGACGGTATGGGCCAGGGTGCCGATAGGAAACAAGGAAAATGAATAAGATAAGGGTGCTGGTGGTTGACGACCATCCCATCGTCAGGGAGGGCATCTGCGCCCTGCTGGCCGTGGTCGGTGACATTGAAGTGGTCGGCGAGGCGGCCAACGGCAGCGAAGCCATTGATATGGTCAGGGAGCTGCAACCGGACGTGGTGCTGATGGACATCGCCATGCCCATAATGGGCGGGCTGGAGGCCACCCGTCGCATCTGCCGCGAGTTTCCTAAAATTAAAGTGCTCATCCTGACCCAGTACGACGATAAAGAGTACGTGCTGCCGGTCATTGAGGCCGGTGCTACCGGATTCGTCAGCAAGGCGGCGGCCTCCTCGGAGCTTATTGACGGCATCCGCTCCGTCCACCGCGGCGATTCCTACCTCTCGCCTCCGGCGGCCAAGCTGGTGGTCGAAGGCTACCGCTACAAGGCCGGCAGACGGACCAAAGACCCCTATGACCAGCTTACCGACCGGGAGCGGGATATATTAAAGCTGATGGCGGAGGGGCACACCAACCAGGAGATAGCCGATATCCTGATTATCAGCCGCAAGACCGTCGAGGGCCACAAGACCAACCTCATGGCCAAGCTAGATATCCACAACCGCACCGAGCTGGTCAAGTATGCCCTGCGCAAGGGCATCATAACCATCTGAACCACCCCAGAAACAGGGGTAAATCCCGGCAAATTCGGGGTTCTTTCACCCTACCTATCAGGGAAAAACCCCCTTCTCCATCCGCCGCCTTTGGTTTATGGTTAGATTATTAACCAACCTCCGGCCGTAGAGGTCGGTAACGGAGGAAGGAGGCGGCGATGGAACAAGGACATAGAATCCTGATTGTGGACGACGACCCCGATTTCACCCAGGCCCTGCAGGCCGCTCTGGAGGCTAAATCATACTCGGTGGTTATCGCCTCCGAGCGGCGCCAGGCCGAAGACATGGTCCGCTCCCAAGAGCCCGAGCTGGTGGCGCTGGGCACAATTATGCCCCGCGGGGACGCTTTCCTGCTTCACCGGTGGCTGAAGCAGTCGCTCGGCTTCAGCAATCTGCCTATCATCGTGATCAATGCGCCGCCGGAGAAGCAGCACATCAAGGGGTGGCGGAAGGAGGAGGGCATGCAGTGTGACGTTGAGGACTTCCTCTCCCGGCCTATCGAACTAGACGTGCTGGTGCACCGTATCGCCAAACTGCTGGACAGGGTAACCAGAAAGATAAGAGTGCTGGTGGTGGACGACCACGCCGTGGTCAGAGACGGCATCCGGGCGGTACTTGCCCTCCAGCACGATATGCAGGTGGTGGGCGAAGCCGCCAACGGCCGGGAGGCGATAGACAAGACCGGCCAGTTCCTACCCGACGTGGTGCTTATGGACATCGTCATGCCGGAGATGAACGGCCTGGAGGCGGCCCGGGAGATATGCCAGCACTACCAGCAGGCCAAAGTCCTGATGCTGACCCAGTACGACGATGAGGAAAACGTCATGGCCAGCCAGCAGGTGGGCGCCCTGGGCTTTATCCCCAAAACAGTGGTCAGCTCCCAGCTGCTGAACGGGATAAGGTCGGTCTACGAAGGCAAGAAATTTATCTGCACCGTTGACTAAGCGATGACTCTAAAAGGAGCCAGCCGTGGAAGCAGTGACCATTACCCTTGATGGGGTGGAGGTAAGCGGCTATTCCGGGATGACCGTCCTGGAGCTGGCCCGGGAGTCGGGGGTGGACATTCCCACCCTCTGCCACGACCGCTATCTGTCCCCTACCGGCGCCTGCCGGCTCTGCATCGTGGAAGAGGAGAGCTCCAAGACCCTGCTGGCCTCCTGCGTGGCACCGATAAGGGCGGGGATGGTGATAAACACCCGCTCACCCAGGGTGGTGGAGCGGCGGAGGCTGCTCGTCCAGCTCATGCTGGCCAGCCACCCCGACTCCTGCCTGGTCTGCGATAAGGGCAACCGGTGCCAGCTGAGGGAGCTGGGTGCCGAGATGGGCATCGGGCTGGTGGAGCTGCAGCGAATACCTAGGCTGGCGGCGATAGAAGAGGTGAACCCCTTCATCGTGAGGGACCTCTCCCGCTGTATCCTCTGCGCCAAGTGCATCCGGGCCGACCAGGAGCTCGTCGTGGAGGGAGCCATTGATTATATCGGCCGCGGCTTTACCACCAAACCGGCCACACTGAATGATAGGCCGCTGGAGCAGTCCGAGTGCACCTTCTGCGGGAGCTGCGTGGCCATTTGCCCCACCGGCGCACTGATGGAGAAGACAAGGTCATACCACGGGACGGCCACCAAAACCGTCGACACTATTTGCCCGTTCTGCGGCTGCGGCTGTAGCCTCCACCTGGAGGTAAAGGACAACCAGATAGTCAGGGCCAGGCCAGGTGAAAGCCCGGTCAACCACGGCACCCTCTGCGTCAGGGGTAGCTACGGCTTCGATTTCGTCCACAGCCCGGAGAGGCTGACCAGCCCCCTAATCAGGGTGGACGGCGAACTGCGGGAAGCGACCTGGGAGGAGGCCGTCAGCCGGGTGGCCGCCGAATTTAAGAGATTAAAACAGGAGCACGGTGCCGACAGCCTGGCGGTGCTGGGCTCCTCCAAGTGCACCAACGAGGAGAACTATTTACTGCAGAGACTGGCGCGGGTAACCTTAGGCACCAACAACATCGATAACGGCAGCCGGCTCTACAGCGCCGCCAGCCGGGTCGGCCTGGGGCAGTCCATCGGCTTTCCGGGAACAACTAACTCCCTGGAAGAGCTGGAGAAATCAGAGGTAATCATGGTTATCGGCGCCAACCCACCCGTCTCCGCCCCGGCGGTAGGCTACGCCATAAAACGTGCCGCCAGATATAAAGGTGCCAAGCTGATAGTGGTTGACGTGCGCTCCACCAAGCTCAGTCCCTTGGCCCATATCTGGCTGAGGCCCAGAGTGGGCAGCGACGTCGCCCTGCTCAACGGGATGGCCAGGGTAATTATTGAGGAAACACTTCTTGATGAGGAGTTTGTCGCCCGCAAGACGGACAACTTCGAAGGGCTTTCCCAGAGCCTGAAGCCCTATACCCTGGAGCGGGTAGAGGCTATAACCGGCATCCCCGGGGTGGATGTTGAGCGGGCGGCCCGCACTTTAGCTCAAGCCGAGTGGGCCTCTATTGTCTACGGAAACGGCGTCACCCAGAATGCCAACGGGGTGGACAGCGTCATGGCCCTGGCCAACCTGGCTATGCTGACCGGGAATATCGAGAGGCGGGGAGGAGGTATTTTTGCCCTGCAGCGGGAGAACAACGCCCAGGGTGCCTGCGATATGGGCAGCCTGCCCGATTTCCTGCCCGGCTACCGGAGCCTAGATGACGGCCCGGCCAGGAGCGACTTTGAGGGGCGGTGGAAGAGCAGTTTGCCAACTAATGCCGGCCTATCGTCCCTGGAGATGATGGAACAGGCTCAGGCCGGAGGGCTCAAAGGGATGCTGATTGTCGGCGAAAACCCCGCAACCAGCTTTCCCCGCCCTTCTCAGGTTAAAAAGGCGCTTGAGTACCTGGAATTTCTGGCGGTGGCTGACCTGTTTCTGACCGAGACGGCTCAACTGGCCGACGTCGTCCTGCCCTCAGCCAGCTTCGCCGAAAAGGAGGGCACCTTCACCAACTTTGAGGGCCGGACCCAGCCGGTGAAAAAGGCCGTCGAGCCAGTCGGTCAGAGCCGGCCGGACTGGAAGATAATCCTCCAGCTTGCCAAAGAGATGGGGGAGCCGATGCCCTATTCCTCGCTTCAGGATGTCATCAGCGAGATTGAGGAGATGGTCCCCTTTTATGAGCACTTTGCCGCTACCGACCTGGAAAAGGAGGACGTGGACTGGGCCGGCTTGGAGGGTGAGAGCGTGCGGACCAGACGTCTCTACAAAGGCCCCTTCCCCAGCGGCTTCGGACGGCTCACCCCGGCCCAATATACCCCGCCCGCCGATATATCAGGCGACGGCTACCCGCTGACCCTGCTCTCCGGCTCGGCACTGCCCCACTTCGGCAGCGGCACCAGGAGCCTGAGAGCCTCACGCCTTAAAGAGTTTTCGCCGGAACCCTGGCTGGAGATAGGCCGTGATGACGCCAAAAAACTCAAGCTCGGTGACGGCGACTCAGTCAGGGTAATTTCACCGGCCAGCGAACTGACCACTATTATCAGGGTAACCGACTCTTTGCCATCCGGCCTGCTCTTCCTGCCCATTTCCTTCCCGGAGAGCCCGGCCGGTGAGCTGTTCGATGTTAAGCTTGACCCCAGGGCAAAAGCCCCTTCCCTCAAAAGCTGCCCTGTGAGGCTGGAAAGGACTACGCCATAATGGCCAGAGCCAGGAAAGTTACCAAGGCCGATTTGAAGAAAATAGACAATATTATCGGCGGCTACCGGGGGCAAAAATGGGGGCTGATACCCCTGCTCCACGATGTCCAGCAGGCGGTGGGTTATATCCCCCCCGAGTCAATAGCGCGCATCGCTAGCGGCCTGGGCCTTTTCCCCAGTCAGGTGCAGGGGGTAATCTCCTTCTATACCCAGTTCTACACCGAGCCCAGGGGCAGGAACATCGTCAGGGTATGCCGGGGAACGGCCTGCCATGTGCGGGGCGGCAAGACAATTCTTAAGCTGGTCAAGCAGGAACTGGAGCTGGAGGAGGGGGAGACCAGCCCCGACCTGGAGTACACCCTGGAGACGGTGGCCTGCATCGGCGTCTGTGCCCTGGCCCCCAACATCGTCATCAACCAGGAGACGCACGGCAATCTTAACCCCAAGAAGGTAGCCAGACTGTTCGAGGGCAGGCGTAAAAAATGAAGCGCAACGGCCATAAAAACCGCACCGTTTTCGTCTGCCGGGGCACCGGCTGTGTCTCGGGTGGGGGTGACGCTGTTTTCCAGGCACTGAAAGCCGAGGTGAAAAAACAAAACCTGAAGGGCGCCGAGATAGACTTCTCCGGCTGTCACGGCTTCTGCCAGCAGGGGCCGAACGTCGTCGTCGAGCCGGACGGCGTCTTCTACACCCACGTTGAGCCGGAGGACACCGCCGAGATTGTCAGCTCGCACCTACTGGAGGGGAAGCTGGTGGAGCGCCTCTTCTACCGCGACCCGGTGAGCGGCCAGGCCATACCGGCCTACTCGGAGATAAAGTTCTACAAAGAGCAGCGGCGGGTCATCCTGCGCAACTGCGGCCACATCAACCCGGAGCGGATTGACGACTATATTGACCGCGGCGGCTACCAGTCCCTGCGCAAAGTTCTCTTCCAGATGAAGCCGGAGGAGGTCATCGAGGAGGTGAAGCGGTCGGGCTTGAGGGGACGGGGCGGGGCGGGCTTTCCCACCGGAGTGAAGTGGGAGTTCTGCCGCAGCGCCCACGGCTCGCCGAAATATGTTATCTGCAACGCCGACGAGGGCGACCCCGGCGCCTTTATGGACCGCTCCATACTGGAGGCCGACCCCCACTCCGTCATCGAGGGACTGGCCATCTGCGCCTACGCCATCGGTTCCAGCGAGGGCTATTTCTACGTCCGCGCCGAATACCCCCTAGCGGTGAGCCGGCTCCGGGTAGCCCTCGACCAGGCCAGGGAGAGGGGGTTTCTGGGCAGTGATATACAGGGCTCCGGCTTCAATTTCAACGTGCACATCAAGGAGGGTGCCGGTGCCTTTGTCTGCGGCGAGGAGACCGCCCTCATCGCCTCCATCGAGAGCCGGCGGGGTATGCCCCGCCCCCGCCCTCCCTTTCCCGCCCAGTCGGGGCTGGACGGCAAGCCATCAAACATCAACAACGTGAAAACGCTGGCCACGGTGCCGGTAATCATCGAGAGGGGTGCCGACTGGTTCGCCAGCATCGGCACCGAGAAGAGCAAGGGCACCGCCGTCTTCGCTCTCACCGGCAAGATCGCCAACAGCGGGCTGGTGGAGGTGCCGATGGGCACCCCCCTGTCCCGCATCATCTACGATATCGGCGGCGGCATCCCCAGGAACAAGCAGCTCAAGGCGGTGCAGACCGGCGGCCCCTCCGGCGGCTGCATCCCGGCCCGCTTCATTGACCTGCCGGTGGACTACGAGTCGCTGGCCAGGATGGGCTCGATAATGGGCTCGGGCGGCATGGTGGTCATGGACGAGACGACCTGCATGGTTGAGGTGGCCCGCTACTTTCTCAGCTTCACCCAGGCCGAGTCCTGCGGCAAGTGCACCCCCTGCCGCCTGGGCACCAGGCAGATGCTGGAGATACTGACAAGGATTACCGAAGGCAGGGGAAGCCAGGCTGACATAGATACCCTGCTGGCCATTGCCAGGACGGTCAAAGAGTGCTCGCTGTGCGGGCTGGGGCAGACCTCGCCCAACCCGGTACTCTCCACCATCGAGTATTTCCGTGACGAGTATGACGCCCACATCAAGGAGAAGAAGTGCCCGGCGGCGGTCTGCGACACCCTGATGATATCGCCCTGCCAGCACACCTGCCCGCTGGGCATCAACATCCCCAAATACGTGGCCCATATCGCCGCCGGTGAATACAGAGAAGCCGTCGAGACTATCTGGGAGCGCAACCCCTTCCCGGCCATCTGCGGACGCATCTGCAGCCACCCCTGCGAGCTCAGGTGCCGCCGCGGGGAGCTGGACGACCCGGTGGCCATCAGGGCACTCAAGCGCTTCGCCTCCGACTGGTATTTTGAGAACGTGACCGAAGACCCGGAGCCGTTTCCTCAGACCCAGAGCCAGCGGGTGGCGGTGGTCGGCGCCGGGCCCAGCGGCCTTGCCTGCGCCTACTTCCTGGCCCAGATGGGCTACCCCGTGACCGTCTTCGAGGCGCTGCCAGTGGGGGGCGGCATGCTCTCGGTGGCCATACCCGAGTTCCGCCTGCCCCGGGAGGTTATACAGAAGGAGATTGACTATATCGCCAAGCGGGGGGTGGACATACGCTACAACACCCCGATTAACGTTAACTTTACCGTGGAAGACCTGAAGAAGGACGGCTTCGCCGCCGTCTTTATCGCCGCCGGTGCCCAGAGAAGCCAGCGCATCGGCGTCCCCGGCGAACTGGAGGACGCCGAGGGCTTCTACTACGGGCTGAGGTTCCTGAGGGACGCCAGGCTGGGTAGGCAGGTCAGGGTAGGCCGCCGGACGGCGGTCATCGGCGGCGGCAACGTTGCCCTTGATGCCGCCCGCACCGCCCTCCGCCTCGGCGCCGAGGAGGTCAAAATCTACTACCGCCGCTCCCGGGATGAGATGCCGGTCACCGAGGTGGAATACCAGCAGGCCATCGACGAGGGGGTGAAGGTCAGCTTTCTCATCACCCCCACCCGGATCGCCACCGAGAACTGGCGGGTGACCGGCCTGCAGTGCATCAGGATGAAGCTCGGCGAGCCTGACCAGAGCGGTCGGAGGCGCCCCCTCCCCATCACCGGCTCGGAGTCCTTCATCGAGGCCGATACCGTAATCGCCGCCGTGGGTCAGGCACCCGACCTCTCCTTCCTCCCCCCCGACAGCGCCCTGGAGCGCACCCGCTGGGAGACACTGGTGGTTGACAGTAACACCCTGGCGACGAATATCAGCGGGGTCTTCGCTGGCGGTGACTTCGTCACCGGGCCGGGTATGGTGATAGAGGCCATCGCCGCCGGCCGGAGGGCGGCTATCTCCATCGACAAATACCTGAGGTCTGACACCTCCCGCGTTGAGATTTACGACCTTAAAGCCAAACCAACCGGCGAGGAGGTGGCGCCGGAGGTGGAGGAGGTCTGGGAGGCACAGCCCAGGGTGGCCGTGCCGACACTGCCGGTTAAGGAAAGAAAGACCAGCTTTGCCGAGATAGAGATGGCCTTCTCCGAAGAGAAGGCCCGGCAGGAGGCCAAGCGGTGCCTCCGGTGTGACCTGGAGAGCTAGCTAGCAGGAGGTTTATTATGAAATCGATAACCAGGCAGAAGCCCTTCGAGGAAATAAAGCAGCAGCTGGAAGGCTTTGACCGGGTGTTTATCATCGGCTGCGGCACCTGCACCACCCTGACCAGGACCGGCGGCATCGAGCAGGTAGCGGCGATGAAGAACCAGCTTCAGGAGATAGACAAGCTGGTCAGCGGCTGGGCGGTCATCCCCATCGCCTGCGATGAGATGAGCGAAATAGCCATGAAGGAAAACGAGCGGGCCATCCAGAGCTCGAACTGCGCCCTGATAATGAGCTGCGCCCTGGGCGTGCACCGCATAAGTACCTATATCGACCGTCCGGTCATCCCGGCGCTGGACACCCTGTTCATCGGCGTCGAGGACACCCCGGGCTATTTCCGTGAGGTCTGCGCCCAGTGCGGTCAGTGCGTTATCGGCGAGACTGCCGGCATCTGCCCCATCACCGCCTGCCACAAAGGCCTGGTCAACGGCCCCTGCGGCGGCACCAACAACGGCAAGTGCGAGATAGACAAGGAGAAGGACTGCGCCTGGACACTTATCTACGAGCGGCTTAAGGCCCAGAACCGGCTTGACCTGATGAGGAAGTACCAGCCCCCCCACAACTTTCAGGCATCACCCAGGCCGAGAACGGTCAGAATAACGTAGGTGAGGAGGTGAGGAGAATGGCGTCAAAATTTAAAGATGCCCTCAACTCTGGCAAGTTTATTATCACCAGCGAGGTGGCACCGCCCAAGGGCACCAACCTGGAAAAAATAGTGCACCACATTGAGCTGCTCAAAGACAGGGTGGACGCGATTAACGTCACCGACCACCAGAGCTCGGTAATGCGCTTCCCCTCCATCGGCGGCTGCCTGGCCATCAAAGAGATGGGCGGCGAGCCCATCCTGCAAATGACCTGCCGCGACCGCAACCGGTTGGCCCTCCAGGCGGAGCTTTTATTCGCCTCCACCAGGGGGATAAACAACGTGCTCTGCCTCACCGGCGATGCCGTCCCGGTGGGGGACCACAAAGAGGCTAAGGGGGTCTTTGACCTCGATTCCCTCCAGCTACTGAAGACAGTCCGTTTGATGGAATCAGGCAAGGACCTGGGGGGCAACGACCTGGACGGGGCGGTGGAGTTCTGCGCCGGGGCCACCGTCACCCCGGAAGCCCGGCCCTTAGAGCCCCAGCTCATTAAATTTGAGAAGAAAATCGAGGCCGGCGCCGAGTTCTTCCAGACCCAGGGAATCTATGACCTGGACAACTTTAGCAGGTTCATGGAAAAAGCCCGCAGGTTCCCGGTCAAGATACTGGCCGGCATCATCCTGCTGTCTTCAGCCAGGATGGCCAAGTTTATGACGGCCAATGTCCCGGGCATATTCGTGCCCCAAAACCTGATTGACGAACTGTCCGCCGTGCCCAAAGAGGAGATGCTGAAAAAGGGCATCGAGATTGCCGGGCGGATGATTACTACACTTAAGAAGGACGCCATCTGCGATGGCGTACACATCATGGCCATCGGCAAAGAGGAAGTGGTGCCCGATATCCTGGCCGCCGCCGGCCTTTAACTGGCCAATACAGCCCCAACCGGCAGCTACACTAATTTAGGTTCGGGGTGTCACCAAAATCAACAACCTAAACTAGCCAAGCTTTTCTCAAATACCCGGTATACGACGTAAGCCGCTAATAGCGCACTGCTAGTATTACCTGCTGAAAATGGGGAAATGAGACTTCACAAAGCGTGGCAATTTATCGCCAATTTTACGGAATGTTACAGAATTTTAATAATTCACCCCTTAACTTCATAACTTTTTAACATTCAAGTTATTTAATAAGTTTATGGTCTATTAGTGGAATGTTTATTGACAATATTTGTTGGACGTCACAGGAGGTGTTTCATGAGAAGGCCTCTGTGATATTGTCGACTTAATCATAAGATGCGGGAAGTTCTAGAATCGAGGGGGGGTGATAGATGAAGAATGGATTGTAATATTCAATAGGCTAAAATCTTAGAGGAGGATTTAGGTGAAAAATAAAATATTGTTAATCCCGCTGGCACTGTTGTTAGCTATCAGCTTGATTGTTATCGGCTGTCCGACACCGTCAACAACGACACCGCCAACAACACCACCGCCGACAACGATAGGGCCGACAACACCGCCGACAACGCCACCGCCAGTAGTGAAGACTTTGAGAATTGGCTCTCTGCTCTGCCTGACAGGCTGGTGGTCTGTAGATGATGTTTTACAACAGAAGGAGCTAGCTGCAACAGCACAATACATTAATGAGAACGGTGGAGTCACTGTTCAAGGCCAGAAATACAATATTCAGCTCGTCACGGAAGACGGCCAAAGTACTATGGATGGTGTTGCTGCAGCAGCAAGGAAGCTAGTTGATGACGATAAAGTCCAGTTTATTGCCGGCCCAACAGCATTGTGGCCATTTGGTTCAAGCCCCATATTTGCCAAGGCGGACGTAATGGATGTTGTAAGCTTCGCCGGGAACGCGCCGGGAAATATGGACGCATCAACACCCAATACCTTCCTTGCCGGGGCTGGTACTCTGGGATCGATGGAAGTCGCCATTGCCATCTTGCAAAAATATTACCCGAATGCCAAGTCAGCCGTTGTCATGAGGCCTGACGATGGAAACACCCCCTACATCGAACCGGCAATGAAGACAGCTCTGGCAAATGCCGGTATTACCTGGGCCGGTTTTGTCACCTACTCTAATACTACGACTGATTTCAGCCCTACAGCATCCCAACTTCATGCAATTAAAGCGGATGCCATAATCCATATAGACAGCAGCGCTCCAATGATCGCCAGCATCGTTAAAGACCTGAGAGGTCTGGGTGATAACAGGCCTTACATTACCGGTGTCATTTGTCCCCTCAATGATGTGATACAAATCGCCGGTATAGACGTGTGCCATGATGTCAGCACGGCCGGGCCTGCGATGGACGTCCCGGGCAACCCACCCCAGCTGGATGCTGTTATAAAAATACTCGCCGACCAGAACGGTGGTAAAGCCCCTTCGCTCGTCCTGATGAATGCCAATGCTCTTTATGCCCTGGTCAGCGTCATAGAAGGAGCTGATAGTCTTGACCCCGCCACGGTGAGAGCCTATTGGGAAAAAGCGCAGACTGTTGATACCCTGTACGGGCCAGGTATAGTATCCGGAACCCAAACTTTTGGTATCGCTAACCATGCCCTGACCATGCCCAGCCCCTACCAGATAGTGCAGAATGGCCAAGTGGTATCCGGATGGGTAAACATACCCACAATACCGTAGTTTGACCGTTTTCACATTCTAGGGTTACTTACCGGGGTGGGCTTTATCCCCCACCCCGGTTATGTTGTTAATCAGGCTGGCAAGATAAAAGCACCCGAGGGGAGAGTGGTAACGTGCAACTGATATTGCCAACCATCGTTAATATCCTGATGTTGTCATCCGTATATATATTGGTGGCGCTGGGATTTGCCTTTCTTTTTAGCTTGCTTAGAATCTTAAATCTGGCACACGGCGCCATATATATGATCGGCGGGTATATTGGGCTAATATTTATAGCGACATTTGGCTTTAATCCCTGGATAGCAGTACTGCTTTCAGCCGCAATTGTAGGCGCCTTTGGTATATTCCTGGAAAAGTTCTGCTTTAGACCCTTTGTGGGTGATTTTAACGGCATAGTCATGATAGGTGTCGTTGTTATAATATTCCTTGAGACAACGGTAAATATTATAGCGGGAACTCAAACACTTGGTCTGCCCCCTTTCCTACCGGGCTCTTCTCAATTCGGGCCTATTTCGATAAGCAACCAAAGGCTGATAATCTTTGGCATCAGCGCCATTCTGCTGTTTATAACGTTGTGGTTTGCACATAGGACGCGATTGGGGCAGCAGATGCAGGCTATTTCACAAAATATAGAGGGAGCCGCTTTGCAGGGTATTAACATCCATCGCATTTCGGCTCTCGCTTCCTTTATAGGGTGTGCCCTAGCCGCCGTGGCCGGATGTTTCATGGGTTCCTTCCTGTATTTAACCCCTTTTATGGGTGACTATATACTGGTCAAAGTGCTGATCCTGGTGATGATCGCCGGAGTAGGAAGTATAAATGGTATCATTGTTGCCGGATTGATCCTGGGCGGCCTGGATGCTATTTTACCCGTTTTGACAAGCGGAGCTACAAGTGACGCTATCGTAATTATGGTAATCGTCGTTATTTTACTGATTAAACCTCAAGGCTTCTTCGGACTTGAAGCATGATTCCAGAAAACATGGGCAGAGGACTATAGTTATGAGTGACAATAGTGGTTCCATACCCGATACTTCTTCACCGACCAAGCCTATAGCCGGAGGAAAGAAATGGTTGAAGCCGTCTATCTATGGACTGGCGGTATTATTATTTGCTCTGCTACCTCCATTCATTAGCTCTGACTACGTGTTCTACATTTTGATCTTGATTTTTGTTTATATCATCGCTGCTGAAAGTTTTCGCATTATAAATATTTCCGGCCAGTTTCCGCTGGCACACGGAGCCTTTTTGGGTCTCGGTGCTTATTTCTCCGCCATGGCATCCATGTGGTTGAAGTGGCCACCATATGTCGTTATCCCTGTAGCCGCTGTAGCAACAATGGTTGTAGCTATCATCACTGGTTACCCGTTTTCCAGGTTGAAAGCGTTTTACTACGCCATGGGAACTCTATTCTTCGGGATAGGGGTGGTTTATATAATTGAGGCTGGCGGGAAATGGACTGGTGGCTATAGTGGTATGGCCGATACCCATCCCATCTTTGTCAGCGGCTCGCAAATTGCTTATTATTATTTCTTTTTAGGACTGACTGTGATTAGTTGTATCGCTATGTATAGGTTTGAGTTCAGCCGTATTGGTATGAGTTTAAAAGCCGTAGCCCAATCACCTCTTGTAGCCTCCAGTATAGGAATTAATGAAAGTTTTTACAAAGTATTCGCTGTGGCGGTGGGTTGTTTCTTTGTAGGCCTGGCGGGTGCAGCTTATGCTCCTTATAATATGGTGTTATCGCCTACCAGCTTTAGTTTTATGACTACCTTGTGGATCGCTGTGTATGTAATCGTAGGTGGTATAGGAAGCTTTGCCGGGCCTATTATCGGTACGATAATAATAATGCTTATTCCCGAATTGTCCCGGGGGTTGAAACTGTATTCGCCGTACGTTTCTGTAGCTATATTGGCTCTGATTATCTACCTGATGCCCCAGGGGCTGGTCAGTTTACCTAAGCTGGTCAGGGCATGGTATTCAGGGCGTAGGAAAAGGGGAAAGGTTGCCAATGTTTCTGGAAATTAGCGGACTAACT
>CAYNGD010000023.1:0-24754 GCA_964396965.1 uncultured Dehalococcoidales bacterium
GCTGCTGGCAACCGTCACCCTGGTGATGTGCCCGCTGTTTATCGTTATCGGCTAGGGGTAGACCGCCAGCGACTCAAGCCCGGTGGTCTCGGGCAGGCCGAGCATGAGGTTCATGTTCTGTATTGCCTGTCCCGCGGCGCCTTTGACCAGGTTATCGATAGCGCTGATGACCACCAGCTTGCCCGTCCTCTGGTCGAGGGTGGGGCAGACCAGGCAGATATTGCTGCCTAAAGTTTGCTTGGTGTGGGGCGGGCTGTCAGCCACCCGTACGAAGGGCTCGTCCTGGTAGAAGTCCCGGTAGAGCTTTCTTATCGCCTCTATCCCCTTTTGGCCGGTCAGTGAAGCATAGCAGGTGGTAAGGATGCCGCGGGTCATCGGCACCAGATGGGGGACGAAGGTTACCGCCAGCGGCTGTTCCGAGGGCTCGAGTAATTTTAGCTCCTGGGTAATCTCGGGCAAATGGCGGTGTCCCTCTAAAGCGTAGGCGCTGACGTCTTCGTTGGCCTCCGAGTAATGGGTGTTTAGGGTGAGGGTGCGCCCCGCCCCGGAGAGGCCCGATTTGCTGTCAATGACGATATCCGGTTTGATGAGTCCCGCCTTCACCGCTGGCGCCAGCGCCAGGATGGCCCCGGTGGGGTAGCAGCCGGGGTTGGCCACCAGGTTGGCCGGGGCGATTTCGGCGCGGTGCAGCTCGGGCAGCCCGTAGGCCGCCTTGGCCAGCAGCTTGGGGGCGGGGTGACTAAAGCCGTACCAGCGCTGGTATTCCGCGGCGTCTTTGAGGCGGAAGTCGGCGCTGATATCGACCACCCTGACCCCCCGCTCCAAGAGGGGGACGACCTCCCTGGTGCTCTCCTTGTGGGGCATGGCGGCGAAGGCCAGCTCCACGTCACCCAGCCTGTCGCTGATGGTCAGCTTGATATCGGCCAGGTGGGGGAAGACCTCGCCCAGGCTCTGCCCGGCGGCGCTGCGCCCGGTGACCGAAGCCAGCTCTACCTCGGGGTGCTGGTGCAGCAGCCTGGCCAGCTCAGCGCCGGCGTATCCGGTAACGTTGATAATGCCTGCTTTCATTTTTTCTTTCCCTCGAATAAGCGTTGTAGGGCCGCCAGCCGCTCCTTGGTGCCGATGACAATCAGCCGGTCATCCTCCTCGATGACCTCTTCCCCTGGCGGGTTAGGTATCAGTTTACCGCTCTTTTTCCTCATTGCCAAGACGGTGATGCCGTCCTGGCTCCTGGCCTGGGCTATCGTCCGGCCGACCAGGGGGGGGCCGCTGCTCACATCCAGGTTCTCCAGCTCCATCTCGCGGCCTCGGCCGTAGGTGACCGTGTCGATAAAATCGACCACCGCCGGGCGAAGGGCCAGCATGGCCATGCGGCGGCCGCCGATGGTGTGGGGGGAGATAACCCGGTCGGCGCCGGCCCGGCGCAGCTTGCCTTCCGCTTCATGGCTGGAGCTGCGGGCTTCGATGAACAGGTCGGGGCGCCGCTCCCGGGCGGAGAGGGTGATAAAGGTATTATCGGCGTCGCTGCCCACCGCCGCCACCAGGCCGTGCGCCCGTTCGATGCCGGCTTCATTGAGCACCTCGTCGCTGGTGGCATCACCGAAGATGAAGAGATGGCCCTCCTTCTCCGCCTTGGCGATGTGCTGCTCGTTATTGGCGATGACAACGAAGGACACCCCCTCCTCGCTGAAGGCCTGGGCTATCTCCTCGCCCACTCTCCCGTAGCCGCAGAGAATGAAGTGGTTCTTTAGCTTGGCAATCCTGTTTTTCATGCGTCGCCTCCCCATAGTGATACCGAACTGCCCCTCCAGTATATACCCCATCAGGTTGGTCAGGATATAGAGCGCCCCACCCACCCCGAAGATAATCAGGACGATGGTGAAAATACGCCCGGCGTCGCTTAAGGGGTGGATCTCCCTGAAGCCCACCGTGGTGATGGTGGTTATGGTCATGTAAAGAGAGTCCAGGAACGACCATCCCTCGATGACCTCGTAGCCGATAGTCCCGAGAGCGACGATGGCGACAAAGCCGCCGATGCTCCAGACCAGCCTTCTCAGTGAGCCCATTATTTTAGCTAAAAGCCGTTAATTTAATATCTATTTTAGCATATATTAGCCGCTAACGGTTTTCCCGCTTTAACACTGGCCGGATTTCTTGCCAAAGCGGCCGGCATATGCTATTATCAATCCTACCAGTTTACCGGACCGAGGTGGGGAAATGGCTAAGAAGGAACAGATACCCAAGATTTATTTTATCGATGTCACCAACCGTGACGGCGTGCAGACGGCCAAGCTTGGCCTTTCCAAGCTGGAAAAGACGATGATAAATGTCTACCTCAACGAGATGGGGGTCTTCCAGTCCGAGTTCGGCTTCCCTACTACCCGGCACGAGGCCCGCTACCTGGAGGCTAATCTGGAGATGGCCGAGATGGGGGTACTTAAACCCATGCGGCTGGAGGGGTGGATAAGGGCTATCGTCGCCGATGTCAAGACGGCCTTCAAGTTTGTGCCCAATATCAAGCACCTTAACCTGTCTATTTCAACCTCGGAGCAGATGCTCAAGGGCAAGTTCCGGGGGAAGAAGAGCTGGGATGACATAATCAAAGAGATGACTGACGCCGTTGACGCCGCCAAGGCGATGGGTGCCGAGAGCATCGGGGTCAATGCTGAGGATGCCTCCAGGACTGACCCGGGTTTTCTGGTCAAGTTCGGGCTGGCGGCCAAGGAGCACGGGGCGGCCAGGCTGCGCTACTGCGACACCCTGGGCTACGATAACCCCTTCACCATCTATGACACCGTGAAGATGCTGGCCGAGAACGTGATCATGCCGCTTGAGGTGCACTGCCACGGCGACCTGGGGATGGCGGTGGCCAACTCCCTGGCCGGGGCCAAGGGGGCCGTCGACGGCGGTCAGGATGCCTACATCAATACCACCATCAACGGCATCGGGGAGAGGGCCGGCAACGCCGACCTGCTGGCTTGCGTTCTGGCGGCGACCAAGTCCAAGGGCTTCGCCAAGAAGTACCAGCTGGGTAATCCCATAAAGTTGACCCATGCCGCCAAGATAGCCGAGTTCGCCAGCTACGCCTTTGACGTGCCCATTCCGATAAACCAGCCCGGGGTGGGGGCCAACGCCTTCGCCCATGCCTCCGGCATTCACGCCGACGGGGTGCTCAAAGACCCGGAAAACTACGAACTTTACAGCTACAAAGAGCTGGGGCGGGGTAAGCCGAAGTTCGTGGAGACAGGCCGGGAGATTATCTCCGGCCAGTACAGCGGTGTGTCCGGTTTCCGGCACCTGATGGGTAAGATGAACGTGTCTTTTGCCTCCAGGGATGAGGCTAACGACGTCCTGGAGCTGGTGAGGTACGCTAATGTCCTGTCGCACAAGCCTCTGGTTGAGGACGAACTGCTCTTTATCGCCAAGTACCCCCTGATTGCCCAGAAGATTTTGACCCTTACCCCGCTGGTGCTGGAAACGATGTAACCCGGTATCAACGCTTAAGGGGCTGTTGAAAAAAGGCAGCCCCTTTTGGCTGATAGACAAAGCGCAGGTCACTGAAATGGCTGAGCCACCCCCCGTGATGAATCTGAAGGCCATCGGTACCGTCAGGAACGAAGTCAGGCAGCTGCTCAGGCATGGCTGGAGCGAGGTCGTCTCCGATATCGTCATTGACCGCAATCTGACCGAAGCCCTGGACGGCCTGGAGGAGTTTTCTCACCTCATCGTCCTTTACTGGATGCACCGGCTTACCCCGGGCCGGAAGCTGCCGCTCAAGGTCCACCCTATGGGTAAGGCGGAGCTGCCCCTGGTGGGCCGCCTGGCCACCCGCTCGCCCAGCCGCCCCAACCCGGTGGGGCAGGCTACCGTCCGGCTCCTGGAGCGGCGGGGTAACATCCTTAAGGTCAAAGGGCTGGACGCTGTTGACGGTACCCCGGTCATTGATATCAAGCCCTATATCCCCGGCTATGATTCCGCCGATGAGGCTAGAGCACCCCGATGGACGACCAAGCACTAGAGAGAACCTTAACCGATATCTACCGCCGCCTTCTCGACGGCTTCGGCCCCCAGCACTGGTGGCCGGCGGATGAGCCTTTCGAGGTAATCGTCGGGGCAATCCTCACCCAGTCCGCCGCCTGGGGCAACGTGGAGAAGGCCATCGCCAATCTTAAAGAGGCCGAAGCGCTATCGCCGGCCAGGCTGCGCCGTCTCCAGCTCCCCCGGCTGGCCAGGCTGGTCCGCCCCTGCGGTTACTACAACGCCAAGGCGCTTAAATTAAAGTCCCTCGCCTTCTGGCTGGGTAACCACTATAACGATGACCTTGACCGCTTGTTCGCCACCGCTACCGATTACCTGCGTCAGCAGCTGCTCTCCGTCCACGGCATCGGGCAGGAGACCGCCGATTCCATACTGCTTTACGCCGCGGGTAAGCCCGTCTTTGTCGTTGACGCCTACACCCGCCGCATCCTCGGCCGCATCGGCCAGGTCCCGGAGAAGGGTAGCTATGCCGGCTATCAGACTTTTTTTATGGAGCACCTGCCGCCCGATGCCGGCATATTCAACGAGTACCACGCCCTGCTGGTGCGCCTGGGCAAGGACTTCTGCCGCCGCCGCCCCCTCTGCCCTCAGTGCTACCTTAAAGATGTCTGTCAGTTCGCTGCGGCGAACTCCTCCCCGTAACCCAGCCACTTTTAAAACGTTGTTTTCTTTCCCACCCACCCGCCCACAGAGGCTTTGCCTCTAAAACTCTCTTTACCCCATCCCCCAAGAGGGGAGATTGCCCCCCTTTACCTTCTCGCTTGATGGAGAGAAATGGCCGGTTTCCATTCTCCTGGGAATTGGGAGTATCGTCCCCACTAATTGGGGTGGGGATAGAGAGTCTAAGAGGGTGTAGCCCTTTTGGGCGGGAGGGTATGGGAAATAAGAGAATTGTTTTAAACGGGGTGGGGCAGGAAGCCAGACAATAACCTTGACGGTAGGGTGGGCGTTGGTTAAGATTTAATGGGGGGAACTATGGCCTATTCCACCATTATTTACAGCGTTAAAGACCACGTCGCCACGATAACCCTCAACCGCCCTCAGGCCGGCAACCGCCTCAACCTGGAGATGGCCCAGGAGCTTGATGATGCCTGCCGTATTATCAACCAGGACGACGATATTTACGTCGTCATCCTCACCGGGGCCGGGGGCAAGGCCTTCTGCCGGGGCAGCCAGCCGGAAAAATCGGCCTATAGATCGACGGCGGCCATCGCCGCCATCGAAAAGCCGGTTATCGCCGCCGTCAACGGCGACGCCCTGGGGCCGGGGCTGGAGCTTATTTTGAGCAGCGATATAAGGCTGGCCTCGGCTGAGGCCAGATTCGGCTTCCCCGAGGTGGCCAAGGGGCTTATCCCCAATGACGGGGGCAGCCAGCGGCTGCCACGCATCGTGGGGCGGGGCAAGGCTCTAGAATTAATCCTCACCGCCGAGACCATCACCGCCCGAGAGGCCCTCGAAATCGGGCTGGTGAGCAAGCTAGTGCCCGCAAGAGAGCTATTACCCGAAGCCGAGACTTTAGCCAGAACCATCGCCGCCAAGGCACCGGTTGCCCTCAGGTTTATCAAGGAGGCGGTGAATAAAGGGCTTGATTTGACCCTGGAGCAGGGGCTGCGCCTGGAGGCCGACCTCTATTTCCTGATCCACACCACCCAGGACAGGACGGAAGGGATTAAAGCCTTCCTGGAGAAGCGAAAGCCAGAGTTCGAGGGAAAATGAGCGATTTTGAGACGATAATCTACCAGAAGCAGGCTAACATCGCCTATATCACCCTTAACCGCCCTCAGGCCTTAAACGCCTATAATCTCAAGATGAGGGACGAGCTTTACCAGGTTTTAAGCGCCGTCAAAGACGACACTGAGGTCAGGGTGGCTATATTCCGGGGGGCCGGGGAGAGGGCCTTCTGTGCCGGCGCCGACCTGACCGAGTTTCTCACCGCTCCCTCCCCTCTCATTGCCCGGCAGGCGAGATGGGAGAGGGATGTCTGGGGGCTTTTCTTAAGCATTACCCAGCCGCTTATCGCCGCCCTTCACGGCTACGTGCTCGGTTCGGGGATAGAGATTGCCCTCTGCTGTGACATCAGACTGGCCTCGGATGACGCCCAGTTTGGCCTGCCTGAGCCGCAGTTGGGGATAATTCCCGCCGCCGGCGGCAGCCAGACCCTGCCCAGAGTGGTGGGTAGGGCTAAAGCCCTGGAGATGCTGCTCTCCGGGCGCTGGCTCAAGGCGGATGAGGCTAAACGCTTCAAGCTGGTCAACCGGGTGGTGCCCCGTCAAGCGTTGTTTACCGAGGCCGAAAGGCTGGCCCAGAGAATCGCCGGCTTTGACCCCCTGGCGGTGGCCAGGGCCAAGCAGGCCATTATCAGGGGGCTTGACCTGAGCCTAGAGCAGGGGCTGGAGCTTGAGTCCCGGCTGGCTAGGTCGTTATATTAAGATAGGGGAAATGTGAGCGAAGATAAGCTGGAAGCTCTTATTCAGCAGGTAGCCGAGCTGATTATCAAGGCTAAGAAGCTGGTGGTCTTTACCGGCGCTGGCATCAGCACCGAGTCGGGCATTCCCGACTTCCGCAGCCCCGGCGGCATCTGGAGCCGCTTTGACCCCGAAGACTTCACCTACCAGAAGTTCGTCGCCGACCCCGAGGCCAGGCGGAAGCAGTGGCGGATGCTGGGGGAGGGGCATTTGACCACTCTGGCTGAGCCCAACCCCGCCCACTACGCCATCGCCGAGCTGGACAGGATGGGCAGGCTGGACTGCGTCATCACCCAGAACGTTGATAATCTGCACCAGAAGGCGGGGGTGCCCGCCGAGAAGGTCTTTGAGCTCCACGGCAACATGCAGCGGGCGGTCTGCCTGGACTGCGGCCGGCTCTATCCCTTCGAGCAGATAAAAGCCCGGCTGGACGCCGGCGAGGAAATCCCCGACTGCGAGGCCTGCCACGGCATGCTCAAGCCCAACGCCGTCCTCTTCGGCGAGGCGCTGCCCTACGACGTGCTCACCGAGGCATCTAATCGCTCTTCAAGTTGCGACCTGTTTATCGTGGTCGGCTCGACCCTGGTGGTCTATCCCGCCGCCTATATGCCCGTCTATGCCGTCCAGGCCGGGGCTAAACTGGTTATCATTAACCTCAGTTCCACACCTATGGACGGAGAGGCTACAGTCCTGATTAAGGCCAAGGCCGGTGAGGCCATGTCCCGCATCGTTGCCAGGGTGAAAGAGGGGCTAAGATAGACTAGAAGGGACTGTCCAAGACCTCAACCGGCAAAGTCCGGCGCGGAAGCTCCGCCGGAAGCACGGGCGGGCTTGGTTATTCGGGCAGGCGGCGGAGCTCAAAGACCACCGGGTTATCAGCATCGGGGCAGACTGTGGTGGTCACATCGGCGTCTTTTTCCCAGGGGAAGGCGCCGCCGAACATCAGCGGCGTGATGAAGGGGAAAAGGGCATCGAGAGCAAAGATACACAAACCTTCCGGCGTTGTCTCCCCAACCAGCCACTCGTCACCCACCTTGTGCCCCGCCTCGCAGTGCCCCTTCTGGCTGACCACCCTGACCCTTACTTTATAGCTTTCGGCCATTTATGCTCTATTCTTCTATCTGGGCGGCCACTAGCTCGGCGATATCCATAACTTTTAGCTGCTCCTCGGCGGCTTTGGCCTTGATGCCGTCGTCGAACATCTGCAGGCAGAAGGGGCAGGCGGTAACTACGGTCTGAGCTTTGGTCTCCATCGCCTGCTCGGTGCGCATCTCGTTGATGCGGTTGCCCTCGCGCTCCTCAAGCCACATATGGCCGCCGCCGCCCCCACAGCAGAACCCCCGCTTCCGGTTCCGCTCCATCTCCCTCAGCCTGATACCGGGGATAGCTTTGATAATCTGCCGCGGCGGCTGGTAGATGTCGTTGTAGCGTCCTAGGTAGCAGGCGTCGTGGTAGGTCACCAACTCGCCCCGGCCCTTGGCGATTTTCAACCTGCCTTCTTTGAGTAACTGAGAGATAAGCTCGGTGTGGTGGATGACCTCGAAGTTGCCGCCGAACTGGGGGTACTCGTTCTTGAGGATGTTATAGCCGTGGGGGCAGGCAGTGACGATGCGCTTCACCCCGTAGTTCTTCAAGATTTCGATGTTTTTCTCCGCCTGCATCTGGAAGAGATATTCGTTGCCCAGGCGCCGGGCCGGCTCGCCGCAGCAGCTTTCCTCCGCCCCCAGTATGCCGAAGTTGACCCCGGCCAGCTTTAGCAGCCTTGCCACCGCCCGAGCCACTCTGGTGCTCCTCTCCTCCAGGGCCTCGGTGCAGCCTACCCAGAACAGCAGATCTACATTTTGGTCATCGGCCAGGGTCTTGAGCCCCAGCCCCTCCGCCCAGTCCGTCCGCGACAGGGTGGTCCCCCGCCAGGGGTGGCCCCTGGCCTCGATGCTTTTTAGTGCCCCCTCGGCCGTTTCCGGTATGACTGACTGCTCCATCACCAGGTTGCGCCTCAGGTCGACTATTTTGTCGATGTGGTCCACCCACACCGGGCAGACGGTATCACAGGCGCCGCAGGTAGTGCACGCCCAGATTTCGTCCAGCAGGATGACGTTCTCCGCCAGAGGAATATTGGGGTTGGCCGGGGCCGGTTCGCCCTTGGCTTTGGCCGCCACCAGTTCCGGGCCAACCTTGAGGAGATGATTCTTCAGGTCCTGGATTACCTTCTTGGGGTTGAGTTTCTTGCCGCTGTTGTTGGCCGGACAGAGCTCCTGGCAGTTGCCACAGACCACGCAGGAGTAAAGATCCAGGTTCTGTTTCCAGGTGAGCTGGTCAATGGTGGCCACACCGAAGGACTCCGCCTTCTCCAGGTCAATCGGCTTCAGGACACC
Source organism: uncultured Dehalococcoidales bacterium (assembly GCA_964396965.1). Taxonomy (GTDB): domain Bacteria; phylum Chloroflexota; class Dehalococcoidia; order Dehalococcoidales; family BS750m-G39; genus JABMRW01. The sequence continues at coordinate 8,879 of CAYNGD010000023.1, forward strand.
GCGGGGCTTTTGGCGCAGGATGCCGTTGAATATGGCAGCGATGATGTGCAAGTAACGGGTGTAGGGGATGATGACCATCACGAAGAGCACGGTGAACCAGTGCGCCCAGAGAAAGCCGAGGTACCAGTTCCCGGTGCCTGGACCGGCGGTGAACAGGTGGCTGATCCAGGCACTCACCGGGGGCAGCATGGTATGCCCCAGCCCCGCCGGGGCGTGTCCCAGGGAAATCTTGGTGGCTATTTCAAAGGCGTAGGTCACCGGGTGGGCGACCACGGAGAGGAGGATGACCATGGCCTCGACGGTCTGTTCCCCCTTGAGCCGGTCGGGTCGGAAGATGTAGCGCCGGATGATGCCCCAGACGGCGCCGATGAAGATGAAGACCGCCATGAAGTCCATCACCCAGACCGCCCAAAAATAAAACGCGGTATCTTCCAGTCCCACCAGGCCCAGGCCCTCGGTCAGGATGATGAAAAAGAAATAGAAAACGACGGAGACAAAGAACCCCCACACCATCAGGGCATGACCCACCGGTGCCCAGTCCTTCCGGCGGAGGTTCTTGAGCTGGCAGAGCTGGCTGAAGACATAGCCCAGCGTGTCCAGTAGCTCTTTAAGCCGGTTTCTCGAGGTGGTTTCCTTCTGGCCCAGGAACATGTACTGCCAGAGCTGCTTGAGGCGGTAGCCAAACAGCCCCAGGCTGATTAAGAATACTCCCCAGAAAAGGGCGTAAAAGAGAGGTGTTCCCGGCATTATGCTTTCTCCTATCTAGGTTCAGGCGGACTTTATAAACTTCTAGCGCAGCCGGCTGACGGCCACGAAGATGCCCAGCGCCACCGCTATTATATGATAGATTATACTAAATATGCCAACGGGGAGCGCCGCCGGGAATAACAGGGCAACGCCGTAGCTCAGGGCGGCGGCGATACCGCCCACCACGGCCAGCCCGGTGCCCCGCTTGCGGTTGACTGCCAGGCTGGTCACCTCGCCGATGGCGTAGCCCGCCGCCGGCGCCAGCAGCAGGCTGAGCGAGAACATGGGCACCAGCCACTCAATCAGTCCCCAGACCGCCCCGCTGGCGATAGCCATGCCCAGCGCCGTCCCGGCGGCGATAAGATAATACCGGGTGGAGACGCGGAAGGTGGGTAGTTTGTCCAGCCCGGCGCAGTCGCGGCAGCGGGCGCCCACCGGTGTCGGCACCATGCACTTGGGGCATATCGGCTTATCGCACTTGCCGCACCTTAAGTTGGTCTCGACATTAGGGTGATAGGCGCACTTCATTTAGGGCCACCCTTCCCCCTTTTTCTGGTCTTGTACCGGTTTCCGGTATATCCAGGCCTCCCTGTCCCTTATGTCTCTATCCAGAAGCAGGCGGTTGATTAGCAGCTTGCCGGTGGTTACTGAAGAGGTGAGCGAGGTCCGGGGCGCGGTCAGCCTTCGTGTGACAATCACCAGAAACATGGCCAGAAAGCCTAAAATAAACGCCAGCGGCTCATTGGTGAGCCAGCTGGCCAGGGGCAAGGCGGCCACGCCGATGATGGTGCCCAGGGGCAGGTTGCGCAGGCCGAAGATAAGGGCTGCCGCCAGGGCCAGGGAGATGATGAAGGCCCAGGGCACCAGTGGGCCGTTGAGCAGGGGCAGGGCGAAGGCGACGCCTATCGTGGTCAGCACCCCCCGCCCCCCGCTGAAGCGCAAAAATACCGGCCAGTTGTGGCCGATAATGGCCGCCAGGCCGATGGCTACCTGAAGGGCGATGGCCAGTCCGGCGGCCTGGGCCGCCCAGACCATCAGTGCCCCCTTGGCCAGGTCAACTATGCTGACCACGGCGGCCAGCCATTTGCCCGATGACCTGACCACGTTGGAGGCGCCGACGTTGCCGCTGCCGTATTGCCGGATATCTATCCCCCGCCCCCAGCGGGCGGCAAGATAGGCGCTGGGTATAGAGCCCACCAGGTAGGCACCCACCAGCAGCAGGCTAAAGGCAATGGCCATAAGCTCCCCCTAGAAACTAAGCTCCGGGTTTATCTCCCTGGCTTTAGCGATGAGTTTCTCCACCGATGCTAAAGGCAAGTCAACGCCGCCGATGGCGGTCTCGTTAGTGTCCAGGCCGTGGTAGTCGCTGCCGCCAGTGGCGATAAGATTATATCTTTGGGCCATAGCTACCAGCTGGCCTATCTCCTCGGCGCTGTAGCCGTCGTAGTAGGCCTCGATGCCGGCCAGGCCGGCTGATTTCAGCTCGATAATCATCGCCTCCGGCTGGCTGACGGTGAAGGGGTGGGCCAGCACCGCCAGCCCCCCCGCCCTGATTATCAGTGCCACCGCCTCGACCGGGGTCAGCTTTTCCCGCTCCACGTAGGCGGGGCCGTCGTGGCCGATATAGTCGGTGAAGGCCTGCTTGAAATCATCAATGTAGCCCTTCTCCAGCATGGCCTGGGCGATGTGGGGGCGCCCCATGACGCTGTCGCCGGCTATCTGCTCGATGCGCCGCCAGTCGAGGTGGATGCCCAGCTTGTCCAGCTTGGCCACCATCTTTCGGGCCCGCTCCAGGCGTGAGTTGCGGAAGTGTTCCAGCCTCTCCGCCAGCTCCCGGCTGGTGTAGTCGATAAAATAGCCCAGGACGTGGGCCTCGCCGTGAGGGAGGTCGGTGCTGATTTCGACGCCAGGTATCAGCTTTAGATTTGAGTAGCTTTGGGCGGCGGCCAGCGCCGGGGCGATGCCGTCGATGGTGTCGTGGTCGGTCAGGGCGATAAACTTCAGGCCTTTTTTGGCCGCCTCCCTGACCACCTGGGCCGGGGTGAGCCGGCCATCGGAGGCGGTGGAGTGGAGGTGGAGGTCGGCCTGGCCCAAGGCTAGTCTACCTCCCGGTAGATTCGCTCGATGCTGAGCGCCTGGCCGGTGTCATCATCTATCTCGACCACGATGCCGTTGAGGGCGATTTTGCCCTTGCCCACCGAGAGGCGGTGGGGCAGCCTGGTCAGGAAGCGGGCGATAGCCGCCTCGGCGTCATCGCCGATGACCGAATCTAAGGGCCCGGTCATGCCGATATCGCTGACGTAGGCGGTGCCGCTGGGGAGAATCTGGGCGTCGGTGGTGCCGACGTGGGTGTGCGTGCCCAGTACGGCGCTGACCCGCCCGTCCAGATAGCGGCCCATGGCCACCTTCTCCGAGGTGGCCTCGGCGTGGAAGTCAACAATGATGATTTTGGGCTCCAGCTCGGCCAGAAGTGCGTCCATCGCCCGGAAGGGGCAGTCAAGGTCGCCGATGAAGACCCGCCCGATGAGGTTGACCACGGCTATTTTCCCCGTGACCATATAGCCCCGCCCGGGCACACCGGGGGGGTAGTTCAGCGGGCGCAGGATGGGCATAGCGCTGTCAAGGTAGGGGTAGATTTCCCGGTGCATCCAGATGTGGTTGCCCGAGGTCAGCACGTCGGCACCGGCATCGAGCATCTCTTTGGCGGTTTCCACGGTCAGCCCGATGCCGCCGGCGGCGTTCTCGCCGTTGACCATAACCAGGTCTATACCGTATTGCTGGCGGAGGCCGGGCAGGAGCTGGCTTAACGCCCTCCGGCCCGGCTTACCGATGATATCGCCTATGGCCAGTATTAGCACTTGGCTTTCCTTTCTAACGCCGGGGCCCCCGTGAAAACGAGCCAAGCGAAGTTTTCATGGGGATTTATTTGGCATAATCTACCGCCCTGGTCTCCCGGAGCACGGTGACCTTTATCTGCCCCGGGTACTCCAGGCTCTCTTCCACCTTCTTGACGATGTCCCGGGCCAGCCTCATCGCCCCCAGGTCGTCGATCTCCTCCGGCTTGACCAGGATGCGTATCTCCCGGCCGGCCTGGATGGCGTAGGACTTCTCCACCCCCTTGAAGCTGTTGGCGATGTCCTCCAGTGCCTTCAGCCTCTTCAGGTAGTGCTCCAGGGACTCGCGCCGGGCACCGGGGCGAGCGCCGCTGATGGCGTCGGCGGCGGAGACAATAAAGCCCCAGATGCTGGTGGATTCGGTCTCGAAGTGGTGCTCGGCCACCCCCTGCACCACCTCCGGTGACTTGTCCCACTGTTGCACCAGCTCGGCGCCGATAATGGCGTGGGAGCCTTCTACCTCCCGGTCAACCGCTTTGCCGATGTCGTGGAGCAGCCCGGCCCTCTTGGCCAGGGTGACGTTGGCCCCCAGCTCCCCGGCAATCATGTCGGCCAGGTAGGCCGTCTCCACGGAGTGGTTCAGCACGTTCTGCCCGTAGCTGGTGCGGTATTTGAGCCGTCCCAGCAGCTTGATTAGCTCGGGGCGCAGCCCCTGCACCCCCACCTGGTAGGCGGCCTGCTCGCCGGCATTGAAGATAGCCGCATCTACCTCCTCCTTGGTCTTGGCCACCACCTCCTCGATGCGGGCGGGGTGGATACGACCGTCCAGGATAAGCTTGGTCAGGGCCAGGCGGGCTATCTCCCGCCGCACCGGGTCGAAGCTGGAGAGGGTCACCGCCTCCGGGGTGTCATCAACTATCAGGTCAACCCCGGTAGCCTGCTCCAAGGCTCTGATGTTTCTCCCCTCACGGCCGATGAGCCGGCCCTTCATCTCGTCGCTGGGCAGGGGCACGGTGGCCACCGTGGTCTCCGAGACCACCTCGGAGGCGCTGCGCTGGATGGCGGTGGCCAGTATCTCCTGCGCCTTCTTGTCCGCTTCCTCTTTCAGTTCGGTTTCCCACTCCCGGAGGCGCCGCGAGCTCTCGTCCTTGAGCTCGGTCTCGACGGCATCGAGCAGCGTTTTTTTGGCATCTTCGGTGCTCATGCCCGAAATCAGCTCCAGCTGCTTTAGCTGCTTGTCCCTGACCTCCTCCAGGCCGCTGCGGATGGACTCTATCTCCTTTTCCTTGTTGGTCAGGTTGCGCTCGCGCTGCTCGGCGCCCTCTATCTTGCGCTCCAGCGTCTCCAGCTTCTGCGAGACGCGGTTTTCCTGGCGCTGCAGTTCCGCCCGCCTTTCCTTGTATTCGGCCTCAATGCCGGCCTTGATTTTGTCGGACTCCTTTTTGGCTTCTTCAAGGGTATGCTTGTACTCTTCGTTGGCCTCGGCGACTACCTTGGCCGCTTTGCGCTGGGCAATGCGGAGCTGGCGGTTGACCATCATCCTGCGGAATAAGAAGGTGGCCATGCCGCCGAAGACGACACCGATGACAAAAGTGAAGAATATGCCTAAATATGTGCCTAGTGTTCCGGTTATAGCCATTTTTCACCCCCTTTCACTCATTACCTCCTGCCACACCCTTTCCACTGTTGTCTTGATTATCCCGTAGCCGAAGCCGCGACGTTGGAGAAACTGGCCCAACTTCCGGCGAAAGCTGTCGTAGTCGGCGGTAGAGAGGCGGTGGGCCTTGAGCAAGGCCGCCCGGTAGGCACTGTCCTCGTCGTCGAGCTCGGCGACCACCCGGTCAATAATATCCCGGACTACCCCCTTTTGGCTGAGTTCCCGCCGGGTGAGCCGCTGGCTGCGGGGACGGAATGACTGGCGGTTTTCCTGCCAGAACCGGGCAAAGGCCAGGTCGTCCACCAGCCCCTGCGTTTTAAGCCTGGCCAGCACCGCATCCACGCTGTCGCCGTCAAAGCCGCGCCGGTGGAGGCGCTCAGCTAGCTCGGCTTGGCTGCGCGGGCGATAGTCCAGATAGTTGAGGGCGGCGTTGAGACAGCGCTGGAGCTGGTCGGCCCTGACCAGCGCCTCAATCTCGTCTTCAGAGAGCGCCTGCTCCGTTTTCAGGCCCTCTTTGAGGGCGACCTCGGCCTCCAGGCTGAAGGCGAACCGGTCGTCCAGGAATATATTGACCCGCCTGCCACGCTGGCCGCGGCGGATGTCGGTTACCTTTTTCATCCTCTCCCCTTTAAAAGACATAAGGCTGAGACCTAAGCCTCAGCCTTAACCTCTAATCGCCTATTAGACTGTTCTATTTAACGGTGTTAAGCTGGATTATTATGGTCGGTGCTGGCTGAGGCTCTAATCTGCCGCTCAATCTCCTGAGCACATTCCGGGTTCTGCTCAAGATATTGTTTGGCGTTCTCCCTACCTTGCCCCAGACGAATGTCACCATAGGAGAAAAAGGCGCCGTTCTTTTTGACCAGCCCCAGCTCAACGCCAAGGTCCAGGATATTGCCCTCCTTGCTTATGCCGTGGTCAAACATGATGTCAAACTGAGCGTTTTTGAAAGGCGGGGCAATCTTATTCTTGACCACCTTGGCTCTGACCAGACTGCCTATCGTGTCGTTTCCCTGCTTGATGGACTCGACCCGCCTCAGGTCTATCCTTACCGAGCTGTAGAATTTGAGAGCCCTGCCCCCCGGCGTCACCTCGGGGTTACCGAAGACAATGCCGACCTTTTCCCTCAGCTGGTTGATGAAGACCACCGCCGTACCCGACTTGCCGATGGCGGCGGCCAGCTTCCTTAGGGCCTGGGACATCAGGCGAGCCTGCAGGCCGACGTGGGCATCGCCCATCTCGCCTTCAATCTCGGCCTGGGGTACCAGGGCGGCGACGCTGTCAATGACGATGACATCAACCGCCCCGCTCCTGACCAGGGCTTCGGTAATCTCAAGGGCCTGCTCGCCGGTATCGGGTTGCGAGATGAGCAGGTCGTCAACGTTGACCCCGCAGTTGGCGGCGTAGGTGGGGTCCAGAGCGTGCTCGGCGTCAATATAGGCAACCGTGCCTCCCAGTTTTTGCGCTTCGGCGATGATGTGCTGGGCCAAGGTGGTCTTCCCCGAAGATTCGGGGCCGAATATCTCGGTAATCCTTCCTCTGGGGATGCCACCTATACCCAAAGCCAGATCCAGCGCCAGTGAGCCGCTGGGAATAGCCTTTACCTTGGTGGGCGGGGTTTCCCCCAACTTCATCACTGAGCCTTTGCCAAAGCGCTTCTCTATCTGGCTGATGGCCAACTCCAGCGCCTTAACTTTCTCCGTGGTCATATTCGCCTCACCAGCATAATAGCACAGATAACCCACCAAAACAAGAGATTATGTTGGCTAAAATACTCAGCCCCTCCCCCTGTTGACTTTTGTTTATCTTCCCACCCTCCCGCCCTCAAAGGCTTCGCCTTTAAAAATCTCTTTATTTGCCCCTTTTCCCCTATCTAGCGGGAGAGGGGGAATGGACACCACCCCAGTGGGGGAAGGAAAGCCAACCTCACCCTTGGGGTGGGGATAAAAGGTCTTTTGCCCTACCATAAGGGTGGCCAAGTGTGAAAAGATATAAAATGGGGGTGGGGAAAGAAGACTGTAAAGAGGTGAAACCTCTTTGGGTGGGTGGGTATGGGAAGCAAAACAATTAGCTGCTGCTTATGCGCTGCCAGTCCTTTTCGGTGTAGAAGGCCAGCCCCAGTGCTCCCGGGCCGATGTGGGTGCCGAACACCGGGCCCAGCTCGACAATGTCAAGCTCGGTAAAGTGGCAGCGGGCCCTGGCCGCTCTTTCCAAGGCCTGGGCTTCTTCGGGGACGCAGGAGTGGACGACGGTGCTGTGATGGACGGAGCCGCCCCTCCCCACCCGCTTTTCCAGAAGGTTCAGCATATATTCCACGCCCTTAGCCCGGCTTCTGGCCCGGGCCAGGGGCCTGGCCTCGGCGTTCTCCAGGGCCACGATTGGCTTGATGCTAAGCAGCGAGCCGAACAGGGCCGTTGCCGCGCCGATGCGGCCTCCCCGCCAGGCGTATTTCAGGGTATCCACCATGGCGAAAATGCTGATGCAGGGGGCGAGCTGCCCTGTCTTGGCCTTAACCTGAGCCAGACTCTGGCCAGACGCGGCGGTACGGGCGGCGGCCACCGCCAGCAGCCCCATCCCCATCGACAGCCAGTCCACCACCTCAATCTGGGCTTTGGGGAATTTTTCCCTGGCGGCCAGCGCCACGTTAACCGTGCCGCTGAACTTGGCCGAGAGGTGGATGGAGAAAATGGGGTGGCCCAGCGCGCTTAATCTGGAGTAGACCTCGACGAAATCGCTGAGCGGGGGCTGGGAGGTGGTGGGGAGGCGGCTCGATGCTGCCAGCCTCCGGTAGAACTCTTGGTTGGTGATATCCACCCCCTCGGAGAAGACCTCGGTGCCGAAGGCAATCCTGATGGGGATGACCTGGATATCATATTCGGCCTGTGCTTTGGGCACCAGGTAAGCGGTGCTGTCGGTAACGATTTTGACCTCAGGGGCCAACCCTCATCCCCCTCCCAGGAATTCGGCTACCGACGGCGACCTTTTCCCTTATCCAGGAGACCAGCTTCTCGGCTGGCTGCTGGCAGTCCATCGGTTGTTGCTTTAAGGTTGCCAGTAGTATACTACTCTCAAGCTATCCGGTCAAAGGATTTAAAATGCCCGCCGACCTTATTATTGATAATGCCAATGTAATAACCATGAACCCGGCCCAGCCAAAGGCTGAACTGGTTGCGGTCCGGGATAACAAAATATGGCTGGTTGGCGGTAGCGATAAGCTGGGGGAGGTACGGGGGGCAAAGACAAGAGTAATCGACTGCCGGGGAAAAACGGTAGTTCCCGGCTTCAACGACGCCCACTGCCATATCTTCAGCTTTATCCGAAAGCTGGGTAGTATCGACCTCAGCCTGCCATCGATAAAGTCTATCGGCGATATCAAGGCGGTGGTCCTTAAGCGAGCCCGGAATACTCCGCCGGGTAACTGGATTACCGGCAGCGACTATAATGAGTTCTATCTGGCCGAGAAGCGGCACCCTAACCGCCGCGACTTGGACAAGGCAGCCCCCGACCACCCGGTGGTGCTGGTCCACCGCTCGCTGCACGCCTGCGCCCTCAACAGCCTGGCGCTGGAGATGGCCGGCATCACCAGCCAGACGCCGGAGCCGCCGGGGGCGGTTATCGAGCGGGAGCTTGATAGCGGCCAGCCCAGCGGCCTTCTTTTCGAGATGGTGGGCTATATCCGGGGGCAGGTGCTGCCGCCGCTCTCTGACGATGAGCTGTCCGGGGGGATGGCTTCCGCCAGCCGGCGCTACCTGTCTCTGGGCATCACCTCGCTGCAGGAGGCCTCGGCCAACAACGATTACGCCCGCTGGCAGCTATTAAAGGGGCTTAAAGACAGCGGCCGGCTCAAGAGCCGGGTGTCGATGATGTTCGGTTTTGGGGCCCTAAACCAGTTTATAGAGGCAGGCCTGGCCTTCGGCGCGGGCGATGAGCAGCTCAGGCTGGGTGGGATAAAGATTCTGGTCAACCAGACCACCGGCCGGCCGCAGCCGCTGCCAGAGGAACTAAACCGGCAGGCTTTAGAAAGCCACCGGGCGGGTTTTCAGCTGGCTATCCACTGCATCGAGCCGGACACGGTGGCGGCGGCTATCTCGGCGCTGGAGTATGTCAACAGTCAGATATCTATAGCGGGGCGGCACCACCGCCTGGAGCACTGCTCGGAGTGCCCGCCCCGGCTGCTGGAGCGATTGCAGAGAATCAAAGCTATGGTTGTCACCCAGCCGCCCTTTATCTACCAGAGCGGGGAGAGGTATCTGGCTACCGTGCCCCCGGAGAGGCAGAAGTGGCTTTACCGGATTAGGTCTTTCCTTGACGCTGGCCTGTTTGTTGCCGGCAGCTCGGACTCCCCGGTGGCTCCGGCTGACCCGCTGCTCGGCATCTACGCCGCCGTCACCCGGCGGGCGGAGACGGGGCAGGCGCTCTTGCCCGAAGAGGCTGTCTCCGCCGGGCAGGCCTTGGCGATGTACACCACCAGCGCCGCCTACGCCTCGTTTGAGGAGAATATAAAAGGGGCTATCGCCCCGGGTAAGCTGGCCGATATGGTAATGTTAAGCGCCGACCCCCTGAAAGTGCCGCCGGAGCGGCTTAAAGATATCAGGGTGGAGATGACCATCCTCAACGGAAAAGTGGCCTGGCAGGCTTGACCAGCTGTTCAGGATAAAAGTAAACTTGTTTTTAGAGGTAAGCGATGTCAGCTAGTCTTCCCCGCAGGACCGGTATCGCCAATCTGCCCCTTCACTACGGCAAAGCGCCCCCCTGGCTCTTTGACCGCATGGTCAGGCTGGCCCGGGAGATTACCATCGCCATTGTGTCTGACTTCGGCCCCGAGGAGATGCTCCGGCGGCTTTCTCACCCCTACTGGTTCCAGGCCTTCGGCTGTATCCTAGGCTACGACTGGCACTCCAGCGGCGTCACCACCACCCTCTGCGGCGCCCTCAAGGAGGGCATCAGGGGGCTGGAGAGGGACTTGGGGCTGTTCGTCGCCGGGGGCAAGGGCAAGACCTCGCGGCGGACGCCGGAGGAGCTGGAGAGGTGGGGGGAGCTGATTTCGCTTAACCCGGCACCTCTGGTCTATGCCAGCCGGATGTCGGCTAAAGTTGATAGCTCGGCGGTTCAGGACGGCTACCAGCTCTATCACCACAGCTTCCTCTTTACCCGTAAAGGCTCCTGGGCGGTCGTCCAGCAGGGGATGAACGAGCAGACCCGCTACGCCCGCCGCTACCACTGGCTTGGGGAGAGTGTCGCCAGCTTCGTCAACGAGCCCCACTCGGCAGTGCTCTCCGAGGGGAGGGGTATGGCCCTGAACCTGGTGGCCGCCGAGAGCGACCCCGCTCGCAGCACCATCTCCGGTATCGTCGCCGAGCAGAAGCCCGAACAGATTGTGGCCGAGCTTAAGAAGATTAAGACGCTGGATTTGCCCGCCCGCCACTATCTGAGCACTCAGGACCTCCACCCCGACAGCCTGAGCCGGATTCTCTTAAGCACCTACGAGCGCCAGCCTAAAGGCTTTGAGCAGCTTCTGGGGCTTCAGGGAGTGGGTGCCAAGACCATCCGCGCCCTGAGCCTCATCTCCGAGCTTATCTACGGCGTCGCCCCCAGCTACCGCGACCCCGCCCGCTACAGCTTCGCCCACGGCGGCAAGGACGGCATCCCCTACCCGGTAGATAAAAAGACCTATGACCAGTCAATCGAGCTATTGAGAAAAGCGATAAACCGGGCTAAACTGGGCCTAACCGAGAAAAACGAGGCGGCGGGGAGATTAAAACGGTGGGGGTGAGAAAATGGCCAGAAAGCAAAAGGAAACCGTTATTTGTCAAATCTGCGGCAGACCCAAGAAGCTGAGCGAGGTCATACCCGCCGAGCTGGTCCGTGAACCTCTGGTCGAGATAATCCGGCGGACACACCCGGACTGGTCATCTAGCGGTTTTATCTGCCGCGCTGACCTTGATAAGTTCCGGACAGAGTATGTCAGGGAAGTTCTGGAGACGGGCAAGGGCGAACTCTCGACCTTAGAAGAGGAGGTGCTGAAGAGCCTGAAGGAGCAGGAGCTCCTTTCCGAGAACATCAATGTCGAGTTTGAGCAGAAGCTGACCCTCGGCCAGCGCCTGTCGGACAGACTGGCTGACTATGCCGGAAGCTGGGGTTTCATCATCACCTTCGGCTTCGTGATTCTGCTGTGGATTGTGATAAACTCGGTGCTGCTAATCTTTAGGCATTTCGACCCGTACCCCTTTATTCTGCTCAACCTGGTCCTTTCCTGTCTGGCGGCGCTTCAAGCCCCCGTCATTATGATGAGCCAGAACCGCCAGGAGGCGAGGGACCGCCTGCGCGCCGAATACGATTATCGGGTGAACCTCAAGGCGGAGCTGGAGATCCGGCATCTGCATGAGAAGATGGACCACCTCATCAAGAATCAGTGGCAGCGGCTTCTGGAAATCCAGGAAATCCAGACCGAGTTGATGCAGGAGTTGGCTCACCATACCGCGCGAGGACACGGTGCCTAAGGGGGTTAGCCTGGTTTTTAAAGTGCGTTTTTATTTCCCACCCTCCCGCCCATAGAGGTTAGACCTCTATCAACTCCTTTTTAGGGGATAAGTAAAACTAACCTCGCCCTTGTGGGTGGGGAAAAAAGAGTCTTAAAGGGAACCCCCCTTTGGGCGGGTGGGTATGGGAAGCAATACTATCGTTAAAGATGGGGAGGGGACTAAACACTTATGCTGCCGGAACTGGTCCAAGCCTTATTGGAGCCTAAAGCCTACCCCGAAAAAGCGGGCAGGATAGAGCTTATGCAGACCCAGATGTCTTTCGTCTTCCTCACCGATGAGTTCGTCTATAAGGTCAAGAAGCCGGTTGACCTGGGCTATCTGGACTACACCACTCTGGAAAAGCGCCGGTTCTTCTGCCAGAAAGAACTAGAGCTTAACCGCCGCCTATGCCCCGAGACCTACCTGGGGGTGGTGCCGGTAACCCGGGATAAGGGGGCTATCCGCATCGGGGGGAGGGGGGAGGCCATAGAGTACGCCGTCAAAATGCGCCGCCTGCCCCAGGAGAAGATGCTGAACGTGCTTCTGGCCAACAATGGGGTAACGGCGGAGATGATTATCGAAGTAGCCTGGAAGCTGGCCGCCTTTCATCAGAAGGCGGAGACCAATGCCGAAATCGGCGCCTTCGGCGAAATCAAGGCCATCACCGGCAACACCGATGAGAATTTTGCCCAGACTGAGAAGTACGTTGGTAAGACTATTTCAGAAGACAGCTACCGGCATATCAAGGAGTACACCGATGGCTTTATCCAGAAAAACACCCCCCTGTTTAATAAGCGGGTAAAGGAGGGGCGCATCCGGGACTGCCACGGCGACCTCCATGCCGCCCATATCTGCTTTGCCAATGGCATCTGCATCTACGACTGCATCGAGTTCAACGACCGGTTCCGGTACTGCGACGTCGCCTCGGAGATGGCCTTCCTGGCCATGGACCTGGACCACTACGGGCGGGCCGATCTCTCCCGTAGTCTAATCAGAGCCTATGTGTCTGAAAGTGGGGATAGGGAGTTATTAGAGCTGCTCGGCTTCTATAAAGGCTACCGGGCTTACGTGAGGGGAAAAGTCGAGAGCTTCAAGCTGGACGACCCCTATATCGCCGATGACGAAAAGATAAAGACGCTGGCTATTGCCGCCAGCTACTTCGATTTAGCCCGCGCCTACACCAGGTCAAAACCTGCATTGTTCATCACTGTGGGGCTGGTGGGGACGGGCAAGACCACCCTGGCTCAGGCCCTGGCCAGGAGGCTGGGGCTGGTGGTAATATCCTCGGACGTTACCCGGAAAGGGTTAGCCGGTATCCCGGTGACCGAGCACCGCTTTGAGGATTTCTACGGCGGCATCTACTCGGCGGAGCTTTCCCGCCGGACTTATGATAAGATGTTCTCCATGGCTGGGGCTGTTCTGGGGGAGGGGGGCGCGGTGGTGCTGGACGCCTCTTTTATCCGGGCTGAGGAGCGCCTTAGTGCCAAACGGCTGGCCCAAGAAGCCGGCGCCGACTTCTTCATCATAGAGTGCCGGTTAGACGAGAAAAACATTAAAGAGCGTTTGGTGCAGCGGCTTAAGGGTGAGACTATCTCCGACGGGCGCTGGGAGATTTACCAGCCGCAGAAAGAGGCCTTCGAGCCGGTTAGGGAGGCAACGCCCCCAAAACATGCTATAATTGATACCTCAAAGCCTCTGGAGGAAAACATAAGACAGATTTTGGGTAAGGTTTATTAAAGGGGGGTGCGCTTGAAAGACTATGATATAAAAGATTCTTCGCTGGCCGGAGGCGGTAAGCGGCGCATTGAGTGGGCTTATTTAGAGATGCCGGTAATCAAGCTCATCAGGGAGCGCTTCGCCACGGAGAAACCGCTAAAGGGCATCCGGGTTTCCGGTTGCCTCCATATCACCACCGAGACGGCCAACCTGGCGCTGACCCTCAAGGAGGGCGGCGCTGATGTCGTCCTCTGCGCCTCCAACCCCTTAAGCACCCAGGACGATGTCGCCGCCGCCCTGGTGGACTACGGTATCCCGGTCAACGCCATCCGGGGGGAGGACGAGAAGACCTACTATCAGCATATCAGCGCCGCTCTGGATAACAAACCCCAGCTCACCGTGGACGACGGCGCCGATTTAGTTACCACCCTTCATACCAAGCGAAGCGACCTCATTGCTAATGTCATCGGCGGAACTGAAGAGACCACCACCGGCGTCATCCGCCTGCGCAGCCTGGAAGCAGCGGGCAAGCTGAAATATCCCATAGTTGCCGTCAACGATGCCCAGACCAAATACCTCTTTGATAACCGCTACGGCACCGGCCAGAGCACTATCGACGGCATAACCCGGGCCACCAATATCCTCTGGGCGGGCAAGAAGGTAGTGGTCTGCGGCTACGGCTGGTGCGGCCACGGCGTTGCCCTCAGGGCTAAGGGCTTGGGCTCGCAGGTAATCGTGGCCGAGGTCGAGCCGGTGCGCGCCCTAGAGGCGGTCATGGACGGCAATCAGGTGATGCCCATCGCCCAGGCCGCCAGAATCGGCGATATCTTTATCACCATTACCGGCGATATCAACGCCATTGATAAAGCCTCGCTGGAGGTTATGAAGGACGGCGCCATTATCGCCAACAGCGGCCACTTTAACGTCGAGATAAATATCCCCCTCCTGGAAACTATGTCCAAAAGTAAGCGCCGGATAAGACCGCTGGTGGACGAATATACTTTAAAAGACGGGCGGCGTCTCTACCTGCTGGCCGAGGGACGGCTGGTCAACCTGTCCGCCGCCGAGGGACACCCCGCCAGCGTCATGGACATGAGCTTCGCCAACCAGGCCCTCTGCCTGGAGTATATGGTCAAGAACCGGGGCAGCCTGGAGGTCAAGGTCCACCCCGTGCCTCAGGAGATAGACAAGCAGGTAGCCCGCCTCAAGCTCCAGTCAATGGGCATTAAGATTGACCGCCTGACCCCGGAGCAGCGGAAATACCTCACCAGCTGGGAGAAGGGCACCTAGAAGGAGACAAAATGCCAAGCAGCTTTAGCAGTTCGCCGGCCTATATGCTCACCTCGGAATCGGTTACCGAGGGCCACCCCGATAAGCTCTGTGACCAGATATCGGACGCCATCCTGGATGTCATCCTGGCCCAGGACCCCTACGCCCGGGTGGCCTGCGAGACGGCGGTCACCAACGGCCTGGTGATTGTCCTGGGCGAGATTACCACCAAGTGCTACGTCGAGATCCCCCGGGTGGTGCGGGAGGTGGTGCGTGACGTGGGCTACACCTATCCCGAATACGGCTTTGACTATCAGTCCTGTGGGGTGATGGTCTCCATCAAGGAGCAGTCCCCCGATATCGCCCTGGGGGTGGACAAATCGCAGGAGGCCAAAGCGGCTTCGGCCAACGAGCTGGATAAGCTCGGTGCCGGCGACCAGGGGATGATGGTCGGCTTTGCCTGCAACGAGACCCCCGAGCTTATGCCGCTGCCCATCTCTCTGGCCCACAAGCTCTGCCGGCGGCTGGCCCAGGTGAGGAAGGACAAGACTCTCCCCTACCTCCGCCCCGACGGCAAATCGCAGGTGACGGTGGAGTACCACAACGGCACCCCCCGCCGCGTTGACAGCATCGTGATGGGGGCCCAGCACAACCCCGATGTCAGCCAGCCCAAGATTGAGCAGGACATCACTAAGCAGGTCATCAGGGCGGTGGTTCCCCCCTCGCTTATTGACGATAAGACCAATTTCTATATCAATGCCACCGGCCGCTTCGTGGTGGGCGGGCCGGTATCCGATACCGGCTTTACCGGCCGCAAGCTGCTGGTCGATACCTACGGCGGCGTCGCCCGTCACGGCGGCGGCGCCTTCTCGGGTAAAGACCCGACCAAGGTTGACCGCTCGGCGGCCTATATGGCCCGCTACATCGCCAAGAACATCGTCGCCGCCGGTCTGGCGGAACGGTTAGAAATACAGATTGCCTACTCTATCGGCGTCGCCCGCCCGCTTTCGGTATCATTAGAGACCTTCGGCACCGGTAAGGTTGACTACAAGGTCCTGCTCGATTTAATCAACAAGCACTTCGACCTCAGGCCGGAGGCCATCATCCGCTACTTCGACCTCCGCCGCCCGAT
>CAYNGD010000024.1:0-24189 GCA_964396965.1 uncultured Dehalococcoidales bacterium
AGTGTTTTATTTCCCATACCCGCCCACCCAAAGAGGTTTTTACCCCAAAAAATCTTTGATTTTTCGGGGGCTCCTGGTTTCACCTCTACTCTCCTTCCCCACCCCCTTTTTTGGGAATTTTAGAGGCAAAGCCTCTGTAGGGTGGGTATGGGTGGGAAGCAGAATACCCTCTCTTTTGCACCCGCAGACCGCTTGCGCTATACTTGGAATATGAGTCTAGACGAGCTACTTGAGAAGGCGGGGAGGTATCTGCCGCCGGAAAAGATAGAGCTGGTCAGGCGGGCCTACGATTTTGCCGCCGAGGCCCATAAGGGGCAGCTGCGCAAAACGGGCGACCCCTACATCGAGCACCCCCTCCAGGTAGCGCTCATCCTGGCCCGGGTCCAGCTTGACGCCAGCTCCCTGGCCGCCGCCCTGCTTCACGACGTCCCCGAAAACTGCGGCATAGCCATCGCCGAGCTTGAAGCCAAGTTTGGCCCCGAGGTGGCCAAGCTGGTTGACGGCGTTACCCGGCTGGGCAAGATTTCCTGGCGGGCCCCGGGCGACTCCCAGGCCCGGCACCAGCAGGCGGAGAACCTGAGGAAGATGCTGGTGGCCATGGCCGAGGACCTGCCGGTGGTCTTTATTAAGCTGGCCGACCGTCTGCACAATATGGAAACTTTAGGCCCGCTGCCCCGGGAGATGCAGCGGCGCATCGCCCAGGAAACGCTGGAGATATACGCCCCCCTGGCCCACCGCCTGGGGATATGGGAGCTGAAATGGCGGCTGGAGGACCTCTCCTTCCGCTATCTGGAGAGAGCCAAGTACGATAAGATTGCTAAGCTGATTGCCGCCCGCCGCGAGCAGCGGGAGAGCTTTATCGCCCAGATAATCGAGATTATCGAGGCCGAGTTTAAGCGGGTGGGCATCAAGGTCGATATATCGGGCCGGCCCAAGCATATCTACAGCATCTACCAGAAGATTCAGCGCTACCAGGCGCTGGGTAAGGACTTCGACGATATCTACGACCTGCTTGCCCTGAGGGTGCTGGTCGGCTCGGTCTCCGATTGCTATAACGCCCTGGGGGTTATCCACAGCCTGTGGCGGCCTATCCCCGGCGAGTTCGACGACTTCATCGCCAACCCCAAGGCCAACGGCTACCAGGCGCTGCATACGGCGGTAATGTATATGGGCACCATGCCCCTGGAGGTCCAGATTCGCACCCGGGAGATGCACAAGTTCGACGAGTACGGCGTGGCCGCCCACTGGCGCTACAAAGAGGTCGGGGAGAAGGACATCCACTTTGAGGAGCGTATTGCCTGGTTGCGCCAGCTCATCGACTGGCACCGGGAGCTGGCCGGGGCCGAGGAGTTTCTGGAATCGGTCAAGACCGATATCTTTATTGACCAGGTCTTCGTCTACACCCCCAAGGGGGAGATTAAGGACCTGCCCCGGGGGGCCACCCCCCTCGACTTTGCCTACCGGGTGCACACCGAGCTGGGCCACCGCTGCATCGGGACTAAGGTCAACGGCAAGCTGGTGCCGCTCAACTATCAATTGAACAACGGTGATGTCGTCGAGATTATGTCGGCCAAGGGCGAGAAAGGCCCCAGCCGGGACTGGCTCAACCCGCACCTGGGCTATCTACGGACCTCTCACGCCCAGGAAAAGGTGCGGCAGTGGTTCCGCCGCCAGGAACGGGCGGAGAACATCGAGAGGGGCCGGGCGCTGCTGGAGAAGGAGATGATGCACCTGGGCTTAAAGCCCACCGAACGAGAGGGGCTGGCTAGGCTCTTCGACTTTGACAGCGTTGACGACTTTCTGGCCGCCATCGGCTACGGCGGCGTTTCCACCCACCAGATTGCGGTGAAATTGTCGGCCCAGTCCCCGACCCAGGCCAAGGCCGCCGCCCCGCCGGCCCCCCCGGAGGCGACCATCAGCGTGCTGGGCATGGGCGACCTGGTAACCAACTTGGCCCGCTGCTGCCACCCCCTGCCCGGCGACCCGATTATCGGCTATATCACCCGCAGCCGGGGGGTGACCATCCACCGCCGGGACTGCTACAATGTAGTCCATGAAGACGAGAAGGAGAGGCTGGTGGCGGCGGAGTGGGGCAACACCGACTCCCTCTATCCGGTCAGTATTCAGGTCGAGGCTTGGGACCGGGTGGGAATGATGCGGGACATTACCACCATCATGGCCGAGGAGGGGGTGAACATCGGCTCGGTGAACCTGACCCACCATGAAGACCACTCGGTCAGTCTCTACTTCACCTTTCAGACTAGGGACTTGGCCCAGCTGAGCCGACTGATGGGTAAAATTGACGGCATTAAGGGCGTGACCAATGTCTTCCGGGTGGGAGACGAAGTCACCAGCAAACCAAAATCATCAACTTAAGGAGGCAGAATTGCCAGGCAGTAAATCGGCGCAGAGACAGGTTCGGGTAACGGAAAGAAAAAGGCTCCAGAATAGGTCTGTTACCAGCCGGTGCAAGACCGAAATAACCAAGGCGGAGAGGCTTATCTCCTCGGGCGAATTGGAGCAAGCCAGCCAGGCGGTGACGGTAGCCATCACCTCTCTGGATAAGGCCGCGGAAAAGGGGATTATCCACCCCAACAATGCTGCCCGCCGCAAGTCACGGCTGATGAAGAAGCTGAATCAGGCCCAGGCGACTTTGGCCAAAACTTGACCTGAGACGGCCAGGAGGTTTATGCTCTAGGGGGAGCCATGATTTTAACTCAGTTTCAGACTGTGGGTCATGAGCTGTTCACCAGGGGGCTGGTCTCGTCCCAGAGCGGGAACCTGAGCATCCGGCTGGGGGATAAGCTTATCATTACCCGCCGCAACAGCCGGCTGGGCTGCCTGGAAGAGCACGACCTCATCGAGACCGGCCTAAACAAAAATGACCGCAACACCCCCCTGGCCTCGATAGAGCTGGCCGTCCACCGGGCTATCTACCAGCAGACCCCCGCCTCGGCCATCGTTCATGCCCACCCCCCGCACGCCGTAGCCATTTCGCTGGCCGAGACCGAGATTGTCCCCACCAGCAACGAGGGCATGGCCATGCTGGGTAAAGTCCCGGTGCTGGGCTGGAACATGGAGGTAAAACCGGGCGGCCTGGCCGATATCATCGCCCTGGCCCTAAAGCGGCACCGGCTTGTCATGGTCCACGGTCACGGCAGCTTCGCCATCGGCCAGCTGCTGGAGGAAGCCCTCAACTACACCGCCTTTTTAGAGGAAAACTGCCAGGTAATCTGCCTCTTGAAGTCGCTGCGGGGGGAGAGCCCCCCCAAAAGGGGTGTGCCCAGGAAATAACCGGTCACTTCTTATAGACCGGGGTGCACCAGTCAATATATTTGGGATTATTGCCCTTGATTATCCCGGAGTAGAGCTTCTGTAGCTTTTTGGTTACTCCACCCATTTTGCCGTTGGCTATCTTGCGGTGGTCTATCTCGGCTACCGGCGTGATGTGGGCGGCGGTGCCGGTGAGGAAGCACTCCTCGGCGCTATAAAGCTCGGTTCGCCCCACGTGCCTCTCTGCCGTATCGATGCCCAGCTCATCCCTGGCTAGCTGTATTACCGTATTCCGGGTGATGCCGATGAGGATACCGTCGTAGGTGGCGGGGGTAACCAGCTTGCCCTCTTTGAGCAGGAAGATATTCTCGCCGCTGCCTTCGGCGACATAGCCTTCGGGGGTGAGCATGATGGCCTCGTCGCAGCCGTTCTCCACGGCTTCGGTCTTGGCCAAGGCGTTGGTGATATAAAGCCCGGTGAGCTTGGCCCGCGGCACCTCGCCGGGAAAACGCCAGGAAGAAACGTGGCACTTGATGCCGTTCTCGTCCAGGTAGGGCCCCCAGGGGAAGGCGAAGACCAGGAAATCGCGGTCCAGGTTATGGAGGCGCACGCCCAGCGACTCCGTGCTCTTGTAGGCCAGGGGGCGGATATAGGCGTCCTCCTCGAAGCGGCACATCTCCACCAGCTTGACTGTTAGCTGGCAGAGCTCGTCCAGGGTGTAGGGCAGGTCGATATTCAAGACACGGCAGCCGTCGAGCAGCCGCTGGTAGTGCTCTTTGAGGCGGAAGATATACATCTGCTTCTTCCGGGGGTTCCAGTTGCCCCGGATGCCCTCAAAGACGGCAGTGCCGTAGTGGAGGAAGTTGGTCATAATCCCTACCTTGGCTTCGGCCAGGGGGACGAACTGCTTATGAATATAGGCGTAAGACGGCATTTAAGTTGCTCCTTTTTAGATAGCGTCCATTATAGCTTATCTATTAAACCTAAGACAAGGCAGCAGGAGGTCGGGGAGGGACTAAAGCCCTTCTCCCCCGCCTTCTCCCTCGCCAGGCCGGCCCCTCGGGCCGTGGTCCTTGTATGCCGTGGGAGGTGTAGGCTTGCGAGCAGGCTTAGCGGTGGGCTTGGGGGTGGGCTCGCCGCCGGAAGGTTTATCGCCCATATAGAGCTTGATGTGCGGCCAGGGAATCTCGATACCCTCCTCGTCGAAGACCCGCTTGATTCTCCGCCTCAGTTCCCCCATAACATCCCACTGCATCATCGGTTTGGTTTCACCCACCACCTTGATGTCAATCCCGGAGTCCCCGAACTCGTTGACCCGGAGCAGCCAGGGCGTTTTGGAGATAAACTTCGGCCCCCAGATGGGATCCCCGGCGGTTTCCTCCCAGACCCGCCTGATTACGGCCATCACCCGGTCCAGGTCTTCTTTATAGGCGACGCTGATATCTAGGTTCACCCGGGACCACATCATGGTGTAGTTGCTGGCCACCCTGATTTCGCCGTTGGGCACGATGTGGAGAACGCCGTCCAGGTCGCGGAGCAGGGTCCGTCTCAGGTTGACCTCCTCCACCCCACCGGTGACGTCGGCTACCTTAATCACGTCACCGACGTCAAACTGGTTCTCGAAAATGATAAGAAAGCCGCCGATGAGGTCCTTGATGAAGTTCTGGGCGGCGAAGCCGATGGCGATGCCGACCACACCGGCGCCGGCCAGGAGAGGGGTAATATCCAGCCCCACCTCGGAGAGTACCATAAAGAGGGCGATGATGCTGATCAATATGGCGGCGCCCTGGGTAATGACGCTGCTTAAGGTTTGGGCCCGCTTGGCGTGCTCGGAGCGGGCGTGGCGCCCCTTGCCCCTGGCCTTGACCAGCCTCTCCAATATCGGCGGCGAAAGTGCCTTGATTATCATATAGAACAGGTAGGCCAGGCCGATGATGACCAGAATACGGATGCCGTGTGACAGCAGCCAGGCGCTGACTTTATCCAGGGCCGGGGTGATGTCAACGCCGTAGCGGGAGATGATGACCCCGGCTACCGCCAGGGCCAGTATCACCGCGCCGATGCCGATAATTACCCAGGTCAGGGCCTTCCGGGCTCCCTCCAGCTGTTCCTGCCACTGCCCGGGGAACAGTTTTTGTATCAGCCGGTAGACCCAGTGGCGGAAGAAGTAGAACAGGATGATGCCCGCCACCACCGCCACCACTATCCAGACACCGTTAGCCAGAAACCAGTCCCACATGGCCATCACCTTCTTTAGAACAACTTGTATACTATACTACAACAGGTCTGGGAATAATGCTAGACTTATATCCATAGGGTAAAAGGGAAGAAAAGACTTTTAGATAGGGGGTAGCCCCTACCTGGACAGGCTCGGCGTGGTTAATTTATAACCCTCCCCGCCCTCCTCAAAGATGTCCTTCAGCTTTAGTGTCCGCCCCGTCTGGATGGCGGTAAAGCCGTACTTCTTGCGGATGCGGTCGATGGCCTTATTCAGTTGCTCCTGCCTCCGGGCGGAGCTGTCCAGCATATCCAGCTGACCTCCCGCCGCCACCAGCTCGGCCACCCCGATGCCGATGAGGCGCACCGGCTGTCTGGCCCCGGCCAGCGTCCGGTCAAGCAGCTTTAGCCCGGCATCGAAGATAACCTGGTCGCTGTCGGTGGTCTGGCTTAAGGTAAGGCGGCGGGTGAGGGTGGTGAAGTCGGCGTAGCGGAGCTTCAGGGTCACGCAACGGGCCCGCTTCCCCTGCCGGCGCAGGTCGGCGCCCACCCTCTCCCCCAGGTAGCGGAGGGTGGACTTTAGCAGGGAGCGGTCTTTAGTGTCCTGGCCGAAGGTGGTCTCCCGGCTGATGGACTTGGCCGCCGCCGGCGGCTCCACTTCCCGGTCGTCAATGCCAGTGGCGAAACGCCGTAGCATCTCACCAGACGCACCAAAATGGCTTTTGAGCAGGCTTAACGGTGAGTTAGATAGTTTGCCTATTGTGGTAATGCCCAGACGCTTTAATTTCCCTTCCGTCTTCTGGCCTACCCCCGGCAGCCTGGCGATGGGCAGCGGGGCTAAAAAAGCGGCCTCCCCGCCCTCGTCCACCTCAAGCAGGCCGTCGGGCTTGGATAGTTCCGAGGCGACCTTGGCCACCACCTTGCTGCTGGCAATGCCGATGGAGGCGTTAAGCCCCAGCTCGGCTTTAACCCGCTGCTTTATCTTGACCGCCATCTGGCGGGCCGAGCCGTGGATGGACTCAAAGCCGGTGGCGTCCAGGTAGGCCTCGTCCAGCCCCATGGGCTCGAGGAAGGGGGAAAAGTCGGCCAGGATGGCCATGA
Source organism: uncultured Dehalococcoidales bacterium (assembly GCA_964396965.1). Taxonomy (GTDB): domain Bacteria; phylum Chloroflexota; class Dehalococcoidia; order Dehalococcoidales; family BS750m-G39; genus JABMRW01. The sequence goes on from CAYNGD010000024.1 coordinate 6,592, forward strand.
ACTTCTGGGAGGCATCGCGGTATTTGGGGAAGCTGCCCTGGATAAAGATGGCCTGTGGGCAGAGCCGGCTGGCGGTGACCAGGGACATGCCGGAGTGCAGCCCGAAGGCCCGGGCTTCGTAGGAGGCGGCGGCCACCACCCCCCGTCCCTGAGGCCTCCCCCCGACCACTACCGGCCTGCCCTTGAGCTCTGGGTGGGCCACCTGCTCCACCGAGACGAAGAAGGCGTCGAGGTCAATATGCATTATCATAAAATGGCTTATAGCTCCTATTCATTGCTAACAGGTATGGAACAACACTCTCCCAGAAATGAACCATTGGGTGAACCTCTAAAACTGCCTTATCAATATCTTCATATCGTGTCTGGTCATATTGAGCCAGTATTCCTAACTCTCTAGGTTCTGCCCAGCGCATAAACTTGTGTGTGTCTATATCGGACTTTAATTGATGTTTGACAATGGTAGCAACAGTCCTCCTGATGCTGTGAAAACCACCCCTGTAAGGAAGAGGTATACCAGCCTTCTCACAAATTTGCCTCAACCACCTCTGCAACATACCCTCGGATATAGTATCCATAGGAACTTTGAACAGGGGAACTAATGATTGTGGTAGGGGGTGGGCTACCTGTTCTCCACCTTTTCTGGTGATAAACATTATGGTGCTGTTTCTCCCGTTCAGGTGAACCTTAAAATCAGTAAGTTCCCCAACTCTCCTACCGTATATTGTAGCACAGACTATCCTTGTCACCATCCTGTAACTGATATTATCTAATACGCAAGCTATTATCAATTCCTCGATTTGCTCAGGGGTCATGGCATGAACGTACTTCTTCCTCCTGGGAACTTTGGGCTTATCTATAGGAAGTTGTCTCGACCTATCTGCACCTGGTAGTCTCCTGAGGAATTGGAGTAGCCTGACACATTCTTGATTGTAAGTGTTGTTATTCTCGTAATGTTTGTCCATATATTTTAGATATTGAATAACATCCTCATCACTGTAGTGGCGCTTCCTACCAATCAGCCCAACAAACCTTGCTGCCGTAATCATGTAGCCCTTTACTGTTCTTGGACTCTTTCTGGTTAGTTGGTCACTGAAGTAAACTAATGGGTCAAATTCCTGCTCTTCTTGCCACTCAATAACGGGAGAGATAATACCGTGAGCTATCTCAGCCGCAGTTTCATTGACAATTTCGTCCTTAAGGATATTACTGAGTGCCCACTGGCGTAAAGCCCAAGGCTCGTTTGAGTGATAAGTGGCAAGTGCCTGTTTTTCGATATGTTCATAGATCCGTTTTAATAGGTCATCTATGTTCTCAGGCTTTGGGATGGTCTTGTCATTGTAGGTAGTTGAAGCTAGCTCATCTATGACTAGCTCCCTGATGCTGTTGGGTCGGGATTGATCAAGTTCAAAGTCTTGTCTGTCTTTCACTTCTCACCTCCTTGATTAGTGCCTCCACTTCTTCCTCCGGTAATACCCAATTGAAGGGAACTTCACCATCAAGCCCTGGATACAGCCTTTCAGTCATATCCCAATAGTCTGGGTGACGTTCAACGACTAGCTCCAGCAATCGTATCTTTTTCTCAAAGGATAGTCTCATTGCTCGCCCCCTCCATCACCCTTTCCTTTGTAAAGTTCATTGATATAACCCATCTGCTTAAGGAACTCAACAACCGCTTTCTCTATCACGATTGACAACACACGGCGGTTCTCTCCATAGTTTTTCGCTATATAATCTTCAAGCTTGCTGTAGACGTCATCGCTAATTACAATGTTCTGTCTGACCATCTTCCACCTCCTTATGTCACATTATAACACATTAAGGTGACTAATACAATACCTTTCGGCACTATTTTTGACAAGAGGTGGACAATTGTGTATATTGAAGATGCAATCAAAGCAAGTGGGATTCTTTTCCATTTGCGGGAAAGGTCACCTCCCCGGTGACCTTTTTCCTTTACATAATAATTGTACAATGTATGATTTTTATGTTAAGTTGGTAAATCAATGCATGCATTGATTTTTATGTTAACTTGACAGCATCATGAGAGTACCATAAAATAAAAATGCACTGAAATTTTTATCAGTGCAGAACGTCGGCTTCCAAAAGAAGCAAGACGGTTTCGTTCTTCGGGAGGAGGTCAGCTTTCGGGCTGACCTTTTCCTTCCTCTGGTTCTTTGAGGTATTTTATCTCACGGACGACTTCCTTCGGGATTACGTTAATGTCCTCATAGCTGGTTATGCCTTCGTCTTCCCCCATCGAGCTAGCTACAACCACGTCACCGCCTTCACCATCCCGTAGCAAAAAGCCAACGGTTTCACACTCAATGGGGGTACAATCATCTAACTTGTGTGCCGGTATCGGCCCCTCGTAAAACGCAATATCAACCCACCGGATTTTTACTAGTTCGTTCATCCCTGACCAACTTTCGCATAAATCCTGATGGATGCCGTACTGTCAGAACTCAACCAGATTTCCTTGATGACCGCAGCCTCCATGTCACAGTTAATGGTTTCGTTCTTCTTAACTCCAACCTGGTCAAGTAAGTCGTGTTCATCGGTTGTAGAGACGTAAACATCTCCGTCTCCGTCATTGATTAGGGAAAAGGAAATCCAGGGAGGGTAAACTTTGAGGTGCTTGACTGCTGTGGTCAAGCTGTATTTCAAATTTTTTGTACCTGACGGTAGAGCCTTCTGTTCAGAGACTTCAATCACTTGCACGCTTTCTGAGGCTATCTGCTGCGGTTTATGATTACGCATCCAGTACCAAATCAAAAATACCCCACCAGCAATCACAAGAACCGCAGCCCAACCCGTGAACTGAAAACTAGGTTCCTTCACTTCCCTATACTCCCCAGGTTAAGTTTTGGTTTCTCTACGCTAGTAGTAACTTGCGTTATACGGCTTTTGAACCATAAATAGAGGCCGAAGGCGGCACAGAGTAGAAAGACGACGCCGAGGCCGCTTATCTCTAGTTTTATTACGCCCTGCTTATGCACTCTTATCTATCTCCGTAATGAGGTCTAACGGTACACTTGACGTTGTGTTACAGTAAGCCCAGAGCAAATTTGCGTTACTCAGTTTTAGCCTGGTCGGCGTGTCCAAGGGTAAGGAGTACCTGGTATTCTCGCTCAGGGCGCCAGAATAACTACCGGAAAGATAAACCGAATTGGAGGTTGCCCCAGGCCTGAGTATTAGTTCGCCAAAATCTGGCACAATATTGTCAAGTTGTTTCGGGGCAGGGTCACTAACGTTGCAGAGTTCGTACCTTTTCGTCATTATCATCGGTTTACCTTATACTGTACCGTTGTCGTTTTTTGCCACGGCCACTTTTGGTCTTTGACACGCCTGTAAATGACCCAGGACAGTCCGCCAACAAGCAACAGTGTCATTAAGTTGACCTTGGGTGACGGATTTCTCTTTCGCCTCTTGGGGTTTGGCATGATCATGCCGCCCTCACCATAGGGGTAAGGAATGAAGGGGTTCTCACCACGGCTTTCCGCCCACGCCTGAGAAAGTGCCTCAGATGAATCGTAGCCTTCAGCCCTCAGTTCACCGGCCCTACTCATGACCATGCTCTTTGTTTCGTCAACAGGATTTAGTGATAAATATTCCTTCATTATCGCACCCCCGTATCTTTTACTACTCCATCCCTCTCACCCGTATCGTAGATTATATTGACTCGCTCCTTAGACTCTTCAGGAACCGGCGGTGGTTGGTAGTCCGGAAGTTCAACGGTGATCACATCGTTCCGTGACCACTTTTGAGTTCCGTATTTAACAGGCAGTAGTGGCCGTTTCTTTCCTACGTACTGACCGATTACTCCCAGGTACGGGTGACACACTGTGATTGTCTGCTCGTCAACGGCCTGCTGTTCAGTCAACTTTGCCTCTGCAACGTACTGCTCGTCAGACTTGCTCAATACTGCGTCCTGAATAGCTCTTGATGCCTTTTGGGCAGACGATAACGAAGCTAACCATTCGGCATTTTTGACGGGGTCTAGGGCTGCGGCATGGTCCGCGTCAATACCATCGAGAATCTGCTGGAAAGTTTTGCTGCGGTCAATGTTGCCTATCGGAACGTAGCCGATGCCCAGTTTCGAGTATATCGTTGATAAGTTGCTATCGTTAGAAAAATCCGCTCTAGTGAACATAGCCCGCAATTCCAAAATTCGGAAAAAATCCGCAGACGGGTAAAGTTGAAGTGCCTTGTGTGCTACGCTGACGAAATCCTGATATGTCGAGTCCTTGAAGCCACTCAATACCACCGAATTGTTTACGGGCACAAACCACGATTCTATTTTATCGCTCATCTTTCCCTCCTAAATACCTTGCTTGGGGCGGGAGTAACTATTCGCTTCGCCGAGTTACCCCTCACGACGTGCCCCGCCCCTCGTAAGGCTTGGAACTACCGAAAGAGTACCTAACAGCCGGTAATCCTGGGAGAAAACCGGCTGGAATTTTCCGGGTGGAGGCAGGCAAATCCTCCACCCTTTGAAAGGAGGTGATGCCACCAGAGTACTACGCTGGCAGCAACCTATATCCCCACCGGTACACACCGGCAGGCTATTCTTCAAACTCTTCTCTCGTAACATATCGGTACCTTATCCAATATTCACTCTGTTCGGCCACTTCTGTAGCTCTTCTCTTTCCGTATTTGTGAACATTAACTAAATGATTCCGTAAGACGTAACGATACTCAGTATCGTAACCACATTCAGGGCACCTATAGATTTTAGGCGGTATCTTTTCAGACATCTCTCACAATTTCACATTCACATTTATGATTTTATTATAGAACATTCGTTCTACTTTGTCAATATCCACTGCTTTTGGGAGTGCTGACCAAAAAACAAAATGTGCTTACGTGTGAAGAAGTGCAAGCCCATCTCAGCACGTATTTTCAAACAAAACATGATTGCAAATCTGATGAGCATCCTGGTCATATTGATTTGAAGGCGGCCAGTCACGCCTTCAAAAAAATTTTGAAAGGGGGCGATTTTTTGAAACATTTTCTCAAAGCATTAGTGGCGGTGGTGGTGGTGGCAGTGATTGTTGGTGGCGGAGTTTTCGGCTATCAGACATACCTCAAAACTGTCCAAGCACCAGGCAGCGCAACGGTTGTTGTGAGCGGCGATTTTTCCGTGAGCTGGCCGACAGCTAACGGGTACCCGGATTCCGTGACGTTTGGTAACGTGACCAGAGGCGAGGCCAGCGCCCCGATACCCTTCACCATTTCCAGCTTGACCCCGGAGGAGTTAGTTATCTGCGCACATGGTGAGGGGACTGGACTAGCTGGCTGGACGAGCTTCGTATGGGGCACCGATACGGTAGACCCTACAACGGAAGAGATTATTGCTCGTCCTCTGGCACCACAGGGCGGTGCTGATACTACCGTAAACCTGGCGCTGGACGTCCCAACGACGGCTACTACCGGCGCGGAGGCCTTTACCCTATACTTTGGTAGCGTGTTGAATGGGCCGGTTACGGGTACCGTTACTCCTGTTTCCTCAAAGAGTACAGTCTCCTTTGCTCTCGGAAATGGGGCGCCGTTCACCTTTTCTGGTCAGCCGGGGGATACATTCACCCATACCATCACGCTTCAGGTCAACGCTGCTGGTCCGGCAGAGACTTCGACAACTATGGTGCTCGCACCTAACGATGTGTTGAGTGCAACGGCGACGATTCCCACTCTGCCGATTAGTACTCCGATAACCTTCGATGTTACGTTCACGATACTCTCTCCTGCGGCACCAGGTGATCATCCCATCACGTTAACGTTCAATTACGTACCATAAAGGAGGTAAGGCTGGTCGGGCTGGCGGCCAGCCTATTTTAACGATGAAGTTATGCGGAGGATGTAAACATTTCCAAGACCCATGTCTCAAGTACCCTATTACCTTTGCTAACGGAGTAACCATTTATCCGATGGCCGTTGCCAAGAACACAAATGCCGATGGCTGTCCCCACTGGAGAAAAAAATGAAAGCGTTATCATCTAAGGAAGCCTTGATTATGCACCTGATTGCCACTGGACTCACTAATAAGGAGATTGCCAGCGAGCTAGGTAATTCAATATGGACGATTAAGTCCCACGTCCGTTCGATACTTGAGAAAACCCATGCACGAAACAGGACACAGGCACTAATGTCATTGGTGAAGTGCCCTTATGATGGCTGCTATTTCGGCAAAAACGGAGACGGGCTTCAGACTTGCCCAAAGTGTCACGCTGAACTACTGTGCTAGAGGAGGTTACCATGATAGGCGTAGGAGACCTGGAAATCAGTGAGACGACAAATGAGGGGGTCACTGTCAGGGTCTTATCCCTGATATTGATTGCGACACCGGATACTGACAACCGTGAGTTCATAGCCTCTGCTGTTTATGTCCTGCAACGGGCACTGGAAAAGGATATCTCCAGTCAAAACTAAAGTGGAGGCGGGATGCCACTAGCCCGATTACGGATACGCCCAGCCACACGGGAGGGGAAACACTATGAGCACTGGAATACCCAGGGCGTATTTTCCCCCGGCAGAGCCCGCCACGCGTTACTCGTCGTTCTCCCATATCTTATCGTTAAGCAGCATAGAGAGAGCAACCTCGTCCTTGTTCTTCAAAAAATCTTCATAGCATAACTGACAGACCTTAACGTGCTCCATCCACGCTACAGCCGCTTGCGTCAATTCGTCAAAGAGATACGAACCTTCTGGGCACTGCATATCTTCAATACCTCCTCATCGGTCAGGCCGACTTCGGCCTGCCAACGACAACGACACCCCACACCCTTTCGGGCAAAACTAACCACTAGAATGTAAAACATGTTTTACAATTGACTCCACTGCTCGCCTAATCGACAGGTCTGTCAAAATATGACACACCTCCAAGAAGTTCCAAATCGTTTTGGAACATTTTCGACCTCCAAAAATTGTCAGAGGGTGTCACAAATTGACTCCACCACACGAAGGGGGACAATAGCCCTTGCCCGCTCTTGAGACTCATCGGCGCAGGCCGTCACCCTCACCGACTGTAGACATTGAGTTCCTCGGTCTCTTTTAATCAGTGCCCCCATAAGTTTTTCCGTCCTAGAGAGCAGTCCTGACGTGAGGCTTAATGTCCCCCTTCCTATGGTGGAATTCATATTTCCTCCACCCTCACTACGAAAGATAATAGGATATGGTGAGCTTTACCCCACTGGTCTATTACTATCGGAAATTTATCAATAAACCCAGCTAGGGTACCTCTAATTTCTGTACCCTCATCATAAGTAATTCTTACTTCCTTACCTACTAACTCCCTAAATACCGATTCTTTTCCCAGCCGTATCCATTCGTAGTCTATCCCATCTAGTTTCATATCTCGTTTAGTTAGTTTGCTCATTTCTTATCTCCTATGGTGGAGTTGCCCGTTGGTGGGGTGGGGTCGTTATCCAGTTCCATCGTTATCTCCTTGTTATTATACTTATTTGTCATTAGAATACCCATTTTCCAATCCTAATATACACATATGTACATTCCACACCTAATTTCACCTGAATTACGTATTCTAAGTGTCATTTACCCTTTTTTGCCTAACTTAGAAGGTTTTTCTGGTTCTACCTGTGGTTTAGTCTCATCTACCTGTGGTTCTACCTGTTCTTTCTTGTTTTTAATCAGATTTAGTTCGTCGTAGAGTGCAGCAAGCCATTTTTTGTCGACTCTGTTGAGAATTGGAGTCAGGAACGGAGGGCAAGACTGAGCAAGCATATCCATTAACTCGTTGAAGGGCATACTTACTGCATATCCGAAGAGAATAGACCTGAAGTCCTCAGGGTTTTCAAGGTTTGAAGTTAGCTCAAGGGCAGCTTCCTCAGGCTTCATAGCAATTACTCTCTGTAGGTACTGAGAAATACTAAGTTGTTGCTTTTCTTCTTCAGTAGATTCTTCAGTTCTGGTTGTTTCTATCCTCCTCACTGTTTCTGCTGGAGGTAGCTGAGATTTCTGTATTCCCTGAGTCATAGCACCAATGAGACCAGCAAAAGCCCTTGCTAACTCACCTTCTTTGTCGCTATGCAGGAAGTCCTTGATTAAGCCGGTAAAGCCTCCTGATTTGCCACCGAACTCCTCTTGAAAAGCGTCACGAATCTCTCTGTATTCCTGAATTCTGTCCATGATGTCCGGGGAACCTTCAGCTCCAGCAGGATATTCTGGAGTTTCCTCGAACTTTACTCCAAAGCGCTGTTTGGCTATTTCAGCAGCATAGGCTGGATGACTGTCAAGGTAGTCAGCCCAGTACTTGTGAAGTTTCAAATCGGATAGTGCCTGTTGCTCTTTTAGTCTTTGAATTGGTGACCTGTTAGTTCCTCTAGATTGTGGTCTCTTCCGAAATGGATTTCTCATTTTACACTTCCTGTAAGTAAAGAATCTTTGACTTTGGTATCATCCAGTCCTTATTAGCCAACACGAGACAGTCTGGGTTGTCCTCGGTGACACTTCCGGTTGTGTCCATAATCCGTCCACAATATTCGAATATTACGTAACTATCACCGTCTAACTCGTACTGGCTTCTTCGATGACGTCTTAACCATTCTTCTACCGTTGGTATTACCATTTTCCCTCCTTACTGCACTAACTATAGTGTAGATAAATGCTGCTACCGGAACTATTAACCACAAATACTCCGTCATTTCTTCTCCTTTTTCCTGCCGTTAATCAACTCACGGGTCAAGCACTGCGAACATATCCGCGGCAACTTGCTCGGTATTAGTACATCTGTTGTCTCGACTCGGAATGTTACCCCACACAAACGGCACTTTATTGGTATCGATATGCTCATCGGTCTACCTCCTCACAGTTCTGCCGTACAGTCATAGTTAAAGTATCTCTCATACTTGTAGAGTTTTTGAATGTCCTCTAAGTCAACCGATTTTCTCTTATTCTTTAAGGCGTTAGCCATACAGAAGACCTGAAGCTGCTTCTGTCTCCTAACTCCTGTCTCATCGTATGGGTCTTTGGTTTTTAAGGCTACCTGCTCTATAGCATCAGCAAAGTGAAGGGGTAGTTCAATTTCTGTCTCTGGTGGTAGTGTTATTTCAAAATTTTTCTCAGTAAGATATTGCTTTTCCTTTGCGCTATTTCGTATCTTCTGTTGAGTATTATTTGAATAATGATAACTGACTGGTAGTACTCTGGTCAGAAACCCTATACCTGACCAGATATCGTGTTTGGTTATAAAGTCACGTTTTGCTATAGCGGTAATTAAGCCTATTCTGACCGGCATTTCCGCTACGAATTGACCATCCCGGCTCTCGATACTCAATATCCCTTCCTCGATGAGGGAGTTGTAGAAGGTAAGGTGTGAAGCCAAAACATACTTCGGCTGATTTAGGACATTGAGGAAGTCAGGCATGGCGATATGTTTGACCTGACCACTCTTTAGAACATCGGCAAATCTGGTATATATGATGTAGGGAGTTGAGTTAGTAGTATAAAGAACGGAACCACTTACTTGTCTGATATAGATTATCTTCTGGGTCTTACCCCTACCCACTTTGACCGCTTTTGGGTCAGGCGGTTTCTTGTACGTCTTCTTAATCACTGAAGACTTACCAGTTCCGTAACCTCCTATCAGAGATACAGATAGGGGATTTTCGTCCTTGAGAGCCCCACTATAAACTGTTATCTGAACGATGTCTTCAATGTCATCTAGGGCAATCATCTTTTCTCCCTTATCTTGATACCCTCTATATTATCAGGACCTATAGGGCTAAAGATTAGGCTATTCCCCTCAACCTGTAATTTAAAGTAGTAACTGCCATCTATTTCAACACAGTTGAAGTCTATCCACATTTTGGGAATGAGTATGCCGTACGAATCACCGAGTTTGGTTAATTTCCGGATACCGAAAGCATGAGTATCGGCTAGTAACTTTATTGTGTTTGCTGTTGCATCCTCCATCTTCTTTCTCCTATATTATGTTATTAAGAATTTTCTTAATAAGGTCTTTAGGGGCTCTCTGGAGTCTTTCCTTTCGTGGTTTACCTTTTAGTAGGCTAATGTGATCACCTTGCCCAATTCTCAACTTCATACAATCAGGAATTCGTATTCTACCCGTAAGATTTTTCTTATAGTGAGTACTATTATCTTTAGAGCAGAGTAGAATAATAGTCCCTCTACATATTTCGGTATAAGGTACGTAATGTCCACTTTCTACAAAACTACCATTCAAACATAGATTATCAATAGCGAAACCTTCAATGTTACCATCGCAACCCGGATACGGACACTTCATTTTTTCCTCCTGCTCCATAAACAAAAACCCCTGCCCTAGTTTTTTAGAGCAGGGATTTGCGAACTGCTAAACCTATTTATGTGTTATATTAATTGAATATATAATAAAATTATATAACATGTATTTATTTTGTCAACACCTCGCAGGTGTGACTCACACTTAATTTTAGTAAACCTCAACTTATTTATCGCCTCCTTTCTAGCAGCCTCATGAGGTGGGGCTTGCCTACAAACAACTGTGCCAATGGTATGAGCTTTTTATGATTATATGCATTATGCGGCGCGCCATTGCGTTTACATCCTATCTACTTTGATTGTCTTCAAGGGGCAGGCCCGGGCGATAAACTCTTTGCCCCGCCGCTCGAAGACGGGCCGTTTCAGCAGGATGTGGTGCTGGCAGTTGAGGCACCTTAGGCCAATGTCGGCGCCGACCCGCTCCACCTGCCAGCGGTCACCCCCGCAGGGGTGTTCCTTCTTGAGACGGACGATATCACCCGGCCTTATCTCCACGGCGGCTACCTCAGGGGGCCAGGGTGAGGGTGGAGCGGTAGTAGTTGATTCTCTCCCGCAGGTCGGCGGCCACCCGCCGCGCCGCCTCGGCGTAGTCCTTGTCCTGGGAGGCGTAGATTATCTGCCGTGACGAGGTCAGGATAGCCTTGCGGCCGGTGGCGTTGACGCCGTAGCGGACGGATGAAGCCAGGTCGCCCCCCTGGGCGCCGATGCCCGGTATCAGCAGCAGCATATTGGGGTGGCGCTGCCTTATCAGCTTCAGCTCCTCGGGGTAGGTGGCCCCCACCACCAGCCCGATGTTGCCCTGCTTGTTCCAGAGGGCGGCCCGGATGGCCACTATCTCGAAGAGGGCGAGCTGGGCCTTTTCGGTCTCGAAGCGCAGGTTCTGGAAATCGACGGCGCCGGGGTTGGAGGTGCGGCAGAGAATAAAGACCCCCTTGTCCCAGTAGCCGATAAAGGGCTCTATCGAGTCGAAGCCGAGGTAGGGGTTGACGGTGGCGGCGTCACAGCCCAGGGTGACAAAGACGGCGTGGGCGTAGGCCCGGGCGGTGTTGCCGATATCGCCCCGTTTGCCGTCGCCAATTACCGGGATGTGCTCCGGGATGGCCTTGATGGTGCGCTTGAGGATATCGATGCCGTCGTCGAGGGCTTCGTAGAAGGCGAAGTTGAGCTTGTAGGCGCAGACCAGCTCCTCGGTAGCGTCGATGATAGCCTTGTTGAATTTAAAAACATCCACTTTGGGCGGCATCTGCTCCAGGTCAGGGTCAAGCCCGACGCAGAGCAGGCTGTTGTTTTTATCGGTGGTATAGTTCAGCTTTTCGTCGAAGTTCACCTCTCACCCCCTGATTTGATGATACCAGTCGCCAAATGTTGGCGTCAAGTGGACGGTTGCGTTGTGGCCTGGCTGGGGCGGTGCTATAATTAGCCAATTGTGGACTATCAGCAGGCCATAGACTATATCAACAGCTACACCGACTACGAGAAGGTGGGCATGCCCCACGACCCCGCCTTTTACGACCTGCGCCGTGTCGATGAGCTGCTGTCTCTTTTGGGCAACCCCCACCAGAAGGCCGCCTCCATCCATATCACCGGCACCAACGGCAAGGGCAGCGTGGCAGTAATGATGGCTTCAAGCCTCACCGCCAATGGCTACCGCACCGGGCTTTACACCTCCCCCCACTTCCATACCTGGCGGGAGAGAGTCCGGGTTGACAGCGAGCTTATCTCCGAAGTAGAGCTGGCCCGGCTGGTGACCGAGCTAAAGCCCCAGCTGGAAGCGGTCAACCGGAGGGCTAAATATGGCAAACTGACCACCTTCGAGTTCCTGACGGCGCTGGCCTTCGCCTATTTCGGGCAGAGGGGGGTCAGGTTTCAGGTTCTGGAGGTGGGGCTGGGCGGTAAGTTCGATGCCACCAGCGTCATCACCCCCCTGGTCAGCATTATCACCCCCATCAGCTTTGACCACACCGATGTGCTGGGCAGCACCCTTAAGGAGATTGCCGCCGAGAAGTGTGGCATTATCAAGCCTGACGGCACGGTGGTGATTGCCCCCCAGCCCCCCGAAGCGGCCAGGGTAATCAGGGAGAGCTGCCGGCAGCGCCGGGCCAGACTGCTCACCGTTGGTAAAGATGTCACCTGGCAGGGCCTGAGCTCTGGCCTGGACGGCCAGCGGCTGCGGGTGCAGGGGAGGAGAGATAGTTATGAGCTTTTTATTCCTCTCCTCGGCGAGCACCAGCAGGTAAACGCTGCCACCGCAGTAGCCGCCCTAGAGGTTATCGCCGATAATGGCTTTGAGATAGCTAAAGAGAAGGTGGCCAAAGGCTTGGAGCGGGTTAGCTGGCCGGGGCGGTTCCAGATTCTCAGCCGCCGCCCCCTGCTGGTGGTTGACGGCGGCCATAATATCGGCGCCGCCCGCAGCCTGACCCAGTCTATCCGGCACTACCTTGACTATAAGCGGGCCATCTTGGTGATGGGCACCTCTCACGACAAGGACATCGCCGGCCTGGTCGCCGAGCTGGCCCCCCTCTTTGACCAGGTTATCGTCACCCGCTCCCAGCACCCCCGGGCGCTGGCGCCGGCGGCGCTGGCCGCTGAGTTCGCCCGCCGGGGGGTAAAGGCGCAGCTGGTCGGAGACGTCCCCTCGGCGCTATCGCGGGCGCTGTCACTGGCCGGGGAGGAAGACCTGGTCTGTGTGGCCGGCTCGCTCTTTATTGTCGGCGAGGCCATGACCGCCGCCGAGAAGCTATTCCCCGTCGCCGAGTTTTTGCCTTAGGGCGGGCGGTTAGGCTAAAATATTCAAGGAGTAATTTAAGAGGTTGATTGATGCCTACCTACGAGTATGAGTGTGACGCCTGTCACTATCGCTTTGAGAAGAAGCAGGGCTTCCACGATAAGCCGATAGCCAAGTGCCCCAAATGCGGGGGAAAACCGCACCGCGTCATCCATTCTGCCCCGGTCATTTTCAAGGGCAGCGGCTTCTATATTACCGATAGCCGCAAAAAGCCACCCGAGCTGGGCAAAACTAAGGAGAAACCGGCCGAAAAGAAGGCCAAAGAGAAGAAGCAGTGAAAGTGCTCTTGCAGAGGGTCAGCCGCGCCTCGGTCAGCGTGGGGGGAGAGGTGGTGGGCAGCATCGGCCGGGGGCTGGTGGTCCTGGTCGGCGTGGCCGGCGGCGATAGCGATAAAGACATCCAGTATCTGGCCCAGAAGATAATCAACCTGCGCATCTTCGCCGATAAAGGGGAGAAGTTCAACCTATCTGCTTTGGACGTCGGGGCCGAAGTTCTGCTGGTGAGCCAGTTCACCCTGCTGGCCGATACCCGTAAGGGGCGCCGCCCCAGCTTTACCGGGGCCGCCCCGCCGCCCCAGGCCGAGGCCTTGTTCCAGAAGCTGGTTGACCAGGTCAGGGCCAGCGGGCTTAAAGTTGCTACCGGGCGCTTCCAGCAGCATATGCAGCTTGAGATTCACAACGACGGGCCGGTGACTATAATGCTGGATAGTAAAGAGAAGGTCTAAGCTACGTCCGGTCCCGCTTGAGGGCGACGCTGCTCTTGGACACCCTCATGGTGGCCCCCGATTCGACCTTAATGATAATGCTGTCCTCGCTGACGCTCTCCACCACCCCGTAGATGCCGCCGGCGGTGATTACCCTGTCCCCCCGCTTCAACTCCTGCATCAGTTCCTTCTGTTCCCTCTGCCGCTTGCGCTGGGGGCGGATGAGCAGGAAGTAGAAGACGGCGAAGATGAGCACCAGGAAGATGATTATCGTCCAGTCAAAGCCGCCGCTGCTTTGTCCTTGGGCAGGCGTCTGTGTTGATGTTGTTGGAATGCAGCCAGCCACAAAGACCAGGGTGGTGATAAGCAATACCGAGATTAAGGCCAGCGTCGGTAGTCTCGTCTTTTTCATTTCGCCTCCTATTTAAGGTTAACTTTCAACTCGGCCCTGCAGTGACCAGGGGCTGGTCTTCTCTATCCTTACCTTGACCAGCTGCCCCCGGCGGTCACTGTTATCGCTGAAGAATACCAGTTTACCACTTCTGCTCCGACTTTGCCACTTTCCCCTCACCTCCCCCTCCGCCAGCACCTCAACAATTTTATCCAGCAACCGGGCGTTTATCTCGCTGGCGATAGCCTCCTGGAGCCTCTCGATGCGGTTCAGGCGCCGCTTTTTCTCATCCGGCGGCACGTCATCAGCTAAATTCTCGGCGGCAAAAGTCTCCGGCCTGGGTGAGTAGGCGGCGACGTGGACGGCATCGAACCTGAGCTCGGATAATAAATCCACCGTCTGCTGGAACTGTTCTTCTGTTTCCGAAGGAAAGCCGACGATAACATCGGTGGTCAGGGCTATCTCCGGTAGCCTGTCCCTTATCCCGGCGATGAGCCGGCGGTAGCGCTCTACGGTGTAGCCCCGCCTCATCGCCTTAAGGATTTGGTTGCTGCCCGCCTGCACCGGCAGGTTGAGCTGCTGACAGACCTTGTCAAGCTTGGCCATAGCCTCGATGAGGCGGGGGCTCATGTCCTTGGGGTGGTTGGTCAGAAAGCGGATTCTTAGCAGCCCCTCAATCGGGTTTAGCTCATAGAGCAAATCGGCTAAATCGGGCTTACCGGGCAGATCGTGGCCGTAGGAGTCCACGTTCTGCCCCAGCAGGGTGACCTCTCTGGTGCCCCGCCCCACCAGCTCCCTCACCTCGCTAACGATTTCCGCTATCGGGCGGCTCTTCTCCCTCCCCCGGCGGTAGGGCACGATGCAGTAGGTACAGAAGTTATCGCACCCCTGGATGATGGGGACGTAGCTGCAGATGTCGGGTTTCCGGGGCAATACCCGTTCCCACCTCTCCCCTTCCAGCCAGGGCGGGCGTTCCCCCGGCTTGAAGAAGTGGTCAACCTGGGGAAAGCGCTTTTTGAGTTTGGCGGTGTCGGCGTTGACCAAGCAGCCGGTGACGGCCAGGGTCAGCTCCGGGTTGGCCTGCTTCAAGGCTTTGAGGGTATAAAGCCTGTTGACCACCCGGCTCTCGGCGTGCTGGCGCACCACGCAGCTGTTGAGCACGATGAGGTCGGCCTCAGCGGGGCTGGCCGCAGCCTGGTAGCCTAGCGTTTCGAAATAGCTGGCCAGCCTTTCCGATTCGGCCCTGTTCATCTGGCAGCCGATAGTCCAGATATGGTATCTAGTCATCTCTCTATTTAAGGATAACAAAAAATGCCCCTTAGTTTAAGGGGCGGCCTAACCCGGTGGCGGAGGGGGAGGGATTCGAACCCTCGACCCCGGTAATCCCAGGGTAAGCGCTTAGCAGGCGCCCGCACTAGACCACTATGCGACCCCTCCGTGGCTATATAATTCTACTATATAATACCACCATTGAGAAGTCTCCCTGCCAGGGAGAGGGGGATAAAGGGGGTGAGGGTGATAGAAATAAAACCCTTTATCGGCTGTTCCAGGGTGTGTTATCATAGAAGTATAGATGGAAATAAATATCTTAATTGACCAGGGCTTTGTCGGCTGCCCCACCCATAACTGGCTGGAAAACATTATTAGGCAGGTGCTAGAGGCGCAGGGGGCGGGGGCGGTGGTGGAGGTGGGGCTGGTTATCGCCACCGGGGAGCGGGTTCAAGAGCTGAGCCGGGACTACCTGGGCGAGGACAAGCCCACCGATGTCCTGGCCTTCTCCGCCTGGGAGGAAGAAGGCGAGCTCCCCTTTGTCCAGCCCCCCGACGGCCTGCTCCACCTGGGCGAGGTGATTATCGCCTACCCCCAGGCGGTGCTTCAGGCCGCCGAGCACGGCCACCCCCTGCAAAGAGAGCTGGCCATCCTGCTCATTCACGGCCTGCTCCACCTGCTGGGCTATGACCACGATGAACCGGACTCAGCGCGCCGGATGATGGCCAGAGAGGCCGAGCTTCTGAGCTATATCGAGGGGGGCTTTAATTGAGGGTGCTGGGCATCGCCGGCAGCCCTCGCCGCCGCGGCAACACCGACCTTTTGCTGGCCGAAGTGATGAAGGGAGCTGCCAGTAAAGGCGCCGAGGTCAAGACCATTATCCTCAACAACCTCAAGATGACCCCCTGCCAGCACTGCGATTCCTGCTTCAAGGCCGGCGTCTGCCGCTTTAATGACGATATGCAGACGGTCTATCAGGAACTGGAGAAGGCGGATAGAATCGTGCTGGCCTCGCCGGTGCACTTCATGGGGGTGAGCGCCCAGGCCAAAATAATGATTGACCGCTGTCAGGCGCTCTGGGCCCGGAAATACATCCTGAAGCAGCCCCCCCTTGGCGATAGAAGGCCTCGTAAGGGTCTTTTTATCGCCGTGGGCGGCATGAAGCTGGCCAGTCTCTTTGAGCCGTCGCTGGCCACGGTCAGGGCCCTCTTTAAGGTCCTTGACATAGAGTATGCCGGCGACTTGCTCTTCAAGACGGTTGACGCCAAGGGGGCCATCAAGCAGCACCCCGAAGCCCTCAAGCAGGCTTTTCTGGCCGGTCAGAAACTGGTTGAGGAGTGAAACGCCTTACTTCTTGACTATCAGCTTGCCCACCGCCTCTTCCAGCCCCGCCAGCGTCAGCGGGTACATCGGGAAGAGCTTGCCAATCATCTGCACCGTGGCGTGAATCCAGAAGCGCTGGTCGTCGGGGTTGAGCCAGACGCTGTGGTCGAAGTGGTCGGCGATTCGCTTCAGCCAGAGTATCCCCGGTATCTCGTTGCGCTCGTAATAGTTAATTGCCCCATACCTCTCGGTAAGCTCCCAGGGCCCCATCCGGGCATCGCCGACAATCAGGAGCTTGTAGGCCGGCTCCAGGGTGTGTAGCAGGTGGACGGTGCTCACCGCGTCCTCCCGCTCGATGTCCCGGTAGAGGTTGTCGTAGATGCAGTTGTGGAAGTAGTAGTACTGGAAGTCCCGGAAGTGGGTGCTGGAGTGGGCCGCCGAGAAGAGCCGGCTGCAGAGGTGGGCGTAGGGCTCCATCGAGCCGCCCACGTCCATCAGTAAAAGCAGCTTTACCGTGTTCTTGCGGCTCCTCTGCCAGATGAAGTCGAGGTCGCCAGCGTTCTTGGCGGTAGCCTTGATGGTCCCCTCTAAGTCTAGCTCGTCCTCAAGGCCGGTGCGGCGCAGCTGCCTCAGCTTCTTTAAGGCCATGCCTATCTGGCGCACGTCCAGGGTCAAATCGCTGCGGTAGTTCTTGAACCTACGCTCCTGGGCAATCTGGACGGCATGCCGGCCCCCCGGCCTCCCCCCGATTCTGATACCAGCCGGGTGGTAGCCGGAGTGGCCG
Source organism: uncultured Dehalococcoidales bacterium (assembly GCA_964396965.1). Taxonomy (GTDB): domain Bacteria; phylum Chloroflexota; class Dehalococcoidia; order Dehalococcoidales; family BS750m-G39; genus JABMRW01. The sequence goes on from CAYNGD010000024.1 coordinate 24,122, forward strand.
AAGGGAGAGGTCCCGCCCCGCCCGATCCAGTGGCCGCCGCCGTCGTGCTGCTCGGTCTGCTCTTTTAA
>CAYNGD010000025.1:0-23572 GCA_964396965.1 uncultured Dehalococcoidales bacterium
TGGCAGTGGCCGAGGGGTCGGTGGTCAGCATTATCGGGGCTAACGGGGCCGGTAAAAGTACCATACTTAATGCCCTCTCGGGCCTGGTGCCCTTGACCTCGGGTGAGATATGGTTTCAGAATCGACGAATAGACGGTATGAGTACCCCCGATATTGTGAAACTGGGCATCGTCCACATCCCCGAAGGCCGCTGGCTTTTCCCCTACCTCACCGTTTTGGTCAATCTCCAGCTTGGCGCCAGTTTGCGCCAGGATAAAGAGGGTATAAACAAGGACCTGGAGGAGGTCTATAAGCTCTTCCCTATATTAAAGAGCCGATGCAGTCAGAAGGCGGGGACTTTAAGCGGAGGGGAACAGCAGATGCTGGCCATCGGGCGCGGCCTAATGGCCAAACCAAAGCTGCTCTTGATGGACGAACCTTCTCTGGGGTTAGCACCGATAGTGATTGAAGAGCTGGGTGAGGTCATTAAGAATATAAATCAAGCGGGAGTTAGCGTCCTGCTGGTAGAACAGAATGTTCACCTAGCTCTTGATGTGGCCAGTATGGGTTACGCGCTGCAGGTCGGGAGAGTCGTCCTCGAGGGTGACATCAATAAAATTAAGTCCAGCGGCATCGTCAATAGGGTCTACCTGGGCGAATAGGCTATCCCAACGGGGAGTTCCGGCATCTGAATACTGAGTGAAGATAGAGAAAGGAGCAATCGCGAGTTAGAATATCCGACAAACGATAGTAAATAATAAAGCGTATCGTTTCACGGGAACAGCTAGCATAATAAAATAAAGAGAGGAGGCATAAAAATGACTGAAAAGATAACGGCAAGGGATATGTTCTTGAGGCCAGACCATCTTATCAGGGACGAGATGAAGATGTATGCTGAGACCTTGAGGAAGTTTGTCAACGAGAAAGTATTGCCCCATGAAGACGAGTTTGATGACCTGTGGGATTGGACGGAAAGAAAAGAGAAAACAATCGCTCATGATATTTTTAAGGAACTGTGGATTGATTTAGGTGTGCAACAGGCAAGCGTGCCAGTGCCATACGGCGGATACGATGACCGGTCGATGGTAGAGACAGGTGCCCTCGTCATTGAGGTAGCCAGGGGTGACCATGGCCTGGCCGAAACAGGCTTTATATCTTCCTGGGCGGTGGCCTCCACCATGATTCCCACGCCTAACGACGCCGTCATGAAAAAGATTGCGGCTGGTCTTTTAGGGAAAGAGCCTTATGTCGTATGCAGCGCTATTACTGAGCCCCATAGTGGAGGGGCGGTGGAAGATATGAGGCTTAAGGGGTTACAGACCAAGACCAGGGCCCGGCTGGAAGGGAAGGAGTGGGTCATAAATGGGGAAAAGCTGTGGCCATCCGGCTACAGAGAGGCAAAAGCATTTGTTGTAGTCTGTGCCATAGAAGGCAAAAAATTCCCGGATAATATTGCCCAGATATATGTACCCGGTGATACTCCCGGAGTTTCGACCGGCAAGCCTTACCGAAAAATGGGCACAGCGATTGATACCAATGGAGAAATCTGGTTCGAAAACGTCAGGGTGCCCAAGGAGTACCTCCTCCACGGGGGTCAGGACGAGGTAAATTCCTTGATGGCCAAATGCACCATAGGACGCGCTTTTGCCAGTGCTTTCTCTATTGGCATAATGAGAAGGGCCTATGAGGTCTTTAAGGCCTACGTGGATGGCCGTGAAATAGGCGGTTTACCCATGAAGAACCACGGTGCCATCGCCCATGAGCTTGGGCAGGTAGCCTCTGATATTTTGGCCGCCGAGATGATGTTCTGGAACACCCTGGAACGCCTCGACCATCCCGAAGTGTACGGCCCGCCCTGGGACCATAAGCAACTCGTATCAGCCAGTGTCATGGATAATATGGTCGGGGAATGCGGGTCTAAGGTTCTAAATCGATGTGTTGAGCTTATGGGTTCTTACGGATACGCTAAAGAAGGCAAGATGGAAAAGCTATTGAGGGATGCCAAGATAGGCCAGATTGTGGTTGGAGGTCCGGTGTTACGCATCCTTGAGGCGGCGAGGTATTATTTCGGTACTGAAGCAGTATAGAGCGCATATAGCATATAGATAGATATATTAGTGGCGCTAACTGGGCTAAAGTTTGCCGTATTTCCGGCCCGCCGCCATTAGTGCCTCTATATTCTCTTTGGGTGCCTCCGGCCAGATATCGCACCCCGGCCATACAGCGTTGACGCCGTTGGCGATAGCCTCTTTCACCGCCCGGTCAACGTCGGCGGGTTTGCCGACGGCGAGCACATCGTAGCCGGCTATATTGCCGAAGATGAGGGCATCCGGCCCCAGCTTCTTCCGGCTTTCGGCCACATTGTTCCTTTCTTCCACGCTTATGATTTCGGCCCCGCAGGCACCCATCTGGTCAACGATGGAGTTGGTGTCGCCACACATATGCAGAATTTTGGGTGACTCTATGCTGGCGAAGACCCGCTCCAGGTGGGGACGTATCAGGCTCTTGAATATGTTCGGGCTCAATATATCCGGCCCGGCGCCCATCTCACGGATGGAGATATAATCGGCGCCGGCTTCCCGGTAAATCCTGGCCAGCGAGATGATCAAGTCAGTCGTCTTCTCCAGCGTTTGCGAAACCAAATCCGGCCTTTTGAAACAAGACTTGGCCAGGTTGCCGATATCAACGACCTGGGCGGCGATGAGATAGGGTCCCAGAACATAAGAGCCGATGGCCACCTGGTCGCCTACCTTCTCTTTCAGCAGACGGAGCGCCTCGGTTACCAGGGGAATCCTGCCGGCACTGGCCAGATCCGAGGGCAGGCGTAAATCAAGGTCTACCAGCTTCTCTGCTAAAGGTTCCTTTACCGTGGGATAGAGGATACCCTCGGCACGGTGGGGGTAGTAGTTAATCTCACAGCCCAGGGCTTCGGCCTCGATACCCATATCAAAGGGGGCCACCGCGCACTCGAAGCCGAAGAGCTGGAAGGTGGAAGCGGCCATATTGGCCATCTTGCGGGCGTCGGTGTGGATTTCGGCGAATTTATAGCCGTACTTCTCCAGGCCGTGTACCGTTATGTTGCCCATGCCGCTGAAGACCGGGATATAATCTGTCTTTTCTCTTTTGAACAATCTGAGCACACGCTCTCTAGAGCTGAGGGTGGTTGCCATGGTTACTCCTTTCCATTCTCCTTCTGGAATTGCTCGACGACATCGGGGAATAGCAGTTTCAGGGGGTGGTTGCCGCCGGGCAGAAGGCCACTTTCATTATAAGCGAGGGCGGCCGTCATACTGCTGGCGGCGGCCACCGCCGGGAAGATTCGGCTGGTGCCGGTCATCGGCCCGTAGAAGATAAAGTCGCTCATCAGCGCCGAGATAGCCTGCACAGCAGTATCTATAGGGGTGAACTTATACCTATCATGTTCACTGGCTGGTTTCCGCCACATGTAGGTGCCGTTAGACGAGGCACATCCTGCCGGCAGGCCGAACTCCTGCTTGATAAGGTAGTTAGCCACCAGAGAGAAGGCGGTAGCCGGCAGGTTCATTACCGCTGTGTCAACCAGGATGCTGTCGAAGTTCCCCTTTTCGATAATGGGCAGCAGTCTTTTAAGAGACTTGACTCTGCCCGTCGGCCTTTTGTCCTCCATATCAAAGGCCTGGACCACCACGTGCTTTATACCCAGTTCCCTGATTTCGGCTACCTGGGCCTCGATATTTTCATCCCAGGGAGTTATGCTGTTATAGAGCACCCTGTCCTGGAGGCCCTGCTCGGCGATATAACGGGCCACCGCCAGCCTGGTCTTCTGCACCCAGATGTCAATGGCGAAGGGCATTTCACTGACGCTGGTGAAGAAATCGATGTAGGTTTTCATTTCGTCGGCGGTATTAGCCACCATGGCTACCATGCCCGGTACACCAGTCTCCTCAGCCAGACGCTCCATCTCGCGGATGCGCTCTGTGGCGGCTTTCTTATCAAACCTGCCCTCCTTCCGGCTCTCCAGGAGGATGTCACCCTTTTGAAACATGCTGCCGATTAAAAGCGGGGGGTTCTCCCCGGGCTGACCGCCCACCTTAATGCCGCCTATATCGCAGACCTTTTGTTCCAAGCTGTACCTAAACATCTGTATTCAGTCCCCTCTCTACAGACTACCTTACTCTTTTTGGGGTAGAAGATGCTCCAGGTTGGGGAACTTATCCTTCATATGGGGTAGCCACATGGCCTGGGCGAAGACCTTGTCAAAATCCGGGGCCAGGGTTAGTTCGATGTATTCCACCTGCCTGGCTATTTTGTCGGCCTCTTTTCTCTTGTCCACATTCAAGAGAGCGATACGGGCGCCGTCACCGGCGGCATTGCCCACGGCATACACCTTTTCCGGCTCACAATCAGGGAAAAGGCCGAGCAGGGCGGCCGATTCCTTGTCGATATAGCTACCGAAGGCACCGGCCAGGATGACCTTATCCAGCTTATCTACGCCCAGGGTGCGCATCATGATTTTGATCCCGGCGTACATCGCCCCCTTGGCCAGCTGGATATTCCTGATATCCTCCTGGCAGATGACGATATCCTGGCCGATGGATGTCTCGCTGGCCCAGGCGATGACGAATTCCGGCTCGCCGTTGCTCTCCCGGCGACGGGGGCTATTCAAGTCCTTGACGAAGCGCCCCGTCCTGTCGATGATTCCGGCCAGAAACAGCTGAGGGGCGATATCGATTATACCCGAGCCACAGATACCCTTGGCCCCCACCTCCTGGAGTTCGGTATTCCAGCCCTCCTTGCCGATAACCTTGAAGCGCGCCTCCTTGGTCTCTCTATCGATGACTATCTTTTCGATGGCCCCCGGAGCGGCGCGCATCCCGTGCTTTATCTCGGCCCCCTCGAAGGCGGGGCCGGTGGCGCAGGAGGCGGAGATGAGCCTCTGGCGGTTGCCCAGTATCAGCTCACCGTTGGTGCCGATGTCAATGATAAGCTCCAGACTGTCCTGGTTGTAGGGCTCTTCGGCAATGAGCACACCGACGTTATCGGCGCCGACAAAGCCGGCCTCGATAGGCAAAACATGGGCGTAAGCGCCCGGTGCTATCTTAAGCCCTAGGTCGCGGGCCTTGATGTTCAGGGAGTGGTGCACGCTGGGAGGGAAGGGTGACCTGCCGATGTACTGAGGGTCGATATTGAGGAAAATGTGGTGCATGCAGGTGTTGCCGACAACGGCCATGTCAACAATATCGGAGCGTTTGATGCCCACCTTGGCGGCCGCCCGTCCGGCGATTTGATTCAGCCCCTTGATGATGGCCTGGTTCATCTGTTCCAGGCCGGCCTGGCGGGTTATAGAGTAGCTGATGCGGGACATCACGTCTTCACCGTAGGCGACCTGCGGGTTCATCATAGAATCAGTGGCCACCACCTCACCAGTGGTCAGGTCGCAGAGGTAGCCGGCCACCGTGGTGGTGCCGATGTCAACCGCCAGACCATAGCCTTTTTCTATAGTTCCCGGCTCTACCTTGATAATCTCCTTGCCCATCCAGACAGAAACGGTTACCCGCCACTCCCCCTGGCGCACCACGCTCTGCAGACTGAGCAGCGCCGGATAGTCAATGGTCAACGCACGCAATTTGAACTGTTTCTTAAGTTCTGCCTGCAGACGCTCGAAGTCGCCCAGGGTGTCCTGCAGGGTGGCCGGGGTCAGCTCTACCGGGTATTTCTTCACTGCCGGCTTGAGCTTGATATCTCGGGCGGTGGCCTCCTTGCGTACCACCTGTTTCCCTGTCCGGCTCTCTTCGGGGACAAAGATGACGACATCGCCGTGGATGTGAGTCTGGCAGGCCAGCCGGTAGTGGTTGTGCAGCTGCTGTGAGTTCAGGAATTTCCTGTCTCCCTCGCCTATCGGGGAGACGGCTTCTATCTTTGATTCAACGCCGTATTTTTCAAAGTAGCCCTCCTCAATCCTGACCTTACACTTGCCGCAGGTGGCCTTTTCACCGCAGATGCCCTCTATATCCACACCGAGCTCCCTAGAAGCCTCCATTATGGTCTTGCCAGCATCAATGTTGCCCCGGCTGCCCGAGGGCTGGAAGATAACCGTATGCTTCTGGTTACCGTTTAATGTCATGCTTTGCTCCATACCGCTAGTTCTTTTTCTTGATACATGGGTCTTTGCCTATCGCTCGGTGGGCTTGAAACGGATAACGACGTCACGGGGCAGCGCCAGTCCAGTCTCTACCTCAATGGCTTTGAGCACAGCGATGGGAACGGGACAGGTAATGTGAAGATGACAGTTAGAGGCCACTTGGGAAACCTCACAGTCTTGGGCCTGCTTAAATACAGCCCACCTATCTATCTCAGTCAGTGATTCACCCAACTTGGCGACGCTCTCACATTCGCTGTTAATTACAACCTTAACCTTCTGCTTGTTGATTCTTTCAACTTCTACTGTGGTCACAAACCCGCAGATACCAGCGTCAACCGTTAGCTTAGTCACTCACCGTCACACTCGGCTCATTAATGGAGAGAAGTCTATTTGCCCAACTCTTCCTTTTTAAGCATCTTGAGGAGCTGAAGGGCCTCGTCAACGGCGGTGCTGGCGCTCTTGGCGTAGCCGTCGGCGCCGTACTTTTCGGCGACCTCCGGGTTGATCGGGGCACCGCCTATCATGATACGCACATTGGGGTTTTTGGCCCTCAGCCTCTTGATGACCTCCGGCATGGCCAGCATGCTGGTCGTCATCAGGGCTGACAGGCCGACGACCTCAGCGTTGGTCCTTATCTGCTCCTCGACAAACTTGTCCAGCGGTACGTCCTTGCCCAGGTCATAGACGTTCCAGCCGGCGACCTCAAACATCATCTTGACCAGATTCTTACCGATGTCATGGACATCACCCTCGACCACGCCTAAAACGATGGAGCCTTTTACCGCAGCTTGTCTTCCTGAGGCTTCGACAGCTGGTTTCAGGATGTCAAATCCGGCATAGAGAGCATCGGCACACATCAGCAGCTCCGGGACGAAGTACTCCTTATTGTTGTAGGATTCACCGGCATCTATCATGCCGGCCGCCAGGCCATCCATAGTCGCCACGAATGGGTCTACGCCCTCATCCAGGGCAATCCTTGACCACTTCACCGCATCGTCCTCTTCAAACTCGAACACCGCTTTGCGTAGTTCCTTTAGAATCTCCTTGGTTCTTTCCTCTGTAGCCATGAACTCTCTCCTCTATTTAGATTATTATCTTAGTCACACCAGCCAAGGTCATTTACTGCCTTGGTCATCATCCGCGGTAAAGAAAGCCCTGACTGCATGGTGGGCGATAATGGGCTGGAGCCAGTGACCTCTGCGATGTCAACGTAATGCTCTAACCACCGAACTAACCGCCCGCAACTGCCATTTTACTAAACGCCCCTGCCAGCGTCAAGACGCTGGCCTTTCAAGCGGTTATCGATGAGGCTCACCAGGAAGGGGAGTGCCCCGCTCAACAGCAGGCAGATATTGTATACTTTAGTCAGTCTAAAATATCTTACTGAGCCATGAACTCTCCCGCATGGCTTCTGGCAGCCGGGTCCCGAGCCCATATCATCAGCACACCAACTACAAAGCTGAGAAGCGCTGGTATCAAAAATGGCGCAAATGTCACCGTTGAATGCCCTGTATAGTCAGCCACATAAGTTACAGTTATCGGACCGAGCACCATTCCGATATCACCGATAACCCGAAAGACCCCCATTGATGTGCCCAGTTTGTCTTTAGGGGCAACATCGGCAGGCCAGGCTGCAATGGCACCCTGAAGACCGGTAGCCAAGCCATAGAAAGCCATGATGCCGAAGAGGCCGGCTAAACTTGTCTGCAGTGGGACCAGCAACACAACAACAGCACTCAAGAAGAGGCAACCCATGATAGGTTTTTTTCTTCCGATTTTATCTGAGAGCCAACCAGAGGGGAAGGTGCACAGAGAAGTAACAACAGCCGCCACCATCAGCGCGATTCCGATTTTGTCCTCGGACAAGCCCAGATTCAGATAGGCAAAGAGCGGAACGAGTGTCGAGCGCACACCGGCTCTGAGGAAGAAAAGCGCAAAAACCGAGCAGTTTACCAGAAGGAATGGGCCGTTCAATAAGATGCTGGGCACGTCTTTCAGTTGCACTTCGGGGTGTCTTTCATCTGGAGAACCCCTTGTCTCCTTTAACGGTATCGTAGCCATTAGACCGAGTAAAGCTAACGCGGCGTATAGAAAAAAGGGGGCATTAAGGCCGAAGCGAACGGCGCTGTAGCCACCGATAACAGGGCCAAAGGAAGTGCCCGCGAATATGAGCCCCGAATAAAGCGACATGTATCGGCCCCGGGACTTGCCGCTAGATATCTGTGCCAGCCAGGTCGTTGCTGAAGTTACGTAGAGAGCGGAACCCAGGCCTTCAAAAATACGTGCCAAGATTAACGTGGTATATTGGCTAGCTGTGCCGGCCACGATTGATGACAGGATTATCAACACCAGCCCGACTATCATGTTTCTTTTCCTGCCGAAACGGTCGGAGAGAAAGCCAGCCGGTATGTCCATTACCACGCGGGCCAAGGCAAATGCTGATATTGCCCATCCTATAAGCGCTACGGGGATAGAAAACGAAAGTGCATACTGAGGAAGAACCGGCGAGATGACATTGAGGCCCAGATATACAAACCCGGAAACCAATGACAGGTTTAATACTACAAGTAGTCGCTGCCTCATCTATACATACTTAACATACTTATTCAGGCAAGTCTCTTCCTGACATGCCAATCTCATAATTCAATATTAATGACCATTTTGCTGGCCAGGCAGTTGACCCTCTCCTTGAGCCGAGCGTAGCTGTAGCGCTTGCCCTCAAAGGCGATGGCCGTTCTCTCCGGAACAAGCAGGGCGGCCAGGTCGAGAAACTCGGTTACCAGCATCTCTTTAGCCCCTTTTCAATCTTCGTTTTTTAGTCCGAAGAAGGAACAGGTCTGGGTTCCTGGGCTTGCATCTCCTGGTCGCAGCAGGTCAGCTTGCCTTCACCGGCTTTAGTACATAGTATCTCAGTGCCGCAGATACCGACGTACTTTATCCTGACGGTTACCTCGCCGGGGGAGGGCTTGGGGTACGGCCGCTCCTGCTGCCTGATGGCTCTTACTCCTTCATAGACGGCAACTTTCATAGTAACCTCTTGGTTTTAGCTGTGTACCCATATCATTGTGACGGCAGCCAGGCTTAATGTCAACAGATGGAGTAATTGAACCGGGGTGAATAGGTAGTAGAATGTTTAATGCTAATCCCGGAGGAGGTGTTATTTATGGAAGACGAAAAATACGAAGCACTATTGGCCAGGCTGGAAAAGGCCGAGAAAAATGCCCAGATAGCTAGAGACTGGGTAGAGATTGCTAACCTGCACGGGCGTTATAACCACCTTTGCCTGGGGCATTACTGGGAAAGAATCTGCGATGAGCTTTTTGCCCAGAAGACGCCTGGGGTCAAGGCGGAGATAGTCGAAAGCGGTGTCTTCCACGGTATTGAGGGGGTGAAAAAAGTCTTCATAGAAATGCTGGGCAAGCTCTACAACTACGAAGGGAACTGCGCCATTCATGAGCTGACCACACCGGTTATTCAGATACAGAAGGATATGAAGACAGCCAAAGGGATGTGGTTTCATATTGGTCTTAATACCTTTAACGACCCGGTCAAGGGTGTGATTCCCATCTGGCAGGTCATCAAGTATAACCATATATTTGTTAAGGAAGACGGTCAGTGGAAGTTCTGGGACTACCGCGCCCACCTGATGCTGCGCAGCTCCTATGAAAAAGGGTGGGTTGAAGAGCCGGTTATCCAGGGCAGTACCATCAAGGGTACAAAAGAAGCCGAAGCGCCCAAACCTGACGAGCCGACCAGTTTCCACCAGCCCTACCCCGGTAAGAGGGGGTACTGGCCTGGCCTGCCCCTGCCACCCGAATATATCGACCTCTAAGCTACCAGAGGCCGGTGGGCGGGCCACCGCCGGGCAGCCCCATGCGCTCCCGCCAGTACATGAGGCTGATTTTCCATTGCCGTGTATGCCGCTGCCGATGACAACGACTCTCTTGCCAATCGGGAGCCAGAATCTGGTCAGCCACCGCAGTAGCCTCGGCCCGAAAAACCTCAGGTAAGGTTTTACCCTTGAAGAAGCGGCTCGTGAGAGGCTAGCCCAGCGTACTAGGGAAAGTCAAGAAGAAGTTATTTACTCCAATGCGTGGGGGGAGCCGTTCTAGCTCTTCAGTGGGCGATACTGGGCTCGAACCAGTGACCTCTGCGATGTCAACGCAGTGCTCTAACCAACTGAGCTAACCGCCCACAACTGCCATTCTACTAAACGCCTCTGCCAGCGTCAAGGCGCTGCCTTTTTAAGCGGTTATCGATGAGACTCACCAGGAAGAGGAGTACCCCGCTCAGCAGCAGGCTGCCCAGGTCCAGGTATTTTATCGCCATCAGCTTGCTCACCAGGGCCACCCCTCCCCCCCCGATGATGGCCGCCAGCGCCCCTACTGGGGTGACCTTCAGCTTATCTTTATAGAAGCCGGCCAGCACTGGCAGAATCAGGCCGGAGGTATAGACGGTGTAGGCGAAGAGCAGGGCGCTGATTACCCCCTTAAGCAGTAGTGCCAGCAGCAGGGAGAGCAGCCCCAGCCCCACTATCCCCCAGCGGGAGATAGCCAGAAGCTGCCCCGGCTTGAGGGAAGGCTTGAAGCGCCCAACTATGTCCACCGATAGTATTGTGCTGGCCGTCATCAGGCAGGTATCCGCCGAGGACATCACCGCGCTGAGCAGCGCCGCCAGGACGATGGCGCCAGCAACGGGCGGCAGCACCCCGTTGATGACGGCGGGGAAGGCCTGCTCCGGCGCAATTTTGGGGAAAAGGGCCGACGCCGCCATGCCGATGATGGTGATGGCCAGGGCGAAGGGGATGATAAGCGCTGCCGTCCAGAATACCGAGTTCCGGGCGGTTTTAGCGTCGCGGGCGCAGAATAGACGGGAGTACATGTCCGGCCCCACCACGTAGGTCAGCCCCACCAGCAGCAGCAACGAGGCCAGCTCGTAGCCGCCGAACTGGGGACCGACGGGGAAACTGAACCGCCCCGCCGGCAAAGACATCTCCAGTCCTTCCCATCCCCCTGCCTTTGACAGCACCAGACACAGGCCAGCAAAGATGCCGATGAAGATTATACCTATCTGAAAGACGTCGGTGCGGATGACGGCGTACTGGCCACCCAGCATGGTGTAGCCAATTAAGATGACGCTGAAGATAATCATCCACAGCACCGGGCTGCCCAGCCCCAGCACGCTAACTATCGTCCCCGAGGCGACAATCTGGCCGGCGATAACCCCCAGCCAGGAAACGGCAATAAGGATTGAGGCCGCCAGGCTCAGGCGCTGGTCGTACTGCTTCTCCACCAGCTCGGGCAGGGTGTAGAGCCCGAACTCCCTCACCTTCCTGGCCAAGAAGACCCCCAGCACTATCAGCCCCAGGCTGCCCACCAGCAGCCACCACATGCCGGTAAGGCCCTGGGCAAAGCCCAGACCGGCCATGCCCACCGTGGCCGAGCCGCCAATGATGGTCGCGAGCAGCGAGCCGGTGATAAACAGTGAGGAGCCGCTCCGGCCGGCAACAAAGAAATTGTCCGCCCCCCTCGCCCGCCGTCGGCTGACCAGCCCGATGGCCACCATGGCGGCTAGGTAGATGACGATAACTATCAGCCCCAGCGTGTTGATATTCATTCTTTAAACGAGAGTCTCTCTAGTATGAGCTTTGCCCGGAGCGGGCAAAGAAGCCTGGCCACCCTTTATAGCGCTGGAGATTTGATGGCAGGGTATCGCCCCCGGCGGCTATAGGGTTGGTTTCTGGCTGCCCAAGATAGTAATCTCTATGTTCTTGCCGCAGTGGGGGCAGGTGAGGCTGAAGTTAAGCGGCTGCTCCATCACCCTCTCGGCGACGGCGGTAACCATGGAGTCGATATTATCCAGGCGCTGGTCGAGCATATCAAGGCGCCGCTTAATCCGCTCGATGTTTAGCGTCTTTTCCTCTTCTGCCGTACCGGGATTATCCTTATCGGCCAAGAGCGCACCCCCCAGGGAGATAGCTGGGATAATTATATTAGTTGCAGGACTCCGTGTCAAAGCCAGTTGTTTTGCTTCCCATACCCCTTTTAACGAGCGTTTTATTTCCCATACCCACCCGCCCAAAAAGGCTTCGCCTCTTTACATCTCTTAACCCCACCCCCAAGAAGAAATTGATAGAAGTATAACTTCTATAGGGTGGGTTGGGTGAGAAGTAAAACGTAAGTTAAAAAATGGGGGGTTGGGGATGGTAAAAACCCCTAAAACCTGTATTGATTTCTTAAAATCGTAGGCATATACTGTGAGGTAACAAACCGAGGAGGTGCCCCTATGCCGGAGGAAGAAGTTGGCAAGGTGAGTGACTTCTTTGCCCGTCCCGTGGTGGCCGGTATCGAGCTTACCGGCAGGCTTAAGGTGGGCGATAAGATCCATATCAGCGGCCATACCACCGATATGGAGCTCATCGTCGACTCAATGCAGATTAACAATGTCAACGTCCAGGAAGCCAAGGCCGGGGACTCGGTTGGGATTAAGGTCACCGACCGGGTGAGGAGGGGGGATACCATATATAAGGTTACCGACTAGGGCATTTGGCCGGCATCTTAAAAGGCTCGGCGGAGGTAAAGGATATGGTCAAGGTGCTGATAGAGAGACACGTGCAGAAAGGCAAGGAAGGACTTTTGATTGACCTGCTGAACAAGCTGAGGATCGAGCTAATCCAGCAGCCGGGCTATATTTCCGGCGAGCTGCTCCAGAGCGTGGATGATAAGGCCACCTTTTTTGCCCTGAGCACCTGGTTCAGTACCCTTGACTGGAAATCGTGGCAGAACGACCCCCGGCGTCTGGCCATCGAGTCCAAGATTGATAAGCTGCTGACCGAATCGCCCAGGCTGACCGTGGCCATCGCCTTTTAGTCTAGGCGATGTTTTTGAGCAGGTTGGCCATCTCGATGGCTGCCGAGGCGGCCTTGAATCCTTGGTTCCCCTCTTTGGTCCCTGCCCGCTCGATGGCCTGCTCCAGGGTATCGGCGGTAATCATGCCATAGATGACCGGCAGCCCCGTCTCCAGGCCCACCATGGCAATCCCCTTGGTCACCTCGGCGGCAATGTAGTCGAAGTGGGGCGTTCCTCCCCGGATTACCGCCCCCAGGCAGATAACGGCGTTGTAGCGGCCGGCCTGGGCCATTTTTTTGGCGACGACCGGGATTTCAAAGGAGCCCGGCACCCAGGCGACGTCGATATCCTCCGCTTTAACCCCGTGCCGAACCAGGGCGTCCTCCGCCCCATCCACCAGCCTTCTGGTGATAAAGTCGTTGAAACGGGAGGCAACCAGCCCGAACCTAAGCCCCTTGCCGACTAACATACCCTCGATAGGCTTGCTCATTGTTTTCTCCTTATTTTTTAGTTATCGGAAGCCTCCGGTATTTGCAGCCGGTGGCCCAGCTTTTTCTGCTTGGTGGCCAGGTAGCGGCGGTTATAGGGGTTGGGGGTGGTGAGAATGGGTATCGTCTCCACAACCTCCAGCCCGTAGCCCTCCAGGCCGATGACCTTCTTGGGGTTGTTGGTCAGTAGCTTGATCTGGTGTAGGCCGAGGTCGGCCAGAATCTGGGCGCCGATGCCGTAGTCACGCAGGTCGGAGGGGAAGCCCAGAGAGAGGTTGGCCTCCACCGTGTCCAGCCCCTGGTCCTGGAGGGCATAGGCGCGTATCTTGTTGTGGAAGCCAATGCCCCGCCCCTCCTGCCTCATGTAGAGGAAGACCCCCCGTCCCTTTTTGGCGATGCTCTCCATAGCTAGGCCGATCTGCTCGCCGCAGTCGCAGCGCAGGCTGCCGAAGACGTCGCCGGTGAGGCACTCGCTGTGCACTCGCACCAGCACCGGCCCGCCATTATTGATATCACCCATCACCAGCGCTAGGTGCTCGTCGGGGTCGATATCGCTGCGGTAGGCGATGGCGGTAAACTCGCCGTACTTTGTCGGCAGCTTGGCCTCGGCCACCTTGCGCACCAGCTTCTCGTGGCGGCGGCGGTAGGCGATAAGGTCGGTGACCGATATCATCTTGATGCCGAACTTGTCGGCCATTGCCTCAAGTTCGGGTCGCCGCGCCATCGAGCCGTCCTCGTTCATAATCTCGCAGATAACACCGGCGGGGTAAAGGCCGGCCAGCCGGGCCAGGTCGACGATGGCCTCGGTGTGTCCCGCTCGCACCAGCACCCCGCCCTCCCTGGCCCGCAGGGGGAAGATGTGCCCGGGCCGGGCCAGGTCTTCGGGCTTGGTCTGCGGGTCAATCATAACCCTGATGGTCTGGGCCCGGTCTGCCGCCGATATCCCGGTGCTAACACCGTATTTGGCGTCAACCGAGATGGTAAAGGCGGTGGTGAATTGAGAGGTGTTATGGCCCACCATCTGGGGAATCGCCAGTCTGTCCAGTCTTTCCCCGATGACCGGCAGGCAGATCAGGCCCCGGGCGTGCTTGGCCATGAAGTTAACCGCCTGGGTGGTCACCTTCTCCGCCGCCAGCGCCAAATCCCCCTCATTTTCCCGGTCCTGGTCATCAACGATGATGACAAACCGCCCCTGTTTTATATCCTCAACAACTTCAGTGATCTTGGCTAGACCCATATCTTTTCTCCCTCTATTAACCGACCAGAAAGCCGTGCTCCTCTAGGAAATCAATGGTTATATCGGAGCGGCGGCTCTGGTTGAACTGCTCCACGTATTTGGCGATGATATCCGCCTCTAAATTAACAGTATCGCCCGTCTTCAAGCTGCCCAGGGTGGTGTGCTGGCGGGTGTAGCCGACCAGCGATACCCGGAACGAGCTGCTGTCCCTGGAGACGACGGTCAGGCTTGCCCCGTCAACGGCGATAAAGCCCTTCTCCACGATGTAGGCCATCAGCTGGGGCGGGGCGGCAAAACCGACCACTATCGAGTCGCCGTGCGGGGTTACCGAGATTACTTTTCCTGTGTCGTCAATGTGCCCCTGCACCAGGTGCCCGCCCAGGCGCCCACCTAAAGTGAGCGGTCTTTCTAGATTAACACCGTCGCCAGTTTTTAAAAGGCCAAGGTTGGTGCAGCTTACTGTCTCCTCCATCACCTCAACCGAGAAGGACTTACTGTCAAAGCCGGTCACGGTGAGGCATACCCCGTTGACGGCGATACTCGCCCCATTCTCAATGCCATCCAGCACTCTGCTGGCGGCAATAGTCAGATTACCCGGCCGGGCTGAGATAACCCTGCCGATTTCCTCTATAATCCCGGTAAACACCGCCTCCCACCTTTCGCGGCCACGTAGCCGCTGACGATCACATCGTCGCCCAGCCTGGCCACCCGCAGCCGTTCTAACCTGAAGGACTCGGCTACCTGGTTCACCCCTCTCCCTGCCACCGCCGTCTTGGCCTCCGCCCCGCCGATAATCACCGGGGCGATGAAGGCGATGACCTTGTCCACCAGCCCCTGGTCGAAGAGAGAGCCGAGCAGAATGCCACCACCCTCGACGATAACGCTGGTTATCTCCCTTTTGCCCAGCTCTGCCAGCAGCTTGGCTAAATCGACCAGCCCCCCGCCGGCGGACAACTCCACTATCTCGGCGCCGGCCTGCTTAAAGGTCATTCTCTCTTTATCCGTTGCCGCCCGGCCCAGCGCCAGCAGCGTTTCCCCCGGCTCTTTAAGGAGCCGGGCGGTCAGCGGGGTTCGCCCCTCGCCGTCAACAATCACCCTTAAGGGCTGCTTGCGGGCGGTGCCCCCCTTCCCCCCGCTGCAGCGGGTGGTGAGGTGGGGGTCGTCGGCGATAACGGTGTTGGCCCCGGCCATGATGGCGTCGCTGGTGTAGCGCAGGCAGTGGACGTATTTCCTTGATTCTGGGCCGCTTATCCAGCGGGAGTTTCCCCTCCTGGTGGCAATCTTGCCGTCCAGGCTTATGGCAAACTTGGCGGTAACGAAGGGCAGGCCGGTGGTGATGAACTTGATGTAGGCCTCGTTAATCTCTCTGGCCTTCTCCTCTTCCTCGCCCAGGTAGGTCTTGATTCCGTTTTGCTCTAGCTGGTCTTTACCCTGCCCCAGGACTATCGGGTTGGGGTCGAGCATGGCCATGTGGACACTCCTGATACCGGCGGCGATGATGGCCTCGGTGCAGGGCGGCGTCCGGCCATAGTGGGCGCAGGGCTCCAGGGTGACATACATCACGCCCCCCCTGGATGCCTCCCCCGCTTGCTTGAGGGCTAAGACCTCGGCGTGGTGCGAGCCCGGCGGCTGGGTGTAGCCCTGTCCCACCACCGTCCCATTCTTGACTACCACCGCCCCCACCGCCGGGTTAGGACTGGCCTGCCCCAGGGCTAGCCGGGCCAGGGAGAGCGCCTGCCCCATGTAGTTCATAGCATAGTCATTCTAGCATCTAACATAAAAGAAGTGCAAATTAAAAGGTATAGTTTTCTTAATAAATACTTAATAAATATATAAGATAATAGCTGGGCTTAAAGCCCCTCTGGATGGATATTCTTGGATAGGGTATAATGGGGTGACCTGGAAAGGACATACCTGCTAGATGCGCGATTTTTTCCGCGATATCGTTATAACGATAATACTGGCTGTGGTCATCTTCTTCGCCCTGCAGTTCACGGTGGGGAATTTTGTAGTAATTGGCTCCAGCATGCAGCCCAGCTTTTACCAGGGGGAAAGGGTGATAGCCACCAAGCTGGCCTATAAACTCCACGATCCGGAAAGGGGCGACGTCATCATCTTTCGTCCGCCCCAGGGCATGGAGGAAGACTTAATCAAGCGAATCATCGGCCTGCCCGGCGATGTAGTGGAGGTGAAGGACGGGGTGGTCTATGTTAATAACCAGCCCCTGGACGAGCCCTATATCAAGAGCCCGCCCAGCTATAATTATCCTACTGAGATAGTCCCCGAGGGCCAGTACTGGGTCCTGGGCGATAACCGTAATAATAGCAACGATTCCCATACCGGCTGGACGGTGCCCCGGGAGGATATAATCGGCAAGGCCTGGCTGATAATCTGGCCGCCGGACCGGTGGGAGGTCGTCCCCACTTACTTCCGGAATAAAGATTAGCTTACTATAGAGTAGCTTGAAGGGGCTGAAGCCCCTCAAGAACTGTCATTCCCCCTCTACAAAATTGGAGAGGAGAATAAAGCGGGTTCCCGGGAAAATCGAAGATTTTTCTGGGTGCTTACAGGGGGTAAGGTTGACCAATAACGCCGAGGAAATCTTTGAGAAGGCCGGGGCGATAATGAAGGGGCACTTCCTGCTCACCTCCGGTCTGCACTCGCCGGTTTACTGGGAGAAGTTCAAGGTCTTGCAGTACCCGGAGCATACCGAGGCGCTCTGCAAGCTGATTGCCGACCACTTCCGCAGTCAGAGAATCGAGGTGGTGGCGGCACCGACCACTGGCGGCATCATCCTCGCCTTTGAGGTGGCCCGGCAGCTGGGGGTAAGGGGCATCTTTGCCGAGAGAATAAACGAAAAGGAGCGGGCTTTCCGGCGGGGCTTTACCATCAACCCAGGCGAGAGAGTCCTCATCGTGGACGACGTTCTCACCACCGGCAAGTCTATCGGCGAGGTTATTGCGGCAGTGGAGAAGCTTAAGGGTAAAATAATCGGCATCGGGGTGCTGGTTGACCGCTCCGAGCAGAGCATAGATTTCGGCTACCCCCTGTTCAGCTGCCTGCGGGTGGAGACGGTGGCCTACTCGCCACAGGACTGCCCCCTCTGCGCCGCCCGAATCCCGCTGGTCAAGCCCGGCGGCGGGTAGAGGGACTTAAAGGTTATTGACAAAAGAGGGTTTAGCCCCTATACTTTAGGTGGTAGGGCTATCGACCCGAAAGGGCGGTAAGCTCTCTTAGTCCAGACTTTTAACAATCTTAAGTCGCTTGGATCGGATACGACCGAGACGGCAGAAAGAGAAGCAAGTCTTGGTGCCTTCTTCGGCTGTGTCGGAGAAGGCTTTTTTAGTTCTATGGGGCTGATATGCTGAAAATAGGCTTCATCGGGGCGGGGACGGTGGGCACCGCCCTGGCGGCCAGACTGGCCGGACGGGGCTACCCCGTGGTTGCCGTCTCCAGCCGCAGCTGGGCTTCCGCCCAGAAGCTGGCGCAGGCAATGAAAAGCTGCCGGGTATTTGACAGCAACCAGGCGGTGGCCGATAACGCCGAGCTGGTCTTTATCACCACCCCCGATGATGCTATCGCTAGGGTAGCCGCTGGGGTGAAATGGCATCCCGGCCAGAGCGTGGTTCACTGCAGCGGCGCCGACTCTGTCGGTATCCTTGAGCCGGCCAGAGAGGCCGGGGCCAGAGTCGGCGCCTTCCATCCCCTGCAGACCTTCGCCAGCCCTCAGCAGGCAATGGAGAATATACCCGGCTCGACCTTCGCCCTGGAGGCGGAGGAGCCCCTGCTCAGCACTCTCAAGGAGATGGCCGCCGCCCTAGACGGCCAGTGGGTGGAGCTTAAAGCCAAAGACAAGGTCCTCTACCACGCCGCTGCCGTCTTCGCCTGCAACTATATGGTCACCCTGACCAAGCTGGCCACCGACCTCTGGCAGAGCTTCGGCGTCCCTTCTCCCCAGGCCACCAGAGCCCTCGTCCCGCTGCTGCGCGGGACGCTGCATAATATCGAGACTATCGGTATCCCCAACTGCCTCACCGGCCCAATCGCCCGCGGCGATGTCGGCACCATCAACAAGCACCTTGATGCCCTGAAATCTACCGCCCCCCACCTCCTCTCCACCTACCGCGAGCTTGGCCGGCAGACCATCCCCATCGCCCTGGCCAAGGGGAAAATAGGCCAGCCCCAGGCCCAGGAACTGCAAAAGATACTGGAACAACCCGACTAATAAACTATTGGAGGTCGTGATGAGAATAATGCTAAAAAGCAAAATCCACCGGGCCCGAGTCACCCAGGCCAATGTTGACTACGAGGGCAGCATCAGCATCGATAAGAACCTGATGGAGGCAGCCGATATCCTCCCCTTTGAGCAGGTTCACGTGCTGAACATCAACAACGGCGCCCGCTTTGAGACCTACGCCATCGAGGCCGAGGTCGGCAGTGGCGAGATTGGCATACAGGGTGCCGCCGCCCGACTGGCCAGCGCCGGTGACCGGGTCATCATCCTTACCTATTGTAATGTTGCCGAAGGCGAAGTGCATAAGCACCACCCCACCCGTGTCTATGTGAACGAAAAGAATGTCATCACTGAGGTCAAGGCGGCGGAGGCCCTGCCCCTCTGGGAGAACTAGATGCGCGTCACCATAAACCAGATAAAAGAGATGAAGCAGAGGGGCGAGAAAATCGCCATGCTCACCGCCTACGACTATTCCACCGCCAAGCTGATTGACGAGGCGGGAATACCGCTGATTCTGGTGGGAGATAGCCTGGGCAATGTCGTCCTGGGCTACGAATCGACGATACCGGTGACCATGGAGGATATGCTCCACCACACCAAGGCGGTGGTCAGGGGCACGACCAAGGCGATGGTCATCGGCGATCTGCCCTTTATGACCTACCATATCAGCGTTGAAGACGCCCTGCGCAACGCCGCCCGCTTTATTCAGGAGGCGGGCGCCCAGGCGGTCAAGCTGGAGGGCGGGGTTACCGTGGCGGAGACGGTCAGGCGCATCGTTGACTGCGGCATACCGGTGATGGGCCACATCGGGCTTACCCCCCAGTCCGTCCACCAGTTCGGCGGCTTCAAGATGCAGGGCAAGACCCCGGAGGCTGCCGCCGGACTTCTGGAAGACGCCAAGGCCCTGGAGCAGGCCGGGGCCTTCGCTATCGTTTTGGAGACAATACCCGGCAGCCTGGGTCGGCTCATCACCGACAAGACGGCCATCCCCACCATCGGCATCGGCGCCGGCCCGGAGTGCGACGGCCAGGTGCAGGTCATCAACGATATCCTCGGCTCCTTTACCGACTTTGTCCCCAAGCACGCCAAGCAGTACGTCAAGCTGACCGATATTATCTCCAAGGCGGTCAGTCAGTACCGCGATGAGGTCAAGTCCGGCACCTTCCCCAGCGGATAGCCACCCCCACTCCTTTTATATCTATTCCCACCCACCGCCCTTTAAGGAAGGAGACAAGAGAAGCCTAATCCCCCCGTTTTTAACTGACGTATTACTTCCCACCCGACCCTCCCACAAAGGTTTCACCTTTAAAATTCCATTACAGGAGGCGGGGGAAAAGGGCACTACCCCAATAGGGGCGGGTAAGAAGACAAAAATTTAGAGTTGGCTGGTGAAAAGCGGGGACTAATTTCTCTCTTTTGGGGAGGGGAAGGAAAGTTAAAAAAGCAGAGCCTTTTGGGCGGGTGGGTATGGGAAGAAAAAGAACTGTTAAAAGCGGGGTGGGGCATAAAATATAATGAAAGTAGTTGAAACGGTAGCCGAGCTGAAAAAAGTAAGGGACAGATTGCCCGGGCCGCTGGGCTTTGTCCCCACCATGGGCTACCTCCACGAGGGCCATTTAGTTCTGGTCCGGCGGGCCAGGGCCGAAAACGCCTCGGTGGCGGTCAGCATCTTCGTTAACCCCACCCAGTTCGGCCCCAGTGAGGACTTCAAGCAGTACCCCCGCAACCCGCAGCGAGACCTGTCCCTATTGAAAAAAGAAGGCGTTGAGCTGGTCTTTATGCCCCCGGTGGCGGAGATTTACCCCCCCGGCTTCGACAGCTGGGTGGAGGTGGGCAAAATAGCCGAAAGGCTGGAGGGGGCCTCCCGCCCCGGCCACTTCCGGGGGGTGGCCACCGTGGTCGCCCGGCTCTTCGAGCTGGTCAGGCCGGACAGGGCCTACTTCGGGCAGAAGGATGCCCAGCAGCTTTTGGTTATCAAGAGGATGGTAGCCGACCTTGACATGGGTCTGGAGGTGGTGGCCGTGCCCACCGTGCGCGAGGCCGACGGCCTGGCCATGAGCAGCCGCAACACCTATCTAAGCCCGGAGGAGAGAGGGCAAGCGGCGGCTCTTTACCGGGCGCTGACACTGGCGCAGAGGCTTTATGCCGAAGGGGAGAGAGATGCCGAGACCATACGCCAAAGGATGACCGCCCTTATTCAAAAACAGCCTCTAGCGCAGATTGGCTATGTCAGCATCGCCGACGCCGAGACACTGGAAGAGCTTAAAGTGGTAAAACCGCCGGCTCTGGTCTCAATGGCGGTAAGGATTGGCAGGACAAGGCTGATTGATAACTTGGTGATGGGCTAGACGGCAGCCTAGACCCACCGCTTGGTCGGGATTATATCGTACAGTTCCACCCTGGTCCTGTCCTCCACCATTGCCTCGAGCTCTTTGAGCAGCTCCGCCCTCAGCTTGGACTTCTCCCAGGCTATCCAGTTCTCAGGGCTCTCCCAGGTGCTTACCACCAGGAAGATGGAGCTGTCCCTCCGGCTGACCATGTTCTCCGCTGCCACGAAGCCGGGATACTGCATGGCGTCCATCCTGAACTTAAGCAGCAGGGGCCTTATGTCCACGTCTTTCTTGACCCGATAACCGGTAATGACTCTTATCATCTTTTTATTATACAGTCAGGGCTTGAGTTTAGCTCTAGAGCCAGGACTTGTCAATACCCCGCTATTCCCGGATAAGCCCTGTAATAGCCAGCATCGCCAGGAAGGCTAGGCCGGCGCCAAGGTAAAAGGGGGCGGCGGGATTAACCGCCTGCCACAGCCACCCCGCAATCAGGCTGGCGGGCAGGAGGGCCAGCCCGACCACCCCGTGATAAAGCCCGTAGGCGGTGCCACGCTTCTCCACCGGGGCCAGATCGGCGACAAAGGCCCGCGCCGTTCCTTCCACCATACCGTAGTAGACTCCGTAGCCGGCGAAGAGCAGCCATACCTGCCACAGGCTTGAGGTCAGGGCCAGACCGAGGTAGACCAGGCCGTAGATAGACCAGCCTATGGCAATAATCCAGCGCCTTCCCAGCCGGTCGGAAAGCGTCCCCGCCGGTAGAGCGGTAATGGCGTAGGTAATGTTGAATACCACCAGCATCAGGACAACATAAAGAACCGATGAGCCCAGGTTCTGCGCCCGCAGAATAATAAAGAAATCGCTGGAATTGCCCAGGGTAAACACCGCCATAACCGCCAGAAACAGCTTGAAACGGCTATCGAAGCCGCCTATCCCCTTAAGACCCTGCTGAGAGATATCGGCTTGGGAGCGCCTCCTCTCGCCGACAAAAAATAGCAGCACCAGCACCGCCAGTACCGCCGGCACCACCCCGACCAGCACCAGCCAATGGTAGGCCCTGAGGCTGAGCTCAAGCCCTCTGCCCTGGACCAGGTAGATGATTAAGGCGGCGACGGCCAGTCCGAGGACAGCGCCGGTGGTATCCATCGCCCGGTGGAAACCAAAGCTCCTCCCTCTCTCCCTTGCCGGGGCCGAATCAGCTACCAGAGCATCGCGGGGGGAGGTGCGGATACCCTTCCCCACCCTGTCGCTGAATCTAATCGCCAGCACCGCGCCCCAGGTGGAGGCCAGATACATAAAGGGCTTGGCTAGGGTGGAAAGGCTGTAGCCCATTACTGCCAGGGGCTTGCGCCTTCTCACCCGGTCGCTGGTCCAGCCGCTGAATATCCTGAAGACGGCGTCGGTGCTATCGGAAAGCCCGCCGACCAGGCCGATAAGAGTAGTCCCCACCCCGAGAACGTTGAATAGAAAGAGGGGGACGATAGTAAAAATCATTTCGCTGCTGACATCGTTCAGCAGGCTGACTATGCCCAGAAAGAAGACGTTGCCGTTGATGCCGAGAACCCGGCGCGGCACTTGGTGGGGTTGTTTATCAGGCATAAGGGTCGCTCCGCTCTAATAGGCGTTAAAGGAGGCGATTTTGTCCATCGATTCCCGGCCGTGTTCCGGCCCCAGCCTGGCCCGGTCATAGTAGCCCAGCGCTATCAGGATGTCTATCTTCTTGTCCTTGGGGATGTTCAAGACCGATTTCACCCCTCCTTCGTTGAACCAGCCTATCCAGCAGGTGCCCAGGCCCAGCTCTTCGGCCTCCAGTACTAAGTGTTCGCCGGCTATCCCTATGTCTATAAGATAATACTTTACGCCCCGGAACATCCCCCCGATTCTGGCCAGAAACTTGGACTTCTCCGAGATGACCACGACCATAACCGGGGCTGTCTTGCAGAAAGAATTTATAAAGTACAGGCCGCCGAAAGCGGCGTCACAGAGCCTGTTTTTGAGCTCTTTATCATCCACCACTATGAACCGCCAGGGCTGCGAGTTGCTGGCCGAGGGGGCCAGCCTGGCCGCCTCAAGGCACATCATTATCTTCTCCCGTTCCACCGGCCTGTCCAGGAAGTCCCTCACGCTTTTCCGCTGTTTGATTAAGTCCAGAATAGCCATAGTCTCGCCTCTCTAGCCCGATTTCACTAGCTTTACTCCGATAACCAATGCTAGTGCTAGCGGGCATCCTTGTCAACAGGTTTGCTTGACACTGATATGGCTAATAGCTACAATGAAATCTGCGCCGAGGTAGCTCAGTCGGTAGAGCAGCGGACTGAAAATCCGCGTGTCCCCA
>CAYNGD010000026.1:0-22110 GCA_964396965.1 uncultured Dehalococcoidales bacterium
AGATTTTTTGGGGTAAAAACCTCTTTGGGTGGGCGGGTATGGGAAATAAAACACTATCAAAATGGGGGTTAAACGGACCCGAAAGGCCAGTATGTCGGAAACAGCGGCGAGAGGGCCACAAAGCAGGCCAGGTGAAATACCAGATAGAAGACAAACAGCGCCAGCACCGTCTTCCTGAGCTTGCCCGGCTGCCGCCTCTTGTAAAAGTCGAGAAGCTGCGATAAGCCCAGCCCCAGGCCGAGGCAGACCGCCCCCACCGTAGGGTAGAAGTAGTAGATATAGCTAACCCGGTTGGTAATGAGGCTGATCGGTATCCAGACCAGGTAGGTGCCGGCAAACCAGGCGGCGCCGAAGAGCCCGGCCTGGCTGCCCCGGACCGCCCGGTAGACCATGTAGCCGAAGGTGGGTATAATCAAGGCCCAGACGGAAGGGCTGATGGCGGACATATAATGGGGATTATACCAGTAGCCCATCGGCTTGTAGGTCAGCAGCCACTCCCAGGGGCGGCTCAGGGCGGGGTGGGTGACGTTAGCAAAGGTAAGGCTGGCGCTTAAGCTCAGCATGGTAATTATCCGGTGGATGGGGTCTATCAGCGTCGCAAAGCTCCGGACGATGGCCAGGTCAAACAGGGGCATCAGCCCGACGAAGGCCAGCGGGGCCAGGATCGCGGTAAGGACGAACCACCAGGAGCGACCCCGGCGGAAGAGCCAGTGGATGAAGAGAACCAGCGCCGCCAGGGCGCCGTTGAGCTTGGCCAGGGCGCTAAGGCCTATGGTTATCCCCGAGGCGGCGTACTGCCGGCTGGCGTAGAGGAGAAAGGCGCCCATCATCAAGGTAAGGCAGTAGACATCCAGCATGGCCACGCTGGCCTGAACGAAGGTCATGTTCTCCAGCGCCAGCAGAAAGGTGGCTATGTTGGCGGCGTTGCGGGACATTTCCAGCCGACGGCAGAGGAAATAGAAGAGAACGATGGCAGCCGTGCCAAAGATAATCGAGAAAAAGCGCCAGCCCCAGGGATTATCCCCGAAGAGCTCAATCCCGGCCACGATGAAGAGCTTGGCCAGCGGCGGGTGCTCGGGGCGCGTTATTTCGTGCTGAGCAATGATATTCCGGGCTTCGGGGACATAGTGCTGCTCGTCCAGGATAAGCTGCGGGGGGTTGGTGATGATGACGAAATGCATCACCAGCGTGGCCACCACCAGCAGGCAGAGCCAGAAGTATTCCCAGCGGTAGACCCGTGACAGGTTTCTTCTTATCTCCATGTCCAGTTTCTATTGAAGAAGTAGTTCCACAGGAAAGCCACCACGATACCGACGAAATTAGAGAGCAGGTCGTACACCCCGAAAACGCGGGTAAAGAGCATAAACAGCCCCCACTGAATCACCGCCCCGGCGATACAGATAAGGTTGAACTTCAGGAGACGCCCCAGAAAAGACTTGCCCGCGCGCCGCTTGGCGAAGGTGAAGGTATCGTTGAGGATAAAGTTGGTGATAATGGAGACCTCGATACCGATAATGACGGCCAGCCAGTCATAAGCAGCCAGGCCGCCGAACCTGGTCAGTAGCCAGTACACCCCCTCATTGACGACAACGCCGCTTAGGCCCACGAGCATAAACTTGATGAGCATCTCCAGCTCGCCGGTGCGGGCCATCAGGCTGAAGAGGTGCTTCAGGTAGTCCAGCTGCTGGCCGGGGTTGAGCTTGCTCTGGCCGGCGCTCCGGCCCTCAAAGATATAGGGAACCTCGACCACCCTCTGGAAGCGGCCGGTGAGCATTACCTCCAGGCTTATCTTATAGCCGATGGGCTTAAGCCTGGCCTGCGCCACATTCTGCCGCCGGAACATGAAAAACCCGGAAAGGGGGTCTTTTACCGCCCTGGTCGAGGGCAGCAGCAGGTGGGATATGACCAGGGCCACCCGGGATATAATCCTACGGGAAAGCCCCCAGTTAGGACAGCCGCCGCCCGGTATATAGCGGCTGGCTATGGCCATATCCGCCCCGTCCTGGATAGCTTTAATCAGTTGGGGGAGAACCTCGGGGGGGTGCTGCAAATCGGCGTCCATCACCCCGATAATCTGGCCGGAGGCCTGCTCCAGCCCGTGGACCACCGCCGTGGCCAGCCCTCGCTCGTTGTGGCGAACGATGACCCTGACCGGATAGCGTTCAGCTAATTCCGAGGCGGCCTCAATCGTCCCGTCCCGGCTGTTATCATCAACGATTAAGACTTCATAGTCATAGCCAGCGAGGGCCTGATCCACCCGGGAAAGGAGCGGGGCGATATTCTCCTTCTCGTTGTAGGTGGGTATGATGACGGAGATTTTTTCTTTCACTAGACCCCCTGTATTCTACAACAATAAGACACCTTATATATAGTGGGGTATAATGGGTATAATAGGAAGCGGGCGAATCCGGTGAAGCTTAGCCAAAAACTCTACCTGACCGTCCTGGGGCTAATACTGGTCCTGGCCGCCCTTTTCCGGTTCTGGGCGGCCCCTCTCTCCGCCGGGCCCGACGTTGCCCAGTTCTGGGCCTTCGCTAAAGTGTTCCAGACTCACGGCCTGGACTTTTACCGCTACGCCGCCGGTACCGCCGCCATTTTCCCCTTCAAGAGCTGGGGCTTCGTCTACCCGCCAATATGGCTGCTGCTGCTAGAGAGAGCCCTTTTCTTGGCCCCAGGGAGCGCGGCCACCGGTGCTATGGTTAGCAGCGGCTGGCGGCTGGCGATGAAGACGCCAATCATACTGGCCGACCTGGCCATCGGCTGCCTCCTGTACCGGGCGGTGCCCGGCTCGAGGCGGTGGAAGCTGCTCTTCACCTGCCTCTGGCTCTTCCACCCCACCGCCTGGTATGAATCGGCGGTCTTCGGCCAGTTCGACACTGTGGCCGCCGCCTTGCTGCTGGCGGCGATAGTCCTGCTGGAGCAAAACAGGGACCGGCTGGCCTTCCTCCTCGCCGGCCTGGCGGTGATGACCAAGCAGCATACCCTGATACCGGTAGCGGCGATGGCGGTGATATTCGCCCGGCAGATGGGCTGGCGGCGGCTAGCGGGTAATCTGGCTATCCTGGCCGGGGTGGTAATAGTTATCTCCATCCCCTTCCTGATTACCGGCAACTTCTCGGCCTACGCCCACTCACTCTTGCTGCCGGGCGAGGCCCCGACCTACCAGTTCCCGCTGGTCTACGCCTTCGGCGGCATCGGTGCCCTGCTCACCTACCTGCACAACGTCTTCGGCTGGGCAACCGGCCGATTTATACCTCTCACCATACCCCTAACGGTGATGGCGGTAGTCGCGGTTATCGTCCTCAGCTACCGGAGGCAGATCACCCCGGCCCAGGGGGCGCTGGCCGGTTTCCTAGCCTTCATCGCCCTCTTTTACCGGATTAACTACCAGTACCTGATAATCTATATACCGATTGCCCTGCTGGTGGCCGCCCGGACACGGTACCTCAGCGAAAGAGTCTTAACCCTGGCTCTGGCCCTGTTTCCCGCCGTCTGGCTGTGGCTCTTTGACGTCTCCTTCTGGTTCAACTACCTCCAACCGGCCAGCCCCTGGGTTGGCCCGCTACTGGCCCGCGCCGGCCTGACCCACCCGTCCCAGCCAGACTATGTTTACGTAGCCTTCGCCCTAGTCATTATGGGGCTGTCAGTCGCCTATATTGTCTGCCTTTTCAGCCGGTGGCACAATTCAAGAGAAGGAGTAGAGTCTATCTTAAACGTCCCGCCGAGTTAGCCAACCGCCACCCCTCCCCCGGCTAGCGTTTGTTTTTCTTCCCACCCTCAAAGGTTCCACCTTTAAAATTTTCTGTCCCGCCCCCACTCCCCTTTTTGGCATTGGTTATACGTCACACATCACAGAGGTGATACTTCTAGCAATTTCTTCTTGGGGGGATAAGGGAAATAATCCCCCTTCTCTGGGGGTGGGGTATAAAGGGCTTTAGCCCCCTCCATAAGGGCAGATGGAAAAGGTTATAGTTCCCCTCCCCACCAGGGGCGGGGCTTAAGAGATGAAAAGAGGTGAAGCCTCTTCGGGCGGGCGGGTATGGGAAGAAAAACTGGGGGTTAAAAAGAGGGCGGAGCAGATATCCCTTTACAAATAGAGCGTTAATACTGTATCCTAGCCCTTGAGAAAAGCCATGCTCTACCAGGCACCGCGCGGAACCTCGGACACCCTGCCCCAGGAACAGGCCTACTGGCGCTACCTGGAGCAGATGGTGGCCCGCACCGCCCGGCTCTACGGCTACGAGCGCCTCGATACCCCCGCCTTCGAGGACACCGGCCTCTTCGCCCGCAGCGTCGGCGAGGACACCGACATCGTCACCAAGGAGATGTACACCTTCGAAGACCGGGGGGGCAGCCCGCTTACCCTGAGGCCGGAGGGGACCGCCCCGGTCTG
Source organism: uncultured Dehalococcoidales bacterium (assembly GCA_964396965.1). Lineage (GTDB taxonomy): Bacteria > Chloroflexota > Dehalococcoidia > Dehalococcoidales > BS750m-G39 > JABMRW01. Next base: position 4,394 of record CAYNGD010000026.1, read on the forward strand.
CCGCGCCTACCTGGAGCACGGCCTGCAAAACCGGCCTCAGCCGGTAAAGCTCTACTATATTGCCTCCGTCTTCCGCTACGAGAGGCCCCAGGCGGGGCGCTACCGCCAGCACTACCAGTTCGGCTACGAGGCCATCGGCGACGGCGATCCCGCCCTCGACGGCGAGGTCATCGATATGGCCTGGCAGTTCTTCAAGTCGGTGAATTTGAGCCGGCTCTCACTCCAGCTCAACAGCATCGGCTGCAGGCAGTGCCGCCCGGGCTACGTTGCCGCCCTCAAAAGCTACTATCAAAGCCATACCGGGGAGCTCTGCCCCGATTGTAAATCCCGGCTTGAGAGAAACCCGCTGCGCCTGCTCGACTGCAAGCAGGATGCCTGCCGGCAGATAGCCGCCTCAGCGCCGAAGAGCGTTGAGCACCTCTGCAACGAGTGCGCCGAGCACTTCCGGCAATTAAAGAGATACCTGGAGCTCCTCGGCCTGCCTTTCACCGTCAACCACCAGCTGGTGCGGGGGCTGGACTACTACACCCGGACGGTCTTCGAGATCCAGCCTCAAGGGGGCGGCGCCCAGAGCACCCTGGCCGGCGGGGGCCGCTACGACGACCTTATCGAGGAGCTGGGAGGCAGGCCGACCCCGGCCCTGGGCTTCGCCGCCGGCATAGAGCGGATAATACTTAATCTTAAGAAGCAGAAAGTTGAAGCGCCTCCCCTGCCCCGGCCCCAGGTCTTCATCGCCTACATCGGGGAGGCGGCCAAAAACGAGGCGGTCAGGCTGGCGGCCAGCTTGAGGAGCGAGAACATTGGGGTGATAACGGCGCTGGGGGACAGGAGCCTCAAGGCGCAGCTTAGGCAGGCCAACAATCTCGAGGCCAGCCATGCCGTCATCATCGGGGAGGAGGAACTGCAAAACGGCACGGCGATAGTGCGGGATATGGCCAGCGCCGAGCAGAAGACCGTCCCCGTCAATAAGCTCCCGAAAGAACTGCCCCACTAGCCTCTCCAGCTTCACTTCAGGGCTAAATTATGCTATAATATCTATGTATGGCTGCCTTGCTATTATCAGCAATCTCCTCCGGTCGGGCAGCTGCTTCTCCAGATAGAAGCTACTCGGGTCTCGCCGGCTCCCCCCAGATTCCCCCTCATTACCAGTAAGGGAGTAAGAACGACTATGACGCAGGAAAAGCCCACATCACGCCGGATAGCAAACAGCAACAACTACCGGGCCGAGGATATCCAGGTCTTGGAGGGGCGACAGGCGGTGCGCCGCCGCCCCGGTATGTACATCGGCAGCACCGACCAGCGCGGCCTGCACCACCTGGTCTACGAGATCACCTATAACTGCATCGACGAGGCCATGGCCGGCTGCTGCGACCGGGTCCAGGTTACCCTCCAGCCGGACAACAGCATCCGGGTGGAAGACAACGGGCGCGGCATCCCAGTGGACATCCACCCCTCCACCAAGATAGCCGCCCTGGAAACGGTGATGACCATCCTGCACGCCGGGGCCAAGTTCGGCGGACATACCTACCAGGTATCCGGCGGTCTGCACGGGGTGGGCGCCTCGGTGGTCAACGCCCTGTCTTCCTGGCTAAAGGTGGAGGTCAGGCGCGACGGAAAGCAATATCATCAGGAATATAAGCTGGGCATACCGCTGGGCCCGGTGGAGGAGGTCGGCCCGGCCAGCGATACCGGCACCACCGTTACCTTCCTCCCTGATTCCCAGATATTCGGTGAGGCCAACTGCGATTTCGGCACCATCAGCGAGCACCTGCGCGAGCTGGCTTATTTAAACAAGGGGCTGGAGATATTGGTTAACGACGAGAGGACGGACGAGGAAAAGACCTTCTACTTCGAGGGGGGTATCACCGGCTTTATCCGCCAGCTTAACCGCAACCGGGTGGTGCGTAACCGTCAGCCTATCTATATTGCCAAAACGGCCAACGGCACCATGGTCGAGGCAGCCCTCCAGTATAATGACGGCTTCTCCGAGTCCTCTTTCAGCTTCGCCAACTGCGTCAACACCATCGACGGCGGCAGCCACCTCACCGGCTTCCGCTCGGCGCTGACCAGGGTCCTCAACGACTACGCCCGCAAGAACAAGCTGCTCAAAGAGGACGAGCCCAATCTAATCGGCGAGGACGTCCGGGAGGGGCTGACCGCCGTTATCAGCGTCAAGCTGGCCGAGCCCCAGTTCGAGGGGCAGACCAAGGGCAAGCTGGGCAACCCCGACGTCAAGAGCCACGTTGAGAGCGTGGTGGGGGAGGGGCTTTCCCTCTACTTCGAAGAGCACCCCGACGACGCCCGCCGCATCGTGGAGAAGTGCCTCCTCGCCGCCAAGGGCCGGGAGGCCGCCCGCAAGGCCAGGGACCTCATCGTCAAGCGGGGCAGCCTGGAGGCCGCCACCCTGCCCGGCAAGCTGGCCGACTGCTCGGAGAGAGACCCCAGCCACAGCGAGCTCTACCTGGTGGAAGGGCCTTCCGCCGGCGGCTCGGCCAAAGAGGGGCGCAACCGCCGCTTTCAGGCCATCCTCCCCTTAAGGGGCAAGATACTCAACGTGGAGAAGGCCTCGCCGGACAAGATGCTCTCCCACGAGGAAATCCGGGCCATCATCACCGCCCTGGGCACCAGCATCGACGATGAGTTCGACCTATCCAAGCTGCGCTACCACCGCGTCATCCTGATGACCGACGCCGATGTTGACGGCTCCCATATCCGCACCCTGCTGCTCACCTTCTTCTTTCGCCACATGGCCGAACTCATCACCAACCAGCACCTCTATATCGCCCAGCCGCCCCTCTACCGGATAAAAGCGGCCAAGCTTCAGCAGTGGGTCTATTCGGAGGCGGAGAAGGAGGCGGTCCTGGCCCAGCTCAAGGAGAGCCGCAAGGTGGAGGTCCAGAGATATAAGGGATTGGGCGAGATGACCGCCGAGCAGCTCTGGGAGACCACCATGAACCCGGACACCCGCACCCTGCTCAACGTGAACATTGAGGACGCCGCCAAGGCCGACCGCATCTTCCACATGCTGATGGGGGACGAGGTACCGCCGCGCAAGGCCTTCATCCAGGCGCACGCCAGAAGCGTCAAGAACCTAGATATTTAGGCGTCACCTCTTATACAGCCCGTGCTCGATGATATATTTCTCCACTGCCTCGGGGACGAGCTTGTGAATGGAAAGCCCCCGGGCCACCCGCACCCTTATCTCGGAGGCGCTGATCTCTATCCGGGGCGTGTCCAGCATCACCAGGCTTTTAGACAGGCCAGGGACGGCCTTTTCCAGGGCGTCCAGGTCGGGGGAGGCAAAGCCGACCCGGCGCACCGGCACCAGCCGGCAAAGTTTGACCAGCCGCCGCGGCTGGTGCCACTGGGGCAGCTGGCTCAGATTATCCCAGCCCAGAATAAAGAACAGCTTATCCCCGGCGCCGAGCTGGCGGCTTAACTCGTTCATGGTGTCCACCGTGTAAGAGGGGCCGGGCCTCTCTATCTCCATTGTTGACAGCTTGAAGGCGGGCTCACCGGCGATGGCCAGGCGCACCATGGCCACCCGGTGCTCGGGCGGCGAGACGGTGCTGGCGTTATTGAGCTTGAGCCAGGGCTGGCCTGCCGGTACGAAGAGGACCTCAGCCAAATCGAGGCGGGCACGCACCTCCTCGGCGATAATCAGGTGCCCCATATGGATGGGGTCGAAGGTCCCCCCCAGCACGCCGATATTCATGGCTGCCTCCGGTAAGCCCTGGGCCGGGGATGAAAGACCTTCTCCGGCATTTTTATACCGCCAGCCTCCGGGATTGACTGGAGCAAAGCCAACGTCTCTTCCATCAACCTAGCCAGGCCATGGCCGCTGGCTGCCGAGACGAAAAAGACATTGATGCCGACGGCCCTGAAGCTGGCGGCTATCTCAGCCCGCCGGGCCTCGACCTGGGGCAGGTCAACCTTGTTGACCGCCACCAGCTGCGGCTTCCGGATAAGCGACGGGTCAAACAGGCTGAGCTCAGTATTAACCTGGGCCATATCGTCCGCCGGCGACTCAGAGCTGCCGTCGACCAGGTGGATGAGAACGCGGGTGCGCTCTATGTGGCGCAGGAAATCGTGGCCCAGCCCCTTACCCAGGTGGGCGTCCTTAACCAGGCCCGGTATCTCGGCCAGGACGAAGCTACTGGTGCCGACCTCGACCACGCCCAGCACCGGCTCGCGGGTGGTGAAGGGGTAGCTGGCTACTTTAGGCCTGGCCGCCGAGACCGCCGCCAGCAGGGTTGACTTGCCGGCGTTGGGGTAGCCGATGAGGCCGACATCGGCAATGAGCCTGAGCTCCAGGGTGAGGGCCATCTCATCGCCCACCTCCCCCGGCTGGGCAATCTGCGGCGCCTGGTTGGTCGGGGTGGCGAACTGGGCGTTGCCCTTGCCCCCCCGCCCCCCCCTGGTCACCACCACTGGCTGACCGGGACGATCCAGGTCGGCGATAAGGCCACCGCCAGCTGGGGCACTGACCACCGTCCCCACCGGCACCACCAAGACCAGGTCTTCCCCATTCCTGCCGTGCTTCTTCTGGCCGGCCCCATCCCGACCCCGGGCAGCCTTAAAATATCTCTTGCGCCGGAAGGCCTTGAGGCTGGTCACCGCCCCATCGGCCACGATAACAACATTACCCCCGTTGCCCCCGTCACCACCATCGGGACCACCGAAGGGGACAAACTTCTCGTGGCGGAAGCTGACCGCGCCGCGGCCGCCGTCACCAGACCTAACCACTATCTCAGCACTGTCTATCATTAGTTTTCCACTTTATTAACAAGTTGTTAATTCTTGGTGAATACTGGTTTTAATATATCTTATAACTTAGGTTTGTTTAAACAGCACTAATTATAATACCTTTAGCTACCGGCTGGCTAGGTGGAGTACCGGGATGGGTGGGAAAAGGGCTAAAACCGAGGCTGTTCTGTTCCGGCTTATCCACAAAAAAGGGGGGTTTTACACCGCCAACGACGTTTACCCGGTTAGCTGGTTGTTTATAGATGGTGACTGGCTGTGGAAAGCCCCGGTTTGGCTAAGGCGGGGAGTTAGGCTCGCGCTGCAGCCTCTTTTGGATATCGAGCACTTGGCGTCGCAGGTAGGGGTCGTTGGCCATGTCGCCGGCTATCTTGCGGTGGGCATGGATAACGGTGGCGTGGTTGCGATGGCCGAAATCCAGGCCGATCTGGGCCAGCGAGCAGCCGCTGGCTTCTTTAAGCAGGTACATGGCTATCTGCCGGGCCTGGGCGGTGGCCCGGTCCCGCCTGCGGCCAACCAGGTCGGCCGGGCTAAGCTGGAAGCGCTCGGCGACCACCTTCATCACCAGCTTCGGGTCGAGGCTGTTTTGGCTAGGTGCCGGGGTGATGTCCTGTACCGCCCGGGCGGCCAGCTCCGGGGTGAGGATGGCGCCGAAGAGCTTGGCGTAGGCCACCGCCCGGTTCAAGGACCCCTCCAGCTCCCGGATGTTCTGCTGGATGCGCTGGGCGATGAACTCCAGCACGTCTAGAGCCACCTCCGTTCCCAGCTGCTCGGCCTTGGCCTTGAGGATGGCCAGGCGGGTGTCAAAATCGGGCGGCTGGATATCGGCGATAAGCCCCCACTCGAAGCGGGAGCAGAGGCGGTCGCCCATGTCGGGCAGGGACTTGGGGGGGCGGTCGCTGGCCAGGACAATCTGGCGGTTGGCGTTGTGCAGCTCGTTGAAGGTGTGGAAGAAGCTCTCCTCGGTCTGCTCCTTGCCCATCAGGAACTGGATGTCGTCTATCAACAGCATATCAACATGGCGGTAGCGGTCGCGGAACTCGGCAGTGCTTTTGCTTTGGAGGGCGCTGACGAACTCGTTGGTAAACTGCTCGGCGCTGACGTAGAGCGCCTTGATGTTCTCCTGCCGGGCCAGGTGGTAGATGGCCTGCATGAGGTGGGTCTTGCCCAGTCCCACCCCGCCGTAGATGAAGAGGGGATTGTAGCAGACTCCCGGATTTTCGGCGACGCTGCGGGCGGCAGTGTAGGCCAGGCGGTTGCTCTGGCTGACCACGAAGCTGTCGAAGGTGTATCTGGAGAGGCCGTCGCTGGCTTCGGCCCCGGCCGCCTTCTCCCGGGCCGGGGTTACCTCAAAGTCAACCTCGATGCCGGGGCGGGTAAGCCCGATGAGGGTCTTTTCGATGAGGGAGCGCTGGTTCCGGGACAGGTACTCGCAGACGAAGGTGTTGGGCACCCCGACCACGAAACGGTCATCCTCAAAGCTTAAGCCAGTGGTCTTTTCCAGCCAGGTGCGGTAGTTGGCCTTGGTTACCTGAAGTTGCAACTCGCCCAGGGCAGTTTCCCAGATTTCCTGTGCCGACCTAGCTTCCATCTACTCCCCTGTCTAATTCTCAAGTTAAGCCCTGTTTTACAAGCCAAAGGTGACCGGGCGGTCTATGGGGAGAGGGTCAGAGGGCTGGTAAAAATGGCTGGTTTTAGAATAAAGGCTGGCTTGGGGGATAGCAAGCTTTTTAGGGCTGATTTTGGGGGGGTTAGTGGGGTGGGACGCCCTTGTTAGCTCTGCCGGGCTTGGTTTTTCGGCCAAAATCGGGGGTTTAGATACAAAAAGAAAAACTTGTTGTCAAAAATTTTTGGTGTTAGAATTCTGGCGTCGGAGAGAAAATTGCGCCTTGTTTTCATGGGTAGCCCCCAGTTTGCCGTCCCCCCTCTGGAGCACCTGCTGGCCAGTAAATACCGGGTGGCGGCGGTCTACACCCAGCCCGACCGGCCGGCGGGGAGGGGACGGGGTCTGACGGCCTCCCCGTTGAAGCAGCTCGCCCAGGTGCGGGGGCTAACGGTGGTGCAGCCGGCCAGCTTTAAGGCGGCTGGAGTAATCGAGCAGCTCAAGGCCTTGGCCCCCGATGTTATCGTGGTGGCTGCCTTCGGCCAGATTCTGCCCAGAGCAGTTCTGGAGCTGCCTAAACTGGGCTGTCTCAATATTCACCCCTCGCTGCTGCCCCGCTACCGGGGGGCCTCGCCGGTGGCCTCGGCGATACTGGCCGGCGACGACTTCAGCGGGGTCACTATTATGTTGATGGACCAGGGGCTGGATACCGGCCCTCTGCTGGCCCGGGCCCAGATTCCGGTTTCTTTCCGGGATAGCACTGGCTCGCTCACTGCCAAGCTCGCCTGGCTGGGGGCGGGGCTGCTGGGAGAAGTCCTGGTGGGCTGGGAACGGGGCGAGCTTACCCCCCGGCCCCAGGATGAAGCCGGGGCGAGCTACTCCGGCCCCATCACTAAAGAAGAGGGGGAGATTGACTGGCGGCTGCCGGCGGTTGATATCTGGCGGCGGGTGCGGGCCTTTAATCCTTGGCCGGGGTGCTACAGCCGCTGGCGGGGAAAAACGCTCAAAATTATCGAGGCGGTACTGCTGGAGGAGCCCGCTGCTAGAGCCGGGGAGGTGGTGGCGCTAAGCTCAGCCGGCTTCGGCGTCGGCACCGGCGACGGGGTTCTGGGCATCTTGAAGGTTCAAATGGAAGGTAAGCGAGCAATGTCCGCCGGCGAGTTCCTGCGGGGGCAGCGGGACTTTATCGGGATGGTGCTGCCCTCCGGTTAAAGAGGAGGCTTTTTGTCAGTTCCTGAGGACTTGAGCCAGTTTTCGGCCCTGGTCGATATTATCGCTAGGTTAAGGGCGCCCGACGGCTGCCCCTGGGACCGCAAGCAGACCCACGCCTCGCTGAGAGAGAACCTGCTATCTGAGTGCTACGAGGTGCTGGAGGCGCTGGACGAGGGGGATGCCGCCAAGCTCAAGGACGAGCTGGGCGACCTGCTGATGCAGGTTGTCCTCCACGCCCAGATTGCCAGCGAGGCCGGGGAGTTCGGGCTGGGGGAGGTCATCGAAGGCATCAACAAGAAACTCATCCACCGCCACCCCCACATCTTCGGCTCTAAAAAAGTGAAGGATGCCGAGGAGGTGGCCCTTAACTGGGAGGAGCTTAAAGAAGAGGAGAGAGAGCCCGGAACCTCGATACTGGAGAGCGTGCCCAAGCCGATGCCGGCCCTGGACTACAGCCAGGAGGTCCAGCGCCGGGCGGCTTACCTTGGCTTTGACTGGGAGGAGGACGGTGGCGTTATTGATAAGATGGCCGAGGAGGTCAGCGAATTTCAGCAGGCCGATAGCCAGGAGGAGAAAGCCAGAGAGTTCGGCGACCTGCTCTTCACCCTGGCCAATATCGCCCGCCGGATGGGGATAGACCTAGAGGCAGCGCTCCGGGAGGCCAACCGGCGCTTCTATCGGCGCTTCAGCTATATGGAGGAAGCCTGCCGTAAGCGGGGGCTGAAACTCGGCGAGCTCTCCTTTGATGAGCAGAACGCCCTCTGGGAAGAGGCCAAGAAAAGGTTGGGTTAAAACATATAGACATATCGGTGTTTATATGTTATCATCGGTTGGGAGGTGACGATATGGCCTTGAAACGGACAACGATTTTTCTCACTGAAGAACAACACGAGAGGCTCCGCCGGCTGGCATTTGAGCAGCGGACTTCTATGGCTAAGCTCCTGCGTGATGCTGCTCTAGAGATACTGGAAGACGAGCAGGATGTTTCATGGGGGTTGCAGGCCTTAGCTGATGAGGAAGGCACTGTTAGCTGGGAGCAGTACCAGCGCCAGAGAAAAGAGCGGGAACTCCGGGGTGGATTATCAGATTAGGCTGAGGCGAATAGCCCAGAAGCAGTTAGATGTGATTGGAGGGCGGGATTACCGGGCAGTTGCCAGAGCTATTTCAGCTCTGGAGCAGGAGCCGAGACCGCCGAGGGTTAAAAAACTGGCTTTAAGCGGCTTGTGGCGCGTAAGAGTAGGGCGTTATAGAGTGGTATACGCTATAGATGATACGCAAGGTCTGATTACAGTTGTGGGAGTGGCTAAACGGGCGGAAGATACTTATAGGAGACTGTAAAAATCGGGGTGGGGGGATTTGAACCACCGACCTCAGCGTCCCGAACGCTGCGCGCTAACCGGACTGCGCTACGCCCCGATATTCTGTTTTTAATGTAACCTTCAGTGTCCCGAACAAGGTAGGTGCCACATAATAAGGATGTTGATGCCGGGGATCTCATTCAACCTCGCTTTGAAAGTCCGGGGAATCTCTTCTTTACGAACTAACTGCGTACCCGATGGTTGATAGCGCTCACCACGCAAATGGTACGCCTGTGACCACCGTCAGCTTCATGGGTAATGGCGGTGTTCATGCTCACTTCAATAGAACCGCCTCGTTTAAGTACCATCCGGAAGTGATGGTCGTGCTCAAAACCTTCTTTTGCCGTTACGTTCAGGGCTTCCTCGACCCGGGGATAGTCCTGCTGGTGGACAAGCTCAAGAAACGGGCGCCCGATGACTTCGGCTGGTGTATAACCCAGAAGCCGCTCTACCCGCGGGCTGCAATCAGTAATCACACCTTCTTGGTTCAGCCAGATGATAAGGCTTGCGGCAGATTCGACCACAGACCGGTACTTCTCTTCGCTTTCACGCAGGGCTTTCTCCACCCTTTTACGGTCGCTTATATCCCGGAACGTAATTACAGCGCCCATGATTCTACCGTTTTCGATAATAGGAGTGCTGGTATACTCCACCTGGAATGCAGTGCCGTCTTTACGCCAGAAGACCTCGTCATCCACATTAGAATGGACTGTGCCATCTTTTAACGTGGCGTGTACTGGGCACTGCTCGGGGGGGTATAGTTTTCCGTCAGCTCGGGAGTGATGGACAAGGTCGTGATGCTTTTTACCAACCAGCTCCTCAGGTTTATAGCCGTGCATACGGGCAGCTGCCGGGTTAACAAAAGTCGTCCTACCCTCAATGTCCAGCCCGAAGATGCCTTCACCTGCTGCTTCAAGTATCAGTGCGTTTCTCCGCCCTAGTTGCTCAGTCACATCCGCGACCCATTTGCGCATCGTGACGTCACGGGAAAAGAAGGCAATCCTGGAGATTTCTCCCTTGTGCTCGGATACCGGATAGACATCGTGCTCGATAATCTTGCCCTCGCGCTCATCCTCGTAATGGACCGGTTTCTTGGAGCGTATGATTTCAGCGACATGGGCTTTCAACGAAGCCGCCGATTCTGGAGGAAGGAGGTCGTAGAAGGACTCGTCAATCATCTGTTCGAGGCTGCGGTCAAACCGGCTGGCGGCAATTTCATTCGATGCTAGGATGGTGCCGCGCAAATCGGTCAACACTACAGCATCATGTGTGGCGTCGAGGATGGCCCAGGCCAGTTCCTCGCTTTCTCCAAGTGCGTCGCGCGAACGTTTGAGACTATCTAGCATCTTATTAAGGCCGAGGGCTATCTCGCCGAACTCACCATTAGCATCAGTATTGAACCGATGCTCAATCCTGCCGCTGGCAACGAGACTGATCCCACTTAAAAGCTGGTGCATGGGACCGGTAATCCGCCGGGATACCATGAGCACTGTCAGGATTCCGATGACGATGGCTGTTATCGCTAGGGCAATGAGCCACCTTCCCGCCGACGCTGCCGAGTTGCTTAATGTCTCGCTGGCCGTCAGCGTCTCAGCATTCACAAGTGGTTGTACACGCTCAGTAAGGATAGTTTCCATTCCGTTCACTGAAGACTGGAACTGTGTCATAGTACTAACTAAACTGTCTGTGGTAGCAAAAAGCGTCGTGCCCTCATTTAGCAATTTTTGGTCCTGGTCTTCCATATGCTGGAGCCAGCTGCTTTCCAGCGGTGAGAGGGTTAGATCCTGAAAAGACGCACTTTGCCGTTTGAAATCTTCTCCAGAGCTTAGTACCTGCTGCCGGATGGTCGGGTCCGGCCCCCGGACATAAGTCTCAAGGCCAGTGGCAGCCGTTTCCAGGCTGCGGCGCATATTTAGAATCATTCGCAGTTTCTCGGTTGAGGCTTGAGAATTATCATCAAGGGTGGCCGTGAGCATTCCCTGCATCAGGGAGGCGGCTTCCCCGGCTGTCTCCCGAGCTGACAGCAGAGCGGCCTGCTGACTATCCACCAGCGAAACGACGTCATCGGCCGATTTTCTCAGGTTGACATATATCCCGCTTATCTCCTGACCCTGGCTCCGGGCCGCGTCACTTTGGGCAAGCTGATTGAATTCCAGCGCGGCTTGGTCGAAGGCGATTTCCGCATCCCGTAGCTTCTGGACATTGTCTTGGTCCGGCTGCCGGACATAATCCGATACGTACCGGGCAATATCCGCATTGCTCTGGCGCATTTCCCAAGCAGCCTGCTGAAGAGGCTGCTGTGTTCCGGTCATTAACTCCACTCGGCGGGACGCCTGCTGGAATTGCCAGGTATAGATAAGCAGGGTTATCCCCAGGATAAGCAGCACGGCCCCAAAGCCGAGCCAAAGGCTGGTGGTTATTTTCCCCCCGGGTATCCCTGAAGGTTTCATAACGCTCCCGACCTGCTTTCTAAATCCCGTTGTAATAACTCCGTAATTCTATTCTATAAGCAATATCCCGTCAACAAAGGCCAATACTGTTTGAAAAAAGGAATGGGATGAATACTGTATCCGGCATCAGTGTTAGCAAGCAGGCTACGATTCATGGAAAACCCTACCGCTGGTCACGTCATCAGGCTCGGCTACTTCCAGAGGTGGTGATACACCCGTCCGCAGTGTACAACCAGTGCACGGGTCTTCCAGGCTGGCCACCTGGCAGTAGCTGTCCTCCTCCTTCCAGCACGGCTTGACGCTACCCCCGTGCCTGGAGCTGTGTACACAACCGGTGCAGTCGGGAGTTTTCCAGCATGGGTAGAGACGCAAATAATAGATTATAGCCCTCTGAGTCAGGCCTTCGCCAGCGAGTTTGCGGATGAAACGCAAATGTTTAAGGTCGTTTTCGGAGAAGAAGCGCTTGCCACTCCTTCGTTGCGGTGGCTTGACGACGCCTGATGTCTCCCACACCCTGATGGTCTCAGGGTGTATTCCCAGCATCTCGGCCACTACCCCGATGGTATAGCGAGGATAGTGCTGGTCAGCCTTCAATGTCTCCTCCTTGCTACGCCCGAGGTACGGAAGCTGCCACGTTATCTAGTAGTCCCATTCCTGACCTCCACGGTCTCCGGCGCAGGCACCGCTTCCAGGAACGGCCTGGGAATATCCGCCATGGCATTCACGATCAACTCAGCGAGCCCAGTGTAATGTATATTGCAGAGCTCTTCAAGATTGTAGTAACTTATCAGGTCCCTGAACTGCGCCTTGCAGTTGGAGCAGGGGGCACAGACATATTTTATGGTCTCCGGGCCAATGACATCCTGAAATACGTCCAGAATCTGCTTCACCTTCATCCTGCCAGCAATGCCGAGTTTCCAATCATGCAGATTGGCGCCAGTCATGATGGCAAAGCCAGAGCCTCCGCCGCAACAGTAATTGTTGACACCGTGGGGGTTCATCTCACGGAACTGGGGGGCGATTTGCTTCAGGATGCGGCGCTGTGGTGCCACGATGCCAGCTAGCCTGACGGTATTGCAAGGGTCATGCAGGGTAACCGGGAAATCGTTTCTCATAGGGTCGAGCTTTAATTTACCGCTGCTGACAATTTCTTCTAGTACCGGGAAACAGCTTTCCCGGGGGATGTTAAGTTCAGGGGGGTAAACCCTGTCCGATATCACGATGGATGCCTTGTGGGCATGCCCGCATTCACCGATGACAATCCTACCCACATTCAGCTCCTTGGCTGCTTTTGCCTGGCTCATGGCTACTTTCGCCAACTGGACATCATCATACCAGACGCCGTAATTTACTGCTTCATAGCCACCCAACTCGCTGGAAAGCGTCCAGCTTAACCCCGCCTTTTCAAAGATAATAGCGAAAGCAGCGATATTCTCTGGCCAAGACATGTACTCACCGGTATTGTGGATGAGTAGGATATCTGCTCCCTTCTTGTTGACCGGTATCCTTATCTTCAGTCCGGTCTTATCTGCGATGTCCTCCTCAATAAACTCGATGGTGTTCAAAAATGCCTTCGGGGACATTCCCGTGCTTGAGCCGACCTTCAGTTGCAGAACGGTACCCTTGTCATGCAGTTCCTTGGGCGCGATACCCATCTCTTGGCTAAAGAGCTTTCGCAGCTCGTGGGTCACTAGGCCATTGTCAATGCCCAGGGGGCAGGTCTGAGCGCACCGGCGGCATATGGTACAGCGGTAGGCTGCCTCCGCCAGCCGGGCTACGGTAGTCCAGTTAAGGTCGATATCGTCTCCGTTCAACCGGGAGAGGAGTCCGTTGCCCCCGTTGATGTATTTATGGTATATCCGCCTCAGTATTTCAGAACGCCAGGTAGGCCGGTATATCTCCTGGCGTCCACTGGTCGTGTACACGGGGCAGGCTTCATTACATGTTTGACATTTGACGCAATTATCCATGGTTATGGTAAGAGGCTGGATAAAGGTCCAGTTATCTGGCACGGAGAATAGTTTTTTCAGGCCGTCCAGAAACTTTTGCACCAGAGCTTCTTCCTCTTCCTTGTTCTGCGGTTTGGGTATGTAGCAGGCAGTTATTCCGTCTAACGACATCTCGTAATTACGCTCATTTTCCTCCTTCATGCCAGAGGTTATCTCCCCCTGGAGCTTCTCTAGTGGGTAGGGTAATTCCAGCAAGCGCCTACCATTCAGGTCGGCCATCGGCTTACCGCTGTTTTTGCTGATATCACTTAGACTGAATCCTTTTTTTGTCACTCGGTGACTCCTTTCTTCACCCGCGGTGCAGGCTTGGCAGTGGGCTGTTCCCTGACGATGTCACTCCAGCGTCCAAGAGCTTGAACATGGGGAGCAGTCCAGCTTAGCGGCAGGTCGTGAAGAGGACCGAGCTTGCTTTCCAGGCTGCTGCCTCTCAGGTTGGGCGCATCATCCCAACGTATCTTGTGGTAGGTGAACCACTTGGCAAAGAAGTGCATCATATTGGTAAAAGGCAGATAGGCCGTCGTGATCAGGACCAGCAGTATATGAGAAATTGTAAGCGGGCTTATACCGGGGACGCCGCTGAAAGTCAGCAGGCTCACAAAATACTGCCGATCAACGGCAAAAACATGGTCGTAAAGCGCCCAGGAAACTAGGCCAGTCAGAAAGAGGGCCAGTATGAGAATAATGTTAAAGTATTCTATTCTCCTAGTATAGGGCCTGAGGTCTGCGTTGAAAATTCTCCTTATCAGCAGGGCCGCGCTGCCCAGAGTCCCAAATATCAGGGCAATGCCGCCCACCACCGTCGTGGCATAGTAGAGAAACTGGCCCCAGAGAGCGGGAGACATGCCCGAAATCTGTATGCCACCGATTTGTGTTAGCGCGCCGGCGATAAGGGCGGCAATAAACACCATGAACGTGAAAACACCGATATGGAACGGAAAAACATAGTACCAATAGGGCTTGTTAAGGCGGTAATACTCCTTAAACCAGATCACCTCCTCGCCCATGAATTTCATTTCTTTAAGAAAACTTTTTTCTTCCCTGGGGGAAGACCACCACTCCCTATCCTCCAGGTAGGAACCTCCCAGCGGTCGGTTTTTCTCACCGACGAGGGGGTAAAGCTCCCACCTTAGATGGACCGGCATTCTCGCATACTTCGCCAGCCTTGTCAGATAAATGATGATAATCAAGGCTATGAAAGCGTAAGTTACTATCTGCAGCCATGTCACACTTTCCACTGATTCCTCCTGCTATTAAAAAGTACACTTGCTCGGTTGTATGGATACACGGGCATATACTTTCCCGCTGCGCTGAGACCGAACCGAATGGAACAGTCCTGCCAATCAAAAATAGACCTTTGTCACTACTCTGTATGGCATTCCAGCGTACTTGCAGGCACTCTTAGCCAGCCCTTCAGGGAAGAGGCTCTTGAGCTCTCGCAGGGAGATGCCGGTTTTCCTGACCAGCATGCGCACCGGAGGTGCGGACTCCCATTCCAGGTAGTACTGCCTCAAGAAGTCGATCACCCGCCAGTGGTCCTCTGTCAGACCCTGGGGCATCTTGCTCTGGGCGAGGATTTCGGCCACCTCTTTTGTCCATTTGTCGGCATCCAACAGGTACCCGTCCCGGTCCAGTTCCGGTAGTGTTGTGTGGTCTTGCTCTCTGTTAGCCATTGTCTTTCACCTCTTTTCTCTGATCTTTTTTCTTCTCTGAACGGTCTGGAAGCATGCTATGTCGGATTTTGTAAGAGAGCCCATCCTTTCGCTTTAATTAGCTTAAATAGAATTATTTAAATCTCCTAGTTCGACTATACTACCTTGGTGCCAATGAGATAACGGGCTAAATCTCGGTATAAAAGACCGCATAGTGGCCATTTGTATCGGACCATTTAGCCCTTATTATCCAGCTTTTTACCGGATTCACGGGATTGTGTTACACTATTAGTAATTAGTAGCTAGGTGATGGCGAAATGAAGGATGCAGGAAACGGACAAATGAGGGAACGGCTGGGGAGGGTCAACCTTGTCCTGCGCACTCTGCGGAATGTTGACCAGGTCATCCTCGAAGAAACGAATAGGGAGCGACTGATTAAAGGCGTGTGTCAGAGTCTGGTAGCAATACGGGGCTATTACAATGTCTGGATACTCCTGCTTGATAAAGACGGAAAGTACGAAATGACAGCTGAATCGGGACTTGGGAATGCCTTCCGCCTTCTTGACGAAAAGTTGAAGAGAGAAGGCCCTTCTAAGTGCGGTCGTCAGGCGCTGGAACAGTCGAGTCCCGTCGTCGTGAGAGACCCTGTCCTTGTTTGTACGGACTGCCCGCTTTCCGGGGGTTATCGGGGTCGGGGTGGTATCACCTCGCGTTTGTACTACCGGGGGAAGCTTTACGGGCTCCTCTGTGCCTCCATTCCTTCGAGCCTGGTCGAAGAGGAGGAAGAGTGCGTGCTTTTCGATGAGATAGCCCGGGACGTGGCTTTTGCTCTACACAAAATCGAACTTGAGGAAGAACACGAACGTGCTCAGGGAAACCTCCGGGTCTACGCCGAACAGGCAATCATGGCACAGGAGGAAGAGCGCAAGCGTATCGCGTGGGAATTGCATGATGAGACGGCTCAAGCTCTGGCCAGTCTCGGTATGGACATCGGCGCGCTGGTTAAAAATAAGAAATTAAGCTCGATGCAGATTTCCGAAGGCCTAAAGACTTTGCAAACTAAAACTGAGTCTATACTGGAGGGCGTGCGCGCTTTGAGCAAAGCCCTGCGGCCGCCCCTGCTCGAGGAATTTGGCCTGCTAGCGGCACTTAGGGGACTCATCACTGAGCTGGTGGAGCAGCAGCAGATAAAGGTCCGGTTCGATGTAGAAGGGACTTCCCGGCGTCTCAGTCCAGACACCGAGATTACCATGTATCGTGTTGCCCAGGAGGCCTTTTCCAACGTCAAGAAACACGCCGCGGCCAGCGAATGTTCGCTGGTGATGAGATATTCCCCGAGAAAAGTGGTTCTTGAAATACGTGACAACGGCTGCGGGTTCGCCATTCGGGAGACGTCCGATAGCCTCGCCTACTCAGGCAAGCTGGGTCTGGTCAGTATGCAGGAACGCGCTAGACGGATTGGCGGAAAACTCAGTATCAAATCGCGCCCGGGCAAAGGCACGGTAGTCCGACTGGAACTGTCTGCCAAGAGTACAGTCTCTCAGGCCTAGAAAGACAGCCAATACCGGCGGGCAAAGCGTTCTACTGTTCGGGTAACCCCAGGTCGTCCATGGACAAGAGCCCCATTCTCATGCCCTGAATAACAACCTCGGTCCTAGAGCTTACGTGTAGTATAGAGAAAATATTATCCAGGAGTCTCTTAACGGTACGCAAACTCAGCCCAAGCTCTGAGGCAATCTGTTTGTTAGTCATGCCGCGAGCAGCCAGCTTTATTACTTGCAGTTCTCTGGTGGATAGTCTATCTCCAGCCGGCAGGAGCGCCGGTTTCAGCGGGTATCTAGCTGCCAGTTCAAGCAGTCGCTTTCCGATGGCAGGAGACAACACCATCTCGCCGCTGATTACCCCGTGGATGGCATGAACTATCTCTTCGCCGAAGACACTCTTGGTCAGATACCCGGCAGCCCCGGCCTCAAGAATCTCCAGAGCATGCTGTTCATCGCTGTGAATGGTCAATACGAGCACCGCTATTTCCGGGCGTTTCCCCTTAATCAGGCGTGTCGCCTCAAGTCCATCAAGCTCTGGCATGGTGATGTCCATGAGAACAATGTCCGGTCGCATTTCGTTAGCCATCCGGACGGCTTCAACACCGTCCGAGGCCTCGCCAATAACCTCGAAATCGGATACATCCTCTAGGACAGCTCTCACCGACCGCCGGAATAATGGATGGTCATCCGCAATAAGTATGGTTGTCTTATTCCTCTTTCTAGTATGGGAAGGCTGTTCCGTATCTTTAGCCTGCATATCAATTGTATTTTACTTCAACGGACCCGGCGGCACAAATCTTTACCCGTAGCTTGTTTACATTGACTCGGAATCTGGTTACACGCGCAATCATGGTATGTCCTCCTATAAAGTACAACGAAGCCCTTCTAACCAGGTAAGCGGTATTGTATAATACCCACAGGTATCGCTATGCAAGAAGCCGACTTATACTTGACCAGTGTAGACCTTTGCCGTTACTGGCCGGCGAATGTTGAAATATCGTGCAAGGATTTTATGACTCGCTTGGCGGCAGGAAAAGGCGATATAGAAGATTACGCCTTTCTCAAAGTAGTTATCGGGGCGCCCGGGTTTGAACCGGGGACCTCCGCGTCCCGAACGCGGCGCGCTAC
>CAYNGD010000027.1:0-20282 GCA_964396965.1 uncultured Dehalococcoidales bacterium
GGAGTATAGCATGAAATCACCTCCTATGGGAAGTATTTAATGCTCGGATTAATAATATGAGCCTTTTATGGCTGACCAGTCAGGATTCGAATAGTAGCTGTCTAGGAAAACCCTAGTAAAAGTGGTCTAGAATCTATCCCACTTTCTATCTTTTTGTTAAACTGCGACCTTACATAATCCTAGCTTCGAAGTCGAGGTGGTCGGATGTGAACCGACGACCACCTGAACCTCATTCAGGTGCGAGAGAAGGCAGAGGCCCCTTGCCTCCTTTCTGGTGCGAATTATATTGGTTCCTAACTCCACGTCAAGCTTTTGGGTATAAAAGAAGATTGAATTTTTTGATGAAAAGTTCAGATGGTCGCTTTCTGGCTGTTTATTACAACTCAGGATTATAACAAGCTCTGTTCATCAGATAACAAGCCAATGAGATTGTACGTAGCTGGCCAGTTGTGTCCTGTTCCTGTATCCTGTCTTATCAAAGATGTTTTTAAGATGTTTTTGTACAGTAAATTCACTGACTAAGAGTCTATCAGCGATTTCTTTATTGGTTAGACCATCAGCGACATATCTAACTATTTCCACTTCCCTTTGGGTCAGCAGGCATTCTTTACAGCTGGCCCCTTTCCCAGAATTATAGGTTTCAAGAATTTCCTTTATAGAGACCAAGAAACAGGGTGTATGATGTGCCTGGAAAGGATAATGGAAAAGAAACGATTCTATGCGAAATATCTTGTTCCCTATTGAATGTATAGTTATTCGGGGGTTAACGCCAACGATTCGATTCCTGCTCCGCGAGGACCTTTTGAGGGTCAAGCAATTTTGCATAATCTCAAAAGGAACGGGAAATTCTCTACTATCCGCCCCATATACCTTGTCTTGCCTTCTGTCAAACAGGCCAGACAAGACCTCCTTAGCCTTAGAATTGCAGTATACTGGTCGAAGCTCAGAATCCAAGATAACGATCCCCTCTGGTGAAAACTCGATGACACTCCGAAACAGGTCCCTCTCCTCCTCGGTTTTTGAGAATAAAATAGCATTGCGCAGGGCACCAGTAATGCAAGGGGCCAAGATATTGGCCTTTAAGATGTCCTTTTCATCAAAATCGGGCTGTCGCCTAGAACGAAAGAGGCATATCCACCCAAGAAGGGCAGCCTCGGAGCGAAGGTAAATGTCCAGTTCCCAATGCTCATTCAGTGGTCGATGGAAATCATTATAGTATTCGAGTTTCAGCCAACGGGAGGGCAGAATGATGTCGCTGTTCCTCAAGACGGATTTTGTCGGAAATGTTCCCTTTGGGTACATAGGGTCAAGATGCCAGTAATACTGGGCATATTGAGAACTAGCAGAATCTTTTATGTTATGAGTAACAATATCGTTAAGATCTAACCCTTTGGTCTTATGCCCAGTAAGGAAAAAAGCCCCGCTGTGTGCGCGGAACATTTTCTCCATGGCTGGAAGGACGCTTGTGCGCAAGTATGTAGTTTCTTGGTCAGCTTCGGTGGCATAGATGAGATTAAGAATGTCTTCGTAATCTTGACTCACCAATCTAATCATAGTTTATTTTACCTCGAAATATGCTCTGTTTCAAGAAGGTTGTCCCCATGTAGTGAGCGCGACCCCAGTCCTCAGCACAGACGTTTTTATCCAGACTAATGCCTGAAAAATTACTCATTTAAGGTATTGACGTACATTAACAGTCGATTTATAGTTCTACATAAATCGGCAAGTAACGCTTATAGAGGGTTCTCTTTGTCATTCAAGTTAGGTTTAATTTAGATTCACTTAGGGGGTAATTAAAAATGTAGGCATGAACCTGTTAGGAAAGTAAGAAAGGCAGTCCAAAGCGAAAGGAGATAATAATGAGTATCAAGGCAGAGGAGCTTATTAAATGGGATGCAGATCATTTGATGCACTGGGTAATGCCAGTGGGGCAAA
The DNA here is from genome assembly GCA_964396965.1 of uncultured Dehalococcoidales bacterium. GTDB lineage: Bacteria > Chloroflexota > Dehalococcoidia > Dehalococcoidales > BS750m-G39 > JABMRW01. Next base: position 1,936 of record CAYNGD010000027.1, read on the forward strand.
ACGCTGGCATAATCCTTGACAGAGCCGAAGGTATTAGCTTCTACGATACTACGGGCAAGCAATATATTGACGGCGCATCTCAACTGGTCTGTGTGACTTTAGGTTATAAGTACAATAAAGAGGTTGCCACTGTAGCATCACAACAGATGGAGAGATTACCCTACATGACCAATTTCTGGGGTTTTACCCACCCTGCACTTATTGAGTGTGGTCAGAGACTGGCCCAGTTAACCCCGAAGGGATTGGACCATTTTTGCTTCACCAACGGAGGTTCAGAAAGCACGGAGACCTCATTTCAACTGGCTAGGAAATACTGGAAGATTAAGGGGACAAACAAATACAAAATAATTAGCTTGTATAATTCATACCACGGTGTTATGTATGGCGCGGTGACTGCCACTGGTCTTGCTATGGGGGCTTTTTCATCAGGTTATACTCCATTAGTGCCTGGCTTCATCAAAGCACCTTCATACTATTGCTACCGCTGCATGCTTGGTTTGAACTACCCTGAGTGCGGCATTGAATGTGCTAAACAATTGGGGAAGATTATCCACCTAGAAGGTGCTGATAGTGTAGCTGCCTTCATCGCTGAACCAGTGCATGGAACTGCCGGTCACATTCCACCACCCCCAGAATATTGGCCCATGGTGAGGGATATATGTGATAAATATGATGTGCTATTGATTGCTGACGAGGTTATGAGTGGATTTGGCAGAACCGGCAAGGCTTTCGCTGTGGAACACTGGGGAGTTAAGCCGGATATGATGACCATAGCTAAAGGGATCACTAGTTCCTACATACCATTTGGTGCGGTGGTAATGAATGACAAGGTTTATGATGGGTTTAAAGGCTCTTTCTTTGCCGGTCCTACTTTTAGCGGTCATCCTGTAGCTGCCGCTGTGTCAGCTAAGGTTATGGAGATATACGTTAGAGATAAGATTTTTGAAAACGCAGCGAACATGGGTAAGTATGCCATGGAGCGTCTCAAGTCTCAATTTCTGCCATTGCCATGCGTGGGTGAGGTTAGTGGCCTTGGTTTAATGATCGGGATAGAGATAGTTGAAGATAAAGCTGCCAAGAAGGGATTTGACCCGGCCTCAGGGGTAATGCATGATATCCAAGACAAGGCACTGGAAAAAGGGCTTTTTGTGCGAGTCTCAGACCAGAGTTGGTCATCAGCTAACCGTATCTCTTTTTGCCCACCACTAGTTGTTACCAAAGAGGAGGTTGACAAAATACTTGATATCTTGTACGTTATCGTATCTTCTTTGAAGTCCAGCTAGATTGTACGAAGGATAGCACGCTTTAGCTTATGTATTGAGGGAGGTGAAAATGTTATTTAATTAAATTTATCAGCCAGTGGGGGTAATCTATGGCAAAAATCTTTAAAGGAGGTTTCCAATGTCAAGCGTGGCAGGAGGCCGTGAGCTGTTAAAACCTAAGGTTGGTTTTTGGTTAATGTTAGCCATGGCTGTGGGCATTATTGTTGGTCCATGGATGCCACAGATGCCGTTATGGTTTTCACTAAGCGGCCCATCAAATGCCCTGGCTTTTCTCGCCATCACGCTGGTGTGCATCCCTATCATCTTTTCCTACGGAGAACTGACAGCGATGCTTCCCTTTGCCGGGGGTGAATACAACTTTGCCCGTAGTGCCTTCGGCTACAGGACAGCCTGGATAACCGGCTGGTTCTTGCTATTGCTATACATTATGGCAACGGCATTCATGGGACCGTCTACAGCCCGTATGATACAGGCACTGCTTTTTATGCCTGAAATACCGGAGATGACAATTGCGTTAACCGGAATTGGCTTTCTATTGATATTTACCATATTGAACACATTTACCGTTTCTCTCTCAGCAAAGATCCAGCTTATTATGGTCTTAATAATGATGGCGGTCGGTGTTGGTGAATCAATCTGGTTTTTTGCCTCTGGTAAGTGGCTGGTAGCCAACATACAACCTTTCTTCGCTACAGGCATAAGTGGCTGGCTGATATGTGTCGGTATTCTGGTGACTATGGTGATTGGCTTTGACTGTATCCCACAGCTGGCGGAGGAGGCAAGTTATCCCAGACGGCAGCAGATGAAGCTGATGCTGGCATCGGTCATAATATCTGAGCTTTTCTTTGCTGTCGTGGTTTTTGCCAATGCGGGGATGAAGCCCACCGAGTGGATAATCCAGCAGATCGTGGTTGACCCGGTGATTGCCCAAGCCTTAGCCGGTAATATTCCGGCCATCATCATTAACCTGGCTGGAATTTTCGCCGTCCTGACCTGTTTAAATGGCTTCATGATAGCAGCATCCAGGGTAATATTTGCCATGGGCAGAGCCAATGTGCTACCACGAGTGTTTGCCCGCTGCAACAAATGGGGTAGTCCTTATGTGGCGATATGGGCGATATTTGTTGTCTGTGGTCTTGTGGTCGGCATTGGTCGTGAGCAGTGGCTGGCGACAATCTTCATTGCCTCGGCGTTTGCTACCGGTATTGTCTATTCTCTGGTGGCAGCATCGGCGGCAAGGCTGCGGAAGACCCATCCCGAGTGGCCCCGTCCCATCAAGATGCCCGGCGGTATGGGCATGGGTATCCTGGGGGCAATTTTAGGGGTAGGCATTATTGTCGCAGTTGCCTTTGGAATGCCATTGAGGTCATGGATTATATTCGGCGTTTGGATTGTAATCGGCATAATTATTTACTCCTGGGTGGCGAATAAGAGGAAGAAGGATCCTACTTTTAAAGAGATCTACCTGACTCCCGATGATATACCTTCAGACAGGGAGTAGAAGTAGCGTACATTAATCATGCCTTGAGGGAGGCTTCCAAAGTGGCGGATTAAGTCCCCCCTCAAGGCAGAATTGTGTGGTTCGAATCACCCAGTCTGGCACAAAAAATTAGAAAGGAGGGATATTCCAATGGCAAGCGAAGTAGCAGGTCGTAGGCTTCTGCAACCAAAGATAGGCGCGCTTTTTATGCTGGCAATGGCAGCTGGCGCTATCATCGGACCATGGATGGTCCAGATGCCATGGTGGTTCTCGCTGACCGGCCCATCGATAATATTTTGCTTTATTGCGGTTGCTGCGGTCATGACTCCGATTATTTTTGCCTATGGGGAATTAGTGCCAATGCTTCCCTTTGCCGGGGGAGAATATACCTTTATTCGCAATGCTCTCGGTCAGAGAATCGGATGGCTGGGTGGCTGGCTTCTATTCTGGGTGTACATTATGATTCTGGCATTTATGGGGCCGGCTACAATCCGGATGGGACAGGTACTGTTTTTCGTTCCTGATATTTCCCGGTTAGTGCTTACAGGAACGGCAATCGGTGTGGTGACAATATTTGCCGTTATGAATTACTTTGGCGTTCAAATTTCTGCCCTGGTTCAATTCATTTTGGTTATGATATTGCTGGTTATCGGATATGTTGTGGGCTTCTGGTTCATGGGTAGCCCTTACTGGACAACAGCCAATATAACGCCTCTTTTTACAACTGGAATTAGTGGCTGGCTTATAGCTGCTTCTATCATGATGACCACCTTTATAGGCTTTGACGCTATTCCTCAGTTGGCAGAGGAGGCAAACTATCCCCGGCATAAACAAATGTCGATAATGTTCGGTGCTGTCTGGATAGCTGCGATTCTTTATGTAGTCGTCTCCCTGGGGAACACAGGGATGATGCCTACTTCCTGGATAACGGAGCAATTGGTGGTAAGCCCTGAAATCGCCAGAGTGCACTGGGGTCTAACTCCATGGGTTATCATTAATATTGCCGCCCTTGCTACTATTCTTACCTGTATAAATGCCTTTTTACTTGCTGCCAGTAGACTGGTATTTGCCTTCGGACGTGCCCGCGTGATGCCACCTGGATTGGGGCACATAAACAAGTACGGCGTGCCCGACTATGCCCTGTGGTTTGTGTTTGGTATAACTGTTGTTTTTATAGCCGCTATGGGTGAGCAATGGCTTGAGATCTCAATCATAACCTCGGCTGTTACTATGGGTATTGTGTATGCACTTGTGTCTATATCCGCAGGCGTATTACGAAAAACCCGCCCTGAATGGCCTAGACCTTACAAGATGCCCTGGGGCATGGGAATGAGTATATTGGGAGCAATTGTCGGATTACTTATAGCTATCGCCTCCATATTCGCTGTGCCCATAACAGGATGGTACATTTTAATAGGCTATCTTGTGGTAGGCTTGGCCATTTATCTGTGGATGCAATATAAAAGGAATAAGGATATCAAGGCTTACCGTGAAATACTTTTAACTCCTGCTGATATTCCTGAAGAAAGAAGGGCATAATCTGTAGTTGCCTTGAAAGCCTAGCCGATTATTAGAGGCTATACTTGGTGAGGGCTTCATTGCTAAATTGAAGCCGTCTTAATAGCGTTGTATTTTTGTCTAAATAAAACTAAGGAGGCATATCGAATGAGTGACGTCGAATTCCGATTTAAGGAAGCTAAAGGCAGACCCGGGGCACTGATAATAGGTACCATAATAGATGTAAAAGGGCGTTGCTGGATGGGGCAAAAAGTAGGGGATACTTTCGAGCTTGATGGTACTGTTACCGGGGGGCTCTGTGGCCATCTTTATCACACCATATACCCCTATCTGATTATGCTTGAGTATGGGGGAGGTTTCCCTGATGATGCAAAAAACGAGTGGCCAGGTGGCTGCCCGGAGTTCGTTTGCCCTGATGCCTATAACCAGGTGAGGATTCAACTGCGCCGCAGTAGTACTCCCGAGGGTAGGCACCTCCTCTATGCCAAAGAGATGGAGAGAGAGGAGAAAAAGTGGCGCAAGAAGTTAGGTAAAGCTTCAGACCGCAAGGTGGTAGAAAAACCCAAGAAAGGTTAGCTAGGCTCTGAGATGGAAGTTATATAGAGGTGCAAGTCCGGAAAGAAGGCTGCTCTTATGGTCGATTTTAGTCTGACTGAAGAACAGGAGATGCTGCAGAAGCTTGCTCATGATTTCGCTCTGAGGGAAATACGCCCTAACATCAAGGATATAGACCAAGACCCTGACCCGGAGAAGAGCTTCCCTTTTGACATAATTAGCAAGGGGCTTCAACTGGGTTTTGGGCGAATCCTAATTCCTGAGGAATACGGGGGGCTTGGAAGGGGGCTTCTGGAGAGTGCCTTAATTACGGAGGAGCTGGCCTGGGGAGACGCTGGTATTGCCGAAAGCATCGGGACAACTGCCAGCATGGGTCGGGTGCTGAGTTTAGCCTGCACTGAAGCACAAAAGGAAAAATGGCTTCGGGAAATGGCCAGAGATAAAAGCGGCAACTTTCTTTTAGCGGGCTGTTATACTGAGCCAACGGGAGGCTCAGAGATACTTTGCTCCCTACCTGACCCATCGATGGGGGTGAGAACAACCGCAGTACGTGATGGTAGCGATTATGTTATCAACGGCTCAAAATGTTTTATTACTAATGCCGGGGTAGCTAAGCTCTACATTACTTTGGTACGCACCGATATGAAAAACCCGAATGTTGAAGGCTGTAGCCTGTTTCTCATACCGGCAGATACCCCAGGCTTAAGGATTGGCAGGATAGACAATAAGATGGGGCAGCGCAGTTGTAGAAATGGTGCGGTTTTCCTCAATGATGTGCGCGTTTCTGGTGAGAATATGATTGGGGAGGAGAACGAAGCATTCAAGGTCGTTGATGAGACATTCCTGGGAGGCGCGGTAGTCTCCGGGGCTGTAGCGGTGGGCTTAGCTCGAGCTGCCTACGAAGCAGCCCTCGCTTATTCTAATGAAAGGAAAATCTGGGGGCAGCCTATTCGACGGTATCAACTAATAGCTGACAAGCTAGTTGAGATGAGAATGAAGATTGAAGCAAGCCGGGCTTTAGTCTGGGAAATTTGCTGGGCAATAGAGAACCCAGAAGCGAGTCGGGGGTTATATAAGCTAGCAGCTATAGCTAAGGTCTTCCCCTCTAGTGTGGTTAAAGAGGTCACAGATGATGCCATGCAAATCTTGGGGGGATACGGATATGTAAAAGACTATGAAGTAGAAAAATATTTGCGGGATGCCTGGGTAATGTCAATTGAGGATACCACTAACGAAGTACTGAAGATGTTTCTAGCTGAGGAGCTGGAATAATATCTGCAGAGAGATTGAAATAAGCGGAGGAGAGCATGAACTTTCTAAGAGTAGATATGGGAAGCCTTACCTGTAAGTACGAAGATAATCATGATTACACAGGCTTGGCGGGGAGAGCCCTCACTTCCAAGATTGTTTCAAACGAAGTGCCAGCTAATGGCCATCCTCTGGGTAAAGAAAATAAGCTTATTGTTGCTCCAGGATTCCTTACCGGCACGAATGCTCCTTGCACCGGTAGGTGCTCGGTTGGGGGCAAAAGCCCGCTGACACGTGGAATTAAAGAATCTAATGCCGGCGGAGTGAGTGGCCAAAAGCTGGCTCGGCTGGGTATTGACGCTGTAATTGTTGAAGGGATGCCCCAAACGGAAGGCTCATTTTATATATTGCATATATCAAAGGCCGGAGCTGAGCTTCTTAGCGCAAATGGATTGAAGGGATTGGGCAATAAGGATACTGTGGCTCGGCTAAGTAAGACCTACGGCTCAAAGGTAGGATACCTTACAATTGGGCAGGCAGGAGAAATGCGATTTCTGACCGGAAGTATTGCTTCTACTGACCCGGAGAATATACCTACACGTGGTGCCAGGAGAGGAGGACTGGGGGCAGTTATGGGCTCTAAGGGCCTGAAGGCTATCATTGTGGATGATGGTGGCTCTGGTCCAGTTCAAGCAAAAGACAAGGAGCAATTTATTAAATATGTTAGGGCAGCGGTGAAAGCAATTCAGGATAACCCGTTAACCGGCCAGGCATTGCCGGCATTAGGCACAACATGTCTGACCCTTATGGTGAATGCAGCCGGTGCTTTGCCTACTCAGAATTTCAGGAGAGGTACTTTTGAAAGTGCTGAGAAGGTATCCGGTGAAGCAATGCTCGGTTTAATAACCAGCCGGGGTGAAAGCGGCAGAAAGAACCGTCCTTGCAGCTACGGGTGCCCCGTATCATGCTCCCGGTACTGGCTTGACGAAGCCGGGAAAAGAGCAGGCAAGAGGCCGGAATATGAGGTGCTCTGGGCACACTCCGCCAACCTGCTCATTGATGACCTGGAAGCAATTGTCGAAATGTGTGAACTAGAAGATAACTATGGCGTAGATGGCATGGATAGCGGAATGGCTCTGGCTATGCTGATGGAGGCAGGAGTTATTGATTGGGGAGACGCTAAAAAATGCGTGGAAATTGTCAAAGAAATTGGCAAGGGAACGCCATTGGGCAGGATCATAGGCTCCGGTGCAGTAGTAACTGGACAAGTGTTTGGCATAGATAGGGTTTCCTGCTCAAAAAGGCAAGCGCTGTCTGGCTATGACCCTAGGATAAGCAAGTGTATGGGAGTGACCTATGCTACCAATCCAATGGGGTCGGACAATACTTCGGGGTTTTGTTTCTTCAATAAACCTGAAGAGGATAAACCGGAAGACTGGGCTCAATTCTCATTCAATGCCCAGATTGAGACAGCCGCCTTTGACAGTGTAGGGCTATGCGGGCTTGTTGGATTTCATGTTTCTGAAGAGTTTCCAAAATACATTTTAGGAATGATTAACCTGAGATATGGAACTGATTTCAAGGATTTGGCGGACTTGCTCAAAATCGGGAGGGATACTTTGCAGACGGAGTTTGAATACAATAACAAATGTGGTATCAGCATAAATGACAACCGTCTTCCCTATTTCTTCTACCACGAGGAAATTGGAGACCGGGGAACTAAGTTTGATATCCCTGATAGCGTAATGGATAAACTATATATAGAATTAGCCGGAGGGAAGGAGTAGGACATTATGAAAATATGGTGCCAATTACCCATATCAATGCCGCGCTCTTCTTATAAATCGTACTATGAACTACTTCAGAAGGACTATGACCTGGTTAAGAGAGCAGATACAGAAACAGTAATAAAGGACGTCCCAACCGGACTTCAAAGTCCCGATTTGGTGACCTATTTGGGTATGAGAGAGGCTAACAATCGTGAAATATTAAAGACAATGCTTCAAGCAGAGAAGGAAGGATTTGATGCCATAGCAGGAGCCTGTTTTAGTGATGGTGCTATTCGAGCTGCTGCCAGCTTAATGGATATCCCTGTAGTAGGTCCTGGTCACACGTCTATGCTTTTGGCACGAATGATGGGAAGGAGTTTCGCAATAATCGACTCTGGTCCAGCTTCAATACCCGGAGCAGAGTTCTTGGTGGATTCATATAACATGAGGTTATCTGCTATTGGTTACCGTCCTGTAAGGTGTTTAACACTGGATTCAACCGCCTTCCTTAATTGCTTGGACGGAGACCATGCTCCTGCAATAGAAAACTTCAGGGAGGTGGCTCGAGGCTGCATAGAAGATGGGGCAGATGTTTTGATTCCCGGGTGTGGCTTGCTTTCACCCATGCTCACCCTGAGCGGTATCAGGGATATAGATGGAGTACCAGTCATTGACCCCATGCTGGTATCCCTCAAATTCGCTGAGATGATGCTTGATTTCCAGCGTGCCGGGATGCCGTCTATTAGCCATCAGGGATTTTACTTAAAGGCAAGTAAGGCGGATATGCAGGAGGCGTATAAGTTATTAGGACTATAGGATAGAACAATGGCAAAGCTATTCCCGCCTTCGCTGTAGTGTTATCGGTTGCTGGCATAGTGCGGGGTGGCCTCTCCATCGGCCTGAATTCTCTGGACAGCTATGCTGTTCCGCGTACCAAAGGAAGCGCTTCAAATTCCCGTCATAATACTCAAGAGTTTTAGAGTTTCTACAATCGGTACGCTGAGTGAGGATGAATCCTTTAACGAGGGAGCTAAGAGACGTGCTGACGGGTTCTGATGGCTTGATAGACACAACCATTTTTCATATGGGACCCGCCTGCTTTTATTTGTTCAGGGGTCTGTCCTGAATTCAGCCACCTTCGGCTTTTCTGGGCGATTAGGTGGCCGCACTACCAAATCCTAGCTTCAAAGTCGGGGTGGTCGGATTTGAACCGACGACCACCTGAACCCCATTCAGGTGCGCTACCAGGCTGCGCTACACCCCGACACAGCTAATACTAGCATAATTAAATTTCGGTAGCAATAATTGAAAAGATTAGGCTTTTAGGTTATAAATATAGAAAGATTTTGAGGTAGAGTTTTGGCCAAAAAGAAAAGGAAATTAGAGAAACCCAAGTACGAGCCGACCAAACGCCAGCTCTCCCGCGCGAAGCAGCACCGGAGAAGGCAGCGCCTTATCTTTGGCTCAGGGATTTTGATTATTGTGGCGGTGCTGGCCGTCATCGGGGCTGGCGTTTATTTCGGCTGGTATGTCCCCGAAAGACAGCCGCTGAGGGAAACGGTAATCAAAGTTAACGATACCGAGTTTAATATGGCTTACTATGTAGAAACCCTCAAATACGAGGTGAACCAGCTAAAATCGATGGGTGCCAGTGTGGGCGCATCTCAGATGAGCTATCTGGCGCAGGGGGCGGTTACCTCCATCGAGACCAGCGAGCTGGTAAGGCAAGAAGCCCTGAAGCTGGGTATCAGTGTCAGCGATGCGGAGGTCGAGGCGACGATTAATACGCAGTTCGCCAGCTATGGACCCTCGTTTCTCAAAAACTTTCATGATGTGATAAAGGATATGGTCAGGATCCAGCTGCTGAGGCAAAAACTGCTCGACAATTACTTTGACCAGCGGGTGCCCCAGACCGCTCCGCAGAGGCACGTATTGGCCATGTTCCTGGAGAGCCAGAGTCAGGCCAATGAGGTTAGAGACCGCCTGGAGGCCGGCGACCTGTTCAGCGACCTTACCGCCGAGTTCTGTCTGGATAGCTACTGCAAGTCGCAGAATGGTGACCTCGGCTGGCACCCGCAGGAAATTCTGGCCAAGCTGACGGGCAGCTCTGTCCTGGCAGACAGTACCTTCAGACAAGAGGTGGGAACCTTAAGCCAGCCGATAGCTGAAGGTACCAAGAGCAAGTCTCTGGGCTACTGGTTAATCAGGGTAGATTTCCGCGATGAGAGTGCAGGAAAAGTGCAGGGCAAGGCGATGCTCTTGGGCAGCGAGGGGGAGGCCAACGACGTCAGGGCCCGCCTTGAGGCCGGCGAGGATTTCGCTGCCCTGTCCAACGAGTTCTCCCAGTACGACCAGTTCAAGGGAAAAGGCGGTGATTTTGAGGTATCTAAGGGCGATATGAGTTCCGCCTTTGATGGCTTCGCCTTTGACCCGGAGCTGGAGCTGGGAACTTTAAGCCAGCCGATAAAGGATGATACGGTTACCACCACTGGCGGCTACTGGCTGATTAAGGTGGCCGATGCTGCCAGCGATAGGCAGATTGATGAGACGGACAGGAACACCCTGAAGAATGATGCCTTTAACCAGTGGACGGCCAGTCTGAAAGATAAACCGGGAAATACGGTGGAGAGCTATCTGACCAATGAGACAACGAACTGGGCGATAACACACGCCATGGGAGGCTAGTGCCGTGAAGAAAGAGACTGTTGGTGTTGGTCTAATGGGGCTGGGGGTGGTCGGCGGCGGCGTGGCCAGGGTGCTTACCGGCCGGGCCGAGGCTTTGGCCGAGCAGGTCGGCTGCCCGCTTGTCTTAAGGAAAATAAAGGTCCTGGAATCAGACCTCTCCCGTCCCCAGGTGAAAGAGCTTGGCCTAAAACTTTTTACCACTGACGAGGAGGAGTTCTTCGGCCAGCCCGGTCTGGATATCGTGATCGAGGCTATCGGCGGCGAGAAGCCGGCTCTGGACTATCTGAAGCGGGCGCTCAGCAGCGGCAGGCACGTGGTTACCTCCAATAAAGAAGTCGTGGCCAAGCACGGCGCCGAGCTTTTCGCCCTGGCACAGCAGAACGGCGTTGGCCTGCACTACGAGGCCAGTGTCGGCGGCGGCATCCCACTCATCGCCCCCTTCCAGCAGGACCTGGTTGCCAACAGGATAAGCGGAATATACGCTATAATAAACGGCACCACCAACTATATCCTCACCCGTATGGCCAGTGAGGGCATCGATTTTAGCCCGGTGCTGAAATCGGCCCAGAAACTGGGCTATGCCGAGGCCGACCCCAAAAACGATATCGAGGGCATAGACTCCACCTATAAGCTGGCTATCCTGGCCTCGCTGGCTTTTCACATCCAGGTGCGCCCCCAGGACATTCACTGTGAGGGCATCTCCCGCTTAAGCAGCCGCGATTTCAGGTACGCCCGCGAGCTGGGCTATGCCATCAAGCTGCTGGCCATCGCCAAGGAGAGCGATAACCTGATTGAGGCACGCGTCCACCCTGCCCTCATCCCCGCTGACTCGCTGCTGGCCGAGGTTGACGGCGTCTATAACGCTATCCTGGTTGAGGGAGATTTGGTGGGCCGGGTGCTCTTTTACGGCGAGGGGGCGGGGGCATCGGCTACCAGCAGCGCCGTAGTTGCTGATGTCGTCTCGGCGGCCCGCGACATCGTCACCGGCGGCGGCTGCCGGATGAGGTGGAGATTAGAGCCGGGCAAGGCCATCAAGCCGATGGCCGAGCTTAAGGCGGCCTATTATCTGAGATTAAATGCCGCCGACCAGCCCGGCGTGCTGGCCCAGGTCTCAAAAGTATTGGGTGACCATTCGATAAGCATTTCCTCGGTCATCCAGAAAGCGGTTGATGCCAGGGCTAAAACGGCGGAGATTGTCATTATGACCCACCCCGCTAAAGAAGCCGAGATGCAGCAGGCCCTGGCCGAGCTGGGGCGCCTGAAGGTGGTCAAAGAGATTGGGAACTTTATCCGTGTGGAGGAGTAACTAGATACTATGAAACCCGGCGTTCTATATAGATACAAAGAATACCTCCCCGTCACCCCAAAGACCCCCCTCTTCACCCTGGGCGAGGGGGACACCCCTCTGGTCAGGGCTCCGGCTCTGGAGAAGGAGCTTGAGGTCGGCCAACTCTACTTCAAGCTGGAGGGGTGCCAGCCCACCGGCTCGTTCAAGGACCGTGGGATGGTGGTGGCGGTGGCCAAAGCGTTAGAAGAAGGCAGCAAGGCGGTGATGTGCGCCTCCACCGGCAATACCAGCGCCTCCTCCGCCGCCTACGCCGCAGCTAGAGGTCTGGAGTGTATTATCGTCATCCCCAAGGGCAAGATTGCCCTGGGCAAGATGGCCCAGGCGATTATCTACAAGGCTAAAATCGTGGCCATTGACGGCAACTTCGACCAGGCGCTGAAGATAGTCCGTGCCCTGACCGATAAGCACCCCATCGCCCTGGTGAACTCGCTCAACCCCAACCGCATCGAGGGGCAGAAGACCGCCGCCTTCGAGATTATCGATGCCCTGGGGGATGCCCCCAACTATCTATTTATACCGGTAGGCAACGCCGGCAACATCACCGCCTACTGGAAGGGTTTTGTGGAATACCATAAAGCGGGCAAATCTAAAGTTAAACCTAAGATGATGGGCTTTCAGGCGGAGGGGGCGGCGCCGATAGTGCGGGGCTATGTTATCGAGAAGCCGGAGACGGTGGCCTCGGCGATAAGAATCGGCAACCCGGCCAGCTGGAAGAAGGCGGAGGCGGCCCGGGACGAGTCCGGCGGCATCATCAGTATGGTCAGCGACGCCGAGATTCTGGCGGCGCAGAGGCTTCTGGCTACTAAGGCAGGAATATTCGGCGAGCCGGCCTCGGCGGCATCGCTGGCGGGGCTGGTCAAGCGCCGCAAGCAGGGGATGAACTTCTCCCGGAGCAAGGTGGTCTGCATCGTGACCGGCACCGGCCTCAAGGACACCGAGGCCGCCTTGAAAGGGGCTGAGCCATTTCTGGAGCTGCCGGCTGACTTGGACGAGGTGGAGAAGGCCCTGGGCTTGGCCTGAAACTTGACATAACTAAGGAGGCTCTCATGATTAACCAGGCGGAGATTAGAGCGGCGGTGACCGCTATCATCAGGGCTATCGGTGAAGACCCTGATAGGGAGGGTCTAAAAGATACCCCACGGCGGGTCGCCGAGATGTACACCGAGCTTTTCGCGGGGCTGGAGATGGACCCCAAGAAAGAGCTGACCGTCGGCTTTGAGGAAGGGCACCGCGAGATGGTAATCCTCAGGGATATCCCCTTCCACTCTATGTGCGAGCACCACCTCTTGCCCTTCTACGGCGTGGTCCATATCGGCTATCTGCCCAACGCCAGCGGGCGTGTCGTCGGTGCCAGCAAGCTGGCCCGGGTGGTGGAAGTCTTTGCCAAGCGCCTCCAGATTCAGGAGAGGATGACCACCCAGATTGCCGACGCCATTGTTGACGGCCTCCAGCCCGATGGAGTGGGGGTCATCGTCCAGGCCGAGCACCTTTGCATGATTATGCGGGGGATAAAAAAGCCGGGGAGCGCTATCATTACCTCGGCCCTGAGGGGCGTCTTTCGCCACCGCAAAGAGCCCAGGGCGGAGTTTTTCTCGCTGCTGCAGGGTAAATAGCTTCAGTCTGAAGAGGGGACCGGCCTTGGTTCCTGGACTTCCATTTCCTGGCCGCAGCAGGTCAGCTTGCCCTCGCCGGCTTTGGTGCAGAGTATCTCCGTGCCGCACTTGATGCAGCGGTACCTCTTACCCAGCTGGCTGGCCATCTATTTCTTCAGCTCCATAGGCTTGCCGCAGCAGTGGACGGTGCCTTCGCCGCCGCGGGTAACGATAAACTCGGCTCCGCACTTGGTGCAGTAATACCTCTTACCGATTTGGTTAGCCATCTAAACGATAGCCCTTCCTAGCTTTAATTATTATAAGCCCCGCCTCAAATCACTGTCAAAGCCGGCTATTCGCCCATAATCTGCACTACGATTTGCCTTGAGCGGGCCCGGTTGTCGAAGTCCACCACCACTATCTGCTGCCAGGTGCCTAGGGCCAGTCTACCGTCGCTGAAAGGGACGGCCAGCGAGGCGCCCAGCAGCGAGGCCCGGACGTGGGAGTGGCCGTTGCCGTCGCCCCAGGCGCGGTCGTGCTGGTAAGGGATATTCTGGGGTACGGTGCGCTCCCACATCTTTTTGAAGTCGGCGAGCAGACCCGGCTCAAACTCGATGGTGGTAAGGCCGGCGGTTGAGCCGGAGATAAACAGGGTGACCGTACCGTCCTTTATATTGGCCCTGGCTAACCGCTGCCGTACCTCAGGGGTAATATCAATGATATCACAGTTTCCCTGGCTCTCCAGGCTGATTTGCTCGGTGACTACCATGGCCTGCCTCCTCTAAGCGTACTCTTCCGGGGCTAGGTATTAAGCTTCTTCACCAGGAAGGCGACGTTCTTGCCGAAGTTCCAGGCGGTGTCAAGCCCCTCTTCGTCCTCGGCGACCTCGCCCTTTTCCCGGCCAAAGGCTACATTCCAGTAGGTTGAGCCGGGCATAAAGAAGCCATTGATGTGGAACCAGAAGGCCAGCTGGGCATGGGTAAAGTTCTGCCCGGCGCGGCGGGCGACCACCAGCGGCCCGCCCACCTTCCCATTAAAGATTCCGCGGCCGTGCCCGGCGATGAAGCCCGTCCTCTCCATCAGGCCTTTGAGCAGGGCGCTGACCGAACTGTAGTACACCGGCGAGGCCAGGATTATCGCCTCGGCCTGCTTCATTTTTTCATATATCGGGAACAGGTCATCCTTTATGGGACACTGCTCTTTGTCATTGCAGACGCCGCAGGCGATGCAGGGCCGGATATCCAGGCCGGCCAGCCTTATCAGTTCCGTGTCCAGTCCCTCCTCGGCGATAGATTTCAGGGTATGTTTGGTTAGAAATTCGGTGTTCCCCTTTTTCCTCGGGCTACCGACGATGCCGATTGCTCTCATAGTGCCACTCTTTTTTTAATTTGGGTTTTAGCTCCCTATCCCTATTTTAACAGTTCTCTTGTCTGTCATTCCAATTTGAGCCTGAGTTGTTCTTCCCATACCCACCCGCCCAGATAGGTTGCACCTCTCTGCGACTCTTTTCCCCACCCCCTATCGATGTGGAGTTCTTTCTCCCTACTATCCTTTAAAATAGTTTTTAAAGGCACAGCCTTTGAGGGTGGGAGGGTGGGAAGCAGAACAAAATTTAAATATCGGCCAGCTTGTCCCAGAGGATATCGCCCAGGTTGAAGATTGGCCCGTGCTTGCAGACCTGTCTCAAGCCGTTTCTGGTCTTGACCGTGCAGCCGTAGCAGATGCCCAGCCCGCAGCCCATCCTCATCTCCAGTGAAACCTGTACCGGCTTATCTTTCAGCTCCGCCATCTGAGCCATCTTCTGGTACATCGGCAGCGGCCCGCAGGCGAAGAGCTGGTCGGCGGCGCCGATATAATCAGGCAGTAAATCGGTTACCAATCCCTTTCTGCCGATGCTGCCGTCTTCGGTAACCGTAACCAGTTCTACTCCGGCAGGCAGGCGTTCCGGGGGGTACCGATGTCTGGTTGGCGTACCGTAAAGCAGGGTCACCGATAACCCTCGATTGATAGCCTCATCGGCCAGAAAGCGAAGCGGGGCGATGCCGATTCCCCCTGCCGCCAGCAGCAGATTTTTAGCGCCGGGGTAGATTTCATAGCTGGTGCCCAGCGGCCCGAGCAGGTCTATTTTTTGGCCGGCCTGGCGTTCAGAGAGCCACCGGGTACCCCTCCCCACCACCTTGAACAGCAGGGAAAGCTCGCTCCCCTCCCACTGGTGGAGGCTTAAAGGCCGGCGCAGCTGGAATTCTATCCCCTCCCCGCAGCGCACCATAACGAACTGACCCGGTTCCGCCCTCTCTAGTTGTGGGTAGTCCAGCCGGCTAAGATAAACCCCCGGCATAATTTCCTCATTGGCAATAACAATAGCAGCGGTCTGTTTCAAGCTGGTTCCTTTCTACGGTAGTCGGGCAGGGGCAGGGCGCTGTATATCTGGCTGCCCCTTAGCAGCACCTTCAGGGCGGCCTGGGCGGTATCGAGCGAGGTGAAGCAGGGGATGCGCCTCTCGGTGGCCGCCCGTCTTATCTGGAAGCCATCCCTCAACGGGACGCGCCCGCCGGTGAGGGTGTTGACGATGCCGCCTACGGTGCGGTCGTTGATAACATCGATAACGTTGGGGTGTCCCTCGCCCAGTTTCTTGGTTATTACCGTCACCGGCAGGCCAACTGCCTCAATCATGGCGGCGGTGCCCTCGGTGGCGTATAATTTATAGCCTATCTCGGAGAACCTTCTTATCATTGGCAGTGCCTCCGGCTTGTCCCGGTCAGCGATGCTGAGCAGCAGCGCCCCATGGGGCAGCAGCATCAGCCCGGCGGCCTGGAGCGCCTTGGCCAGGGCGGCGTCAAGGGTGTAGTCGATGCCCATCACCTCGCCGGTGGACTTCATCTCAGGCCCCAGGTAGGTGTCAACGCCGACCAGCTTGGACATGGAGAAGACCGGCGCCTTGACGGCGACCAGCTTCTGCCTGGGCCACAGCCCGGTTTTATAGCCCTGCTCGCTGAGTGACCTGCCCAGCATGACTTTAGTAGCGACGTTGACCATAGGCACGCCGGTGACCTTGGAGAGGAAGGGGACGGTGCGGCTGGCGCGGGGATTTACCTCCAGTATATAGACGGAAGACCCCCGTCTGTCGCTGTCGGGCATGATGACGAACTGGATGTTCATCAGCCCCTTGATTTCAAGCCCCAGCCCTATCTTGATGGTGTAGTTGACGATGGTGTTGACCTCAGCCTCGGTCAGGTTCACCCCGGGATAGACGGCCATGGAGTCGCCGCTGTGGACTCCGGCCCGCTCGATGTGCTCCATTATGCCGGGGATGAGTACGTCGGTTCCGTCGCCGATGGCGTCAACCTCGACCTCTTTGCCCTCCAGGTATTTGTCGATGAGGACGGGGTGCTTGGTGTCCAGCTCCAGGGCCAGCTTGATGTAGCGGGTAAGCTCGCTGGAGTCGTGCACAATCTCCATAGCCCGTCCTCCCAGGACATAGCTGGGGCGCACCAGCACCGGGTAGCCGATGTGCCTGGCCACGCTGACCGCTTCTTCCATCGAGGTCACCCCCGCCCCCGGCGGCTGGGGGATATCCAGCTCACTCAGGAACTGCTCGAAGCGGCGCCGGTCTTCGGCCAGGTCGATGGCCTCGGCGCTGGAGCCGAGCAGGGGCATTCCGTTGCGGGAGAGCGGCTCGGCCAGGTTGATGGCGGTCTGCCCGCCGAACTGGACGATTGACGGCGGTGAACCGTTATTGTTGCTCTCGTTCTCCAGTATATCTCGCAGGCTCTCCTCGTCCAGCGCCTCGAAGTAGAGGCGGTCGCTGGTGTCAAAGTCGGTGGAGACCGTCTCCGGGTTGGAGTTGACCATGATGGCCTTATAGCCTGATTCCTGGAGCGCCCAGGCGGAGTGGACGCTGCAGTAGTCAAACTCAATACCCTGGCCGATGCGTATTGGCCCGCTGCCGATGACCACCGACTTGTTAGCCTCGAGCGACCTGGCCTCGTTCTCCTGCTCGTAGGTGCTGTAGAAATAGGGGGTGCTGGCGTCGAACTCGGCGGCGCAGGTATCGACTATCTTATAGACCGGGCGGATGTTCCAGCCCTGGCGCTGCTGCCTTACCTGCTCTGGCAGCCGGTCGGCCAGGGTGCCTATCTGCCCGTCGGCAAAGCCCAGCCGCTTGGCCCGCCACATCAGCTCCGGCGTCAGTGGCTGGGAGAGCAACTCCTTCTCCATATCAACGATGTTCTGGAGCTTGGTGGTGAACCAGAGGTCAATCCTGGTGTGCTCGGAGAGCGCCTTGGCCGTTATCCCACGCCTGAGGGCGGCCATCAACGCCCACAGCCTCAGGTCGGTTGGCTTCAAGGGATAGGCATCGATGTCGCCGCCCAGTTCCCAGCTGGGGTCTTCCCAGAGCAGCGACCTCCTGCTGAACTCCAGGGAGCGGACCGCCTTCTGCAGGGCGGCTTCAAAGCACCTGTCGATGGCCATCACCTCGCCGGTGGCCTTCATCTGGGTGCCGATGATGCGGTCGCCGGAGGCGAACTTATCGAAGGGCCAGCGGGGAATCTTGACCACCAGGTAGTCCAGCGCCGGCTCGAAGGCGGCCAGTGTCTTGCCGGTCACCTGGTTCTGGATTTCGTCCAGCCTCTTGCCCACGGCTATCTTGGCGGCCACACGGGCGATGGGGTAGCCGGTGGCCTTGCTGGCCAGCGCCGAGCTGCGGCTGACCCTGGGGTTGACCTCGATGACGTAGTAGTTCTCGCTTTCGGGGTCGAGGGCGAACTGTATGTTGCAGCCCCCCTCGATGCCCAGCGCCCGGATAATCTTGAGGCTGGCCGTCCGCAGCATCTGGTACTCTTTGTTGGTCAGCGTCTGGCTGGGGGC
>CAYNGD010000028.1:0-19785 GCA_964396965.1 uncultured Dehalococcoidales bacterium
CTCGGACGAGAGCAGCCGACTGCTCCAGATGGAGGAGGTGCTGCACAAGCGCATCATCGGCCAGGACGAGGCGATTAACACCATCTCCCGGGCGGTGAGGCGGGCCCGGGCGGGGCTTAAAGACCCACGGCACCCCATTGGTAATTTTATCTTTCTGGGTCCCACCGGCGTGGGCAAGACCGAGCTGGTCAGGGCGCTGGCCGAGTTCATGTTCGGCAGCGAGGATACCCTCATCCGGCTGGATATGTCCGAGTTTATGGAGAGGCACACCGTGGCCAGGCTGGTGGGAGCGCCGCCGGGCTATGTCGGCTACGACGAGGGCGGCCAGCTCACCGAGGCGGTGAGACGCAAGTCATACTGCTGCATCCTCCTGGACGAGATTGAAAAGGCCCATGAAGACGTCTTTAACATTCTTTTGCAGATTTTCGACGACGGCCACCTGACCGATGCCAAGGGCCGGCGGGTGGACTTCCGCAACTGCATTATCGTTATGACCAGCAACATCGGCGCCAAGCTCATCAAGAAGAGCGGCACTATCGGTTTCGCCTCGCGAGTTGACGAGACCAAGACCCAGCAGATGGAATACAGCAAGATGAAGGAGAAGCTCCTCGACGAGCTGAAGAAGACCTTCCGCCCCGAGTTCCTCAACCGCATCGACGGGGTGGTGGTCTTCCACTCCCTGAGCAAGGAGCATATCCGCCAGATAGTTGAGCTGATGCTGGCCCAGGTCTCCCAGCAGCTGGCGGAGAAGGAGATAAGGCTGGAGGTAACCGATGCCGCCAAAGACTTCCTCGGCGAAAAGGGCTATGATGAGGTCTTCGGGGCCAGGCCCTTACGGCGTGTAATTCAGGATATGGTCGAGGATAAGCTTTCGGAAGCGGTGCTCCGCGGCGAGTTCAAGGTCTTTGACAAGGTCTACGAGGTTAAGGCGGAAATGACCGAGGCTAGTCCGGCGGTTGTTGATGCTGTCAAGGCGCTTAAGGGTGTCCTGAGCGTGGAGAGTTCCGGGAAAGAGTTCACCGCTTACTCCTCGGAGGACATCAAGGCTGAAGTAGAAAGGATAGGCCGGGAAAACGGCGATATTCTGGCCCATCTGAAGATGCACAGCTATGTTTCCAAGGCACTGGTTGATGTTGCCGATAGTGAGGTTGTGCTGAAGACGGATGAGGCGCCTTTCCCGGGTAGGGCGGCAGTGGGAGCATTGCTGGGAGACGATAAAGCGTAATTAATGATGAGCAGGCTCGTTTTTCACTTAAAAAGGGCGGAAATACAGAAAGGATATCAGGACCGCCCTTTTGTTTTGTCCAAATTGTGAGGGAGAGGTAGAAAGGAGGCTAGGAATTGGCCCAGGAGAACGTGGAGGTACCGATAACGGGCAAGATAACCAGCGTCAATGTCAAAGCGGGAGACAAGGTGGCGGAGGGGGATGTGCTCTGCCTGCTGGAATCGATGAAGATGGAGAACCCGATACTGGCCCCGGTGGCGGGAACCGTGGCCAAGATAAACTGTGCCGCCGGCCAGGTGGTTGAAGCCGGTGATTTACTGGCGGTTATTGAGTATTAGGTCTAAGGAATATTTGAGATGGACTGGGGTTTAGTGGGCGAGATTGCCGGGGGTGGCTATGGGTTAGCCATCCTCGTTCTGGTAATCCTGTCAGTGGTAGTCTGGATAATAGGGCTGGTGGTGCAGAAAACGGCCAAACCGGTAGCTGAAAGCAAAGAGGGTACGAAAAAGGACAAGTAATTGTTTGGGTTGTATGAAAGCGCCTTCGGCGCCTTGACGTGGGGCAACGTCCTCATGCTCTTTATCGGCGGGCTCCTCATATACTTAGGCATTGCCAAGAAGATGGAGCCCGTTTTATTAGTCCCCATCGGCTTCGGCATCTTCCTGGTCAACCTTCCCTTCGCCGGCATGATGGTCTATACCCCGGAAGGCCTTCCGGCCTCGGTGCCCAATCTGAGCGAGATGGTAAGGGCGGTGGGGGAGGGGCGATTAGGCCTGCTGAATATACTCTATAGCTACGGCATCGAGACCGAGATAATCCCCCTGCTCATCTTCCTCGGCCTGGGCGCTCTCACCGATTTTAGCCCCACCATTGCCCGCCCCGTATCGTTTGTTTTCGGCGCCACCGCCCAGCTTGGTGTTTTCGTCGTCTTTATCATCGCCGTCGCCTCCGGGCTATTTAACATAAATCAGGCCGCCTGCGTCGGCATCATCGGCGGCTCGGACGGTCCACCCACGGTCTATCTTACCGCCGCCCTGGCCCCGAGGCTACTGGGGCCGATTACGCTGGTGGCTTATTCCTATATGGCCCTGGTGCCCATCATCCAGCCGCCGATAATAAGGGCGCTGACCACCAAGAAGGAGCGGCAGATATTCATGAGGCCGCAGGTGCGCAAGGTTTCCCGGGTGGAGTTAATCCTCTTCCCGATAGCCATCTTCCTGGTCTCCGCCCTGCTGGTGCCCAAGTCTATACCCCTCATCGGTATGTTTATGTTCGGCAACCTGCTGCGAGTCAGCGGCGTTACCGAGAGGCTGGCTTCATCAGCCGGCGGTGTCTTTATCGATGTCCTGACCTTTCTCCTGGGCATAACCGTCGGCGGGCTGATGCCGGCCCAGGTATTCCTGCAGCCCCAGACCCTGGTTATCATCGGCCTGGCGGTAGTCGCCTTTGCCTTCTCCACCGCCGGCGGTATCTGGGGGGCCCAGATTACTAACCTGTTCCTGAAGGAGAAGATAAACCCGATGATAGGTGCCGCCGGGGTATCGGCCATACCCATGTCGGCTAGGGTGGTGCAGAAGATGGGGCAGAAGGAGAACTCGAGGAACTTCCTCCTGATGCACGCTATGGGGCCCAATATGGCCGGTGCGGTGGGCACCTCGGTGGTGGCCGGAATATTACTTGGCATGCTCCTCTAGCCCTTTAACCCCCCCTTTTTAACTAACGTTTTTCGTCCCACCCTCCCACCCTAAAAGGCTTCGCCTCTAAAACTCTATTTTCCCCGCCCCATTTTTAGCGGCCGTATTATTTTCCCATACCCTCCTACCAAAAAGAGGTTTTACCCTCTTATACTCTGCATTAGCCTCCCCTTTTTCCCCCAAAAAGAAAGTGATAGAAGTCTCACTTCTGTAGGGTGGGTTGGGTGGGAAGAGAAGCAATCGCTAACAGGGGGTGGGGCAAAAAGGGCTTTAGCCCGTTTCCTTAAGGGCGGTGGGTGGGTAAAGATAAAAACGGGGTGGGGAAGAAAGTTCCAGAAGCGGAGCTTATGTGGGCGGGCGGGTATGGGAGGAAAAACATTGGTAGACAGTTTATCAGACTCCACTTGAAATACCCCTCCAAATCAGTTAAAGTCATTCCGTGGCCAAATCGGATAAATCAGCCTCAAAAACTATCTTTGTCTGCCAGAACTGCGGCAAGGAGAGCCTGAAATGGCTGGGACGCTGCCCCAACTGCCAGGAGTGGAACACCTTTGCCGAAACGTTAGTCTCAACCGCTGCCCCGCCCAGTATTTCCGCCCTGGATAACCCGCCCCGCGAACTGTCCCGGGTGGCGATTGATAGCTCTGACCGCCTGCCGCTGCCCATGAGTGAGGTGAACCGGGTGCTGGGGGGAGGGGTGGTGGCCGGCTCTTTGGTGCTCATCGGGGGGGAGCCCGGCATCGGTAAATCAACTCTATTGCTCCAGGTTGCGGCTTTGGTGGCACAGGCGGGGGGCAAGGTGGCCTATGTCTCCGGCGAGGAGACGCTCTCACAGATAAGGCTCAGGGCGGAGCGCCTGGGGGTAAGCGGGGAGAGGCTCTATCTTTTGGCCGAGACCGACCTGGCGGCGGTGCTGGGGCACCTGGAACAACTGGCCCCTTCGCTGGTGGTTATCGATTCTATACAGGCGGTCTATCTGCCCGAGCTGGAGTCGGCGGCGGGCAGCATCGGCCAGGTGCGGGAGTGCACCCTGAGGCTGATGCACTGGGCTAAGCCCAGGGCGGTGCCCGTCTTTGTCGCCGGGCACGTGACCAAGGACGGCGCCATCGCCGGCCCCAGAGTCTTAGAGCATATCGTTGACGCGGTGCTCTACCTTGAGGGGGAACCTTTTAGCGCCTATCGGGTGCTGCGGGGGGTGAAGAACCGTTTTGGCTCGACCAACGAGGTGGGTGTCTTCGAGATGAAGGCGGAGGGGCTGGTGGAGGTGGCCAACCCCTCCAAGGCCTTTCTTTCCCAGCGCTGGGGGGAGGCCATCGGCTCGGCGGTGGTGCCTACATTAGAGGGCAGCCGCCCCCTGCTGGTGGAGATTCAGGCACTGACCACCCCGACCTCTTTCGGCCTGCCCCGCCGCACCGCCAACGGGGTTGACTTCGGCAGACTATTATTGATCACTGCCGTGCTGACCAAGCGGGCGAGCCTGAAGCTGGGCAACCAAGATATCATCGCCAATGTCACCGGCGGGCTTAAAATAGAGGAGCCGGCGGCCGACCTGGGCATCGCCCTGGCCATCGCCTCCAGCGCTAAGGATGTGGCTGTTGACCCGCGGCTGGCGGTGGTGGGGGAGGTGGGCCTGAGCGGTGAGTTGCGGGCCGTTTCCCAGCTAGAGAGAAGGGTGACCGAGGCCGCCCGGCTGGGTTTTGAACGCTGCCTGGTGCCCAGGGCCGGGGCTAATATTTC
Organism: uncultured Dehalococcoidales bacterium; assembly: GCA_964396965.1. Classification (GTDB taxonomy): domain Bacteria; phylum Chloroflexota; class Dehalococcoidia; order Dehalococcoidales; family BS750m-G39; genus JABMRW01. The sequence goes on from CAYNGD010000028.1 coordinate 4,657, forward strand.
AGTGCCCAAGAATATTAGGATTATTCCTGTGGCCACGCTGAGGGAGGCGATAAGGGCGGGGCTGGTAGGGAAGAAGGCTAAAAATGACTAGCCATCCAAAAGTCGGCGCAGTCATCGCCGCCGCCGGGGAGAGCCGGCGGATGGGTGGTATTGATAAGGTATTCGCCCCGCTGGGAGTAAAGCCGGCTTTATCCTATGTGCTGGACGCCTTTGAAAAGTGTGAGGCGGTCAGCCAGATAGTGGTGGTGGTGAACAAAAATAATATGGACAAGTGCCGCCGGCTGATAGCCGAAAAGAAATATGCCAAGCCCATCGAGGTCTGCGCTGGGGGGAAAAGGCGGCAGGACTCGGTGGCGGCGGGTCTTAAAGAGCTTAAAGAGTGTGACTGGGTGGTCATCCACGACGGCGCCCGCCCCCTGGTCACCAGCGAACTGATTGAGCGGGGGCTGGCGGCGGCTAAAGAGACCGGGGCGGCGGTAGCCGCCGTTCCCGTCACCGATACCATAAAAACCGTCGGTGACGATAGAATAGTGCGCCAGACGCCGCCACGTCAAAATCTGTGGGCGGTACAGACGCCGCAGGTTTTTGGCTATGATTTAATCTCCAGAGCCTACCAGAAAGTGAAAGGCGAGGTGACCGACGACGCCGCGCTGGTTGAGGCGCTGGGCAACCGGGTCAAGCTCTACATGGGCGCTTATGATAATATAAAGATAACCACCGCTAAAGACCTGCGGGTGGCGGAGGCTCTGCTTAAAAATGGCAACTAATCAGCGGGTGGGCATCGGCTATGATGCCCATACTCTGGTCAAGAAGCGAAAGCTTATTATCGGCGGGGTGGAGATAGCCTTCGCTAAAGGGCTCGAGGGCTGGAGCGACGCCGACGTGCTCACCCACGCTATTATTGATGCCCTGCTCGGTGCTGCCGCCCTGGGTGATATCGGCGGCCATTTCCCCCCCGGTGACGAGAAGTACCAGGGCGTTTCAAGCCTGGTTCTGCTCGGAGAGGTGGGGGAAAAGCTGGTGGCTCAGGGCTGGCGGATAGTCAACATTGATGCTACCATAGTGGCCGAGGAGCCGGAGCTGGCCGGGTTTATCAAGCAGATGAGGCAGAATGTAAGCCAGGCCCTCAGTATTGAGTTCAGCCAGGTCAGCGTCAAGGCCAGCACCGCCAACGGCCTGGGCTGTATCGGCAGGGTCAGGGGAATGGAGGCTATGGCCGTCGCCCTGATTGAAGGGAAAGAGTAAGTGGGACTTATCGCCAGCATAAAAAAAGATATTCAGGCCGCCTTTGACCACGACCCGGCGGCGGTCAGCACCCTGGAGATTCTGCTGGCCTACCCCGGCTTTCACGCCCGCCAGTGCCACCGCCTGGCCCATACCCTTTTCAACTGGCACGTGCCGGTGCTGCCAAGGCTTATATCTCATTGCAGCCGATTTCTCACCGGCATCGAGATTCACCCCGGGGCTACCATCGGCGAGGGCTTTTTTGTTGACCACGGCATGGGGGTGGTTATCGGCGAGACCTCGGTCATCGGCGATAACGTGACATTATACCAGGGGGTGACCCTGGGCGGCACCAGCCAGCAGCGAAAGAAGCGCCACCCCACCCTGGGCAACAACGTGGTGGTGGGGGTGGGGGCGCAGGTCATCGGGGACATCACCATCGGCGATAACGCCAAAGTCGGCGCCGGCTCGGTGGTGATAAACTCGGTGCCGGCCAACGCCACCGTGGTCGGGGTGCCGGGGCGGGTGGTGGCGGTGAGAAATCCCGATACCGCTACCGTGGAGAAGCTGCCCGACCCGGTGGGGGAGAGGCTGGACAAGCTGGAGAAGAGAATCGCCGAGCTGGAGAAGCACCTCCCTCCGAGGAAGAAAGAGAAATGAAGGTATATAACACCCTTTCCGGGGAGAAAGAGGATTTTGCACCGTCGGGTGGCCAGGTAAGGATGTACGTCTGCGGGGTTACCCCCTATGACGACGCCCACATCGGCCACGCCATGAGCTACGTCATCTTTGACGTCATCCGGCGCTATCTTAAGTTCCGGGGCTATAAGGTTAAGTACGTTCAGAACGTGACCGATATCGACGACAAGATTATCGACCGGGCCAACAAGCTGGGTATTCCCCCCGCTGAGCTGGCTGAGAAGTTCACCCGGAGCTACTTCGAGGATATGAAAGCATTAAATATCGAGCCGGCTGATGTCTACCCCAGGGCTACCGGGGAGATAGACAAGATTATCGAGGTGATAGCCGGCCTGATAGACAAGGGCTACGCCTACCCCGCCGGGGGCAGCGTCTATTTCCGGGTACGGAACGACCCCGACTACGGCCAGCTCTCCCACCGCAGCTTGGAGGCGATGCGGGCCGCCGAGTGCGCCATCGGAAGCCAGGAAAAAGAGGACGCCATGGACTTTGCCATCTGGAAGGCCTCCAAGCCGGGCGAGCCGTTCTGGCCTTCCCTCTGGGGTGAGGGCAGACCGGGCTGGCACATCGAGTGCAGCGCTATGTCCCTAAAGTACCTGGGAGAGACACTGGACATCCACGGCGGGGGGCAGGACTTAATCTTCCCCCACCACGAGAACGAGATCGCCCAGTCGGAGAGCTTTACCGGCGTTAAACCCTTCGTTAGATACTGGCTGCATAACGGTTTGGTGCAGCTCGGCGGGGACAAGATGAGCAAGTCCCTGGGCAACCTGGTGACCATCAAGCAGATGCTGGGTGGAGATAAAGATAAGCGTGAGTATAATGCCGATGTTCTGCGTGTTTTTATATTGAACTCCCACTACCGCAGTCCCTTAACCTACTCTGAAGAGGGACTGAAAGCAGCGGAGGGGGGGATGGAACGGCTGATGGGTGCAGTCTCTAGAGAAGACCCAGCGGAAGGTAAAGGGGAGGCTTTTGATGCCAAGTCCTACAAAGAAAAATTTATCGAGGCGATGGATGATGATTTTAACACCGCACAGGCGCTGGCGATATTATTTGATTTAGCTAACGCGATAAATCAAGCTGGTGACGCCGGTGTCAGTATTGGTCAAGCTCAAGGCACTCTTATATCGCTGGGGCGGGAGGTGTTGGGGTTAAGGCTTACGAAAACTCGAACGGCACAAACAGCCTCTGTAGGAGGGGGTAAAGTCAAGATTTCAGGAAGTCTTAGCGTAAAATTGATACCTGGCGCAGTAAATGCCCGTGTTAATCGTCTGGTTGAAGAGCGCCTGAAGTGTCGCCAAGAGAAAAACTGGCAGCGGGCGGATGAAATACGGAAAGTGCTGGCTGAATTTGGGGTTGTCTTGGAGGATACCAAGACAGGAACAGACGTTATATATAAAAGCGTTCCATCCGAAGAGTCGCTTGATAAGCTTATGAAGGAACTCGGCCTTTAGGGGAAGCCCCTCCCCCCTTTTAGTGAATGTTTTTCTTCCCACCCAGCCCACCCTCGTAAGCTTCGCTTCTAAAACTTGCTTCCCCACGCCGTTTTTTCCCCGGTTGTTTTGCGTCCCACCCAGACCCACCCTACAGAAGTAATACTTCTGTCAGTTTCTTTTTGGAGCGGGGGGTAAAAAGGGCTTTAGCCCGTTTCCTTAAGGGCGGAGGGTGGGAAAAGATATAAATTGGGGTGGGGAAAGAGAGTCTAAGAGGGTGAAACCCTTTTGGGCGGGAGGGTATGGGAAGAAAGACCCGGGGGCGGGGCTACTTCTTACCCGTCGCCCACATCCAGAGCGATTGCAGGAACTTCAGTTTGGCCGGCCCCGGCAGCTCCAGTTGCTGCCTCTCGACAACAGGAAAGGCGTTGATTTCATCTATCTGCGATTTCAGCAGGGGCAGTTCTTTTAGTTCGCCCCGCAATAGAATACCGTCGATGCGGTTGGCCATCTCCCAGGCTGCCTTGATGCGCTGCTCGCCGATATCGGCCATCTCTAAAGATATGGTGTTGTATTTCGCCCTCAGGCGGTTTAAGCGGATTATCGCCTCGTAGGCCGAGTCCACAATCTGCTGGCGGTTCATCCAGCGCGTCTCGTAGTTCAGTGAGTACTTCCAACTGGGAGCCACCAGCGCTTGGCGGTGCTCCTCCAGCGTCTTGAAGAGGACAATATAGCCGTAGCGCTCCGGCTGCCCAAAGGCCAGGCTGCCCGGGTCGAGGAAGGGGGAGATGGGGGCGATGAAGGGTGAGAAGCGCTTGTCCCCGCTGAACCTCCGGAAGAGGTAGTCGCAGTAGTCAGTGGTATCCATCACCGATTTGGGCGTCTGCTGGGGCAGGCCAATCATAAAGAAGACGTCCAGCCGGGAGCAGCCCGCATCAAGGGCATCGGCCAGCGTCCGCTCCAGCTCTTCGTTGGAGTAGTTACGGCCGGAGGCCCTCCTTACCTTGGGGTCGTGGGACTCGGGGGAAATCTCCAGGCAGAAGCCGGGGCAGGCGCGGCCCATCCGCAGCAGCAGCTCCCTGGGGGCAGGGTTGAAAAGCTCTAAAATGAGCTGATTCTTCACCCTCAGCCTCTCCAGCTGGCGCAGGACCTCGTCGGCGTATTCTTGGCCGGGCTGGAGCAGGTCGCCCAGGATAAAGATGGGGCCGCTGCTGAAGCGCTCAATCTGCTTGATGTCCTTGGCCACCGTCTCCGGGGGGCGGAAGGCGGCTCTATCACGCCCGTAGAACTGCCTGAAGGCGGCGGCGGAGCCGCCGCAGATGACGCAGTTCTCGTTACAGCCCTTGCAGGTGAGCACCGCCGTGATCGGGTAGTGCACCCAGCCCTTGAAGGGGGCGTAGCTGGCCAGGTCGCGGTAGCGGATGACCGAGCGCACCGTGTTGGTAAAGTGGCTGACCATGACCGGGCTGAGGTCGGCGGGGACATAAGAAAATGGGTTCTCCCGCACCTCGCCACTCTCGTCCCGCCAGACCAGGTTGGGCACGTCCTCCGGCGGGCGCTTATCTCTGAGGCAGGCCATAAGCTGCCGTAACGGCTCCTCGGTGGTGTCGCCCCGCATTACATAGTCTATTTCGGGGTAGTTTATCAGCTCCTTATAGAAATAGGTCGAGGAAAAGCCGCCCAGGATTACCTTGGACTGGGGGTGGTATTTCTTGACTATTTTGGCCACCTCGATGGCCCCGTGGCAGCTCACCAGCCAGTGCAGGTCGATGCCGAAGAGGGGTGCCTCCAGCTTCTGGATGAAGGCCTCGGCGTCGAACTTTTTATCGTTGAGCATCCGCACCGCCAGGTTGACGATGCGCACCCGGTAGCCGGCGGCCTCCAGGTATTCGGCGATACTGGCGAAACCGATAGGGTACATCTCGAACATGGAGGAGGACGGAATCAGGTCGGCCACCGGCCCGTAGAGGATGGTCTTCTCGCGGAAGTCATAGACGCTGGGGGCGTGGAGCAATGTTAGGTCAAGCTGCATCAGCTAAAGATCCCTCCCAGGATATAGCCGATGCCGAGCAGGAGCTGGGTGAGCAGGACGACCATAACGTTGTCGGCCATGGCCGGCACCAGCCGGCTCATATCATCGTGCTTTTGGCTGCCCCGGATTGCCCTGACAGCGAAGGGCAGGGTGAGCAGGGCAATAAGCGAAAAGACCGGCATCTTGCCGGCGGCTACCCAGCCGATTATCCAGAGATAGACCGTTATCGTCAGGGCGGAATAGGCCATCCAGGCCTTGGTCTTGCCGATGAGGATGGGCATAGTCTTCCGGCCGGCCTGGCTGTCGGCCTCTACGTCGGGGAACTCATTCAAGAGGAGCAGGTTATATACCAGAATTCCGGAGGGTATGGCGGCGATAACTGCCGGAAAGGTGTAGAACGTGGTCTGGATGAAATAGGCCCCCAGAACGGGCAGGGTGCCCATCCCCGCCCCGGGCGCCCACTCCGGGAAGCCCAGCCTGGTGATGAGGGGGGTATAGATAACGGTGCACACTGCGCCGACCACCAGCAGGGGCAGCAGTTGCCAGCCGTTAGCCAGAGTTATCACAAAATAGGCGCCGATGGGCACCGCCAGTATTAGCGCAGTCAGGCCGAACCAGAGCACCTGCCCGGGCCTGAGCCAGGCGGCGGGAAGGATGCCGCTGCCGCCGCTGAAGGGGGTCCGCTTGGCCGCTAGGTCTATGCCGCTCTTGTAGTCAAAGTAGTCGTTGAGGACGTTGACGCTGATATGGGCGAGCAGCAGCCCTAAAAAGGTGAGCAGGGCGTAGCCGAGGTGGAAGTAGCCGTCATACCAGGCGATGCTGACACCCAGGAAGGCCAGCACCACCGAAAGGAGCAGGAACTGCGGCCTGGTCTCCAGAAACCATACTTTCAGCTTCACGCTACTGGCCAATTCTGAGGGCAACTATGGAGATGATGATAAATAAGACAATCAGGACGATGGTCAGTTGAAACAGGGTCTTTTCCGCCCCCCGCTTGGTCCGGTAGACGGTATCCGCCTGACCGAAGATACCCCCCAGCCCGCCGCCCTTGACCTGAAACAGACAGGCGACTATCAGGGCTCCAGACAGTATAAGCTGAGCTATATTGAGATAGGTCTGCATTTCAGATTTCCTCTAACTTCTTCTCCAGCAGTTCTATCACCAGCCTGGGGTTGGCCCGGCCGCCGCTGGCCCTCATTACCTGCCCCATCAGGAATTTAAGCGACTGCTGCTTGCCGGCCTTATAGTCGGCGACCGCCTGAGGATTAGAGTTTATCACGTTAACCACGGTTTCTTCAAGTTGCTTAGTATCGCTTATCTGGCTGAGTCCCCGCTGGTTAATTATATCATCGGCGCTAGCGCCGGTGCGGAACATCTCCTCCAGTACCGACTTGGCGGTGGCGGTGTTAATAATAGCACGGCGGGTGCTGCCTAGTAAAGCGTCGAGCCTTTTGGGGCTGACCTTGGCCCGGAAAGCCTTGATATCAATACTGTTGGCGTTCATGATGCGGCTGACCTCGCCCAGGAGCCAGTTGCTCAGCTCCTTGGCCGGTTCGGCTTCAGTTTCTTTGAGGCAGTCTTCAAAATAGTCGGCCAGCTCTTTGGAGCTGGTGAGCAGATTAGCGTCATAGGGGGGCAGCGCATATTCGGCAATAAATCTCTCGCGCCTGGCTTCGGGCAGCTCGGGCAGCCTGGCCCTTATCTTTTCCACCCACTCCCGCTTGAGCGCCAGCGGGGGGAGGTCGGGTTCGGGGAAGTAGCGGTAGTCGTGGGCGTATTCCTTGCTGCGCTGGGCCACCGTTATCACCTTGTTCTCCACCCAGCCCCTCGTCTCCTGGGTCAGCTTTTTGCCTTCATCGGCCCGTTTTCGCTGCCTCTGGGCTTCGTACTCCAGGGCGGAATAGACCGCCTTGAAGCTGTTCATATTCTTGACCTCGACCTTGGCCAGTGATTCGGCTTCTCCTTTAGGGCGGATGCTGATGTTGGCGTCGCAGCGGAAGCTGCCCTCCTCCATGTTGCCGGTGGACACCCCCAGGTACTGGAGGATAGTCCGCAGCTTTATCAGGTAGTTCCGGGCCTCTTCCGGTGAACGTAGGTCGGGCTCGCCGACAATCTCCATCAGCGGCACCCCGGAGCGGTTGACATCGACCAGGCTGTAGGACTCGCCGTTTCTGGGGGTGTGGTGGAGCAGCTTGGCCACGTCCTCCTCGAGGTGGACGCGGGTGATGCCGATTTTCCTGGTCTCGCCGTCAACCTCGATGTTGAGCCAGCCGTCGTGACCGATGGGGGCGTCGTACTGTGAAATCTGGTAGCCCTTCATCAGGTCGGGGTAGGGGTAGTTCTTGCGGTCAAACTTGGTGTGGTCGGAGATGGTGCAGTGAAGCGCCAGCGCCGTCATCGCGGTGTATTCTATCGCCTGCTGGTTGATGGTTGGCAGCACCCCGGGCATACCCAGGCAGACCGGGCAGACGTGGGTGTTGGGCGGGGCGCTGGCGTAGTCGGCGCTGCAGCGGCAGTACATTTTGCTCTTGGTCAAAAGCTGGGCGTGAACCTCCAGCCCGATGATGGTCTCGTATTCCATAACAGATTTCAGTATAGCAACTATGGTGGTGACTGGCAAGGAAGGCGTGTGTTATAATCGCTTTAGGTGGGGATATAGCTCAATAGGGAGAGCGCTGCCCTCGCATGGCAGAGGTCGGGGGTTCGAATCCCCCTATCTCCACCAAATAAAAATATCCCATAAAAACCCTATCAAATGCCTATAAAACCTGCCTATGAAACAGCAAGCATTGAAATTGATTTTTCACCTGAAAAAGCCAAAGAAGGTCATCCAGGAAATTAGTGCAAAGGAAATTTATCTTAATCACCCGATAAAAGGGGCTAGTTTTGGCTCTCAGCGCGTCCTGAATGACTCCCACACTCAAGTGTGGCTGCCCTAATCTGTTGGAAGCAGCCTTCTTATTATCAGGCGGCTGGGATACTATTAATATAGTCTTTTAGAAGCATCCAAATTGTCGTGAAGCCTAGGTAAAAACGTTCCGTTGTCATATCACCGCAAAGGTCGCTGGTTCGAGCCCAGTATCGCCCACTGAAGAGCTAGAACGGCTTCCCCCACACATTGGAGTAAATAACTTCTTTCTGACTTTTCCTAGTACGTTGGGCTAGCCTCTCACGAGCCGCTTCTTCATAGGAGCCCCCAGCAGGATAGGCCAGGGGCGTGGCGATGACAAACTTCACTTCCTCGGGAATCCCCAGTACTTTTCTTAACTCAACCTCGTCCACAGCCGCCATCGGATGCGTAACCAGCCCGAGGTCGGTGGCGGCCAGGAGCATGTTTTCCACCGCCAGACCAATGTCAATAAGATAAAACTCCTTCCCATCGGCGATAACGTCATCTTTGGGATTGGCGCACACAATAATAAGGACGGGCGCCTCAACCACACATTTGTTTGTCTCTTTGAACGCCCTCATGACCACATTCTCAACATTTTTCTTACCCTGAACCACAATAAAGCGCCACGGCTGGCTATTTCTCGCTGAGGGCGCTAACCTAGCGGCTTCCAAAATTTTAATGATTTTAACCTGCTCAACATCTTGTGTTGAGAGACGTGTTTTCAGACTTGCCCTCCTTTTGATTGCTTCCAGTGTTTCCATCCCGCCTCCTTTGCGGTGTTATTCCCTATGCAGTGATTCACCTGTTACCAGTCAAAATGATAAAACCCCGCCGTAAGCTGCGTCAAGTTACGCCATTTTATCAGCATCTTTATTTCCGTCACCAAATCCTATATTATGGTTATTGTAGTTTATATTGGGAGGTAATACCTTGAGCAAGAAAAAACTCACTGGCTTAACCGATAAATACTGGATAACGGACTTTAACTATCTGGACGAGGTAAGGGGACAGTTCCACCTGCCCGACCGGGTTTACATTCATGATGTGACGTTGCGGGAGGCGGAGCAGGCACCCCATATTGCCCTTCGCCCCGATGAAAAAATACGAATATTTCAGGCGCTGGATGATATGGGAGTCAACAGCGTGGAAATATTCCCCATCGTATCCGACGAGGATAAAGAGGTAGCTAAAGAAATGGTCAAGATGCCCCGTCGGGCCAAGGTATTCTTCCTCTGCCGCTGGAACGAATGGGAGGTTGATAATGCTCTGGAGTCCGGCGCCGATGGCATCGTTATCGAATGTGCCGGTAACCCTTACCTGAATAAAGTTTTCTTCGGGATGAGCGAGGACGACACCATCGAAAGGCTGACCAGGGTGGCCGCCTAAGCCAAGAAGAACAACATCTTCACCGCGACAATGCCCTGGGATGACTACCTGGCACCAATGCCTTTCCTGGAGCGGATGTATAAGAGCCTGGTTTATAACGCCGGCGTTGACCATGTGGTTATCGCCGATACCCACGGCTTTGGCTTGCCCTGGACCACTGCTTATATCATCGGCAAAATGAGGGAATGGGTGGGTGACACCCCAATAGAAATGCACGCCCACAATGATTACGGGCTGGCTACTGTCGCCATGCTATCGGCGGTGGTGGGGGGTGCCTCAGTAGTCCACACCTCAGTAAATGCTCTCGGCGAGAGGTCGGGCAATGCGGCTACCGAAGAGGTAGCACTAGATATAGAGCTATTCCTCGGGCTTGATACCGGCATCAAGCTGGACAGGCTTTATCCGGTGGCCCGCGTGGTATCCGACCTAACCAAAGTACCCATCGCCATGAATAAACCCGTAACCGGGGATAATCAGTTTAACTTCGAATCGGGTATGGTGGTTGACTCGATTGAGCGATTGAGCAAGACCGACCGGCCTTTTGCTCCGTTTATCTGTCTACCCGAGATGATAGGGCGGAAGAAAGGCTATAACATCATTCTGGGTAAAATGACTGGCAAGACGGCCGTGACCAGGAAACTGGAAGAGCTGGGGCTATCGGCTACCAAAGAGCAAATTGCCGATATTGTCCAGGCAGTCAAGCGCGAAGCCAGTATACGCAAGTGGTCTATCCCGGATGATATCTTCGAGACTATAGCCCGGGCGATTATCCAGAGCAAGTGAGCCTATTCTCTATACTGGGGTAACTGCAGGAGGTATATTTATGGACAGCCGTAAAAGATTCCGCAGACTCCTGGAACCCGGTTATATAGGCACGGTACGCACCAAAAACCATATATTAAAGACAGGCTCAACGCTGGGCCTTTATCCCTGGGAAGGCGGCCATATTCAGCAAAGAGTAATCGATAGCTATGAAACTTTAGCTAAAGGTGGTGCTGGTCTGGTAACGGTTGGGGCGGCGCCCTTGGGTGTCCCGCCGGGGAGGGGGTACGCCATGAACGATGACAAATACCTCCCCGGCATGACCAGGCTGGCGGAGGCTATTAAAAAGTATAACTGCCCGGCATTCGTGCAAATGTTTCATCTGGGGCCTATGCTCCCGCCGTTTCTGCTGAAATCCGGGGTACAGCCGCTGGCTGCCTCATCGCTGGACAAAAGCGAGCTGCCCCTGCCCCATTTTTCCCCTACCCGGGAGCTAAGCGTCGTCGAAATCGAAGAGATAGTTCGGCAGTTCAGCGAACAGGCGGAGAGGATTAAGAGAGCCGGATTTCAGGGCATCGAGCTAAATGCCGGCTGCAATCACCTGCTCAACAGTTTCCTGTCCCGCGCCTGGAACAAGCGCCAGGACGCCTATGGCGTCGGCAGCATAGAAAGCCGGGCTAAAATCGTGGTCGATATAATTAAAGAGATCAAAAGGCTCAACGGCGCCGATTTTGCCATTATCGCTCTGATTAACGGCGCCGAACCGGGGCTGGAAAAGAGCATAACTACTGAGGAGAGCCAAGGCATCGCCAGAGTGCTGCAAGAAGCTGGCGCCGATGCCATCCATGTTAGAGCCGAGTTCTACAGCAAGCCCAAAGACCCCGCCAGGCGGGACAGCACCCAGTTGCCCGATATAGCCTTCTATCCGGGGAACCCGTATCCAGAACTACGGGTTATCGATGCCAGCCGCCACGGGGCCAGCGGCTGGGTGCCGCTGGCCGCCGCCGTCAAGAAAGCAGTCTCAATACCGGTCATCGCCGTGGGCCGGCTCGATATGAAGCTAGGCGAACAGGTGCTGCGCCGAGGTATGGCCGACTTCATCAGCTTCAACCGACGCCTGATGGCTGACCCTGAATTGCCCAACAAGCTGGCCGAAGGCAGGACGGAGGACATCCGCCCCTGCACCGGCTGCACCACCTGCTTTGATAACAACGAGCACGGCAATCCGCCGCTATGCCAGGTGAATGCGGCCATCGGCAAAGAGAAGGAATACGAAATCAAACCGGCCCAAAAGAAGAAAAGGGTGATGGTGGTCGGCAGCGGGCCGGCGGGGATGGAGATGGCCCGAGTGGCAGCGCTGCGGAAGCATGAGGTAATCCTTTGTGAGAAAGAACCCAGGCTAGGCGGCTCCATGCCCCTGGCGGCGATGATAAAGGGCTTTGACCGGGAAGACACTCTGGGTCTGGTTAACTACTTCAAGATACAGCTGGCCAAGCTAGGGGTGGAGGTAAGACTGAACCAGGAGGTAAACCGGGCGGTGGTCGAAGAGGTAAGGCCGGAGGTTCTAGTCATCGCCGCGGGCGGGACGCATAACGTCCTGGAGATAGCCGGCATCGACCGGCACAATGTGTTGACCAGCCGTACCCTGCACCGGCAACTTAAGAATTATCTGAGGTTCTTCAGCCCCAGAGTCTTAAGGTGGCTCTCCCGGTTCTGGTTGCCCCTGGGCAAAAGGGTGGTCATCATGGGAGGCAACATCCAGGGCTGCCAGACGGCTGAGTTCTTGGTCAGGCGGGGTCGCAAGGTGACCATAGTTGACACCGCACCGGAAATAGGGTATGGGCTACTGGAAATATTCATCAAGCCGCACCTTCTTAATTGGCTAGAGGAAAAAGGGGTAGCCATGATGGCCGGGGTCAAATATGAGGAGATAACCGATAAGGGGGTGGCCATCACTGATAAGGAAGGCAAGCAGCAGACCATCGAAGCTGATAGCATAATGCTAGCGGTACCGCTGGCACCAAATACCAGCCTGGTTAAAAGCCTCGAAGGGAAAGCCCCCGAAGTCTACGCCATTGGCGACTGTGGTCAACCCCGCATGATAGTAGATGCCATTGCCGACGGCTGGAAAATCGGCAATAAAATATAGGCGAGGGCTGGTAAAATTTCCACCAAAAAGGGGGGAGCTATGACACTAGAGGATATGGAGAAGAGGCTGAAGGCTGCCGAAAGCGCCTTAGAGAAGCTGGGGAAAAGGGTCAGGGCTACCGAGGATATCCAGGAGATTCATGAATTGCAGAGGCGCTATATTAATGCCCTGATATGCACCGAATGGGACGATTGTGCCGACTGCTTCGCTGAAAACGCCAAGGTGGATGTTTACCTCCACGAGCCAATCCAAGGTAAGGCGGCCATCAGAAAATGGTTCAAGGAGGAACTTTCCAAGACCCATGCCGGCAAGGAAGGAGACATCGTCGTTCACCCTGTCATCAAGGTCAATGGCGACAAAGCCAGCGGTAAATGGCTGCTGTATATGATGTACTGCTACCCCCGCACCGGGCAGTCACTGTTCTGGGTACAGGGCTTCTATGATAACGAGTATGTAAGAGAGAACGGGAAATGGAAAATCAGCCTCATGTACTGGCGGGAGCGCATGGGGCTGCCCGGCGGTGGCCCGCCCACCGGCCTCTGGTAGCTTAAAGGTCGATATATTCGGGTGGTAGGGGCAGGCCAGGCCGATACCCCTTCTTACCGGTTATTAAGTAATCAGTGGTTACTCCCGGTGCCCTGATGGCTACTGGCTACTTGATGTCTATTATTATGATTGACCTGAGGTAAGCCGTAGAAGCTTGACAAGTGAACAATGTGTGATATAGTTATCGTAATTAATGAGAATCTAGGATAGCTGGAAGGAAGTGATGCCATGAGAGGAGCCCAAGGCTTTACGGCCCGAGGGAGAGGAAACAAAGAGGATTAACCAACTACTACTCTGTCTCCATGAGAAGGGGATTATCCCTTTTCTGGGGAACAACATAAGGAGGATAATTAAAAGGTCGATGAAAACTAAACTCTATAAAATTTTGGGTGTGGCACTGGTCATCGTGCTGCTGGCCAGCCTGACGGTTGGCCTGACGGCGGTTCCGGCCGGGGCGGCTACCACCAGCAACCTTAAGTTCTCCAAGCTCACCCTGCCCAAGGTTTCGACCTGGACGACCAGTGGCACAGCAGCCCAACAAGAGGCCAGCTTTTCCTCCGCCCAGGGCGACTTCTGGGCGACGCCCGGCATTGACGTCGGGCCGATTGCCATGTCCCCCGCGGGCGACGTGCTCTACGCCGCGGCCTACCCCGACACCGGCGGCTGGTACGAGGTGCTCAAGTCCACTGACAGCGGCTACACCTGGACGGTCACCGGCTTCTACGCTGCGGCCTCTGGCAACAGCGACACCTCGGAGATAGTGGCTATCAAGACCTCGCCCAACTACGCTACTGACACCACCATCTGCGTCGCTACCCAGGACTACGTCTATATCTCGGATGACAGCGGTAAGGACTTCGTCGCGCTGGACAAAGCCTGGACCGGCGCTATTACCGACATGGACGTGACCGTCGCCAGTGACGGCGACCTGGCCATAATGGTCGCCACCTCCACCGGCGAGGTCTGGGTAAAGAAGGGGCTGCTGGGCTGGGTGGACCAGAACCTCGAAAAAGCCTACCCCAACTCCATCTCGCTGGCCTGCAACTTTCTGCCCACCTTCGCCTCCGACGGCAACATCGGCATCTGCGCCATATTCAGCAGCCTTCCCGGCATTACCGGCGAATCGGTGGGCACGGGTCTTCAGCAGAGCACGTTCACCAAGACGCTGGCCCATACTCCAGTCGTTCCGAACTCGCTGACAGTAACCGACGGAACACAGGTAGTGACGGATAATGGTTCCGGCGGCCTGACGGGCAACGGCACGGGCACCATCGACTACACCACGGGGGCACTGTCTGTCACCTTCAACACTGCTCCCGCTAACGGCGCCGCCATTACCGCCGCCTACACGTACACCACAGATGTGACCGGCGAAGCGGTGGGCACGGGTCTTCAGGTGACCACGTTCACCGCGACGCTGGCCCATCATCCAGTCTTTGCGGGCTCGCTGACAGTAACCGACGGAACACAGGTAGTGACGGATAATGGTTCCGGCGGCCTGACGGGCAACGGCACGGGCACCATCGACTACACCACGGGGGCACTGTCTGTCACCTTCACTACTGCTCCCGCTAACGGCGCCGCCATTACCGCCAGCTACACGTACTATACGTCAATCCAAGCCGTGGCCGCCGAACCAGAGGGTACTACTGACGGCACTGGAAACTTGACCGGAATGCTGCTCAGCTTTCCGGTGTTGGCAGGCTCAGTCAACATGAGCGACGGCATCAACGTCTACACCGACAACGGGGCTGGCACACTAACAGGCAGCCCTGCGGGCTGGGGCACCATAAATTACTCCAACGGCAGTTTCACCATCAGCGGAGGCGCCCCTTCTGCCGCTGTTAACGCCAACTACAATTACTATGCCGGCGCCACAAATGTGACCGGCGAATCGGTGGGCACGGGTCTTCAGCAGACCGCGTTCACCGCGACGCTGGCCCATACTCCAGTCGTTGCGGGCTCGCTGACAGTAACCGACGGAACACAGGTAGTGACGGAT
>CAYNGD010000029.1:0-18588 GCA_964396965.1 uncultured Dehalococcoidales bacterium
CGGGCAGAGGTGTAGCAGCGCCTTAATATGTTCCGGCGAGAATACGGGGATAATGACACTGCCCACAGAGGGCGTGTGAATATTGCTCACCGGGCTTCGGTCAACGATTCCCTCGGCGACGCACCAGTTGAAGAAAGCCCTCAGGGCACGGAAGCGATTGTTGATCGTGCTTTTGCTGACGCCGGTTTCTTGGATATATGCAAGCCAAGTTCGAACACACAAAGGGGTGATCTTAGTGAGGTCAGGAGCCAAACCCTGACGACCGCAGAAGCGCTCAAACGCCTGCAGAGTCTCTTGGTACCACTCCAGAGTACGAGGCGACCGTCCCTCTACCTTCTTGGCCAAGAGGAAGTGACCAAGTAAGGCAGGTTGTCGTGGCAAACCTGCCACCTGAGAAAGCAGCTTGTCGTAAACCACTCATTTTGGCAGCGCGACCTATAATTTTGTATCTGTGGAGCGGGAGACGGGACTCGAACCCGCGACAACCTGCTTGGAAGGCAGGGACTCTGCCAACTGAGTTACTCCCGCCTGAAGTTACCCTAATTCTAGCCAGAAAAACCGACTTTGTAAAGTGAAGGGCTGTCTTGATAAAAGCGGCGCTAAGCCTTCTTGCGGGACTGCTCCGTCTTAACAAAAGCCTCAACCAGAGCCAGGGCGAACTCGCTGTCCTCAAGGTGGCAGTCCAGCTCCTCGACCTCAATTTCCGGCTTCAGCTTTCTCCTCAGTTCCTCGACGAATACTTTATCTTCCTCGGGGGCATGCAGCACCGAGCCCTCTCTATCTAAAGAAGACCAGCCCCGGGTCGGGAAGAGGATTTTCACCGGGCCCCGGGCCTTGTTCAGTTTCTCGGCATAGACCCCGGCGGCGGTTATCAGTTCTTCCCGGTTGTACCTCGTCTCGATGCGGGCTTCGTCCTGTTTCAATTTTTTCTCTCTGGAGGCGTACTTCTCGGACTGTCTCCGGCTCAGGCTGGCATTGGTTATATTTATGCTGCAGGGGGCAATGACCTGGGGCAGGCCCCTCTCCCCGGCGGCCTCGAGCCTTTTCGGCCCGGCGGCTCGGGTGCCGTGGAAAAGTTCCTCAATGACGCCGGCCGGGGCGATGTCTATCACCCCGTCGAAGAAGCCCTGGGCTATCAGGTCCTCCATGGCCCTATCGCCTATCCCCTGGGCGTGAAAGGGATAGACGCGGTAACCCCTCTCCTCCAGGTGCTGCTTGACCAGCCGGGCGCAGTTGTCCGACCAGCCAAGCTGAGTTATAGCCACCGATTTTTCAAGCAGGCTGGAGATAGCCTCGCCGGAGTCCTCCAGCATGCCGCAAATTGCCCCGGCAGCCCGGGTCAAGACGCTCATCGCCAGCTCGTTGAGCCCGGCAAAATCGACCACGCCCTGCATTATCGTCATGTCCATGGTGTCGTAGAGCCGGCGTACCTGGGCCGGAATCACGCCGGGACAGACGATAATCTTAGGTATGCCGAAGGGAAGCTGCTTCATCACCCGGGCCCCGAAGAGGGCCATGGTGGAGCCGCCGATGGCCATAATCCCGCCGACCTGGCCGGCGGCGTAAAGCTGCCTGACCTTCTCCATAGCCCCTTTTTCCATGACCTGGGTCAGCCAGTCCCTGTCTCTGGATGCCCTGATTTCCTCGATGGTGCTGCCGCCTAAACGGGCTATCTCTTCCGGGCCGACATCGGCCTTGGAGAAGGGCTGACCGCCCATGCTGACGTCGATAACAATAATGCGGCACTGCTTCCGCTCAATCTGCTGCTTAAGGAACAGAATCTCGGCACCCTTGGTGTCCAATGTTCCTATAACTATTACGCCCTTCTTAGCCATAGGTTCTCCATCTAGTGCATATATTGGCCCCCGTCCACCACCAGCGTCTGGCCGGTGATGAAGTCGCTGTCTGAGGGAAGACCGCCCACCATGCTGTAGGCCGCTAGTCTAAGATATAGATGGCACCCTGGGTTGCATCAACCCGTACTCTCATGCCGGTTTTGATCTTTTCCGTACCCACGAAACAGTTTACTATCGTAGGCACCTGATATTCCCGCCCGACGATAGCGGTATGGCTGAGGGTACCTCCTCTATCGGCGACCACACCCTTGACCACACCAAAAATGGGTGTCCAGGCGGGGTTTGTTCCCGGACAGACCAGGATTTCGCCGGGTAGTACTTCGTCCAGTTGCTCATAGGTAAAGATAACCCGTGCCGTTCCCTCAGCCACCCCCGGTGCCCCGCATACGCCATAGATATCGGCCTTTAGTTCCGGCTTTACCTTGGGCATCTCTCCAACGACAAGTTTGATGATAATCACATCTCCTGAAGGGATCAGGTCCTTCCCCACCGCTTCATCCATGCCGCCCGCTCTATCTGTATATACGGGGGGTGTCTCCTTAAACCTCAACCGCTCCCAGTCGGCACGGCGCCTGTTGGTTATATACTGCAATTTGTGGAACTCGGGGGCCAGCATCACCTGCTCAATTTCATCAGGGTTGAGAAAGAGGGTGTCATCGGGCCTATCAATGGTTCCGGCCTGTACCAGTCTCCGTCCTATCCCCAGAAACCCGCGGCGTACCACCGCATGACAGTAGAGCTCACAGTAAAGGTCATGCTCCTCGCTATACGAGCCTGCTTTCCCACCCAGGTCTATCAGCGCTCTGAACCATTCCTTTTCTCCCTCGGACACCTTTTCTAAGAGCTCCGCTATTGCTTTTTCCCTTTCCTTAATTAATTTCGCTCTTACCTCGTCCAGGTCAAAATCGGCGCCCTTGCTGACATAGGTCTGGATGACGGAGATAGCGGCAGAGGGTTCCTCAAGCCAGTATGGCTCGTTAAAGTCCATCATACGAACCATCCTCCACCCTTCCACCTGCAGGAATTCATAAAAATCCCTCTTCCACTTTCTGCCGGCGGCACTCTCCTCCAGTTTAAGCAGGACATCCTCAGCCTTATTATTTTTAAATAGGTCGGACAGCCCCGCCTTGACCGCAGCTTTAGCAAACTCGCTCATTTGCTTGTCAACCTGGAATGCTTTGTTGTCAAAACCCCGGAACATACTTTGGAACTCGGGACTTTCGGAGGTAAGCCCAAAGCGTGCCACCTGCTCTTCAAGCAAGGCAACGGCACTCATTGAGGTATACATTCCCAGAAAGTGGATCTCCCACATTCTACGATAGGAGCTGATCATATCCCATAAGTGGTGGATGAGGTCAATATTGGTGGCTTTATCCAGGTCTAGGGACTTCAAGTGGTCATATAAGCCCAGTAACTCGTTCTTATAGCCTTCCCATAACCCATCGAAGTCCTCAATCCAGGGAACTAGCGCCTCTTTGAATTTGGCCGTGCGTTTATCTATCTCCTCCTTATCCCGGATGATATGCATGGCCAAATAGGTCGAGCCATCCTTGACTTTTTGAGACCAGCCTTTACAGGTTGGTATACTCAGAGTCTCGGATGCATATTGAGACCCCATCGGGTTAAGCCGCCCATAAAAACAGCCGTACATCGGGGTCAAACGGGGCACACTATGCACGCCATCGTGGAAATAAGAATGCATCTCAGGCACGTCAACCTTTTCGTCAAATTCGTAACCCGGCACCGCATCCCACAGTTTCACATTTCCCTTGGTCTCTTCTTTCATCTTCCCCTCCTTTTTCAGACTATTTAAATTTATTGGGTTTAAAAACCCCGAAACTTTTTAGCCATCAAATCAGCAATATGATTGGTCGCTGAGTCGACCTTTTTTACTGCGACTTTGGCGGGGCGAGTCTGAAGCCAAAAAATGTTCTGGGGAAAGCCTACATCCTGGTCAATAGCCCACTCCATGTCCTGCGGGGACCTCAGGGTCTCCTCTGCCGATTTGGCCACCCGGGCTATTTCAATAACCTCTTCATCACTGATGCAGGGGATGCCCTGTATCTTGGCGGGGACATCGAACCAATCAGCACCCGTTTCTGTGTAAAACACGCCCCTCCTTTTATTGCCCGCACACTTGGATGTAATCTCCAGACTGTCCTTGTCCACCTCGAGCACGTCAACGCTCTCAGCTCCGCTCACCACACCCTCCCCCAGGCCCCAGTTGGCTTCGATGGTTATCTTAGAGGAATCACCATCAACTGGGTTTACGGTAAAAGCGATGCCAGAAGCCCGGGCATTAACCATTTTGGGCACGGCAACCCCCAGCTCATCCCCGAGGGCAGGTATCCCTTTATTGACGCGAAAGGCAATAGCGCGAGGTGTGAAGGCACTCGCCCAAACTTTTTTAACCTTTTCCAGTACCTCCTCAATACCGCGCACATTAAGATAGGTCTCGAACATCCCAGGCCTGCTTTCTGTTCCAGCAGACCGAACCGAAACGGCCATGTTTTCGATTCCTGTCTTATGACACAACTCCGTGTAATAAGAAGCTATCCACTCTCTAGCTAAAGGCAGCATTTCCTTTCCTTCAATTGCACGGCGGAGGTTTTGGCTCATCTCTTCAAAAACCTGGATCCCGGCGCCTCTGGTCTCACCAAACTCTTTTACATACGAGGACATTTCATCACCAGCACCGGTTTCCTTTATAAATCTGCGATACATATCTATGGAAATCGCAAAACCCGGAGGTACGCTTAAGCCCATCCGGGCCATCTCCCCGAGATTGGCACACTTTTTTCCTACAATATCGTTATGCTCTTTCCCCAACTCGTCAAACCAGAAGATTAGCTTTTCAGAATGCATATTCACCCGCCGCTTCAATTACCGATAGTATATATTATGAAGTTTAGCATAATCAATACTATGTTAAGCATGACCCTAAAGCTTCAGAGACTAGGATACCGTTAAAAATCTGAAGAGGTCATTAAAATTATTATTAAGTATAAACACTTAGGTAGTATTGACATCGTACACAAGGTGTGATATATCAAAAGTTATTACTTTCAGTAATTTAATTTTAGTTGCAGGAGGAATAGATATAAGAAAATAGTTCTCTGACCATAAGGATTCAAAAAATCCTAAGGAGGCTGAACAGATGAAAAAGAAACTTTTTCTAATCCCGTTGGCATTGCTCCTGGTCATTATCTTGGCTACCATCGGCTGCCCGACGCCACCATCAACGACAACCCCACCACCAACAACCCCGCCAACAACGGCACCAACACCACAAATTCCAACGGAAATTCGCATAGGCGACATCGTGTCCTATACGGGTATGTATGCCGGTTTTGGTCTTAACAAATTTGGAGTGGAAGCGGCTGTTGATGATATCAACAAAGAGGGTGGGATATATGTAAAAGAATATGATAAAAAATTGCCCGTCAAGTGGATAAGCGTCGATTGTGAGAGCGACGTGAATAAGGTAGCGCCTCTTACTGAAAGCCTGATTCTTAATGACAAGATAAACTTCATCGGGCCGGGTCTGGAGGTGCCGACCATGCGGCAGGGTACGGCAACGATGGCTGAAAAGTATAAGATACCGGCCGTTTACGGAGTCGGGCCTTTTGAATCCTGGATGGCTATGGAGCAGTCGGCCGGGGCAACCTGGACCTACAGTTTTACCTATGGTCCTGGTCTAGCCGCTCCACGTCAGGAGGGGGATTTTAGGTATAATGACCCCGGGTATTTGATGATGCCTACCTGGTTTGGCGCCCTGGGTGCCTACGCTGACCAGACCAACAAGAAGGTAGCCTGCTTTGCCCTTGATGACGCCGACGGCAGGGCCTGGTATCAGACATTTGCTCAAGCGGCCTCAGGGGAAGGTTATGATTGTTACGGTGCTGATAAGCAATTTGGCATATTCCCCGGGGATACCACCGACTTCTCGTCCATGATAGAGGAGTGGAAGAAGGCAGGCTGCGATATACTCTGGGGCAACTGCCCCGGGCCTCTTTACGGGATAGTGTGGAAGCAGTGCCATGTGCTGGGCTTTGAGCCTAAGCTGGTTTTCTCAACAAGGGCAGCCATGCACTATCAGGATATATCGTCCTGGGGTGGTGACCTGCCCAACGGTGTCGGTGCCGAAATCTATTGGGCTCCCACAATTCAGGGTGCCGTCGGTATTGGTGGCACAACCCCGCAGTCACTGGCGGAAAGATGGTATGAAGCGAAGGGGAATCAGCCACTGACCCAGGGTATAGGCTATGAGTATGCGGCAGCGCAGGTATTATTTGATGCCATTGAGCAGGCTGGCACGCTTGACCCAGATGCGGTTTGTGAAGCTCTACGTAATATCGATGTCATGACAATGGCCGGGCGCTGGGTTTTTGAAAAAGGGACGCAGTTCGATGCCCTGCCCTGTGCCCTTGCCCAGTGGCAGAAGACCGATAAGCCGTGGGTATGGGAAAATCCGATAGTCTTTTCCTATAACAAGGGTATGCCGGCCACGGCTCAGATGATATTCCCCATGCCTTACGACTAAAACAGGTTCTGAATAAATCAAGCAGGGTTTGGGCTAAACACCCAGGCCCTGCTTGATGCAATCTAAAGCATCAGCACTTTTATTTAAGCCTCGGTTCAGTAAAAAGCGGTTGCCGCTAACCTGCGGCCATCTCCGGGATAAACGTTTTCGACTTAAAGCTGTACTCCTTCTGGCCAGATACGCTATCAGCTTACCAATAGTGGGAGATGCGGTTTCTCCTCAGATAATCAGCATCGCATCGCCGAAGCTGTAGAAGCGATAGCCCTGAGCTATGGCTTCCTCGTAGGCATTAAGGATAAAATCCCGGCCGGCAAAGGCGGCCACCATCATCAGCAGCGTCGACCGGGGCAGGTGAAAATTGGTGAGCATGGCATCTGTCATACGGAACCTGTAGCCGGGCAGGGCCAGCAGGCTCACCCAGCCCTCGAAAGGCTTAATCCTTTCAGGATTACCGCCCTGGGCGGCGGCCTCGACCAGTCTCACCGTTGTCGTGCCGGCGCAGACGATCCTACGCCCCTCTTTCTTGGCCCGGGAAAGCTCATCGACCACCTCTGGAGTTATTACGCCGTACTCCTTATGTATAGAATGGTTCCGCGGGTCGGCCTCCCTGACCGGACGAAAGGTATCCAGCCCGATGTGCAGGGTAACGAAGAGCAGCCTGACCCCTTTAGCTTCTATCCGTTCAAGCAGTTGCGGGGTGAAGTGCAGGCCAGCAGTGGGGGCGGCAGCACTGCCCGGATACCGGGCATAGACCGTCTGGTAGCGCTCGGCATCGGCTAATGGCACGTGGATATAGGGGGGAAGGGGTATATCACCCAGCTTCAGTAACAACTTTTCGTCGGAAAAGCGTATCACCTTGACTCCCCCCTCCCCGAGGCCGATTATTTCGGCGGTTACTTTAAGGCTGCCGTCGGCATCGCCGGCCAGTTCCAGCCTAGTGCCGATATTAACCCTTTTGGCTGGCTTTACCAGCGCCTCCCAGAGGGCATTACCCCGCCGGCGCAGCAAAAGCAGCTCGACCCTGCCGCCGGTCTCTTTTATCCCCTTAATCCGGGCGGGGATAACGCGGCTGTCGTTAAAGACCAGTACGTCCCCGGCATTAATATAGTCGGCTATCTCGAAAAAGCGGCGGTGCTCTATAGAGCTATTGCGGCGATTCAGCACCATAAGCCGGGAGTGGTCTCTGGGCTCAACCGGGGTCTGGGCGATAAGCTCCGGGGGTAGGTTGTAGTCAAAGTCACTGGTCTTCATAGACTTAAACAATAGTATAGCAATGCCCCCGCTGGTAAATCAATCTAACCAACTTGATGCTGTTCACGCTCATATGATAAAATTACAACGCTGAAATGACACAGCAACCGGAATGGGAACCCAAACTGCTCGGTTTTCTCTGCAGGTGGTGCAGCTATGCCGGTGCCGACCTGGCCGGAACCAGCCGCAAGAAATACCCGGCCAACATCAGGATAATTAAAGTCCCCTGCTCGGGCCGGGTCGATTCCCTGTTCATCATCAAGGCGCTGCGGCTGGGTTTCGACGGGGTACTGGTCTCAGGCTGCCACCCCGGCGACTGCCACTACCTGACCGGGAACTACCGCGCTCGCCGCCGAATCGCCGTCACCAAGCGCTTCCTGGAATACCTGGGTGTCGAGCCGCAGAGGCTCCAGGCGAGCTGGGTCTCGGCCTCGGAGGGAGGGAAGTTCGCCGAGGTGGTATCCGAGGTTACCGATGGCTTAAAAGAGGTCGGGCCCAACCGGCTCTTTTCCGAAAGTAAGTCAGATGGAACAAAGGCTGAGGCAGGAAGCTAAGGCATTATTAGGGCAGAAAAAGGTTGACTGGATTATCGGCTTTGCCCCGGGCAGCCTTAAATTCACCACCACCCCTCTTATCACCAATGATAAAGACGATGCCGAGCGCCTGATAATTAACCCCTTTATCGTCAACAACCTGGCCGATTTCCTGACCGGCATCGAGGGGCGGGTGGGCATCGTGGCCAAGGGCTGCGACAGCCGTTCCATCGTCAGCCTGATGCAGGACAACAAGCTGGTCAGGGAGAACCTGTTGATTCTGGCTGTCCCCTGCCCCGGGCTTATCGACCTGGCCAAGGTAGAGCGGCTGCTGGGCAAATATCGGGACGAGCTTGATGGCATCGCCCTTGATGGTGATAAGGTAACGGTAAAGTTTGACGGCCAGAAGAAGGAGTTTACCACCTCGGAAGTATTGTTCGACCACTGCCTGGCCTGCGAGCTGCCCACACCACAGGAATACGACATCCTCCTCGGCGAGCCCAGAACGCCGGCGCCAGAATCAGAGGCCAGCGGGCAGAACATAGCCAAACTTAAAGAAACGCCACCGGCGGAAAGGTGGCAGTTCTGGAAGAACGAGCTCAGCCGCTGCATCAGGTGCTACGCCTGCCGCAACGCCTGCCCCGCCTGCTTCTGCCAGCGCTGCTTCGTCGAGGAGACCGAGCCGCAGTGGCTGATGCCGATACCGCGCTGGCAGGACAACCTCAACTTTCAGATAATAAGGAATATCCATGTCGCCGGCCGGTGCACCGACTGCGGCGAGTGCGAGCGCGTCTGCCCGGTGAACATCCCCTTAAGGAGCCTGACCCGGGAGATGTACGAAATAGTCGGTGAGCTATTTAACTTTAAGTCGGGCATGGACAGGGAGGCCCAGCCGCTGATGGTCCACTACGAGCAGGAAGAAGCCGAGGACTCGTTCAGATAAGATGACTGATAAAAAGATAGGCAAAAAAGATATAGCCAAACTTCTCGAAGAGTGGCGAGATCAGTTTACTTTCTTTACCCCGTCAAGAGAGAGTGGCGTGGCCGCTTTTGCCGAGTGGGACGGTAAGGATTTAGGCTTTCTGGACTGGTACCGCAACACGGTTGTCCCCCCCAAGGCCAGCCTCCTCCCCCCGGTGGAGGCGATGTTCCGCTTCGAGAAGGGTAAAGAGGGCTACAGCATCGAGCCGCTGCCGAAGGAGGAAAACAAGCGGCTGCTCTTCGGCGTGCGCCCCTGCGACGCCAGGGCGATAAGCATAGTCGATATGACCTTTAAGGACGCCTATGAAGACCCGTACTACCTCTCAAAAAGGCAAAACACGGTGCTGGTGGGGTTAGGCTGCACCAACCCCTGCGAGAGCTGCTTCTGCACCTCGATGGGCACCAGTCCGGCCGAGTCCGCCGATGTTGACCTGATGTTCATCGATATCGGCGACGATTTTCTTATCGAAGAGGTCACCGAAAGGGGCAAAGAGCTGAGCAAAGACCTTAAAGAAGCGACTAAAGAGGATGGTGATAAAGCCGAACAATCTAAAAAGGCGGCCTACGACAAAGTTACCCGAAAACTGGATACCGAGGGTATTAAAGATAAACTCTCGGCCAGCTTTGACGACCAGGATTTCTGGGAAAAGGTGGCGGCCAAGTGTATCAGCTGCGGCATCTGTACCCTGCTCTGCCCCACCTGCTTCTGCTTCGACATCAACGATGAGATGGTCAGGCAGGAGGGGACACGGTTCCGCAGCTGGGACAGCTGCGGCTTCCCCACCTATACCAAGATGCCCATGGAGAACCCCCGGCAGGAGAAGTGGCGGCGGGTGAGGCAGAAAGTCTGCCACAAGTATGGGTTCTACCCGATGACCTTTAACGTCATCGCCTGCACCGGCTGCGGGCGCTGCGTCCGCCTCTGCCCGGTGAACTGGGATATCACCCAGGTTATTGAGAGCGTGCCGAATAAGACCGAGGCCGTAAAATGACCGTTGCTGATACCAGGTTCTTCGCCCAGGGTAATGTCTATCTGCCCCACATCGCCGTCATCGAGAAGATAGTCGAGGAGACGCCTGGCGTCAAGACATTCCACTTTAACCTCAAGGATGAGAAGCTGCGAAAAGAGTTTACCTTTGCATCCGGGCAGTTCGCCCAGTACTCCGTCCTTGGTGTCGGCGAGGCCCCCTTCTGCATCTCATCAAGCCCCACCCGCCCCGACCACCTTGAGTTCGCCGTCCAGAAGGTTGGCAGGGTCACCAACGCCCTGCACCGGCTCGGCGTCGGCGCCGAGATAGGCTTTAGAGGCCCCTACGGCAACAGCTTTCCTCTGGACTATTTAAAGGGCAAGAACCTGGTCTTCGTCGGCGGGGGCATCGGCCTGGCCCCGTTGAGGTCGCTTATCTGGAACGTCCTCGACAACCGGGACAACTATAATAAGGTAGATATCGTCTACGGCGCCCGCACCCCGGCTGATTTGTGTTTCAAGTACGACCTGGAGGCCTGGGGTAAGGATGAGGCGGTTAACATGGTCACCACCGTTGACCGCGAAGCCGAGGGCTGGAAGGGTAAAGTGGGCGTCGTGCCTAAGATATTAGAGGAGGTTGCCCCCTCGGCCAGAGAATCAGTGGCCATCGTCTGCGGGCCGCCAATTATGATAAGGTTCACCTTCCCGGTGCTGGAGAAGCTGGGCTTCGCTCCGGAGCAGATGATTACCACGCTGGAGAAGCGGATGAAGTGCGGCATCGGCAAGTGCGGAAGGTGCAACATCGGCAATATCTATGTCTGCCGAGACGGACCGGTCTTCAGCTACGCCCAGATTAAGGGCTTTGTCTCCAGCGAATACTAGGCCAGTGCCCCCTCCATCTCGGCGACAATCTGCTCGTTGGTGTAGTGCTGCAGACTTATGGCATGGCTGAAGCAGGCGGCGTTACAGGCGCCGCAGGCCTTGCACAGCGCCTGGTTAACCCGGCAGACCTTCTTCTCCTCATCAAAGCTGATGGTGCTGTAGGGGCAGACCTCCAGACAGGCCCGGCAGCCGGAGCATATCCTCTCGTCAATGACCGCCGTGGCCGCTTCAATCTCCACCCTCCCCCGACTGATCATGGCCAGCGCCTCCGCCGCCGCCGCCGAGGCCTGGGCTACGGTATCGGGGATGTCTTTGGGCCCCTGACAGCAGCCGGCCAGGAAGATGCCGTCGGTCATGGTCGAGACCGGCTCCAGCTTGGGATGTTTTTCTAAGAAGAAGCCGTCGGCGCTGCGGCTGATGTTGAACAGGCGGGCAACCGCCTCGACGTCCGGCTGCGGCTCCAGAGCGCAGCTCAGGATAACCATGTCCACCGGCAGCCGCCGCTGCCGGCTCACCAGGGTGTCCTCGAACTGGACGATGAGCTTACCCTCCTCTTCAGGCGTCTCGGCGACATTGGTTATCTCGGCGGGGCGTCCCCGAATAAATACCGTACCCTCGTTGAGGATTCGGTTGTAGAACTCCTCGTAGCCCTTACCGAAGCTCCTTATATCAATATAGAACTCATAGACGGTGGCGCTGGTGTGCTCCTTTATCAGGTGGGCGAACTTCATCGAGTGCATGCAGCAGACGCGTGAGCAATACTCGTGGTATTTCTCGTCGCGGCTGCCCACGCAGTGGATGATGGCGATGCTCTCCGGCTCCTTCCCGTT
Organism: uncultured Dehalococcoidales bacterium; assembly: GCA_964396965.1. Taxonomy (GTDB): domain Bacteria; phylum Chloroflexota; class Dehalococcoidia; order Dehalococcoidales; family BS750m-G39; genus JABMRW01. The sequence continues at coordinate 11,844 of CAYNGD010000029.1, forward strand.
CTTGAGCACGATGTTGCCCTCAGTCGGGCCAGCGGAGTTGACCAGCCGCTCGAACTCAAGACTGGTGATGACGTTGTCCAGCCTCTTGTAGCCATAGGCATATATGGGGGTGGGGTCAAACAGGTTAAAGCCGGTGGCCACGATTATGGCGCCGACCTCCACCTCGACAATCTTATCCTCCTGCTCGAAGTCTATCGCCTTGGCCTCACAGAACTTCTCGCAGGCGCGGCACTTACCGCTCTGGAAGTAGGTGCAGTGTTCCCTATCAATGACCGGTTTGTTGGGCACCGCCTGGGGGAAGGGGGTATAGATAGCCTTCCGCTTGCCCAGGCCGACCTCGAACTCGCTGTCAACCTTCCAGGGGCACTTGGTCTGGCAGAGGCCGCAGCCGGTGCAGAGCTCCTCGTTAACGTAGCGCGCCTTCTTTCTTATTTTGACCTTGAAGTTGCCGATGTAGCCGGAGACCTCCTCCACCTGGCTGTAGGTCATCAGCTCGATAAAGGGGTGGGAGCCTACCTGGGTCATCTTGGGGGTAAGGATGCAGGCGGAGCAGTCCAGGGTGGGGAAGGTCTTGTCCAGCTGGGCCATATGCCCGCCGATGCTGGGGTCTTTCTCCACCAGATAGACCTTATGTTCAGAATCGGCGACCTTAAGTGCCGCCTGGATGCCGGCGATGCCGCCCCCCACCACCAGTGTATTGGGATTGACCGGAACCTCCCTGGTCTCCAGCGGCTGGTGGTAGTAGACACGGCTCACCGCAGCGCTGACCAGTGCTTTGGCCTTCTCGGTGGCCTCCTCTTTGTCCTCGGTCACCCAGGAGACCTGCTCGCGGATATTGGCCATCTCGAAGAGGTAGGGGTTAACCCCCGCGTCTTGACAGGCGCGGCGGAAGGTGGGCTCGTGCATGGTCGGCGAGCAGGAGGCAACTACTACCCGGTTAAGCCCCAGCTCTTTGATGTCTTTCTTTATAAGCTCCTGCCCCGGCTCGGAGCACATGAACTTGTAGTCGCGGGCGACGACCACCCCCCCCAGCCCCTGGGCGAAGCGGGCGACCTCCGCCGTATCAACCGTACCGGCGATGTTGCTGCCGCAGTGGCAGATATAGACACCAATCCTGGGTTCCAATTTTAACCTCCGTTCTACTAGTAAAATACTATCATAAATGAGCCTGCCCAAACAAATTTGTCGTTATAACCCCCACCGTGATAAACTTTAGGGTTGGAGAGGAAACCCTATATGAAAATACTGGTCACCAACGACGACGGCATATTCGCCGAGGGGCTGATAGCCCTGGTCAGAGAGCTGAAGAAGATAGCCGATGTGGTGGTGGTCGCCCCGGACAGAGAGCTGAGCGCTATGGGCACCACCGTCAGCCTGCACCAGCCGGTGAGGGCCAGGCCAGCAACGCCGGTGGCGGATGGTGTGGAAAGCTATGCCGTTGAGGGCACCCCCGCCGACTGCGTTATCCTGGCCCTGGGCAAGCTGGTCAATGATAAGATTGACCTGGTCATCTCCGGCATCAACCGTGGGGCCAACCTGGGCGATGATGTGTTGATTTCTGGGACAGTGGGGGCAGCCCTTCAGGCCAGCCTGCACGGGTTGCCGGCGCTGGCGGTATCAGCGGGGTGGGGGGACAATTTCTACTTCGATGACGCCGCTAAATTCGCTGCTTTGCTGGCCAGAAAGGTTGAGTCCGGCACCATACCGCCCGATATCTGCCTTAACGTGAACCTGCCCAACCTGCCCCGCGAAAAGATTACCGGGGTGATGATTACCTGTCCCGCCCGTTACAGCCACACCGATGTCATTGAGGAGAGGTACAACAACGGGCGCTCCTACTACTGGTTCGTCCGCAAGCGGGTGAACAAGGCGGTGGACGATAACACCGACACCTGGGCAATCGAGAGGGGCAATATCTCCATATCTCCCCTGCTCACCAGCCACGCCAACAAGCCGCTGTCAGAATTGCCCGATGGCCTCAGCGACGAGCTATTCAGAGAGTTTAAGCAACTCTAGGTCCGGCCGAACTCTTTTTTCAACTGGGCGTAGCCGAGGTGAATCATGGTGGGCCGGCCGTGGGGGCAGGTATTGGGGGTGGCGCACTGCTCCAGCTGTCTTACCAGGTCACGCATCTCGGCATCGGTCAAGACCTGTCCGGCCCTGACCGCGCCGTGACAGGCCATAGTGATGATTATATCTTCTGCCCAGCCGCTCTTATCCCCCGCTGACAGCGAGTCCAGCAGCTCGCGCAGCATCCCCGCCCAGTCCCTATCGTGGACTAGAACCGGCATCGCCCGGACCAGGAAGGTCCTTTCGCCGAATGGCTCGATGTCGAAGCCGAATTCGGCTAAATCCTGATAGCGAGACTTTAATATCGCCTCCTGCCGGGGGCTGACCTCGAAGGTCACCGGCTCAAGCAGCCCCTGAACCTCTAGTTTCTGCTGCGCCCGCTGTTGCTCAAGCTTCTCGAAGAGGACGCGCTCATGGGCGGCGTGCTGGTCGATAAGGTAAAGCCCCTCCGGCCCCTCGGCGACGATATAGCTGCTGTTGAGCTGGCCCAGCACCCGCAGCACCGGCAGCGACAGTGCCGGGGTAAAGGCTGGGGGAGCCTGAGAGACGCCGGCATAGGGGATATGGGTAACCTCCTTTAACTCGGTGGGGAATACCGGCTCGGTGGTCGTTCTAACCCTTGGCACGGTGACCTGCGCGTTTAGAGCCCGGCGTACCACCCGCTGGAGGGCACCGAAAATAAGCGAATCGCTGCGGAACTTGACCTCGCTCTTGGCGGGGTGAATATTAACATCAACATCCGCGGGAGGCATAGATATATTGATAACCGCCAGCGGGTGTCTGCCCACCATCAGCAGCCCGTGATAGGCCTCCTCCAGCGCCTTGGCCAGCAGGCGGCTGTTCACCCAGCGGCGGTTGACGAAGAAGCTCAGGTTTCCCCGCCCCGAACGGTTGACGTCAGGTGAAGAGACCATACCGCTAATCCGGGGTGCCTGAGTCGCCTCATCGTTAAGCTCAATCATATTTCCGGCTATATCAGCGCCGTAGACGGCAACCAGGCTATCGATAAGCCTGCCACTGCCCGGCGTCCTCAATGCCGACCGGCCATCAATCAATAATGAAAACTTGACCTCGGGGAAGGCCAGGGCATACTGGCTGACCACATTGGCGATGTGGCTGTTCTCGGTGGCCGCCGACCTGAGAAATTTTAACCTGGCCGGTACCCTGCGGAAGAGGTCTTTAACCGTGACCGCGGTCCCCCGGGAGCGTCCTCGGCTGCCCTGGCTGGTAATTTTACCATCCCGTAACTCAAGGTAGCTGCCCGTTTCATCTGTAGCGCAGCTGGTCATCTCGACCTCGGCCACGGCGGCGATGCTGGGCAGTGCCTCCCCCCGGAAACCGAGGCTCTGGATGGACTCCAGGTCATCCAGGCTCTTTACCTTGCTGGTGGCGTAGCGGTCGAAGGCCAGCTCCATCTCATCGGAAGGAATCCCCGCCCCGTTATCAGTCACCCGGATAAGGCTTATCCCGCCGCCCCTGACCTCGACTGAAATCTGGGAAGAGCCGGCGTCCAGCGAGTTCTCCACCAGTTCCTTGACCACCGAGGCCGGTCTCTCCACCACCTCGCCGGCGGCAATCCGGGCGATTACTTTAGGGTCTAAGGCTCTGATGGGCATGGCTAGTCCGTCTTCTCCAGATTGGCGAAGCTCAGCAGCAGCTTCTTGACGCCCACCCCGCCGGTGAAGGCCACCAGCACCTCTTTATCACCATTCACCACCTTGCAGTTGACCACCACCCCGCTGCCGAACTGGGCGTGGCGGACGCGATCGCCGGGCTTAAGCTCGGGGGTATCGGCGCGGGAGGAAGGCCTTTTGTTCCAGGAGTAGAGAGAAGGCATCACCTGGCTCTCCTCCCGCTGCCACAGGTCGCCCTTGGCTACCAGGCGCTTGGGTATGTCGCCCAGGAAACGAGACGGCGTGCTCACCATCTGAGAGCCCATCAGGCTGCGGCGGAAGGCATAGACCAGATAGACCCGCTGCTTGGCCCGGGTTATGCCCACATAGCAGAGCCGCCTTTCCTCCTCCATCTGCTCCGGGTCGGTCAGCGACTTGAAGTGGGGCAGGATGCCCTCCTCGACGCCGACGATAAACACCACCGGGAACTCCAGCCCCTTGGCCTGGTGCAGGGTGACCAGTGTTACCGCGTCCACCGTCTCGTCGAGGCCGTCCACATCGGAGACCAGGGCCACTCCCTCAAGGAAGGCGGTCAGGCCCTCCCCTGGTTTAAGGTGGCGGTACTCATTAGCCACGGTGCGGAGCTCTAAGATATTCTCCCAGCGCTCCTCGCCGTCCTTTTCGGCCAGTAAATATTCCTCGTAGCCAGTATTCTTTACCACCATGTCGAAGAGCTCGACCAGGTCGAGTTCCTTGTTTCCGGCGGTAAGCTCCTCTATCAGCTCCAGAAAGCCAGTAAGAACTTTAACGGTGCGGGGGCTAAACGGGGTCGCCTGTTCTTTGTCTTTGGACTCGGTGATAAGCTTCAGCGCCTCATAAATGGTGATGCCCTGAGACTTGGCCCAGCTGGAAAGCTGGCTCTGGCTCTGCTGGCCGATAGCGCGCTGGGGGACGTTGATTATCCTGAGCAGGCTGACGCTGTCCCTGGGGTTCTGGATGACCCTGAGGTAGGCGATGATATCCTTGACCTCCCGCCGCTCGTAGAAGCGGGTCCCGGCCACCAGCTTGTAGGGTGTACCGTAGCGGATAAAGGCCTCCTCCAGAGCCCTGGACTGGGCGTTGGTGCGGTACATCACGGCGCAATCGCCCGGCTTGGCCTTGCCTCCCTCCACCAGACGCTCTATCTCGCTGACGACGAACTGGGCCTCCTCCTGTTCGGTGTAGGTCTCGACGATATTGGTCAGTTCGCCCGGCTCGTTCTCCGTCCAGAGCTTCTTGGGCTTGCGCTGCTGGTTGGCCGAAATTACACAGGAGGCTGTCTCTAGTATAAGCTGGGTGGAGCGGTAGTTCTGCTCCAGCAGGACGACCCTGGCCTCGGGGTAGTCCTTCTCGAAGCTGAGTATATTGCGCAGGTCGGCGAAGCGCCAGGAGTAGATGGACTGGTCGGGGTCGCCGACGACGCAGATATTGTGCCTCTCACCACCCAGCTGCCGAATAAGCTCGTACTGGACCAGATTGGTGTCCTGGAACTCGTCAACCAGTATATGCAGGTAGCGCGACTGGTACTTGGCCAGCGTCTCCGGGCTTTTGCGGAAAAGCTGGACAGTCTTCATCAGCAGGTCGTCGAAGTCCAGGGCGTTGCTCTCACTGAGCAACTCCTGGTAGCGCTCGTAGACCCGCCCCACCACCTCCTCGAAATAGCTGCGGGTGCGTTTGACATAGTCCGCCGGGGCTATCATGGTGCTCTTGGCGGCGGATAGGGCCGAGGCCACCGCGCGGGGGGCGTACTGCTTGGGGTCGAGGCCAACCTCCTGGATTACCCGTTTAAGCAGGCTGAGCTGGTCCTCGTCGTCGTAGATGACGAAGCGGGGGTCAACACCGTTAGGCTTGCCGTCCCGGCGCAGGATGCGGGCGCAGATGGCGTGGAAGGTGCCGATGGTCAGGCTGCCCACCATCCTCTCCCCGATGAGGTGGTTCAGCCTCTCCACCATCTCCCGGGCAGCCTTGTTGGTGAAGGTAACCGCCATGATGCGGTAGGGGCTGACACCACAGACCTTGATAAGATAGGCCACCCGGTGGGTAATGACCTTGGTCTTGCCGCTGCCGGGGCCGGCCAGAATCAGCACCGGCCCCTCGATTATCTCTACCGCTTGCCTCTGGGCTTGGTTAAGCTCGGCCAGGATATCCATCTACTTCATTATAACATTGGCGCCGAGGCTTAACAAAGCTGACTTTAAGGGGAAATTGTGGGTTTATGTCAAGCTATTTGAGGGCTCGTTCTACTGCTTTAAAGTTGAAGGATTTTTCCATGATCTCCAGCAGGCGGGGCAGCTTCTTCTCCTGGTTAAAGTGGGGCCTGCCCAGCGCTAGCTCGATGGTGTTGATTATGGAGCCGGTATCGTTCCGGGTCAGTATGAGGGGGATGCCCCTCTCCCCGGCATGGGTGCGGACGCGATAGGTCGGCTCAACGCCGCCGCTCAAGACCAGGCACCGGCTCGGTGTCTCCAGCGCCGCCAACTGCATATCGGGGCGGTCGCTCCTTAAGATAGCCGCCTTGTTGGCCTTGCGCCCGAAGTAGAGGGGACCGTGGTCAACAACCATCCCCCCCACCATGATGTTCTCGACAACCTCATCCGATTTCTCGGCATCGTTTAAGATTTCACCCTGGACCTGCTCGGCAATCTCGCCTACCGTCAGCCCGAAGAGGGCTCTATCCTCGGGGAGCACCCCCAGCACCGCCACCACGCCGGACAGGCGCTCGGAGACTATCTCCAGCCTTCTCACCGGCACCTTGTTGACGACGACACCCAGCAGGCTCTCCCCGAAGCCACCGCAGTCGGCGGCCAGTTTGGCCCCGGTCAGCCCCTCGGAGTAAGGCTCGACAACGATGACTTTAACCCCCAGCGCCTCAGCCACCTCGGCGGCGGGCTCAATCGGCTTAGCCCCCGGCCTCATCCGCCATACTCCTTCGACTATGACCACGTCTTTATTCTTGGCGACTTTATCGTAGGCCCTCTTTATTTTACTAGCCAGCCCCTCCCTGGCGATAACCGGGCAGAGGT
>CAYNGD010000030.1:0-17022 GCA_964396965.1 uncultured Dehalococcoidales bacterium
GGGTCTCCATCTCGGCCAGCACCGGGTATTTCCGCTTGATTACCGCCGATTTCTCAATGGTGCGGTGGGTGGTGGTGGTGCCGATTTTAAGCCCGTCCTTGCCGTCTTTAATATAGGCTAACTCGGTTACACCCTTGATATCGATAAGATATCTGGGGGCGACCAGCCCCTGCTTCATCAGGACCAGCAGCGACTGCCCTCCGCAGATTACCTTGGCGTCGTCACCGTACTTGTCCAGCAGGGCGAGGGCTTCTTTAAGCGTCCTGGGGGCAAAATAGTCAAAATCCTTTATCATTAGCCCGACCTCCCTGATTTAGTAACTTTAGTCACTTTAAGCCTCCGTTTATAAGATAGTGCCTAGCCCAGCTCCTTCTTTAGCGCATTCTGCAGGTTCTGGATAAACTGCTCCCCCACCTTGTTGACCTTGGCCCGCATGATTCTCTCGCCGAAGGTAGCCAGCCGCCCGACCAGACTCACGTTGGAGCTGTAGGCAATCTCCACCTCGCCGCCGCCAAGCTCTTTCATGTCAACGATGGTCTCCTGGCTGAAGGTGCCGGCACCGCCGGCGGCGTTACCCCGCCCCACCGCCTTGAGATGCTTGGGCGGTTCGATCTCGGTAAACGCCTGGGTAAAGTTCAGCTTGACGCCGATAGGCCCCACCTTCTGTTTAACTATCCCTTCCCAGGTCTTGTCGTCCACCGGCTCCATCTTTTCGGCGCCGGGAATACAGGAAACCAGGGTTCCCGGGGCGAGCAGGAAATCCCAGACCTTCTGGATAGGCGCCTTCATGGTAAACTTCCCCTCAATTTTCATTTTTGATCTTTGCCTCCTCTCTAGTATTAGAGCATCTGGTCAATATAAGGGTCTTTATTAGCGGGAAGCGAGGGCATATCCCACTTCCCGTTGGATTTCTTGGCCATGGGCAGATTTTTTATCGCCTGGGGCAGGCAGCCCCGGTATTTTTCACAGAAACAGAGATAAAAATGCCGCCCCCGGTAAACGGGACAGTCTCTGCAGAGCATCCCGGAGAAGGGACAGACCATTTCTACCTTAGCCATAGACGCTTTCTCCCATTATACCCCAACCCGCCACCAAAATCTCCTGTCCCTATTTTAGTAAAAACGGGGACTTCAGGGTAATTTGGGGCTCTTCCAGTCCTTCATCGGCCTCATCCAGGGAGCCCGTTCGACAAAGGCGTCGTGGGCGAGGGGCACCGGCGGGTGACAGAGGAAGCTGGGGTCGAACTCGTCCTTGACCGCCAGCAACCACTTGTGGTAGTTGGGCCCGTAGGCCGGGCCGGTGAGGTAAAGCGGCTGGTGCGGCCCTAAAAGCGAGGTATAGAACCGCTTCCTGATGTTCTCCTTGGAGGTCTCCAGGTAGAAGTAGTCAACGCCATCGGTGTTGACGTCGGGGTCCCAGTAGACCAGGAACTCGGAGTAGCCCTGGTGGCCCAGCTCGAAGCTCTGGAACCAGCCGGGGTCGCCGTAGTCGGGCATAAGCGGCGGGGTGAATTTCCGCTTGAGTTTAGCGTAGTTTTCCCCGTGGGGGATGGAGTGCTCCAGCGTCTCGATGACATAGTCCACCGAAACATAGCTGCCGCACATCAGCCACATACCGGCCGAGTCGGCGTTCTTGAACCAGGACTCGTCGGAAGGCCGGGTGCGGCGGGCCTCGCCGCCGATCTCGGTGATGATATCGTTAAGCACCCGTTCCTCGTATTCCATCTGCTCCTCGGAGCCGAAGCCGACCAGCAGCACCCGCAGCAGGTGGAAGCTGCTGATGGTCTCCTCGTTCTCCTTAGACCAGATATCCCAGAACTCCTCCTTGCAGCTGGCCTTGGCGATGGCCCGCCAGAAGATGGGGACCTTGGTGCAGCCAGCGCCTACCTCGGCCCGGGCCATCTCGAACATGGCCTGCTTCATCGATTCCTTGCTGGGCATGGTGAAGTTTATCCACTTAACCCTTTTTTCCGGGAGCAGGAGGGTGGTATGAGGCGATATTCCACTCGGCTCCAGTCTCTCCGGCTGGAAGGGCAGCAGCTTGATGGCCATTTTAGTAACGATGCCCAGGAACCCCCGGTGGCCGGTAAAGCCCCGCAGCAACCCCCTCAGGTCGGGCCCAAATCCTTCACCCCAGAAGGGGTCGTCGCCGACGGCCAGCGAGCCCAGCTTGACCAGCTCGCCGTCGGGCAGGATTAACTCGGTGCCCAGTATGCGGCGGTGGGGCAGGCCGATGCGGTAGCTCAGGGGCGACCAGCCGTCGCCCAGCATGTTGGCGATGGCGGAGCACTGCGAGCCGCCCCCGCCGACGATAATATAGCAGCCCCGCCTCATCGCCTCCTCCTGAAGCTGGGAGTAGATAACCCCCGAACCCACCACGGCGTAGAGGTGCCTCTCGTCAATCTCCAAGTCGGTCATCCGCTTCAGGTCGATGAGTAGCTCATCGTCAACGTGGCAGTGGGTGCGGGCGCCGTACCAGCCGGTGCTGAAGGGGGCGTAGGGGATTTTATAGCGGTTGCAGACCCGGACTATCTTCTGGACTTCCTCGGTGGTCAGGGGCATGATGACGCAGGCGGGCAGCTTGGTCATCACCCGCTCGTAGCCCAGTCCGCACTCATAGCCCCCCGGCCCCGCCCGGTAGCCCTCGCAGACCACCGGGTCGGAGGAGATATAGTCCTCGCCGACGATAGCCTCCAGGACCTTATAGGCTTCCTTAGATATCGCCATAGCTTACCTCCCTAAGTCTAGGCTTCGATTGAAGCCAGAATGAGCTCGGAAATATCGTATATCTTTAAATCTTCGCCGTTCTCCTTGGCGACCTTGGCGAAGTTGTCCTTGCACCAGGGGCAGGTGGCCACCACCGCCTCGGCACCCACCGCCTTGGCCTCGAAGAGCCTCTGCTCAGCGGCCCAGGCGGCGAAGTCGGGGAAGGCTTCTATAGTGCCCCGCCCCGCCCCGCAGCAGAAGGCGTTCTCCCTCATCCGGGGCATCTCCACCAGCTCCACCCCGGGGATGGCCTTCAGGATGTCCCTGGGTTGCTGGTAGACACCTTTCTCACCGCGCCGGCGGTCTAATCTAGGGCTGACCATGCCCCACTCCCCCCGCTCCCCCTTCCAGGGCTGCCAGGGCTCGCTCAGGCGGCTCAGGCTGCAGGAGTCGTGGTAGGTCAGGCGCAGCTCAACCGGCCTGGTCAGCTTCAGGGCCTCCTTCTTGATAAGCTCGTCCACCAGCTCGGTCAGGTGCACCACCTTAAAGCCCAAATCGTCAGTGGATATATTGAGCATCTTGGGGTAGTCCACCTTCCACATCCGGTAGCCCTCGGCGCAGCTCAGCAGCAGGGTCTTGGCGCCGCTCTGCCTGACCGCCTCTATGTTGCGCTTGGCTAACTCTCGCGCCTCGTCAATCATCCCCACCGAATAGACGATATTGCCGCAGCACCGCTCGTCGGGCAGGAGCATAAAGGGGGTGCCGGCGGCGTTGAGTATCTTGGCGGTGGCCCGGGCGATTTCGGGGTTGGCGTAGGCCGCCGAGCAGCCGACGAAATAGAGCACGTCGGCCTTTTTGGCTACCTTGATATCTTTGGTCAGCCACTTGTTGCGGTTGGGGTGGGGGGAGCCAAAGCGGTTGTGCTTCTCGATTATCTTTTTGGCCACCTTTTTGTGCTCTGGCATCGGCCCCTTGCCGTCCCTGACCGCCTTTATCCGCAGCGCCTCCAGGGCAAGCTCTATCTCCAGGTCGAGGTTGCGCTTGCAGCCGACATCGCAGGCGCCGCAGAGTGGGCAGGCGTAGAGCGTCTTCAGGAGCTCGTCGGTGTATTCCATCCTGCCCTCGAGCATGGCAATCCCAATTCTCATCTTGCCGTAGGCGCCGTAGGAATCGAACAGGTAGCGGGTGGCGCTGGGGCAGCGGGTGCTGAAATCTATCCCGGGCATATAGATATGGTCCACCCAGTAGCACCCCTTGCACTTGATGCACTTGCTCATATCGTATTCGAAGTTATCTAGGTTGGTTACGTCCAGACTCACCTTGCCTTTGAGCATCTTTATCCTCCCTAGTAGCACAGAGTTCCGGGGTTCATGATATTGTTGGGGTCGAATACCTTTTTCACCCTTCTCAGGACGGTGGCGTATTCGGTGGCTCTACCGTAGACCAAGTCGGCCAGCTCGCCGTAGGGCCGGGTGAAGAGGGCGCCCTGGCTGGCCAGGGCCCCGATGGCGTCGTGGTAGAGGCTGCGCACCATCTCCACGTCAACCTCGCTTTCTGGGTCGTAGAAGATGTCGAACTGCACCTGGCAGGCGCGGTTGTGTTCGATGGGCTGGATATAGCCGCCGATGTCGTCCACGGGGTAGCCGTACTGGGCGGCCACCGCCTCCATCAGCTCGATGAACTGGGTGGCCAGACCGGGCCGGGTGATGAAGAAGATGCTCTGGCAGCCGCCCAGGTAGCGGTTCCGCCAGTAGGGCTTGTTCTTGGGCCAGGGCTGGCGCAGCCGTAATAAAAGCTTTTTAGCCAGGCCGGGAAAGCCGGGCAGGTCAGGGTCGAGGTGAATTTCGGGGAACTCGTTCTTGATGACCTCGTCAAGCATATTCTTTTCATACTGGAGCTTCTCTTCGGGGCGCCGGGCCATGGCGCTCATCACCAGGATGAGGGTCCAGGGGGGCAGGATCGCCCTCAACTCCTCGAAGTCATCGGGCCACTTCTCGGCGGCCAGGGCCGCCAGGTCGGTGTTGTCCAGCAGCAGGCACTCCTGGCCTATCCTTATCTTGAGTATCCGGTGCAGGAAATCGGTGGTGTATTCCAGGTCGTCAACCGGGGCCAAGAGCACCCGGTCTATGGTTGGAATGTATTCTATCTTGAGGTTGGCCCAGGTCACTATCCCCATCGTCCCCTGGGCGCCCTGGAGGAAGCGGTAGAAGTCCAGGCCCGGCCCCGAGGGGTTGGCCCCCTTAGAGGGCGAATCGGGGTAGCCAGCGACGCTGGCCGAGCCGGTTCGGAAGATCTCGCCGGTGGGCCAGACCACCCCCATGCCCTGCAGAGGCTCCCCGTAATCATAGACGGTGTTGGTGATGACCTCCCTCTCCAGGTGGTCGATAACCGGAGAGCGGAGCGGGTGCGGCGCCAGCGGCATCATCAGTCGGTAGCCCTTTTTGGCCAGGGCCTTGGCGGCCTGTTCCCAGGTCACCCCCGCCTCCAGCCGCACCTTCCGGTTGAACTCGTCGATCTCCAGGATGCGGTTCATCCGGGTCAGGTCAACGACAACGCCACCTTGTTTGGGTATGGTCGCCCCGTGAAAGTGCACCGACGAGCTCACCGGCACCACCGGCAGCTTGTTCTTGTTGGCCAGCTGGATTACCTTCTGCACCTCCTCGGCGGTCTTGGGCTTGACCACATAGTTGGGCACGCCGGCCGGCACCAGGCTGAAATCCCGGGAATAGGTGTTTAAGACTTCAGGTTTATCGGAGAAATTATCCGGCCCTACTATCTCGCGGAGCTTCGATTTTACAGTCACGTCGCTAACCTCCTCTAGTAGCAGATTACGCTGGGGTCTTTTAGTACCGGGCAGGGAGCTAATGCCACGACCCTCAGACGATTACTTTAGTGAAACACCATCGTTAAACGGAAATGACATGACAACAGATACAATTTAACAAATTCGGTTGGCCGTTGTCAATTTAAGAGGCGAATACCCCCAGGGGGTATATCTTACTTCCGGCCCATCCGGCCCAGAAGCCACTCCAACCAGTCGTCAATCCCCTGGCCGGTGGTGCAGGATACCGGCAGGATTTTGGCCCGCCGGTTTATCCCTTTGATGGCCCTAGTAAAGGCGTCAACATCAAACCTGACGTAGGGCAGCAGGTCAACCTTGTTGATGAGCACGGCGTCGGCCTCGTGGAACATCAGGGGGTATTTATAGGGCTTGTCATCGCCCTCGGGGGTGCTGGAGATTAAGACCCTGATGTCCTCGCCTATCTTGAACTCGGCGGGGCAGACCAGGTTGCCCACGTTCTCGATAAGCAGCAGCTCGATATCGGCCAGAGGCAGGTCGCCCAGGGCGCTGGCGGTCATGCCAGCGTCGAGGTGGCACTCCCCGCCAGTGTTTATCTGGACGACGGGAATGTTCTCCCGGCCGATGGCTTCGGCGTCCAGGCTGGAGCTGATGTCGCCCTCAACCACCCCCATCTTGACCTTACCCTTGAGCCGCCTGATGGTCTCCATAATCAGGCTGGTCTTGCCCGCCCCCGGCGAGGCCATCACGTTGACCACGAAGTTTTTATTGCTGTCGAAAAGCTGCCGGTTCTTCTGGGCTATCTGGTCGTTAGCCCCCAGGATATCTTTGACCACCTTGATTTCCATCTATTCCACCTCGATGCTCTCGACGTAGAGTTCCTTGCCGCCGGTTATCTCTATATTATTACTCTGACAGTGAGGACAAGTCCAGTCGAACTCCCCCAGCTCGAACTCTTTACCGCAGTTATGGCATCTGGCCGTGGTCGGAATCTCCTTAAAATTCAGCGCCGCCCCCTCCGCCGGCGTCCCTTTGCTCAAGAAATCGAAGTAGAACTGGACGCAGCGCCCCACCACCCCGGTCATCTCCCCGAGAACAAGGTTGATTTTCTCGACTTTATCAGCCCCGGCCCCCTCGGCCTGCCTGAGGACCAGGTCGAGCATACTCTGGGTGATACTCAGTTCGTGCATTTAGCAAATCCGGGGCAGCAGGTCGCCCACCAGCATATCGACGATGCGATGCGCCCCCAGAATGGTTTTCATCACCACCCGCCCCGGCGGCTCGGCGGCCACCTCCCCGATGATAACCGCCTCTTTGGCGTACTTATTCTTTTTCATTGCTTTAAGAATTTTATCGGCATCTTTAGCGGCAACGATGGCCGCCAGCTTGCCCTCGTTGGCGACATATAACGGGTCGAAGCCCAGCATCTCGCAGGCACCCAGCACCTCCTCCCGCACCGGGATAGCTTCCTCTTCAATTCTTATACTTACTTTTGACTGTTTGGCCAGCTCGTTTAAGGTTGTCGCCAGGCCGCCGCGGGTCGGGTCGCGCAGGCAGCTTATATTTGGGCTGGCGTTGAGCATCCCGGCCACCAAATCTCCCAGCGGGGCGCAGTCGCTCTTAAGCGTCGTCGAAAAGCTCAGGCCCTCCCGCTGGCTGATGACAGCGATGCCGTGGTCGCCGATAGCCCCGCTTAAAATCACCTTATCCCCCGGTTTAGCGTTAGCCCCGGAGATGTCAACCCCCTCCGGTATTAAACCAACGCCGGCGGTGTTGATAAAGAGCCTATCGGCGCTGCCGCGGGGCACCACCTTGGTATCGCCGGTGATAATCTTTACCCCTGCCTCATTGGCCGTTTTCTGAACCGAATTTACTATCTTTTCCAGCTCAGCCAAAGCCAGCCCTTCTTCAATGATAAAAGCCAGGGATAAATAAAGCGGCCTGGCCCCGGACATGGCCAGGTCGTTGACCGTGCCGCAGACAGCCAGCCTGCCGATGTCGCCGCCGGGGAAGAAGACGGGGCTGACCACGTAGCTGTCGGTGGTGAAGGCCAGCCGCCCGCTTAGCTCAAAGACCGCCGAGTCGTCCAGCCGGTCCAGCAGCGGGTTGGCCAGCTTTTTGACCAAGCTATTCTCGACCAGATCGTGGGCCAACTTGCCGCCGCTGCCGTGGGCTAAGAGAATCTTATCCGCCAAGGCCCTCTCCGTATAGATAGCAGGCCGAGCAGCTGCCCTCGGTGGAGACCATGCAGGGCCCCACCGGGCTCTCCGGGGTGCAGACTTTACCGAAAAGTTTGCAGTCAGCCGGTGTCTTAACCCCGCGCAGAATGTCGCCGCAGATACAGCCCGCCGGCTCCAGCGCCGGCCCCGGCTCGATATCAAAGTTAGCCTCGGCATCGAAGCGCCTATACTTTTCCCGAAGCCTCAGGCCGCTGCCGGCCACCTCGCCGATGCCCCGCCACAGAGCAGGGGCGGGCTCAAAGACCTGCTCCATCAGCTTTAGCGCCTGAAGGTTACCCTCGGGGCGCACCCCCCGCTTGTAGGCAATCTCGACCTCAGAATGTCTCTTTCCCACCTGCCCCACCAGCATGTCCACGGTCTGCAATATATCCAGGGGCTCGAAGCCGGAGACAACGCAGGGGATGCCGTATTCCCGGGCGATGAACTCCCAGGGGTGGGAGCCGATGATGGTGCTGACGTGTCCCGGGCAGACCAGCCCGCTGAGCTCGACCTCGCCGGCGTCAAGCAGTGCTCTTATCACCGGCGGGCACAGCTTATGTAAAGAGAGCACGAAGTAATTTTTTACAGCCTTCTCTTCCGCCTGAAGAATAGAGGCGGCCACGGTGGGGGCGGTGGTCTCGAAGCCGATGCCCAGGAAGACCACCGATTTACCCGGGTTATCCTGGGCGGCCTTGAGGGCGTCCATGGTGGAATAGACGGTATAGACCTCAGCCCCCTCGGCCTTGGCCTGCTGCAGGCTGGAGCGGCTGCCGGGCACTTTGAGCATATCGCCAAAGGTGGCGATGATAACACCGGGAACTTTAGCCAGGGCAATGGCCTTGTCCAGGTCAGCGTTGGCGGTGACGCAGATGGGGCAGCCCGGCCCCGATACCATCTCAAGGGTCGGCGGCAGCACCTGGCGGATGCCGTACCTGAAGATGGTCACGGTGTGGCCGCCGCAGAACTCCATAAAGCGGGCACGGGTCTTGGACTGGTGCCGGATATGGGCAATCAGCCCCTCGGCCAGCTCCGAGCGCCTAAATTCAGTGATATACTTCACCCCGCCCCCTCCGCCTCGGCTATTTCCCTTAAAAGGGACAGGGTCTCTTCGGCCTGTTCCTGGTCGAGGACGTTGATGGCGTAGCCGGTGTGCACCAGCACGTAGTCGCCAATTTTGGCTTCGGGGGTGAGCCAGAGGCTGATGCGGCGGGTTATGCCGCCGATTTCGACCTCGGCCTCTTTATCTTCAATTGATTTGATTAATACCGGAACCGCCAGACACATAGTTAACTCCTGGCGAAATTGGCCACCACCGCCTGCCCCAGGGAGATGCCGCCGTCGTTGGCGGGGACCAGGCGGTGAGTTAGCACCTCAAAGCCCTCTCTCTTTAAAGCGGCGCTGGCCAGCTTCAGCAATAACCGGTTCTGGAAGACGCCGCCGCTAAGCGCCACCTTCTTTATTGTACTCTCTTTAGCTATCAGTTGGCACATCGCCACAATTATTTCAGCCATCGTATTATGAAACCTAAGCGATATCTCCGGCACCGGCACCCTATTCCTGACGTCATCAACCACCGCCGCTAATAAATCCTTCAGCTTGACCACCCCCATTCCCCCCTCATCCTCGATAGAGAAGGGGTAAGAGCCGGGACTATCTATTTCATCGGGGGCCAGCATCTCCAGCTCGATGGCCGCCTGGGCCTCGTAGTCTATCTCCCCCCTCACCCCGGCTAAAGCAGATACAGCATCAAAGAGCCGGCCGGCGCTTGAGGCCAAAGGAGAGTTTATCTTTCGCTTCAGCTGCATCCTTATTATCCCAATTTCGGCGGGGTCTAGTCCAGCCAGGGGCAGACCATCCAAGCTGAAATCCTCGCCCAGCAGGGTGTATAAATAGCTCAGAGCCAGGCGGCGGGGCTTCTTTATCGCCGCCGCCCCACCCGGTAAAGGTATATACTCAAAATGCCCCACTCTTTTAAAATCCTTACAGTCGGCCAGCAGGAACTCGCCACCCCAGATGGTGCCGTCAGCGCCGTAGCCCGTCCCGTCAAAGGCCACCCCGATAACCCTCTCTTTGACGCCGTTTTCAACCAGACAGCCAGCGATGTGGGCGTGGTGGTGCTGCACCGCCACCATTTTTGTACTCGCGCTTGCCCCTGTTTCAAGAGCGTATTTAGTGGACAGATAATCAGGGTGCAAATCATAGGCGATAATCTCAGGCTCGATGCGGAACAGCTTTTTGTAGAGCTGGATGGTGTTCTCGAAGTGCTCCAGCGTCTCCTCGTTCTCCATATCGCCGATGTGCTGGCTCAGAAAAGCGTGCTCGTCCCGGGTCAGGCAGAAGGTGTTCTTGTCCTCGGCGCCGCAGGCCAATATCTGCTTAGCCTTAAAGGGCAGAAATATCGGGTAAGGGGCATAGCCCCGCGCCCTTCTTAAAGCCACCGGCCGGCCGCCCTCGACCATATAGACGCTGTCATCATAGCGGGCATAGATACCTCTGTTATGCATCAGGAAATAGTCGGCGATGCCCTTTAATCTTCGCAGAGCCTCATCGTTGTCCTTGGCGATGGGCTCCTCGCTTAAGTTACCGCTGGTCATCACCAGGGGGAAGCCGGTTTCCTTTAGCAAAAGATGATGTAAAGGCGTGTAGGGCAGCATCACCCCCAGGTATTTCAGATTGGGGGCGACCGCCTTGGCTATATCAGAGCCCTTTTTCCAGCGCAGCAATACGATAGGGCACTGGGGGGACTCTAGAAGTTTTTTCTCCTCTTCGGATATCAGACAGTGCTTTTCGATTTCTTCAATACCAGCCATCATCACCGCCAGCGGCTTTGACGGCCTTCTCTTTCTTTCCCGCAAAGTCTTGACTGCCTCGCCGCTGGTGGCGTCACAGGCCAGCTGAAAGCCCCCCAGCCCCTTCACCGCTAGGATTTTACCCTCTTTCAAAAGCTGACTGGCTTTTTTAATAGCATCCTTGGCCTCAACCGGCTTGTCCTCATCATTCACCAATGCTAAAGCCGGCCCGCAGTCGGGGCAGGCGTTGGGCTGGGCATGAAAGCGCCGGTTCAAGGGGTCGTCGTACTCGCGCTGGCATCTGGGGCACATCCTGAACTTGCGCATGGTGGTCTGGGGGCGGTCGTAGGGTATATCCTCTATAATAGTAAAGCGCGGGCCGCAGTTGGTGCAGTTGGTGAAGGGGTAGCCGAAGCGGCGGTCATCCGCCGAAAATATCTCCCGCTGGCAGTCAGAGCAGGTAGCGATGTCGGGCGAGACCAGCTGGTACTGCCCCTCTTGGCTTAAACTCGGCTCAATCTGGAACTGGGTGTAGCCCTTGGGGGAATGAAAGCTGGTCTTAACGCTCTCGATGCGGGCCATGGGCGGGGCTTTTACTTCGAGGTCGCTTAAGAAACTCCGTACTGCCTTCTCGGCTCCCTCCACCTCGATGTCAACGCTGCCCGAGGTGTTGCGCACCCAGCCGTTGAGCTGGTATTGATGAGCCAAGCGGTAAACAAAGGGCCTGAAGCCTACCCCCTGCACCACCCCCCGCACCTTTATCCTGGCCAGTCTCCCGGCCCCGGTCAGCACCATCAGCCTACCCCACTATTACGGAGTCACCCTCCAGCCCTTTAGTGAATAGTCCTTGGGGGGAGTAAGTTCCTTGAGTTTATCGAGCCGGCCCAGCCGCTTCAGCCTCTCGTAGATAAGCTCCCAGGCGCAGTCCCGGTTTGGGTCGAGCTCGCACTTGCCGTGGCGGGCGCCGCCGCAGGCGCCGCTGAGCAACCCCTTGGAGCAGCGGGTGACCGGGCAGATACCTCCGGTGAGGGCCAGGATGCAGTCGCCGCAGGCCCGGCAGCTGTCGTCAATATTCCCCCCCTCCCGGTCTTCCCGGCCGACGAAATGGGAGTTCTGAGCGGGAATGACGGGGGTATCGGGGAAGAACTCGACCACCGTCTGCGGCCCGGCGCCGCAGGCCAGGGAGAGCACCGCCTCAACATCGTCCTCGATGTAGAGCTTAAGCGTGGAAACAGTCAAAACCGAGTCGCACTGCTTGACCACCGAGGTCACCTTAAAATCAAACTTCTGGTCCCGGAGCTGGCCGGCCAGCTCCAGCAGCTGCTTCAGCGTCTTGGCCTCCCTCAGGCCCCGGGGGGGCTGGGTGCAGCCATCGCAGCCGGCAATCAGTATTTTACGATAGGGGGAGACGGAATCTAAAATCTCGTCCAGGGGCTTGAGCGTGGTGACAATCATTGGCTTTTCCTCTTTTCCGCCCCGACGGCGGCTATCTTATCGCGGAACTCCCGTATTTTATCTTCAACCTGGCCGGGATAGCGGGGTGAGACCGGGGTGAAGTTGAGCTTATCGCCGAGTCCTATCTGCCCCAGTTTCTCTTTTATCCTGGCCACCACGTGCTCGGCTTTGCCACTCACTCCCTCCTGCTTGCAGTCCTGCTCGGAGCAGGCCACCACCATCACCCCGTCGGCGCCCTTCTGTAAAGCCTCCAGTGCGTAGATGGCCTCGACCCTTCCGGCGCAGGGCAGCTCTATGGTTCGGATATTGGGGCTCATATCCCCGTTCAGGGGGGGATAGACCGCCCACTGGCAGCGGAAGACCAGGATTCTGGGCGGCGTTATCTCCTTGAGCAGTTTTGGAATCATCTTTAAAATTCGGTCCCTCTCCCAGTTGTCCAGGTCGAGGGCGAAGGCCGGGCAGAGGGCGACACAGAGGCCGCAGCCCCGGCAGGCCTCCAGGTCAAAACTTATCCCACCCACGCTCTCCAGCTTAGGGGCGTGGTAGGGGCAGAAAGCGACGCAGGTGCCGCAGGCGATGCAGAGGTCTCTGTCCACCGTCACCTTGAGGCTGTTCCGCTTAAGGGTGATGGCCTCTTCCCCGTAGCCGAGCTGCTCCAGCATACGATTGAGGGCGAAGATACGGCGCCCGGCCAGCGGGCTGCCCCGGTGGAAGCGGCAGTAGTCCTCGTCGCAGGCCAGGATGTTAATCTTCTTAATCCCGGCCACCATCACCCCCAGTAACACCTCCTCGGAGATACGCCCCACGCAGGGGACGGCCAGCGGGATAAAATCTTTAATGCCGAAGAGCTTACCGACCTGGCTGAAGTCGGGGGCGCTGCCCTGGCACATAATAACCAAGGTATCGCTCCTATACTGAGGCCTTATCTTCTCCAGGTATTTGAGCACCGAATCGGTGCTGTAATAAACGGTATTGATGGCTTTGGCGGGACAGGCGGAGTAGCAGATACCGCAGACCTGGCACTTCTCGATATCCAGGACCATCTTGTGGTTAGCACGGTCCTGGATGATGACGTCATAGGGGCAGAGGGAACTGCAGATAGTACAGCGGCTGCAGTAGTTATCGTTGATATTAACGGCGGCTTTCGCCTCGACGACCGGCTGGCTCAATAGCTTATCCCTTTCTAGTTACCCTTGGCCTTGACCGCTTCCCCCTCCCTCACCGGCCCCGCTCTGTTGCTGTGAAGCGGGCCAAGCTGGGTTATCTGGTCGATAAACTCATTAATGGTATTACGGAACTTGGTTCCCTCGGAGGCAGAAATCCACTCCAGCCGCAGCCTCTCCGGCTCTATCCCCAGCTGGGGTAGCACGTTGTGGAGTAGGCTCACCCGCCGCCTGGCCTTGTAGTTCCCGCTGCTGTAGTGGCAGTCGCCGGGGTGGCAGCCGGCCACCAGCACGCCGTCGGCCCCCTGGGAGAAGGCGTGGAAAACAAAGGTGGGGTCAATCCGGCCTGAGCACATGGTGCGGATGACCCGGAAGTTAGGCTTTATCTTGAGCCTCGAGGTGCCGGCCAGGTCGGCGCCGGCGTAGGAGCACCAGTTACAGCAAAATACTAGGATTTTGGGTTCGAAGTTTGACATAGCCTCTCCCCCTTTATCTGCCCGATTATTGATGATATGCTCCGCTCTACCTCCGGGGTAAAGCCCTCCCCGAAGGTGGTATTGTCATTTACCTCCACGGCGTAGATGCTCACCTCCCGCGGCAGAGGATAGCCCAGCTTCTCCCCCAGCTTGAAGGCGGTGGCGATGTCCAGCCCGTGGGAGGAAGAGAAATCCGACTTAGGCTCCAAGTCCTCCAGAGTGAGCTTATATAGCTCCCCCGGCCTGCCCTTTCCCGTCTTGATGGAATCAATGATGACTAGCCTGTCGTAGCCGGTGACCTCGTCCAGTATGGCCAGACCGGCCTCGCTGGTGACCACCACGGTTATATCGGGAAGCTCTCTGGCCAGCTCTTCGGCTATCCTGATGCCGATGGCATCATCGGTCAGAATGGGGTTGCCGAACCCCATAACCAGGGTCTTCATCAGCTATAGTTTTACCCTTCTAACCCTATAGTGAGCAGGTGCTGCAGCTACCCGACGAGCAGCTTGAGCAGGCGCTGCCTCCGCTGGAACCAAGAGAGTCCAGCGATTCGTCGGCGTGGCTGCAGAACCGGGAAAGTACGCGCTTAGCTTGGCCGCCGCAGCTGGGGCAGGGCACACCCTCCCCCGCCTGGCTCATGCTCTTGAGCAGCTCGAATTTTTGTTGACAGTTAGAACAGATATACTCGTATATTGGCATCTTTTTAGACCGCAATCACTTCTTTGACTTCGGGTATCTCCTCTTTGAGTATCCGCTCGATGCCCTGTTTAAGGGTCATGGTGGCCACCGGACAGCCGGCGCAGGAACCCTTGAGACTCACCTTGACCACCCCACCGTCCACCCCCACCAGCACCACATCGCCGCCGTCGGCCTGTAGCGCCGGCCTTATCTTGGCTAAAGCCGCCTCAACCTTCTCCTTCTCCGTCACAGCCCTACCTCCTTATGATAAAAATAGGTAACCGCCGGCTTCTATTGCCGGCTAATCTCTCACCAGTCTCTTGACCAGCTCCCCGCTGGCATCATAGACGCTGAGCTCCAGGGGCGTCCTCCCCGGCAGGGAGTGGGTGGCGCAGGCGTGGCAGGGGTCGTAGGCCCGGAAGGCCATCTCAATCATGTTCAGAATCCCGTCGGGCACCTCGCCCTTCTTTATCAGCGCCTTGGCCGCCTTCTCCACCGACATGTTAATCGCCGCCGAGTTATTCTGGGTGGCCACAATCAGATTGACCTTAGTCAGGATTCCCCTCTCGTCGGTCTGGTAGTGGTGAATCAGGGTGCCCCGGGGCGCCTCAACCACCCCCATCCCCTCTTTGGGGGTCTGGGTGGGCAGGTTGACGATATCGTCCGAGGTAATCTCGGGGTCCCTGGCCAGCTCCAGCACCCTCTCCGCAGCGTAGAGCGCCTCGACCAGCCGCGCCCAGTGGAAGGCCAGGGTGCTGTGCACCGGCTTGCCCCCCAGCGTCGAGTACATCTTCTCGTAGGCCGCCTGGGCCAGCGGCGTGGCCATACCGTCGGAGGCGTTTAAGCGGGCTAACGGGGCCACCCGGTAGACGCCGCTCTCCTTACCGTCAACAAAGCCCTTCCAGCCAACATTCTTGAGGAAGGAGAACCGGACGTAGGTCCAGGGCTCGACGTGCTCCCGGATATGGGCCAGGTAGTTCTGGACCTTGAACTTGGCGTACTCCTTGCCATCGGGGTCAACCACCCTTATCATGCCGTCGTAAAAGTTTACCTTGTTATTAGCGTCCATCAGCCCCATATAGTAAGTCTTGTGGGCGTAGACATCGCCGGTAATTAAATCGACATAGGCCTTGTTCTTGAGCACCACGTCATCGAAAAGCCCCAGGGCAACCTTGCAGAACTCGACGCCGTATTCACCGGCCTCGATGATGGTCTTCCTCTCTTCCTCGGTAATACGCTTGGAGACGCCGCCGGGCAGGCCGGCGGTGGGCATAACCGGCTTGCCGCCGATTATCCGCAGCACGTTCCGCATCCGCTTGCGCATCTCGATGACCTTGCCCCCCACCTCCAGCCCCACCTTACCGATGACACCCAGCACGTTCCTCTCCGCCGCCGGCGCCGTCGGGCCGACGATGAAGTCGGGGCCGCCCAGGAAGACGAAGTGCAGGATATGGTCTTCGGCGGTGAAGGCGTTGTACATCAGCTCCCTTATCTTCTTGGCCGCTGAGGTCGGCTCGACCTTGAACAGGTCGTCCAGGGCTTTAGTAGCGGCCATGTGGTGAGCGGTGGGACAGACGCCGCAGATCATGGTGGTAATACGGGGCATCTCCTCGGCGGCTCTACCTACGGAGAACTTCTCGAAGCCGCGAAGTTCAGGAATCTGCAGGCAGGCACGCTCGCAGTTGCCATTATCATCGAGGAATATCTCTATCTTGCCGTGTCCCTCCAGCCTGGTTATCGGGTCAATGGTTATCTTTTTCATACCACCCTCCTATCCCATTCTCTTTCTTCGGAGCAGAGAAGCCGCCAGGCTGAAGCGGTAGACCGTCCCGGCCGGGTCGACGATGCTGTCAATCAGCTTCTTGACCTCCTCCTCGCTCATCGCCTCCTCACCATCCACCCCCAGTATCGAGGCAATCATAGAAAGGGCCCTGGCCCCCTGGTCAACCACGCCGTCCACCGGGCCGAAGCAGCCCCGGCAGGGCTGGTTAGCCCTGATACAGGTCTCGCCGCAGCCGGTGCGCGTCGCCGGCCCCAGGCAGATTATCCCCTGCGCTAAAAAGCACTTCTCGGGGTCCATCTTTATCTGCCAGGGTCTTTTCACCTCGTCAATGGCCAGTTTATCCGGCTTGGACTCCGCCCTAGGGCAGGTATCGCACAGCGCCTTATTGGGCGCCAGTACTGCCCCTTTCTCCGGCAGCTTGCCCTCCAAGATAGCGGTAACCGCTGCCATTATCAAATCGGGGGCCGGTGGACAGCCGGGCAGATAGTAATCCACATCTATTGTCTGGTCCAGAGTCTGTACCGTGTTAAAGAACTCGGGCAGGGTAAGCTCACCCTCTTTGACCTGGGTCTTCAGCTGGGGCAGGACCCCTTTGGGGTTGTCCACGGAGGGGCTTTCGGTGTACACATACTTGAAGATGGAATCCCGGTCACAGAAGTTACCCAGTCCCGGAATTCCACCCAGGTGAGCGCAGGCGCCAAAGGCGACCACCAGCTGTGACTTCTGCCTTAAGAGCTTGACCATTTCCTCCTGCTCTTCCAGCCTCACGGCGCCGTTGATAAAGCTCACCGCAATCTCGCCGTCCTTCATGGCCTCGATATCCTTGCGCTTGAAGTCCAGCGCCACCGGCCAGAGCACGATATCCACAGCCTCGGCCACCTTCAGTATATTCTCGTTAAGGTCAACCACGGTCTCCTCACAGCCGCCGCAGGAAGCGCACCAGTAAAAAGCCAC
>CAYNGD010000031.1:0-14141 GCA_964396965.1 uncultured Dehalococcoidales bacterium
CTGGACAAGAAGAAGGACGAGACCATCGCCGTCTATGATTTGGGCGGCGGCACCTTTGATATATCCATCCTGGAGCTGGGCGAGGGCACCTTCCAGGTCAAGTCGACCAACGGCGATACCCACCTGGGCGGTGATGACTTCGACCAGAGGGTGATGGACTGGCTCTGCGACGAGTTCAAGAAGGACCAGGGCATTGACCTAAGGCAGGACAAGATGGCCCTGCAACGACTCAAGGAAGCCGCCGAAAAGGCCAAGACCGAGCTTTCCACCGTCCAGCAGACCGAGGTCAACCTGCCCTTCGTCACCGCCGACGCCAGCGGCCCCAAGCACCTCAACATCACCCTGAGCCGGGCCAAGCTGGAACAGCTGGTCGGTGACCTGGTGGAGAAGACCATGGGGCCCTGCAAACAGGCGCTGGCTGACGCCGAGAAGACCGCCGCCCAGATTGACGAGGTGGTACTGGTGGGCGGGCAGACCAGGATGCCCTTGGTCCAGGAGAAGGTAAAGCAGTTCTTCGGCAAGGAGCCCCATAAGGGGGTCAACCCCGACGAGGTGGTGGCGGTAGGGGCGGCTATCCAGGCCGGGGTGCTCAAGGGGGAGGTTAAAGACGTTTTATTGCTCGATGTCACCCCGCTGACCCTAGGCATCGAGACACTGGGCGCGGTGGCCACCCCCCTCATCCCGCGCAACACCACCATCCCCACCGCCAAGAGCCAGGTCTTCAGCACCGCCGCCGATAACCAGCCCAGCGTCGAGATTCACGTCCTCCAGGGGGAGCGGCCGATGGCCGCCGACAACCGGACCCTGGGCCGATTCATGCTTGACGGCATTCTGCCGGCGCCGAGAGGCATTCCCCAGATTGAGGTCACCTTCGATATCGACGCCAACGGCATTCTAAACGTCAAGGCCCGCGACAAGGGCACCGGCAAGGAGCAGAAGATAACCATCACCGCCTCTTCCGGGCTGTCCAAGGAAGAGGTGGCAAGGATGCAGCGGGAGGCCGAGCAGCACGCCGCCGAGGACAAACAGCGCAAGGACGAGGTGGAGACCCGCAACCTGGCCGATAACCTGGCCTACACCGCCGAAAAGACCCTGCGCGATAACAAGGACAAGATACCCGCCGACCTCAACACGGAGGTGGAGGGCAAGATTAAGGCGGTCAAGGACACCCTGCAGGGCAGCGATATTGAGGCTATCCGTCGGGCCACCCAGGAACTGAACGAGGTGATGCAGAAGGTCGGCTCAGCGGTATATCAACAGCAGCAGCCACCGCCGCCAGGCGGCCAGGCACCTCCGGGCGGAGAAGGTGGGCAGGGGGGCGAAGGCGGCGAGGGCGGCGACGAAGGCACCGTGGAGGGCGAGTTCCGGGAGGTTTAGAGGATGTTCTTCTTCCCACCCTCCCACCCTCAGAGGCTTAGCCTCTAAAACTCTTTAAAAGGGAAAGAAAGGAATAATTCCCCCAAAAAAAGGGGGAGGGAAAAAGGGCTTTAGCCCACTAACATAAGGGTGGCGGGTGGGAAAAGATATAAAATAGGGGGGTGGGGAAGGAAGTCCAAGAGGTGAACCCTTTTCAAGCGTGTGGGTATGGGACGATAACGAACCTTAAAAAGGGGGGGGCAGATGCCGATCTATGAGGAAAAGCTGAACGTAAACTACCCCTTCGTCGGCGGCCTACTGCTCTGGGCGCTGGTCGTCGGCATAGTTCCGGGCATCCTCTTTAGCGGGGTATGGTGGTACACCGCCACCTACATCGCCCTGACCGTCATCGTCATCGCCAGCTTCTTCCAGATGAGGGTAACGCTCTACCAGGACCGGCTGACCATCCGCTTCGGCTTTATCTACCACAAGACTATCGAGGCGGGCCGGATAGAGGACTGCACCCCCCACAAGGTAGCCCACCCCATAAGGACCTACGGGGGGTGGGGGCTGCGCAAGGGCAGGGACGGTAGCTTCGCCATCACCCAGGCCTTTATCAACGAATCGGTGAAGCTGAAAACGGTGGGGCAGACCTACATCATCTCGTCACGGACGCCGGAGAGGTTCTGCGACGCCGTTAAAGGATTAAAGAAATAGGGTAAAATATGCCAGCCAAACGCGACTATTACGAAGTCCTCGGCGTGGACCGAAACGCCACCGACGAGGAGATAAGAAGGGCCTTTCGCAGGCTGGCCTTCAAGTATCACCCCGACCACAACCAGGAAGACAAGAGCGGGGAGAAATTCAAAGAGGTCAACGAGGCCTATGAGGTGCTCTCCGACCCCGATAAAAGGGCGGCCTACGACCGCTTCGGGCACGGCGGCGCCGAGGGGTTCTTCGGGCGGGGCTTTGAGGGCTTCGACTTCGGCGGCTTCGGCGACATCTTCGACGCCTTCTTCGGCGGGGCCACCGCCTCCCGCCAGGCACCGCAGCGCGGCAATCACCTCAGATATAGAATGACCCTAACCTTCGAGGAAGCCGCCCTCGGCTGCGAAAAGGAGATAAACATCACCCGCACCGAGCACTGCTCGATGTGCCAGGGCACCGGCAGCAAGCCGGGCAGCTCACCCTCCACGTGTCCCAACTGCGGCGGCACCGGGCAGGTGCGCCGCATCCAGCAGAGCCTCTTCGGGCGCTTCGCCCACACCGTCCCCTGCCCCCAGTGCCGGGGTGAAGGCCGCATCATCACCGAGCCCTGCCCCCAGTGCCGGGGCAGCGGCCGGGAGAAGCGCAAGCGCAAAATCATGGTCAACATCCCCGCCGGAGTTGATAACGGCTCCCAGATACGCCTCAGCGGCGAGGGAGAGGCGGGGAGAAGAGGCGGGCCGGCCGGAGATATCTACATCAGCCTGTCGGTCAAGGAGCATGAAATCTTCACCCGCCACAACTACGACATCATCTACGAGCTGCCGGTCAACCTTGTCCAGGCGGCCCTGGGCACCGAGGTGGAGGTGCCCACCCTCAACGGCAAGGCCAAGCTCAAGATACCGGCCGGCAGCCAGACCGGGCAGGTCTTCAAGCTCAAGGGGATGGGAATACCCCACCTGCGGGGCCGGGGGCAGGGTGACCAGCTGGTCACCCTGTTCGTGGCCACCCCCGAATCGCTCAGCAAGGAGCAGCGCCATCTGCTCGAGGAGCTGGGGAAACAGCTAAAGCCGGAAAACATGCCCAAGCCCAAAAAGTGGCAGGGTTTCTCGCAGTGGGGCTAGGGTCAACGCTTGCGCTTGAAAAAGGAGAACAGCCGCCAGCGCCGCCCTGACAGTTCGTGCTTGACGTTGGCCTCCATCAACTCTAAAGCCGCCTCCCTGGGGCTTAAGCCTTCATAGAGCACCCGGTAGATCCTCTCGGTAATGGGCATCTCCAGCCTTAACTTCTGGGCCAGATTATAGGCCACCAGGGTGGTGGTCACCCCCTCAGCTACCCCGCTCATCGAGCTGGTGATTTCCTCCACCGAGCGCCCCTTGGTCAGTTCCACCCCCAGGTAGTGATTTCGGCTCAAGTTGCTGGAGCAGGTGGCCACCAGGTCGCCCAGGCCGGTAAGCCCGGAAAAGGTGAGGGGGTTAGCCCCCAGCGCCACCCCCAGCGCCGTTATCTCGGTCAGGCCCCGGGTGATGAAGGTGGCCTTGGCGTTGTCGCCGTAGTCCAGCCCGTCAACGATACCCGCCCCCAGGGCGATGATGTTCTTCAGGGCTCCCCCCAGCTCGACGCCGATGATATCGGTATTGGTGTAGATACAGAGGTTGGGGGTGTTTAAGAGCTTCTGCGCTTTTCTGACCACCGCCTCGCTCTGGGCGGCCACCGCCGACGCCGCCGGCAGGTTGCGCAGAATCTCCTGGGATAAATTAGGGCCGGAAAGGACACAGATATTGGGATGGAAATCGGGGGGGACCTCCTCAGCGATTACCTGCGACATACGCAGGTTGGTCTCCAGCTCCAGGCCCTTGGCGGCGCTGACTATCAACATGGAGCTATCCAGGTAGGGGGCCACCGCCTTTATGTTCCGCCTCATGCTCTGGGAGGGCACCGCCATGATGACCGCTCGTGTACCGGCCAGGGCTTCTTCCAGTGAGGCGGTGATGGATAGGCGGCTGGGCAGGGTGACATCGGCCAGCGAAGCAGAGGGAAACTCGGCGTTCAGTAGCCTGGCGACCTCGTCTTCCGTCCTCGCCCACAACCTGACCTCCGCCCGCTTAGCCGCCAGCACCACCCCCAGGGTTATTCCCCAGGTGGTAGTACCGATGATGGCAACCTTGGGCATACCCTATCCCACGCCCTCGGATGGGTCCCGCTTCTCCCCCTTCTCGCCCAGGCGGCGCTCTTTGCCTCGCACCAGACGCATGATGTTATCCCGGTGCATGACGATAATTATTACCGCCCCAATCAGGGCGTAGAGCAGGTACTCTACGGGGAAGCCGTTCATGATGGTGAGCGGCACCAGTATGGCGTAAGCCCCGACCACCCCGGCAATGGAGCCTAAAGATACGTACTGAGTTAAACCAGCGCTGATAATGATAATCTCGCCGCCGACTACGGCGGCTATCGGACAGAGAGCAATGAGCCCACCGAGGAAGGTGGCAACCCCCCGCCCTCCGTGGAACCTGAGGAATACCGACCAGTTATGGCCGATAATGGCCGCCAGTGCCGCCAGGACCTGAGCTACCAGCATGCCGAAACCAAAGTTACCGATGACCAGATAGCCCCGGCCCACTATCAATCCGGCCAATATCACCGCCAGCACTCCTTTGAGCAGGTCCAGAGCGGCCACCAGGACGGCTGACTTGCGGCCGGCGGTGCGCAGCACGTTGGTGGTGCCGGTCTTGCCGCTGCCGTACTGGGTAACGTCCACCTTGGCGTGCCGCTTGGCCAGCAGGTAGCCGATGGGAACCGAGCCCAGCAGATAACCCAGCACCACCACAGCGACAAACTTGGCAATCATCATGATGGCTGCTCACCCCGTTTTTTGAAGACTAAGCGAAGCGGCGTGCCGCTGAAACCGAGCGCCTGGCGCAGCTTCTTCTCCAGGTAGCGCTGGTAAGAATCGGAAACCAGCTTGGCCTCGTTGACGAAAAAGACGAAGGTGGGGGGGTTGACCTCGGCCTGGGTGGCATAGAGAATCCTGAGCTGCCGGCCTCGCTGGCGTGGGGGGTGGTGGGCGGCTACCGCCGCCTCGACCACTCCGTTGACCACAGTAGTCGGCAGGCGCTTGAGCCTCTGCTGATATACCTCAAAGGCCGCCGGCACTACCCGGTCGGTCGCCTGTCCCAGCATGGCTGAAGTATACACTATCGGGGCATGGGAAACAAACCCCAGCTGGCTCCGGATACGCTGGTTATACTCAGCCATATCCTTGCTCTCCACTAGGTCCCATTTATTGACCACCACTACTATTCCTTTAACCGCCTCCTGGATGTAGCCGGCGATGTGCTTGTCCTGGGCGGTAACCAGCTCGGTGGCATCCAGCACCAGCAGGACAACATCGGCCTGGTCAATCGCCCGCAGGGCCCGGATTATACCGTAACGCTCCACCCCGGCTCCCCAGCGGCCCCGCCGTCTGATGCCAGCGGTATCAATAAGTATAATATTTTGGCCATTAAAGTCAAGTAGGCTATTGACGGCATCGTGGGTGGTGCCGGGGGCGTCATCAACGATAGCCCGCTCCTCGCCCAAAATGGCGTTGAGCAGGGTGGACTTGCCCACGTTGGGCCGGCCCACGATGGCCAGCCTCATCATCTCTGCTCGGGCTTGAGCCGCCGAAGCGGCGGGCAGCAGGGAGACTATCTTGTCTAAAAGCTCGGCGGTGCCCCGCCGGTGATAGGCCGAGATAAGCAAAGGCTCGCCCAGCCCCAGTTCATAGAATTCGGCGGAGGCGCTCTCCAGCTTGGGACTGTCCGCCTTATTGGCCGCCAGCACCACCGGCTTACCGGCTCGGCGCAGCCTCCCGGCTATCTCCAGGTCGGCGGGAAGCACCCCCTCCCTGATGCTGACCAGAAAGATAATAGCATCGGCCTCGGCGATGGCCGCCTCGACCTGCCCCTTGACGCCACGGGCGATTGAAGTGCTGGGCTTTATCTCAAGGCCGCCGGTATCAACCAGGGTAAAGCTGGCCCCGCCCCAGTTAACCTCGGCGAAGATGCGGTCGCGGGTGGTGCCGGGCATATCCTCAACGATGGCCTGCCGCTGGCCGGCCAGGCGGTTCAAGAGGGTAGACTTGCCCACGTTCTGACGGCCGATGATGGCTACAATCGGTTGGCTCACCGCTTTCTCCACCTAGCCGATGATATAGCCGCCGCTGTGCCGGGGTGGAGGGGGCTTCTTCTCTGGCCCCACCTCTTTAGCCTGAACCGGCCCCACCGCCCGCAGCTCCCGGGCGAAGCTGACGCTGGGGGGCTCAATCTCGGTGCGGGCAAACTCCCTAAGCTCGGCGATGCTGTCCCGGAAGTCCTGGATAAAGGCGTTGTATTCCACGGCAAAGCGGTTATAGAGGTCCATCGTCTCCGACGGCAGCTCGGTCTTCTCGGCCACCTCGGTGAACTGCTCGACGAACTCATAGTAGAGGGTAACCAGCAGCCAGAGCTCGTTAAGGCTGGTGCGCAGGTAGGTCCTGAAGCGCCTCCCCCGGATATCGCTCTCCAGCCGGGTGGCAAAGCTGCTGGCCCAGGTATTGAAAACCCGCTGGGCCACCTCGCACTCCCGCGCCCAGGCCCAGACCCGGGCGTTATCGGTGGTGAGCAGGGTGCGGATAACGATGAAGATAGACAGCGAGGACTCGGCCATAAAGCGGCGGTTGAAGTGCCCGCCCAGCTCGTTCAGCCTGAGCGCCAGCTGCTCAAGCCGCTTCTCCCTGACGCCGCTGGCCACCGTCACCAGGCCGATGACCAGGATAATAACCAGCATCGGGGCCAGGACCTCGACCGGCCAGCCCAGGGTGACGCCAGCCACCGCCAGCACTGTAATCAAGAAGGGGCACCAGCCCCAGCTTAATAACTTTCCTGACATATCAGCCACCTCCTAACGATAGCCCGCCAGCGGTATTTCCAGCCCACCCAGCATCACCGCCAGCAGCGCTTTCTGCAGGTGCAGCCGGTTCTCCGCCTGGTCAAAGACCACCGACCGTTGGCTATCTAGAATCCCCACTGCCACCTCCTCCCCGTGATGGGCCGGCAGGGGGTGCATCACGATGGCGTCCTCCCTGGCCAGGGAGAGCAGCTTATCATCAACCTGGTATCCGGCAAACGCCTTGCGCCGGGCTTTGGCCTCGGCCTCCTGCCCCATGCTGGTCCAGACATCGGTATAGACAATATCGGCATCGGTGACCG
The DNA here is from genome assembly GCA_964396965.1 of uncultured Dehalococcoidales bacterium. Lineage (GTDB taxonomy): Bacteria > Chloroflexota > Dehalococcoidia > Dehalococcoidales > BS750m-G39 > JABMRW01. Next base: position 7,293 of record CAYNGD010000031.1, read on the forward strand.
CCTGGCGGGGGTCGTCGGTGCCGAATATCTCGGCGCCGGTGCCCAGGGCGGTGTTCCGCGCCAGACTCAGGCTCTCATTATCAATAGCATAGGCGGGGGGACTGGCTATCCTGAAACGCATTCCGCCTAAAGCCGCCGCCAGCATCAGGCTGCGGGCGACGTTATTACCGTCGCCGATATAGGCCAGGGTGAGGCCGGCCAGCTCCCCCTTTTTCTCGCAGATGGTCATGAGGTCGGCCAGGGCCTGGCAGGGGTGCTCGCGGTCGGAGAGGGCGTTTATCACCGGCACGCTGGCGTAGCTGGCCAGGGTCTCCAGGGTCTGCTGGGAGAAGGTGCGGACGGCCATGGCATCAACATAGCGGCTGAGCACGCGGGCGACATCGGCCACCGATTCCCGCTCCCCTAGCCCGACCTCGGCCGGGGAGAGATAGACCGTCTGGCCGCCCAGCTGGCGCATGGCCAGCTCAAAGCTGACACGGGTGCGCAGCGAGGGCTTCTGGAACATTATCGCCAGCGTCTTGCCGGTAAGGGTTGACACCCAGCCCTGCGCTTTCATGTCAATGGCATCCGAGAGCAACCGGCGGACGTCCTCGACACCCATGTCGGCAATCGAGAGTAAATCTTTCTTCATTGACCTCAGTATAACACGAAAAAGGAATTATTCAACAGAGCTTGCAGAGGTAAAAAAACAGGGGGGACTAAAGGGGCATAGCCCTAACGCCGGTCTCCGGCAGCCTGAGAGCCAGGTAGACGCCAACCGCCGACAGGCCGGCCAGAATCATAAGGTTCAGGTTAAGAGTGCCGGTAATATCCAGAATATACCCCGCCAGCCAGGGCCCGACCAGCCCTCCGGCATAGCCAATGGACATCACCATCCCGCCCGCCCGGCCGATACCCTCTACCGGCACCAAATCGGGCAGAAAGGCCATTATTATGGGAAACTGGGCACCGGCGGCCAGGCCAACCACAACCACAACCACCCAACCCAATGACAGAGGGGCATATATGGCACCAACTAACGCCAGGGCGAACAGGACAAAGGACGGCCAGAGGAACAGCTTCCTCGAACCAAACCTGTCCGATGCCCACGGCGCGGCGAAGTTAAGCGGAATACTCACCCAGGACATCACCGAGGCCATAAGGGCGGCCAGAGCCGGCGGTGCCCCCTTAGCCATCATCAACTGCGGCGCCCATCCCAGCCAGGTAAAGATAACATAATTTATAATAAAGAACAGGACAGCTACCAGCCAGAGGGTGCCATTGCTCCATATGCGGTAAGATGACCTCTTTATCGCAGCTATCGGCTCACTTTGCCTGCGGCCAGGCTGAGGCTCTCTAATCACAATCCACCACATAATAGCCACCGCTGCCGCCGGGATACTCCAGATATAGAAGACGCCCTGAAAGCTATTGGTTATCGGGAAAACCGCCGGCAGGGTGATGGCCAGGGAAAGAGAGATGCCGAAAACTATCCCGGTGGTATATATGCCGGTGGCAAAACCGATTTTCTGCGGCGGGAACCAGCCGCCTACCAGCTTGGGTAGATTGGGCAGAGCCAGGCCTAAGCCGACCCCGTAGAGGCAGGTAAATAAAAGCAGTGTCCAGAAGTCAGTGGCCAAGCCCCTGAGCAGACTGCCGGCGGCGATAACAATAACACCGATGCCGGCGGCCTGGCGGATGCCGATCCTGTCGGCGAGGGCACCGCTGGGTATGGCAATTGCCGCCAGGACAATAAGGGGAACGGAAAAGATGAGCCCGGATTGGGCGTAACTCAGGCGCAATTCATCGGCAATAATATGCATTACCGGGGGGACACAGAACAGGGGGGTCTCCAGGGCAAAGCCCATCAGCCAGGCGCAGACCAGAATAACCCAGGAGCTTCGCGGTTTTGCTGCTGGCGGCAAATATGCCTCCCTAAAGACTTAAGTACGGTTGGCCAGGTCTTAAAGGCCTCAACAAGGTTATCGCATAGGCCGAGCCTGTGTCAACAATGAGTCTTGACACCCTCCATCCGACCACTTAATATTCCTTATTAGGAGGAAAACTATGGCCACCAAGGAGAGGTTCACCATTGACGGGGATAAAGTGGTCGCCAGGGTCAAGCAGCTAATACACGAAGGCAACATCAGAAGGGTGCGGGTTATCCACGAGGGGCGTACCGTGCTGGAGATTCCCCTCTCGGTGGGGGCGCCAGCGGCGGCGATAACCATCATGGCCGCCCCGCTGCTGGCCGCGCTGGGTGCCTTTGCCGCCCTGGTTACCGAGTGCACCATCGAGGTGGAGAAGACGGAGGAATCGTAGGCCAATGACCGAAATCATCTTGGCCAGGCACGGCGAGACCGAGTGGAACGTGGGGGAGGTCTTCCGGGGGCGGATTGATATTGAGCTGAACCAGACCGGAATAAAGCAGGCGGAGCTGCTGGCGGAATACTTGAGCGGGCAGGAAATAGAGGCCGTTTACTCAAGCCCGCTAAAGCGGGCGCTAAAGACGGCGGAGGCGGTCGCCGGCCGCCACCGCCTCAGGGTGGAGGTCAGCCCCGGCCTTATTGACGGCGACTTCGGCCAGTGGCAGGGCTTATCGCTACGGGAGGTCAAAGATAAATATGGCCAACTCTATGAGCAGTGGGAGGAAAGCCCGCAACTGGTAAAGATACCGGGCGGCGAGAGCCTAGAGGAGGTAAGGGAAAGAGCCTTAAAAGTGATGAACCAGGTAATAGCCAGACATAGCGGGGCGGTGGTGCTGGTAGCCCACCGGGTGGTGAACAAGGTCTTGATATGCGCCCTGCTGGGGCTGGACAACTCCCACTTCTGGAATATTAGGCAGGACGTCGGTGGCACCACCTTTTTTAGCTATCAGAACGGGCGGCTGGTGCTGACCAAGCACAACGATACCTCGTATTTAAAACCGCTAAAGAGAGCTGAACTAGGGGACTTTTAGAGGGGGTTGCCCAGCTTTAAAAGTACGTTTTAATTCCCACCCTCCCACCCTACAGAAGTGATACTTCTATCAACTCCCTTAAACGGTGGAGGGAAAAATAATATTCCGCCAGTTGGGGGCGGGGAAAGAGAGCCTTAAAGGGAAACCCTTTTGGGCGGGTGGGTATGGGAAGAAAAACACTGGTTAAAATAGGGGGTGAAGCATGAAAATAAGTGCCCGCAATGTGCTCAAAGGCAAGGTGAAACAGGTCAAGCCCGGTGCCGTCAACACCGAGGTCACCGTGGCCCTGGAAGGCGGCAATGAGGTGGTATCGGTCATCACCAAGACCTCCGCCGAGAGATTGGGGCTGGCCCCGGGCAAGGAGGTCTACGCCGTCATCAAGGCCACCAACGTGATGATTGCCACCGATTAAGCCAGAAACTCCCTTTCTCTGCTATAATTAGACTATGGGAAAGTTCCTTCTGGTGCTGTTCGACGGCAACGCCCTGCTCCACCGCGCCTACCACGCCCTGCCCCCCCTCACCGTGCGCCAGACCGGCGAGAGCGTCGGCGCCGTCTACGGCTTCGCTCTAATGCTGCTCAAGGTCATCAACGAGCTCAAGCCCAGCCACTACGCCATCGCCTTCGACATGAAGGGGCCCACCTTCCGCCACGAGCTCTTCGACCAGTACAAGGCCCAACGCCCGGAGACCCCGCAGGAGCTGGTGGGGCAGCTGGGGCGGGTAAAGCAGCTGGTGACCGCCTTCAACATACCCATCTTCGAGTTGCAGGGCTACGAGGCCGACGACATCCTGGGCGCTCTAAGCCAGCAGGCCAGCCAGAAAGATGTCGATACCATCATCGTCACCGGCGACGCCGACACCATGCAATTAGTTTCGCCCAGGGTGAAGGTGCTCTACCCCAAGCCCAGGGGGGGATTCAGCAACACCACCCTCTACGACGAGGCGGCGGTCGCCGAGAAGTACGGGGTAGAGCCGGAGCAGATTGCCGACTTCAAGGGGCTGGTGGGCGACCCCTCGGACAACATCCCAGGCGTGGCCGGCATCGGCGCCAAGACGGCGGCCAAACTCCTCGAGCAGTTCGGCTCCATAGAGCAAATCTACGAAAATATAGATAAGGTGACGCCACCCAAGCTCCAGAGCCTGCTCAGGGAGAGCGAGGCCATTGCCCGCCAGAGCAAGGAGCTGGCCACCATCGTCACCCGGATTCCGGTAACTTTAAAGCTGGACGACTGCCGGGTGAGCCAGTACGACCGCAACAAGGTGACCTGGCTCTTCCGCGAGCTTGAGTTCGCCAGCCTGCTGCCCAAGCTGCCCCAGTTGGAGACCGAAGCCGCCAGTGTTGAAGCTAAACCGCCGCAGGGAAACTATAAAATCGTAAACGAAGCCAAAGAGCTGGATAAGCTAATAAAACGCCTGTCCGAGGCCAAATCTTTTGCCTTCGACACCGAGACCACCGGCCTCGACCCGATGGCGGCCAAGCTGGTGGGACTGTCCTTTGCGCCGGCACCGGGGGAGGCCTACTACATCCCGGTGGGGCACGAGGGGCTGGAGACGATAAGCCAGCTGCCCCTGGAAGAGGTCATCGCTAGCCTCAAGCCGCTTATGGAAGACGAGAAACTGGCCAAGCTGGCCCACAACGGCAAGTACGATATGACGGTGCTGACCGAACACGGCCTAGCCGTACAGAATTTAACCTTCGACAGCATGATTGCCGCCTACCTGCTGGGGGAGAAGTCGCTGAGCCTGAAAAACCTGGCCTTCTCCAGGCTGGCCGTCGAGATGACGCCGATAACCGAGCTCATCGGCAAGGGGGCCAAGACTATCCCCATGTCCCGGGTGGAAATCGCCCGCGCCACCGACTATTCCAGCGCCGACGCCGACATGACCTTGAGGCTGGCTAAAGTATTCGAGCCGGAGCTCAAGGAGCAGGGGCTGTGGAAGCTGTTCACCGAGGTCGAGCTGCCGCTGACGCCGGTGCTGATGGGCATGGAGAGAACCGGGGTGGCCCTGGACGTTGATTTATTAAAGGAGATGTCCCAGCGCCTGGGCGGGCAGCTACGGACATTGGAGAATGATATATATGAGAGCGTCGGCCACCAGTTTAACATCAACTCGCCGCAGCAGTTGAGCAGCGTTCTCTTCGAGAAGCTAAAGCTGCCCACCGCCCGCAAGACCAAGGGCGGCTACTCCACCGGCGCCGCCATACTGGAGGAGCTGCGCGGCGTCCACCCCGTGGTCGGCCTTATCCTGGACTACCGCCAGCTGAGCAAGATAAAGTCCACCTATATCGACGCCCTACCTAGCTTAATCAACCCCAGGACGGGGCGGGTGCACACCAGCTTCAACCAGACGCGTACCGCCACCGGAAGGCTCTCCTCCAGCGACCCTAATCTACAGAATATACCGGTGCGTGGGGAGATGGGCAGGGAGGTCAGGCAGGCCTTCATCGCCCCCAAGGGCTCGCTGTTGCTTTCGGCGGACTACTCGCAGATTGACCTGCGCGCCCTGGCCCACCTCTCCCAGGACGAGAGCCTGACCAGCGCCTTCCGCCACGACGAGGACATCCACAGCGCCACCGCCGCCCAGGTCTTCGGCGTTGACCCACCCAAGGTTACCCCGGAGATGCGGCGGGTGGCCAAGACGGTCAACTTCGGCGTCATCTACGGCATGAGCGACTACGGCCTGGAGCAGGCCAGCGGTCTGACCAGGGAGGAGGCAGCCGCCTTCATCAGCGCCTACTTCGAGAAATACCCCGGGGTCAAGCAGTACCTGGAATCGACCAAGGAAAAGGCTCGAAAAGATGGCTATGTCCAGACCATCCTGGGCCGGCGGCGGGCCATCCCCGAAATCAACCACGCCAACCGCCAGCTTCGGGAGGCCGCCGAGAGGATGGCCATCAACATGCCGGTGCAGGGCACCTCGGCCGATATCATCAAGGTGGCCATGATTAACCTCGACCGGGAGATAGCCAGACGCCAGATCAAGAGCAAGATGCTGCTACAGGTACACGACGAGCTTATCTTTGAGGTGCCCCAGGCCGAGGTTGACCAGATGAGCAAGATAGTCCCCGAACTGATGACCTCGGCCATAACCTTGAGCGTCCCCCTGAAAGCCACCGTCAAGACCGGCCCCAACTGGGGGGAGATGGAATAAAAGCAAATGCCGGAGCTGCCTGAAGTAGAAACCATAAAGAACGAGCTGGCTCCCCACATTATCGGCCATACCATTACCGCCGTTACCCTCTTCGACGAGAAGATAGTCCATCAGCCCCCGGTGGAGGAGTTCAACTCCCGCCTCATCGGGGAGGCTATAACCGGGGTGGGGCGGCGGGGAAAATACCTGCTATTAAGTTTGACCAGCGGCCAGACGCTGGTCATTCACCTCAAGATGACCGGCTCGCTCTGGCTCAAGCCTCCCGACCGGTTCGTCCGGGCGGTAATCCACCTCAACGGCGGGGTTAAGCTCTACTTCCGCGACCCGCGCAAGTTCGGGGCGATGTGGCTGGTTGAGGATAAGGATACCGTCACCGATAAGCTCGGCCCCGAACCGCTGGAGGCTGATTTTACCGCCAAAACGCTGGCTAAAGCTTTAAGCGGACGAAAAGCACCGATAAAAGCCCTCCTCTGCGACCAGAGCTTTATCGCCGGCATCGGCAATATGTACGCCGACGAAGCCCTCTTTCTGGCTAAAATCCACCCGCTAAAGCCCGGGGGGAGCCTGTCTAAAGAAGAAATCGAGCGCCTCTACCAGGCTATCAAGCAGGTTCTAGCCGCCGCCATCAGCGCCAAAGGGGCCAGTGTCAATACCTACTTCCGCCCCGACGGACAGATAGGCACCGCCCACTTCCAGTTCCGGGTGGCCCACCGGCGGGGGGAGTCCTGCCCCGTCTGCGGCACACCCTTAAAGCGC
>CAYNGD010000032.1:0-14050 GCA_964396965.1 uncultured Dehalococcoidales bacterium
CGCCCCGCCCGATCCAGTGGCCGCCGCCGTCGTGCTGCTCGGTCTGCTCTTTTAACCGCTTCTCCAGCTCTTTGATAAGCTCGTCGAAGTCCATCTTTTCGAACCTGGCCTGCTCCTCCTCGCTCATGAAGAGGCGGTTCAGGGGGTCTTTGAGCCAGTCCAGCACCTCCTGGGTAATCTCCTCGGGGGCCTCCACCCCCTGGAAGTACTGCTGGAAGGAGATATCATACTGGTCATAGTAGGTCTCGCTTTTGACCAGGATGGCCCGGGCCAGGAAGTAGAAGTCGTCTAGGTTTCTGATATGCCCCTTGGCCAGGGCCTCCATCAGGGTCATCCACTCCACCAGTGAGACGGGGACCTTGTTCTGGCGGAGGATATAGAAAAAGTCGGTGAACATGGCTACCAGCGCCGGGTGGCGAAGTTCCTGACGAAGAAATCGTAGTCGTTCTCTTTCTTGAGCAGGGTGCCGACGAAGGGCACCTGCTTGGCGATTTGCTCGTGGGGGATGCCGCCGGCGATGAGCGCCCTAATCCAGTCGATGAGCTCGCTGGTGGAGGGCTTCTTGCGGAAGTCGTCAATCTTTCTCAGGGAGTAGAAGGTCTTGAGAGCCTCAGCCAGCAGGTTGTCCTTGATGTCGGGGAAGTGCACCCGCACGATTTCCTCCATCAGTTCTGGGGTGGGGAACTCGATGTAGTGGAAGATGCAGCGGCGCAGGAAGGCATCGGGCAGCTCCTTTTCGGCGTTGCTGGTGATGACGGTGATGGGGCGATGGATGGCGCTGATGGTCTCGTTGGTCTCGGGGATGTAGAAGCTCATCTCGTCCAGCTCGTTGAGCAGGTCGTTGGGGAACTCAATGTCGGCCTTGTCCACCTCGTCAATGAGCAAGACCACCTGCTCCGGGGCGATAAAGGCCTGCCCCAGCTTGCCCAGCTTGATGTACTGCTTGATGTCGGAAATATCTTTATCGCCGAAGCGGCTGTCGTTCAAGCGCTGTACCGTATCGTAAATGTAGAGCCCCTCCTGGGCCTTGGTGGTCGATTTTATGTTCCAGGTGATCAGTTTTTTGCCCAGCCCCTTGGCGATGCTGTGGGCCAGCAGGGTTTTGCCCGTCCCCGCCTCCCCCCTGATTAACAGGGGCCTCCCCAGGGCAATGGAAACGTTGACCGCATTCTCCAGCGGTTCCGAGGTAACGTAGTCCTCCGAGCCGCAGAACCGGGCAAAGTCGTCCTTTTTCACTATTTTTAAGCCTCCCGGAAAAGATTTAAGCGCGGACGCTTAACTGCATCCGGCTAAAGTTTTTTAAAGGGGTTTAGCTCCCACGATTAAATTATACCCGAGAGGGGGAGTTATAATCAAATTGGCTTTAGTCCATCCGGAGCCCGGCGGAGCAGTTGACGGTCTGGCCGGTGATATTGGCGGCCTTGTCCGAGGCCAGGAAAACGGCCAGGTAGCCCACATCCTCCGGTTTGACCATCCTGCCCAGGGCGGTCCGGGCGACCTCGTTGGCCACCGCCTGTTCGTAGCTGATGCCCTGTTTCTTGCTAACCTGCTTCATCGCCCACTCAATGCGCTCGCCCACCACCGGGCCGGGGGCGATGCAGTTAACCCTGATGCCGTATTTGCCCACCTCCATAGCCAGAGTCTGGGTGAGGCTGATAAGCCCCCACTTGGAGACGCTGTAGGGGCTCCGGTTGACGTGGCCGAACCTCCCCGAGACCGAGGAGATATTGATGATACTGCCGCTCTTACGGGGAATCATGTCATTTTTTAGGATGTACTTGGCGCAGAGCATGGCCCCGGTAAGGTTTATCGCCAGCGTCTGGTTCCAGGCGTCCAGGTCCATATCGGCCACGCTCAAGGAGGGGCCGCTTATTCCGGCGTTATTGACCAGCACGTCCACCCTGCCGAACCTCTCCAGGGTTTTATCAACCATACGGCGCACCTGCTCGGCGACAGCCTGGTCGGTGACTATGGGCAGGCACTGGCGGCCCATCGCCTCGATTTCTGAGGCGGTCTCTTTTAAAGCCGACTCGGTCCTGGCGGCGATGACCACATCGGCGCCCTCGGCGGCGAAGGTCAGGGCGATGCCTTTACCCAGCCCCCGGCCGCCGCCGGTGATAACGGCTATCTTGCCTTCCAGTTGCATAACAACCTCCTTTTTGAGATAACTAGTCCCGCCCCGCCCCGATGAGCTGGTTTATATCGCTGACCCCCTCTTCTTTCATAAATTGCAGGAGTCCCTCCAGGATTTCCAGCGGGGCAGCGGGGTTGGTGAAGTTGGCCGTACCCACCTCGACGGCGCTGGCCCCGGCCAGGATGAACTCCAGGGCATCGCTGGCGCTGGCGATGCCGCCCATGCCCACCACCGGAATTTTCACCGCCCCGGCCACCCGGTAGACCAGATAGAGGGCCAGCGGCCTTATCGCCGGCCCGGATAGCCCGCCCTGTTTATTGCCCAGCAGCGGCTTGCGTTTGGTGATGTCGATGACCATGCCCCTGGGGGTGTTGATCAGGGAGACGGCGTCGGCGCCAGCGCTTTCTACCGCTTGAGCCACTGCGGCGATATCGCCGGTGTTGGGGGTTAGCTTGACCATTACCGGCAGCGAGGTCGCTCGCCTGACCCTGGCCGTCACCTCGGTGGCAGACCTAGGATTGGCCCCGAACTCGGCCCCGCCGGCCTTGATGTTGGGACAGCCGATGTTGACCTCGAGGCCGCTGATGCCGGCAACACCGTCCAGCCTGCGCGCCAGCTCAGCGTACTCCTCCACCGTTTCTCCCACGATGTTGACCAGAACCGGCACCCGCCACCCCGCCCAGACCGGGGCCTTTTCCCTGAGCACGGCTTCGACGCCGATGTTCTGCAGCCCGATGGAGTTGAGCACGCCGCAGGGCGTCTCGGCGATTCTTGGCTGGGGATTGCCCTCTCTGGGCTTGAGGGTAGTCCCCTTGCAGACGATAGCCCCCAGCCTCTGTATATCGAATAGATGCTGGTACTCGGTGCCCCAGCCGAAGGTCCCCGAGGCGGTCATAACCGGGTTGGCCAGCCGCAGTCCCTTTTTGTGCTTGGGGGCCAGTTGAACGGAGAGGTTCATCTTAACTCCTGGTCACAGGTTGATAGTGGTGCCAGCGATATTGAACAGGAAGCGCTCGCCGAACTCCACCGCCATTATGGCCGATGCCTCAAGGCCGGTGCAATGGCCGAAGCCCATCTGCTGCACCCCTAGCTCTTTGAGGGTAGCGATGGTCAGCCATATCCGTTCCTCGGTGGCGGCTATCAGGTGGCAGCCGCCGTAGACGCCGTATATCGCCTCCACCCCGGTCAGCTTCCGGGCGTGGTAGAGGGTATTGATAATACCGCGGTGGGCACAGCCCAGGACAACCACCAGCCCCGCCCCGGTGGTTATAATCAGCGCTTGGTCATCCAGAAACCGGTCCGGCTTGAAGCGCTTTCCCTCTTTCACCTGGAGGCGGGGCTCTATCGTCTCGTAGTCGGTAATCATCGGAATCTCACCGGTGGTCATCATGTTATCGCTTATTCTCACCGGCTCCCGGCTTAAGTTAAAGCGGGCGCCCAGGCTCTCCAGCGTCTGGCGGTGGAAGGGTATGCCGATGTACTCGGCCTCCTCCCCCTCGCGGCGGCTGTATTTGGCCGCCCAGATATCGGGGTGGGCGATCACCTCGATCTCTTTGCCCATGTCGAGCAGTATCTGCTTCAGCCCGCCGGTGTGGTCATGGTGGCCGTGGCTAAGGACGATTTTATCGGCCAGTTTCAGGTTAATGCCCATCTTTTCGGCGTTGTGGCTGGCGGAGAGGCTCTGCCCGGTATCAAAGAGGACATCTTGTTCATCGCTTTCCACCAGGATGCTTAAGCCCCACTCCGCCATGAGACCGTTCATGCCGGCGCTGTTCTCGCTCAGGGTAGTTAGCTGCAGCCCCATTTTTTTGCTCTTCAGTGGTGGCCGTGACTAGTATAGGCCAAATCCTCACTGCTGGCAACCCGCCTGACGAAGAGCAGGGGGAAGACGATATCGCTCGTACAGCAGGGAATCCAGACGGCGATGAAGAGGAAGACGAAGATGAGGGGGAGCAGGGGCAGCCAGGTGGCCGTGCCGAAGGCGGTGAAATAGAACAGCGAGGCCCAAGTGCTCAATAACACATGCCCCAAGTGGGGGACTTTGGTGGTCTGCTTCCAGTAGCCGATGGCGATGCCGATGGCCGCCGCTGAGTTTATCACCACCCAGGTGGGCACGCCCAGATAGGGGAAGGCCCCCGTTTCCAGGAAGGGGATGTGGAAGCCGAGGCCGATGCTGAGGGTGCTGCCTTCGAGGAAGGGGATGATGGCGTCGCTCAGGGTGGCGATGCCCACCGAACCGAAGTAGCCGATTAAGATGGATGCCCAGAGCTTACCCTGACTGTACCGCCGGTACATGGCGGTGGTCACCAGGGCACTCAGGATGATGTGCAGGGGGTGCAGGGTATAGAAAACGGCTTCGGAAACATGGGACGGTATCTGGGTGAAGACGATGATGACCATAATGATGATGCCGGTAGCGGCCCCGATGGCGGTGAAGGGGACGTGCTCTTTAAGTTCGCCTAATATCCGTCTAAGCATTCTGCCGGCACCTGCGGCACCTGCCGGTGAACTCGAGCAGGTGTCCCTCAATCTCGAACCCGGTCTCCCGGGACAGCCTCTCCTCCAGCAGGGAGAGGTCGTAGCCGGAAAAATCGACCACCTCGCCGCAGCCGGAGCAGATGATATGGTGGTGGTGCTCCGGGGCGCCGGTGGTATAGCTGTGGCAGCTGCCGCCGGCGTGTAGCTCGCAGATAAGCTCCAGGTTGGCTAGTATCTCCAGGGTGCGGTAGATGGTGGTCAGCCCGAAAGCGGGGTGGTCCTGGCGCACCTTCTGGTAGAGGTCATTGGGGGTGAGGTGGTCGGGGCTGGCGGCGATGGCGGCTATCACCGCCCGGCGCTGGGGGGTGAGCTTGTAGCCATGCTCTCTAAGGGCGGCGGCGATTCTTCTCTCGGTGAGTCTCATTTAAAATAAAGCTATAGATGAAAAAGATTATCATTTACACTATAAACAATTTATAGTTAGTTGTCAATAATTTTGGTGTATTGACCAATCTCAATAATTAGGCTACACTTGGGTTATGGTACAGTTCGGCACTGGTACGGGCAGGCGGTGGCTACCATTCGCCAGCTGCGGGTGATGCCGGACTAACCCTTCGGCCTGACGGCAGTTCTCTTAAAAATCAGCAACTCTAGGTGCTACCTGCTAACGCAGGTAGGCGGAGGTAAGGGAAAGATGGAGAAGAGGGATAAAACGGACGCCACCTTCAGTCTGCTGCGGGCCCGTCTAGAGGGCGAGCGCAAACGGCTGACTGATGAGCTGGAGCAGCTAAAGACCCCTATGCGCCCGGCCGACGAACGCCGGGAAGGCAGCCCCTTCGGTAAGAGGGAGGAGGAGGCTACCGAGAGCTACGAGCTAGAGCGGCGGCTGACTATGGAGAAGAGCATCCGGGAGCAGCTGGCGGCGGTGGAGCACGCCCTGCAGAAGTTCGAAGAGGGGACTTACGGCCTGTGTGATAAATGCGGCCGGCGGATATCCCCGGAAAGGCTGGAAGCCCTGCCTCAGGCCACTCTGTGTCTGGACTGCAAGGCGCGTCAGGCTAAGGATGCCAAGGGCAAGTAGTCCCCCGGCTAGGCGCTATGTCGTCCTTTTCCTTATCGCCCTGCTGCTGGTGGCCGCTGACCAGCTGACCAAGTGGTGGCTAAGGCAATTTGCTATCGGCGAGCCGCTGTGGAGATGGTGGATATTCGAAATAGCCCGCGTCCCACCCAACACCGGGGCCGCCTTCGGCTTTTTCCCCGGCCATACCCTGGTCTTGGTCCTGGTGTCGCTAATCGGCATCGCCCTTATTCTAATTTACACCTTCGTTGTTTACCGCCGCTACCCCTCTCTCGATAGCTGGCTTAACCGCATCGCCGTGGGCCTGATTCTGGGCGGCACCATCGGCAACCTGATTGACCGCTCGCTCTACCTGCTGGGCCGGCTGGATGGGGTCACCGACTTCATCCATATCGGCTGGTGGCCGCCCTTTAATGTGGCTGATTCATCGGTGGTGATCGGTGTTATTCTGTTTTTCTTTTCCCTCTATCCCCTGACCCAGGGGCGTGGTTTGTCGGCTCGGAGATGGACAAGGTAGCTAATCTTATCGCTGGCGAGCGGGAAGTCCGTCTGGACAAATATGTCTGCCAGCAGCTCCCCGAGCTTTCCCGCAGCCGGGTGCAGCGGCTGATTGCCGAAGGCCACATCACCGTTAACGGCCGGCCGGCCAAGCCGGGGCTTAAGCTCAATACCGGCGATAAGATTAAAGTTACTATCCCCCCCACCCCGCCCAGCCGCCTGGAGCCGGAAGATATACCACTGAACATCCTCTATGAGGACGACGACCTTCTGTTGGTGGATAAACCGGCGGGCTTAACCGTCCACCCCGCCCCGGGCCACCCCGGCCATACTTTAGTCAACGCCCTGCTGGCCCACCTCCCCCGCCTGGCCGATAGCGGCGACGCCCTGCGCCCCGGTATTGTCCACCGCCTGGATAAGGATACCTCCGGGGTGATGCTGGTGGCCAAGAACAGCCAGGCTCAGGCCGACCTGGCCGGGCAGTTTAAGTCCCACTCGGTTAATAAAGCCTATCTGGTGCTGGTCAGGGGGCATTTGACGCCGGAGACCGGCGTCATTGAGGCGGCGATTGGCCGCGACCCCCGCCACCGCCAGAAAATGGCGGTTGTCGCCAGAGGTCGGGAGGCCCGCACCGAATATAAGGTCATTAGATATATCATGGGCTACACTCTGCTTGAGGTCAGGCCCAGGACGGGGCGCACCCACCAGATAAGGGTGCACCTGGCGGCCATCGGCTTTCCCGTGGTCGGCGATAAGATTTACGGGGTCAGGTCACCGTTTTTAGACCGCCAGTTCCTGCACGCTTCCCGGCTGGGCTTTAGGCTCCCTGCCACCGGGGAGTACGTCGAGTTCAAGTCCGAGCTGCCGGAGGATTTAAAGCGGGCGCTTAGGGATATAGAGTAGACTTGCCCCGCCCCCGTTTTAACTTTTGTTTTTCTTCCCATACCCGCCCGCCCAAAAAGGTTTCACCTTTTTTCATTTCCTTCTACCACCCCCATCACGGGGAAAAAGGGGGAAATCCGAGATTTTTAAAGGCAAAGACTTTGAGGGTGGGAGGGTGGGAAGCAAAACCAACGCTAAAAACTTAACTATCCCCCCACCCTAGAATGTCTCTAGATTAGATGGTAGAATGGGGAGAAGAAATGACCCAACCAGTCCGAGTCCGTTTTGCCCCCAGCCCCACCGGCTTTCCCCACGTCGGCAATATACGCACGGCCATGTTTAACTGGCTTCTGGCGCGGCACACCGGCGGCAAGCTAATTTTACGCATTGAGGATACCGATGTCGCCCGGCGGGTGGAGGGCGCCGTTAAGGCAATCATGGACGGACTGCGCTGGCTGGGGCTGGACTGGGACGAGGGCCCCGACGTCGGCGGCGACTACGGCCCCTACTATCAGTCAGAGCGGCTGGAGCTTTATAAAAAGGCCGCCAAGAAGCTCATCGAGCAGGGGGACGCCTACTACTGCTACTGCTCTCCGCAGCGCCTGGAGGAGCTGCGCGCCGGGCAGGTAAAGCGCAAGGAGCCCCCCGGCTACGACCGCCTCTGCCGCAACTTGACTAAAAAGGAGTGTGCGCAGAAGGAGGCCGAGGGCATCACCCCGGTGGTGCGCTTCAAGACACCGCTTACCGGCCAGACCAGCTACAACGATGTCATCTGGGGCAAGGTGGTCGTGGAAAACAGCACCCTGGACGACTTCGTCCTGCTCAAGTCGGACGGCCACCCGACTTATCACCTGGCCAACGTCGTTGACGACCACGCCATGAAAATCAGCCACGTCATCCGCGCCGAGGAGTGGATTTCGTCCACACCCCGGCACCTGCTGCTCTATAAGGCTTTCGGCTTTGAGCCGCCCCAGTTCGTCCACCACCCCATGATTCTGGGCCCCGACCGCGCCAAGCTGAGCAAGCGCCACGGTGCCGTCTCCATCCTGGACTACCGGGATATGGGCTACCTGCCCCAGACCATGCTCAACTTCCTGGCCCTCATCGGCTGGTCGCTGGATGATAAGACCGAACTCATGTCCCGCCGGGAGCTGATTGATAACTTCTCCCTGGAGAGAATCGGCAAGACAGGGGCCATCTTCAATAAGGAGAAGCTGGACTGGATGAACGGGGTCTATATCCGGCGCCTGACCGCTGAAGAGTTCTTCGAGGCCACCCAGCCCTACCTGATGGAAGACCTGGAGGCGGGCAAGGCAGTGATTGCCGAGGAAGACTATGTCAGGGCTGTCCTGCCCCTGGTGCAGGAGCGGGCCAAGACCCTGGTCGAGGTGGTCGAGTTGACCCGCTTCTTCTTCGTCGATGAGCTTGACTACGAGCCCAGCCTGCTCATCGGCAAGAACATGGATAGGGCTGCCACCACCAAGGCGCTGGGGGCGGCCCAGGACAGGCTCAAGCCCCTAGCCAAGTTTGATAAAGACTTGCTGGAGGCGGCGCTCCGCCCCCTGGCCCCGGAGCTTGGGCTTAAGACCGGCCAGTTTTTCGGCGTGCTCAGGGTGGCCGTTACCGGCCGTACCGCCGCCCCGCCCCTCTTTGAGACCATGGCGGTGCTGGGCAGAAAGCGCTGTATGGAGCGTATTGCCGCCGCGTTACAAAAGCTATGAACGGGCAGGTTCCCAGCCTCCGCGTCCTCGACTTGACCGATGATAAAGGCCGTCTCTGCTCCCGCTTTCTGGCCGATATGGGGGCGGAGGTCGTACGTATAGAGAAGCCGGGAAGTAGTGTCCCCTTTCGCTGGGAAGACCTGGGCAAGCGCTCGGTGACCCTGGATATAGAGTCAAAGCAAGGTCAAAAGGTTTTCCGGCGTCTGCTTGAGACCGCCGACGTATTAGTGGAGAGCCATCCCCCTGGCTATCTGGATAGTCTCGGCCTCGGCTATAATGAGCTTAATAAAATTAATCCCCGCCTGATTATGGCCTCGATAACCCCCTTCGGGCAGGGAGGCCTCTACCGCGGCTATAAATCGTCTGATATCGTTGCCAGCGCTCTGGGCGGCCAGCTTTTTGTTAACGGTGAGCCGGGAAAGCCGCCGCTTAAAATCTTTGGCAACCAGAGCTACTACCTGGCCTCCCTCTTCGCCGCCATCGGCATCATGCTGGCTTTATGGCATCGCCAACGCTCGGGCAAAGGCCAGCACATCGATATTTCGCTCCAGGAGTGTGTCGCCGCCGCCCTGGACCACGTCCTGCCTCGCTATTTCTATCAGGGGGAGGTGGCTAAAAGGTGGGGTGGCCTGCACTGGAACGGCGCCTTCCGCGTCTTTCCGGCTCAAGACGGCTATATATTGCTCTCGCTATTTTACCAGTGGCCGACGCTGGTGGAGTGGCTTGACTCCGAGGGCATGGCCGAAGATTTAACCGATTCAAAATGGCTGGACAGGAACTACCGCCGTGAGCATATTGACCACGTTATTGGTATGCTGGAGCGCTGGACGAAGACCCATCCTGTGGCCGAGCTGGTGGCCCAGGGGCAGTTGATGCACTTCCCCTGGGCGGAGGTGGCCTCGGTAGCGGGGCTTCTGGCCAGCCCCCAGCTTGAGGCGAAGGGCTTCTGGGCTGAGGTTGAGCACCCGGTGACGGGGGAGAGGTTTAAGTTCCCCGCCCCAATTTTGAACCGGTGTTTTTCGTATGAAAGGTATTGAGCCGGGATATATTGAACTCTACCGTTCCGGGGAATTAGAGCGCCGGGCGGGGGCGCTGGAGGCGCGATTGAGCGCCTGCGATATCTGCCCGCGGGTGTGTGGGGTAAATCGCCTGGTGGGGGAAAGGGGGTTCTGCCACTCGGGCCGTCTGCCCATCGTCGCCTCGGTCGGCGCTCACCACGGCGAGGAGCCGGTGCTCTCTGGGAGGAGGGGTTCGGGGACGATATTCTTCGGTAACTGCAATCTGCGTTGCGTTTACTGCCAGAACTACCAGATAAGCCAGGACTATAAAGCTCAAAGGCGTAACGAGGTCGATACCGGTGTCCTGGCCGAGCGTATGCTCTTTCTTCAGGACGAGCTCGGCTGCCACAACATCAACCTGGTCTCACCGTCGCACTTCGTCTCCCAGATAGTCCGCGCCGTGCTGGAGGCGGTGCCCCTGGGGCTCAGGTTGCCGCTGGTCTACAACACCAGCAGCTATGATTCCCTGGCCACCCTGCGGGAGCTTGACGGCATTATCAGCATCTACCTGGCCGATTTGAGGTATGCCTCTAATAAATGGGGCCGGCGCTTTTCCAAAGCTCCCGATTATGTGGAGCGGGCCCGGGACGCCATCAGGGAGATGTACCGGCAGGTGGGCAACCTGGTAGTGGACGAGACGAATATCGCCCAGAAGGGTTTGATTGTGCGCCACCTGATACTGCCCAACGGCGTCGCCGGCAGCCGCCAATCGCTGGGCTGGCTGGTCAGAGAGGTCTCTCCCCAGGTTGCGCTGAGCCTGATGTCGCAGTACTTTCCGGCGCACCGGGCGCCGCGAATTCCGCTGCTTTCCCGGCCAATAACATCTGAGGAGTATGACGAGGTGGTGGCGCTGGTCGAGGAGCTGGGCATAGAGAACGGCTGGCTGCAGGGGATGGATGCCTCAAAGCACTACCGGCCTGATTTCTCTAATGAGGGAGCTCCGTTTCCGGCGGGGGATATTGAGTGAGACGCTACACTGGCTATTTTCTCTTGCGCTTGACGAAGGCAAAGCGGATCTTCTTGCCGCTTAGCTTGTCCTTCCTGTTGACGTTCTCGATGAAGGTCTTGAGATCGGTCATGGGTTTTTCGGCCACTTTAGTTCCCTTCTTGTTCGCTTTAGCAGACACGGGGTTGATTATAGCATATATTGGCGGGGCAGGCCAACTATCGGGTAAAAGCCAATGGGACCTGATTTAAACGACCTTATACGCTTAGACAAAAGCCGGCTTAAACCGGCGGCAGCAATGATGGCCAGGGCGTTTCACGATAACCCGGGGTCTGTTTATTTCTTTCCGGATGTGTCCCAAAGAAGAAACAAGCTGCCTTACCTCTTCCAGTTACTGATTCGTTATGGTCTGTTATATGGCGAAGTTTACGCGACCTCTCCCAATCTGGAAGGAGTAGCGGTGTGGCTTCCTTCTGAGAAAAGCTACCGGACGCTGTGGAGAAACATCAGGAGCGGGGGTTTGCTCCTGTTATTTAAAGCAGGGAGGGCGGTGGCAAGGGAATATACTCTCGGTAAGTATTTTGAGTCGGTGCGTAAGCGCTGTGCACCAGCCGCACACTGGTATTTACCCCTTCTCGGTGTCGACCCTGTTTATCAGGGTAAGGGTTATGCCAGTATTCTGCTGAGAGCTATGTTTGGCAGAGTCGATCAGGAGCACCTGCCCTGCTATCTTGAGACTCTAACGGAGAAGGATGTATCCATTTACCGGCACCTTGGGTTTGGGGTGGTTGGGGGTGGTGTATTTCCAGGAACCGAGGTGACTGTGCGGGCTATGTTGAGGAAAAATGACTGACTCCGTCCTGAAAGGCATTAGAATATTGGACTTCACCCGGGTTCTGGCCGGGCCCTACGCCACCAGAATATTGGTTGATTTCGGCGCCGAGGTGATTAAAGTCCAGCCCCGCCTCCCCCGTGAGGAGGACGAATTTGCCCGTGGCTACGATAACACCTGGAACCGCAATAAGCTGGGCGTTACCCTGGACTTGAGTAAGCCCGACGGAATCGCTTTAGCCAGAAGGCTGGTGGCGGTTAGCGACGCCGTGGTCGAGAACTTCACCCCCCGCGTGATGGCCAACTGGGGCTTAGATTACGAAAATCTCAAGAGGATAAAGCCGGATATAATCATGCTCAGCCTTTCGGTGATGGGCGGCACCGGCCCCTGGCGTGACTATGCCGGCTTCGGCCCCACCATCCAGTCTTTCTCTGGTCTGACCCGTCTCACGTCCTACCCCGGCGGGCCGCCGCTGGGGCCGGGCGTTGCCCACGCCGACCACATCGGTGCCCTCTTCGGCTGTCTGGCCCTGCTGAGCGCTCTGGAATATAGGCGGCGGACGGGAGAGGGGCAGCATATTGATATCTCCCAGGTGGAGGCGATGGCCAGCCTGCTTGGGGACGCCTTTGTTCCCCCTGAGGAGACGGCATTTCAGGGTGTCTATCGCTGCCGGGGCGAAAACCGCTGGTGCGCGATAACTATTGCCACCGATGAGGAATGGCGGAGCTTTAAAGAGGCTTTGGGCGGCCCGCCCTGGGCTGAAGAGAAGAGGTTCGTTACTTTAGCCAACCGTCTCAGGAATAAGCCAGCGCTGGACGAGCTGATAGAAGGTTGGACGAAAAACCACTCCGCCGAAGAAGTAATGACTTTACTCCAGAAGAACGGGGTTGCCGCTGGCGTAGTTCAGTCCGCCGCCGATTTGGCCCAAGACCCTCAGCTTAAAGAGCGGGGCTTCTTCATCGAGCTTGACCACCCCGAATTGGGCAGGACGGTGTCCGATGCCTCCCCGGTAAGGCTTTCGTCTACCCCGGCTGGATATACCCGGGCCGCCCCGCTTCCCGGTCAGGACAACGACTATGTCTACGGGGAGCTTTTGGGTATCGGTGCTGATAAGATAGCTGAGCTTAAGAAGGGGGGTGTTATATAGATTTTTATCCACTCTGTTACGAAGTAAGGAGGCGTTATGCTGTTTAGGAAAGTACATGTTTTCCGGGTTAAACCCGACCAGGAACTCGCCAGCGCGATTGTTGGCTACTGCCGCCAGAACGTTATCTCCTCTGGGGTGGTCATAGCTATCATAGGCTCTCTGCAGAGCGCTAAGTTGAACTTTCTCAAGAAGCTCCCGGGCAAATATGAGGCCAGGGAGTATAAGGGACCGCTGGAGATTGTCTGCGCTCAGGGCTCGGTGGCGGTTAAGGATGCCGAACTCATTGCCCACGTACACATACAGCTGGCCGATGACACCGGGTGCTGGGGGGGACACCTTGTCGAGGCCAGGGTATTCTCCACGGCTGAAGTGGTACTGGCGGAGCTT
This sequence comes from uncultured Dehalococcoidales bacterium, assembly GCA_964396965.1. Classification (GTDB taxonomy): domain Bacteria; phylum Chloroflexota; class Dehalococcoidia; order Dehalococcoidales; family BS750m-G39; genus JABMRW01. The sequence continues at coordinate 13,162 of CAYNGD010000032.1, forward strand.
GACTACCAGCTTCGCCGTTATTCTGACCCTTACACTGGCCTCAATGAATTGCAGTCTTGATTATCACGCCGGTTAAAAAGGCTGGTATTTTGAGCAGAAGTGGCATGGCTATTGACAATCACTATTAGCCGGAGTAAGTTTTGTCTAGCTAAAAAAAGGAGGGTGAGAAATGACACAGCCAAGCGGTTACCCGGTTTCGGTCAGTGGCGAGCTTACCCAGCCGCCGGCCCGTGGCTGGTGGCTCCTCAAATGGCTGCTGGCGATTCCCCACTATGTTATCCTGGTCTTTTTGTGGATAGCCTTTATCGTGGTGGCTATCATCGCCTTTTTTGCCATCCTCTTTACCGCTAAATACCCGCGCTCTCTATTCGACTTTAACGCCGGAGTGTTGCGCTGGACGTGGCGGGTGGGCTTTTACAGCTATCAAGCTCTGGGCACGGATAGGTACCCACCCTTCACCCTTAAATCGGTTGACTACCCGGCCGATCTAGAAATACCTTATCCAGAGAGACTCTCCCGCGGGCTGGTGCTGATAAAGTGGTGGCTGCTGGCTATCCCGCACTACATAATCTTGGCTTTCTTCCAGGGTGGTGGGGGACAAGAAAGCGGAGTTGGCCTCACCTTTATTCTAGCCATATTCGGTGCGATAGCGTTGCTGTTCACGGGGAAATACCCTGATGATATGTTTAAACTTGTTATAGGGATGAACCGCTGGAGCTACCGGGTGGCCGCCTACGCCTCGCTGATGACCGACAGCTACCCGCCCTTCCGCCTCTGGGACTAGAGTGGCTGGCACTTGGGGCAGAAGTAGCTGCCGCGGTTCCTTACCGTGATGCGCTTTAAGGGTGTGCCGCAGACGGGGCAGGACTCCCCCCGCCGGTGGGCCACC
>CAYNGD010000033.1:0-13142 GCA_964396965.1 uncultured Dehalococcoidales bacterium
GAGGGCACCGACGGGCTTACCGCCAAGATTGAGATACCGAACAAGGGGGGAGGTATGAAATTATGGACCTGAATGCGATGAGGACTATTGTCAGGCGAGACTTAAAAGACGAAGATGCCGGGAACTACCGCTGGGGCGACGACGAGCTGGACCGGCACATCGCCCGGGCGGTAAAGGAGTTTTCCGAGGCGGTCCCCTTTCCGGCCAAGGCCACCCTGCCCACTATTGCCGGCTCCAGGGTGATTGATATCTCCCCGCTGACCGACCGGGTTATGGTGGAGGCGGTGGAATACCCCCTGGAGATGTTCCCGCCCAGCTACCAGAGGTTCGCTTTGTGGGGGCAGGCCCTGACCCTTTTCAGCGACGAAGTTCCCGACGGCTCCGACTGCAACGTCTATTACGGTGTGCTCCACACCCTTGATGCCGAGGGTTCGACCATCCCCACCAGGTATGAAGACCTGATTGCTACCGGTGCCGAGGGCTACGCCGCCGTGGAGTGGGCGGGCTTCGCCATCAACCGGGTGAGCCTGGGTGGTAGCACCACCCCCCAGGAGTTCCTCGCCTGGGGCAACGAGAGATTAAAGCAGTTCCGCGGTGAGCTGAGGCGGCTGGGAAGAAGGAACCAGGTCAGAATCCGCCAGCTCTACCGCCAGTAAAGGAGGCCAAGATGAAAGTGAGAGAGGCACTGGCCAAGACCAAGGACGGTTTGCCCAAGGAGGCGTTTGCCATCGTCGGCGACCCCGATGACCCCAGGACCTGGAAGCTGCCCCACCATAAGCCGAGCATCCTCCGGGCGCTCAAAGGCCGATTGGACATCGAGAAGACAGTTGACTGGGAATTAATGCCGGCGGCGGTGGCGGCGCTGTCCCCCGGCGGCTACCGGGGGCGCCGGGTTGACGCCAGCCCGGAGCAGATACTCCAGGCGGCCCGGCACCTGGCCGCCCACTACCTTAAAGCGGGTAAGGCGCTGCCGGATACCCTGGCGGCGCTGGGATAGGGGGCAGGCATGATAGAAGAACTGTATAAGTGGCTGTGGAGCCGGATAGGGGGCCGGCCCTGGACATATATCATTCGGGATAATCAGAAGAAATACCCCCTGCTCTGGCTCTTATTGTTCGGGGCACTGGGCATTATCCTGGGGCATCTTTTCTGGTGAGGAGACATCAATGAGAGAGCTCAGCTCAACACTGCTGGCCGCCCAGCAGCAGGCCTCCCGCATCCCCTGCGTTAAGGTGGAGGCCTCAAACAGGCACGCCGGGGTGGTCAACCTGCGCTGGGAGAGACTCTATACCGGCTCGGAGGCCGACTACTACCACGCCCTGACCATGCCCGGCGATGGCTCGCTGATAAGGGTCAGGGTGACACCGCCATCCGATGCCCGCAAGCTCTACCGCCAGAGGGTGACCAGCCCCGGCCCTCAGTCCGACTTCAGCCAATGGGTCTACACTAGCCAGTACGATGCGGTTACGGTGGCTGTCGGCTCACTGGGGTCTGAGGCCAGCATCTTCTGGATTAAGAGTGACCGCAAGCTTTACCACCTCAAGAGCACCGACTATGGGGCCAGCTGGGGCAGTCCCCAGCTGCTGACTTATACCCCCACCACTGCCATCAACGGACTGGCCTGTGCCTACAAGCCTAATGGTGACATCGCCCTGTTCTTTGCCGACCAGGCCACCCTCTACGTGATGAAGCGGTTAAGTGGTAGCTGGCAGGCCAAAATTGCCTGGGACAAGACCACCGGCGACCTCTCCGGCCTGGCGGCTGTCTATGATGGCGACTGGGACCTTCCGGTCACCGGCCAAGATAGCGGCGGCAATTTCAAGCTGTGGTCGCTGGTCTACGGCGACGGCGGTGATGTTACCGAAGGCAGCTGGTCGGAGCTAAAGGAATTTGCTGCCGCACCCGCCGACGGCGACTTTGAGTACCGCACCGCTTTTATGGACAAGCCCGATGTTTGCCGCTGCTTCTTCGTCGAGAGCTTCAGCGGCAATGAGGCCTACAGCCGCCCGTGTTGGTCATACTCGGTGCCGGGGAGCAAATTCACCGATAATCTATGGCACGAGCCGGTGCCCTTTAACCTTGACAGCCAGTACGGGCTGGCTATCGCCCATTACGGCGATTATTGCTGGCTTTCCAGCCCCTATGGCGTCTGGCGGGCCGGGCTCAGCCCCCAGAGCCTTGATCTATCCGCCGACGTCCTTTCGCTGAAAGAGGAACTGAGCCCCAGCGGCGGCAGCCTTAATGTAGAACTCAGCAACGACGACGGGCGCTACGCCGCCCCGGGAGAGGGCGATTTGTCTGTTCTCGACATCGGCGGCCAGTTTGATTTCAGCCCCGGCTATGTCACCGCCCAGGGTAACGAGGTAAGCTCCGGGCTGTCCTTTATGGTTAACTCTTATGAGCATAATAGCGCCGGCGGCCAGTCCAGCCTGGTGCTCAACGCCGCCGACGGCTGGAGCCTAATCGAGGGCTGGCGAGCGCGGCACCAGTTCCGCTGGAACAAGGATACCGAGGAGATGAACGTGGGGCAGCTCCTGGCCTTCGTCCTGGGTAGGGTGGGCCTGAAGCTGGAGGTGAAGTCCCAGTCTTCGGTTATGAGCGGCTACTACCCTGATTTCACCATCAACCCTGGTAACAGCGGCGACACTGTTGTCCAGAGGCTGCTCTCCTTCGTCCCCGACGTCCTCTTTATCGAGGGCGACACCGCCTGGGTGGTCAACCCCCTGGCCGGGGATGATTCTGATTATGCCTACGGCCTGTCCCATCCCGTGGTTGAGGGGAGGTATAAAGAGGTGGGGTGGGGGCTTGACCGCGTCCAGGTGGCGGGCTACGACCCGGCGCAGGGTGAGGCGATAGTGGTCGATAGTTTCAGCTGGGAGCAGGTGGACCGCCTCTACGATAGACTGATATGGGTCGAGGACAGGAACCTGGATACGGCGGCCAGGGCCGGGGAGAGGGGGGAGGCCTACCTGAGGCGGGCCGAGATGGAGGCGGTCAATGGCGCCATCCTGACGCCGGTCAACTGCGGTCAGCAGCTCTATGATGTGGTTGACATAACGGACAGCCGGGCCGGTCTGGATGCGGCTAAGCGGCGTGTCATCGGGCTGACGCTGGTCTACCGCCCCCGCCGGGGAGAGTACCAGCAGAGATTATTGCTGGGGGGAGTGTAGAATGAGTTTAAAAAAAGCGGTGCTGAAGAGCTTCAACTCCGGCAACTATACCGCCACCGTCCAGCTTGACGGCAGCCAAAAGGCCTACCTGGAGGGGATTTCCGTGGCGCGTAACCTGCCTGCCGCCGAGATGACACTGGGGAGGAGGGTGGCCGTTATCTTCTTTGACGAGCACAACGCCAGAGACGCGGTGGTGATAGGCGTCTATAGCTAAAGCCTAAGGCCTTTTTACTCTTTTGAGCTTCGACCACCACCTTCGTGAATGGTTTACTGACCTCTGGTATAGAGGTGATAAACTCCTGCGGTACAGGTAGATAGCTACTCCTGCCGCCACTGCGGCAATAGCCCCGCCGATTGGCCACCAGTTGAATGGTTTAGCCGGCGTTGTTTCCGCTGGTATCACAGGAGTGGTTGTGGGTATTGGCGTGAGTCCGGGTGCTGCTGTGGGGGGAGACTTTGGCGCCGTTGTTGGTGCTATCGTCGGCGCTGTTGTCGGCACCTCTGGCTCATAGTCTAGGACGGCTATATCATTAAGACGGCCTATTTTAGCGGTGATGGTGTGGGCTTCGGTATCAACCAGGCAGTCCGGCTTCATCCACTCTCCGGTTGCCGGGTCGCGCAAAGCGATGGCCAGGCTTTCCTCGGCAACGCCCTCAGGAATATCGCTCGGGTCATAGTGATATATTATGGTGGCGGGAGGAGTAAAGGCGGTAAGTTTGGGGACGACATCGTAGACAGCGCCGATAAGGTGGGCCCCCTCCGGCAGAGAAGGCGGTGTGGTCATTTCATGCAGGCCGATGCACTTGGGGCATTGGCCATCGGGGGTTAGAACCGTAGTTCCTTGGTCAAGGTAGAGGTAGAGTTTCTTATCAAACGACTTAATCACGAAGCCCTCGAAGACCAGGCCGCCGCTGGTGGTCCGGCCGGTGGTGACCACCTCGCCCGCCGGGCACCCCGGTATCTCCACGGGCGACCCGCCGCCGCCCGGTGAGCTAGAGGCTGGCCGGGCAGTGATGGTGACGGCGGCCTGCTGGCCGCCCTCCTGCCCTAAAGCCAGGTAGGCAGGGATAGTGCCGGCCAGGGCCAGTATTATAACGCCTATTATGGCATAAGCCAGCCTTTTCACCGCTCCGAATCTCCGCTTACTATTTCATTGTCACCAGCCACCGGCAGGCGAGCTCGGTCTGCACCATCCCGGTCTGGGTTACGTCCTTGGCCACAATCCAGAACTCCCACTTCGGCGGCGCCTGGGCATCCTCGGGCATCTCCACGGCGATGAGCACATCTCTGGTCTCCTTAGCTGCCAGCACCGGCGCCGGGTCGGCGATTGTTACCCAGTCTTGAGCGGTGGCGGGTGCCGGCTCGTAGCCCTCGGTAACGTTATCGCTTACCTCGTATCTGACCGAGAATTCCGCTGGCCCGTCGCTGCCGTTGTGCAGGCTAATTATGTACTCCGCCCTGGCCCCGGGGTGGAAATTGCCCACCTCTACCTTGGCCGGGCTAATCCAGGTCTTGTCATATAGACCGGGCGGCGGCGTAGTGGTTACCACCCCGGTAGGCTCCGTGGGCTGGGGGCAACCGGCCAGTAGCAGCCCGGCTATCACTATCAGTGCAACCAACCACTTCATAACAACTCTCCGTTGAGTCTAGACGCCAGAATATTACTGGTGCTTTCAATCTCAGTTGCAGGCTTTCCACCTGTCCTAAAGCCAGATTAATGCGGTACCGCTGTTAGTGTGACCGTAGTCGTTTGCTCATCAACGTGAGTAAAGCTGGAGGGCGCTTCGAGCTCTAACTCCCAGCTGGGGTTGACGCCCACCGCCACAGCATCGCACAGCAGTGCGGCAGGACCAGGCGGTACCACCGGTACGGTTATATCGTAATTGCCTGCACCTGAGCTGCCACCAGACCCGCCGTTAGCGCTGCTGGCGTTTAGCTGGGCAGTATCTGCACCAGCCGCACCGTAGGTCCAGCTGTTAGTCCCGCTTACTGGTGACCACCCGTCGCACTGTATATTGATGTCCATGGCTACCGTGCTGTTATTGGTGATAGTCGACCAACCTGTGCCAGTATTGGGAGTGGTACCGGCAGTAACAACTCCAAAGCCAAAGCTCCCTTGTGAGTTGGTAATGCTGACCCAGCCCGGCGTGGCGGTTACCGTCACGTCAGCCGTGTTGGCGGCCAGGGCGCTGCTAACGGGAATCACCGTCAGCGCCAGCGCCAGCAGAATGGCCAAGAGGGCTTTCTTCATTCTCTTTTACCTCCTCTTTTTTATTTTAGAAGGCCTGTCGACCTCAGGCTAAGGTTGCCGTCAGGGTTATGGTTGAGGTTTTCGGGGTGTTATCGGTGAAGGTGCCCGTTTCCAGCTTTATTTCCCACTTTTTGTTACTTGATGCCCCTAAATTTGATATGAAGCTCTGGTCGCTGGTGGTCAGTGTCACCATATCACCTTCGTTATTATCTCCCTCCTTGCCCGCTTTAAGGGTGACGGTGTCGACGCCGGGAGAACTGGCCAGAGTCCACCCCACTCCCCCAGTAAAGTTGGTGGCCTTAATCTGGATATTAATTGCGGCTGAACTATTATTGGTCACTTCAAAGTAGCACTCTCCGTCATCCAGGGGGAAGGTGGGGGCAGTAGTCCCACCGTATGACCAGTAAGAGTGGCTTTCGGAGACTGTTCCGAAGTTCTTACTGATTGGGTTATTAATTATAGCCGGCTCCTCAATGCCTACGGTAGCGCTCGGCTCCGGGGAAGCGTATTTGCGTACCCTCACGTTATCAAATCTGGCCCAGGCTCCATAATGGTTGGATAATCCGATTTCCCCCTGCCCTGAATACTGTGTGTTGGTTACAGTGGACTTGAGGTTGCCGTTGCTGTATATCTGGAATGTTGAGCCGTTTATCACCAGTTTGGCTTTTTGCCACTGGCCGACTATGCCGAATCGCGTTACCGCCGTGCCGAACCCACCCCAGTATGCATATGGGGGCTTCATCCAGGGCGTTTCAGTTCCAGAACGGGTATCCCACCTCCCCTTGTAGCCGGTATTGGCTGCGTAGTCACCCCTGAAGATTATCTCGGGGAGGGCATTGGTTGTCGGGTAGACGTCGGCCTCGATTATGCCGTTCTGAAACACATTGTAGGTCGCATCCGAGCCGATAACCGTCAGTCCGTAGGGGTAGCCGCTCGTCGAGCCGCCGCTGATTTGCAGGCAGGGAGCTGGATTACCGTAGCTGGTGTTAATGGCCACGTCGGTACCTATATGGACGTTCCATTTGCTCAGGCCGTTGCTAAAATCGTCGAAGAAGTCGAAGGTCGCATCTCCATTGCTGGCGCTGCTGGCGGCGGTATTGCCGTAGTACATATAAATTGTTGATGTCCCTGGGGTCTTCACCTTGACCCAGATTTTCGAGGTGCCGGTGTTGTCCCAGGATTCAACCCAGTAGTCCTGCAGGGTAACTTCGTCTGAGCCGGTAAAGCGGATATCTGAGCCATCGGCTTTGACATTGGCGTAGGGGTTGCCCATTTTACTGGTGGTAAGGGTAATCAGGACCTGATAGTCGGCGACGGGTGTTGCCGGGCTTAAGTTTATCGCTCTGCGGTATGTCCAGCCGGACAGCCAGTCCGGGCTGGCGTAGGCGGCCTCGGAGCCGATGGAGAGGGTAACCGCCGTCTCAAAGGAGAGGGTGCCAAAGCCCTTAATTGTCACCTGCCGGGCAGGCATAAAGATGCCGACCAGAATCAGTCCCACCACCAGCGGGACAGCTATAAGCAGCTTCCTCGGTAGCTTCACCTATACGGCCTCGCTCTGTTTTCTGGTTGTGCCTAGTACGGCGCCGCTTGAACGGTTTCTACCTTCAATTCTAGCTTGCCAACTGGCAAGTTAAGCCTTGCTGGTTTAACTTACTTAAGATTAGTTTAAGTAAGTATGGTTTGCAATAATTTACTATAAATTCTGCCAGTTGGCAATACCCCCTGCGTGTCAATTTAACATTCTATATTAAAATTCCTCATATTGCCGGATTTAGTTACTGGCAAACCTTTTATTAACGCTTCATAAGCCCCCCTTTCTTGACGGCTGAGGCCGGCGGTTATACAATGGCTTGGTTTGAAAAAGATGCCCCAAAAATACGACGTTATCATCGTTGGCGGCGGCCCGGCGGCTATCTTTGCTGCCCTGGAGCTGTCCCAGGATGCCGCCCTGACTGTCTTGCTCATCGAGAAGGGTAGGGATATTGACCGGCGCCAGTGCCCGGCCCGTGACGGCGATAGCTCCTGTATCTCCTGCCCGCTCTGCAACCTGGTCTGCGGACTGGGCGGGGCCGGCGCTTTCAGCGACGGCAAGCTGACCCTGTCCTCCCGGGTAGGGGGGAGGCTTAGCGATTACCTGGGGGAGAGCCAAACGGGAGCCCTGATTGACTACGTTGATAGGATATACCTCAGCTTCGGTGCCCCGCCTAGGCTCTATGGCACCGGGCAGAAGGTCAGCCAGCTGCAGAAAAAGGCGGAAATGGCCGGCTTAAAGCTAATCCCAGTGCCGGTCCGCCATCTGGGCACCGAGCACTGCCGCCTGGTGCTCAAGGCGATGTGGGAGCACCTAAGCCCGCATATAGACTACCGGCTGGAGACCGAGGTCTGCCGCATCTCTGTTAATGGGGGTAGGGTCAGGGGGGTGGAGACCGCGGGTGGGGAAAGGTTCGATTGCGATTACCTTATCCTGGCGCCGGGCCGAGAGGGGGCCGACTGGCTTAATAATGAGGCAGAGCGGCTTAAGCTGACCATGTACACCAACCCGGTTGACGTCGGGGTGAGGGTGGAGGTGCCGGCCGGGGTTATGTCCGGGCTGACCGACTACCTCTATGAATCCAAGCTGGAGTTTACCTCCCGGAGATTTGACGACCGGGTACGCACCTTCTGCATGTGCCCCGGCGGTGAAGTCATCATGGAGTCCACTGGCGGCAGTGACCCGGTAACCACCGTGAACGGTCACAGCTATGCCGAGCGCAAGACGGATAACACCAACTTCGCCCTGCTGGTGAGCACCGCCTTCACCAAGCCCTTCAACCAGCCTATCGCCTACGGCAAATACCTGGCCCGGCTGGCCAATATCCTGAGTGGCTGCGTCCTGCTGCAGCGCCTGGGCGACCTTCAGGCGGGGCGGCGCTCAACGCCGGAGCGAATCGAGCAGGGGCTGGTAGAGCCCACCCTCAAGGACGCCACCCCCGGCGACCTGAGCTTTGCCCTTCCCTACCGCTACCTTACCGACATCGTCGAAATGCTCCAGGCGATGGACCGGCTGGCCCCGGGCGTGGCCTCGCCGGATACCCTGCTCTACGGCATTGAAGTCAAGTTCTACTCCAGCCGGCCCCAGCTCAGCCCAGCTCTGGAGACCGAGGTGGACAATATGTTCGCTGTCGGCGACGGCGCCGGCGTCAGCCGCGGCTTAATCCAGGCTTCGGTTTCCGGCATAGTCGCCGCCCGGGAGATTCTTAAGAGAAAGCAGGCTAGTTGACAGGCTAGCTTTGGCTGACTAAAATATTAAGTTACAAACGGAAATTAGCCAAGGGTCACTTGAAAGGGGGGATGCTGGTGGCCCAGGTAAATGCCGATGGCAACGAGAGCCTCGAGAGCCTGCTGCGGCGTTTTAACAAGAAGGTACAGCAGGAAGGTATCCTGTCCGAGGTGCGCCGCCGGGAGCACTACGAGAAGCCCAGCATTAAGCGCAAGCGCAAGGAGGCCGCCAAGAGGCGCAAGAGCGCCCGGAGAGGCCGAAAGATTTAGCTATGGCCAAAGAGTCGGTACTGAAGCAGAAGCTGGCCGATGACCTGAAGCAGGCGATGAGGGAGGGGAACAAGGTGAAGCGCTCCACCATCCGGCTGGCCATAGCCGCCATCAAGAATACCGAAATCGCCCGCCAGACCACTTTAGAGGACGGTGATATCCTGGGTGTTATCGCCAAGGAGATAAGGCAGCGCCAGGAGAGCATCGAGGCCTTCAAGCAGGGTGGCCGCCCGGAGTTGGCCGCCCAGGAAGAGGCAGAGAAGGCGGTTTTGGAGCAGTATATGCCCCGGCAGATGAGCCGGGAGGAGATTAACGCCGAAGCCCGCCGCGTTATCGAGGAGGTGGGGGCGGTGGGAATCAGGGACAAGGGCAAGGTCATGCCCCAGCTCATCGCCAAGCTCAAGGGCCGGGCCGACGGGCGGGAGATAAACGAGGTCGTCACCGAGCTGCTCAGCTCGTAGCCTTACCCCCGGTAAGGAGATAGAAATGGCCACCGCTAGAGAGAAGGAACTGATTGCCCCCTGTGGTATCTACTGCGGGGCCTGCCGCCGCTACCTGGCCCGCACCGATAAGGCCCTGCGTGAGCAGATAGCCGAGCAGAGGGGTACTCCGGTGGAGGAGGTCTACGTCTGCGCCGGCTGCCGGCCGATGCGGGGACGGGTGAAGATGGCCGGGGGAGAGCCGGTCTGCGAGACCTATGCCTGTGCCGCCAACAAGAAGGTGGAGTTCTGCTACCAGTGTGACGACTTCCCCTGCCTGAAGCTGGCCCCCTGTCTTGACGGGGCCCAGAAGAGCCCGCATAACACTAAAATTTACAGCCTCCTTTTGCTGGAGAAATCAGGCGTTGACGCCCTGATTGAGAAATACCCCGATATACTGAAGCGGTACCAGCAGGGTAAAAAGCCGAAAATGGGTGGGGATATCCAGCCCTAGCCGCCGGCCCTGTTTAGCTCCAGTTCAAGATAACCGGCTTTGGTCCCCGAATCTATCACATCCCAGGGCAGCTTTTGCCCGATATCCCACCGCTGGTGGGCGTAGAAGTCAACATCTATATTGTGTTTGGCCACCGCTCTGCGCCAGCCGGAAAGGGATAGCTCTTCAATATCGGCGATTACCCCGGCCAGCCTGCTATCGCCCCGTGCCAGCACCCCCTGCACCTGGCTCCAGGCCGGGCTTTCCGCCTTAACCTTGATTCCCTTCGGCATCAGCCTGCTTTTGATTAAAGACAAGCGCTTGTTCAAAATGGCGGGGCGGGCCATGGGCAGCCACTGGAAGGGGGTGCCCGCCTTGGGCACGAAGGGGGCTATGTTCAGGCTCAGCCGGCTGCCGGTATGCCGGCTATCAAGAAGGCGCTTGCATTCCAGACTCAAATTTACAATCCCCTCTACGTCTTGGTCGGTCTCCGAGGGCAGGCCGAGCATAAAGTAGAGCTTGACCTGCTTTATCCCCAGCCCGGCCACTTTTTCTGTTGCCTCCAGTATATCCTCTTCCGAGACGCCTTTCTTTATCATCCGGCGCAGGCGCTGGGAGCCGGCCTCGGGGGCCAGGGTGACGGTTTTGGTCCCGCCTCTGGCCAGTTCTCTCAATACCACGTTGGAGAGGGGGGCCATCCGCAGCGAGCTTAAAGAGAGCTCGGCCCCCATCTGGCTTAGCCTGGTCAGCAGTTCCTCAATCTGGGGGTGGTCGGCGACAGACGCCCCCACCAGGCCGAGCCGCCTTCGGTATTTCAGGCCCTCCCCCGCCTGGGCGATGAGGCTTTCCAGGGAGCGGCAGCGCATGGGGTAGAAGGCCCGTCCGGTGAGGCAGAAGCGGCAGCCCCAGTTACAGCCCCTCTCCACCTCGATTAAGTAAAGGTCGCCCAGCTCGGTGTCCGGGGTGAGCACTACCGATGATACCGGGAAATCATCTAAATTTTTGGCCCACCGCCGCGCCACCGTTTTTGCCGGGTGCTGCGGGACATAGACCCCGGGTAATGCCGCTAGGGCTTTGAGCAGTTCATCACGGTTACCGGCGAGGCCCCCGGCGATAACCGGCAGCATATCCGGGACTATCGGCTCGGCCTCACCGATACCAAAGCCGTCGAAGAAGGGGGTGAGGGGCATCGGGTTGGCGGTGAGGCAGGGGCCGCCGGCGATAATCAGTGGGTGCCTCCGGTCGCGCTCGGCGGCATATAAGGGGATGCCGCTGGCCTTTAAGGTTCGGGCGACATTGAAATAGTCAAGCTCGTAAGATACGGAAAAGGCGATGACGGCGAAGTCGGCCAGCGGCCTTTGTGACTCCAGAGATATTAACGACTGGCTGTCGTCTTCCCAGAAGACCCTCTCGGCGACCACCTTATCGTAGCTGTTGAGCATTTTATAGAGGGCGTGGATGCCCAGGTTGGACATGCCCAGATAGTAGGAGTTGGGATAGACCAAGGCGATAGGCAGCCGTCCCCCCCAGTCCTTGACGATGGCGCCCTGCTCCCTGGAGAGGCGCCGCCTGGCTTTTTCCACCGGCTGCCAGGTCATCGTGCTACCCCACTATCAGGCTGACGAAGCGGTTTTCTTTAAGGTCGAACAGCCCCGAAGAGCAGATGTGGAGGAAGGGTATGGCTGGGGTGGTCAGGGTGGCCAGGGTGAGGCTGAAATTGGGCGATTTGGCCCCCAGCCTGGCCGCGGCCTGCTGGATAAGCTGAAGTTTCCGGGCTATCGTCTCCACCGGCTCGGTGGTGATGACTCCCCCCACCGGCAGGGCTATCTCAGCGGCGATGCTGCCCCCGGCACATAGCACCACCCCTCCCCCCAGCTCTTTAATGCGGTTTACCGCCAGCGCCATATTAGTTTCATCAGCGCCAACGACGGTGATATCGCCGCAGTCCCAGGCAGTGCTGGTGGCCATCGCTCCCTGCTTAAGCCCCAGTCCCCTGATTAAAGCGGTAAAGCGCTGGCCCGTACCATAGGCCCTCTCGATGGCGGCTACTTTTATTATATCCTGGCTGACATCGGCTTTTAGCTGCCTGTCCGTCACCGGCATATCTATCACGGCTTCCCGGGTGACCAGATTGGTGACCTGGTCTATCAGCCTCACCTTAGCTTGGCTGCCCTCGGCCGGGATGGCGAAGTCATCGGTGGTAAAATCCCTTTCCAGGCGGATGGTGTTCAACATTGACCTTGGGTAGCGGTGTTTCCGTGGTTTGACAAGCAGCTGGCCGTCATGGGCGACCACCCGCCCGTTGCTGATGGCGTATTCGGCCTTGATGGTCTTTAGATCGGGGATGACGGCGATGTCGGCGTACTTGCCGGGGGCGATGCCGCCGATTTCATCGTCAATGGCGAAGTGCCGGGCGACATTTATCGTGGCCATCTGCACCGCCCGCACCGGGTCAAAGCCGAGGTTAATCGCCTTCTGGACTAAAAACTCCATATAGCCGTTGCTGATGAGCTGCCCCGGCGCCACCCCGTCGGTGGATATGGCCAGCCGGTTAAGCAGGGCATCGTCGTCCTTAATCGGGGCGATGGCCTCCAGCTCACGCCTGACCATTCCCTCCCTTATCAGGATAAAAAGCCCTAATCTTACCCTTTCCCTGACCTCTGCGGCGCTTATCGGCTCGTGGCAGGAGGAGACCCCGGCTGAGACATAGGCCTGGAGCTTTTGGCCGCTGGCACCGGCGCTGTGTCCCTCCACCTTCTTGCCACGCTTTACCGTCTCGGCGATGAGGTCGAGGACCCTTCGGTTGCCGTTGACCACATTGCCCCAGTAGGGCTCGCCCAGGCCGAGGGCATCTTTTCTCCGCAGCAGCCGGCGCAGCTGGGGGACGGTGATGGCGTGCTCTTCGGTTACCTTGCTTAGAGTGACCAGGGGCGGGACGGTGATAAAGATTTTTATCGGCTGATTCTGGACTGACCTCAGGAACTGGATAACCCCCTCATAACCCAGCGGTGAGCCGATATCGGAGTTCTCGGTGATGACGGTGGTGGTACCGCCCCGCATGGCGTATCTCAGGAACTCGCTTACGGAGTAGATGTTGTCGATGTGGGTGTGGCCATCAATGAAGCCGGGGATGAGCGTCTTGCCTTTGGCGTCGATGATTTGGGTTGAGGGGCCGATAGCCTTGCCGACATCGTTGCCAACGTAGGCTATCCTCTCCCCCTTGATAAGGACGGAGGCCTTTTCCACCTCCCCGTTATAGACGTTGACCACCGAGCCGTTGA
>CAYNGD010000034.1:0-11961 GCA_964396965.1 uncultured Dehalococcoidales bacterium
ATAACGGCGTTGCGCTTGGCCAGGGCGCCGTAGAGCCCGATGGAGAACAGCACCGCCGATAGTATTAAATAATGCTCCAGACCTACCATCTTTACTTCTCCCTCACCAGAACGATAGCCCCCAGAATCGCCGCCAGCAGCAGAACCGGGGCAATCTCCACCGGCAGGATAAAGCCTCCCTGGCCGAAGAGCAGGCCAGCGATGGCCGGGGTGGTCGGCGCCAGAGGCGTGTTAGTTGATAGCTGCCAGGGGGTGTTGAGCACGGCGTAGGCGATAACGGCAAAGAATAATACGGCGATAAAGAAGGCGGGGAGGCGGAAACGGCTGGAGGGGCTGCCCCGATGCACCTCCCGGGTGAGCATAATCGCCAAAATAATCAGCACCGAGATGGCGCCGACGTAAATCAATATCTGCACCGCCGCCAGAAAGTCGGCGCTCAGGGTAAGGTAGAGGCCGGCCACCATCAGGAAGCAGAGCACCAGGCTGAGGGCGGCCCGGAAGACATCGCGCACCAGCACCACCGCCAGCGCCGCCAGCACCGCGATTATCGCCAGAACCCAGAAGGCAACGGTGGCGACCACTAACGCTTCCCCCTGTCTTTGTCCAGCAGCAGGCTCTGCTTGGGCAGGGCAGCGGCACGCTCGGGGTAGAAGTAGCCGCTGACCCTCTTTTCCGGCGTCTCCATCATTCTTTCCTTGTCCTGAAACAGCTCGCCGCGGCGGTAGCGCGCCCGCTCGTAGTCGTAGCTCATAAACAGGGCCTGGAAGGGGCAGGCTTCGACGCAGAGACCGCAGAAGATGCAGTAGCCGGTATCGACCTCGTATCTCTGGACCTCATACCGGTTGTTGACCAGGCTGGTCGAGGTGGTGATATGAATGGCGCCGATGTGGCAGGCCTTGGCGCAGGTGCCGCAGCCGGTGCACTTCTCCCGGCTCCAGACCAGCTCGTTGCCCCGGGTGCGGCGGGAGATGTTGAGCCGCTGCTCAGGGAACTGGGTGGTCACCGGGCGCCGCAGCAGGTGCCTTACCGTCACCATTAAACCCTTGGCGATGCCTATTCCGTAATGTTCAAACTTCAACTTTACCCCAGCCTAACTTGAACAAACTCGACCACAAAAGAACCAGGACTATCATGACAGCGATGTTAATCGGGACTAAAACCCAGAGCGATACCGCCGGCCAGGCCAGAATCTCGGCGGCGGTAATGAGCAGATTGAGCAGCGCCAGCGGGAAGAGGAACTTCCAGGCCAGCGCCATCAGCTGGTCGATTCTGACCCGGGGGACGGTGGTCCTCACCCAGACGATGACGAAGAAGACGATAACCACCTTGACCAGGAACCAGAGCCAGGGGGGCAATACCGGGCCCCGCCAGCCGCCCAGAAAGAGGGTGGTGACGATGGCCGATACCACCAGCGCCTCGGCGTACTCCACCAGATAGAACAGGGCGAACTTCATCCCCGAGTACTCGATGTGGAAGCCGGCCACAATCTCGGAGTCAGCCTCCATCAGGTCAAAGGGTGCGCGGTTTATCTCGGCCAGAGCGCCGATAAAGAAGAGCAGAAATCCCAGCGGCTGGACCAGGATGAAGGGGATATTCTGGGCGGCCACTATCTGCTGCATGGATAAAGAGCCGGCCAGCAGAATCACGCCGACGATGGAGAGCACCACCGGTATCTCGTAGCTCACCACCGAGGCCACCTGGCGCATCGCCCCCAGCAGAGAATACTTGTTGTTGGAGGCCCAGCCCGCCATAAATATTCCCACCGTGGTCACCGAGCTTACGGCCACCACGTAGAGGATGCCGATATTGAGGTCGGCCAGTATGGCCCCACCCTGGAAGGGCACCACAGCGAAGACCATCAGCACCGGCACGAAGGCCACTATTGGCGCCAGCCAGTGGACCAGCTTGTCGGCGGTGGTGGGGACGATGTCCTCCTTGAGCATCACCTTGAGGGCGTCGGCCACCGGCTGGAGAAGACCGAAGGGGCCGGCCCGGTTGGGCCCGAGCCGGGCCTGCATAATGGCCATCGCCCGCCGCTCGAACCAGATAAAGCCCATAACGAAGAGCAGCACGAAGACCAGGATGGCCACGGCGAAGATCGCCCAGTGCGCCCAGAAGTTGCCGGGCCAGTTCGGGGGCAACATCTGCATCGCCATCAGCGGTCAACCTCCGCCATACAGATATCAATGCTGCCGAAGATGATGATGGCATCGGCTATCTTCCAGCCCCGCATCATATCGCTCAAGGCCGTCAGGTTGATGAGGGTCGGCGCCCGCACGTGCCAGCGGTAGGGGGCGATGGAGCCGTCCGAGACCAGATAGAAGCCCAGCTCGCCGCGGGGGGCCTCAATATGGCCGTAGGCCTCGCCCACCGGCGGGCGGATGACATAGGGCACCTCGCCCCTGACCTCACCTTCGGGCAGGTCTTTCATCGCCTGTTTTAAGATGCGCAGGCTCTGGCGCATCTCTTCAATCTTGACCCGGTAGCGGTCGTAGCAGTCGCCGGCGGCGCCGGTGGGGATATCAAATTCAAAGCGGTCATAGATGGAGTAGGGGTCGGTCTTGCGGATGTCCCACTTAACCCCGCTACCCCTAAGCACCGGGCCGCTGGCGCCGATATTTATGGCTAAATCCGGGGGCAGGATGCCGACGCCCTTGGCCCGGGCCAGCAGTATCTCGTTCTCTTTGAGTAGGCGGTCATACTCATCAATCCAGCCCGGCATCTCCTTAACGAACTTGGCCAGAGCCGGTAAGAACTCCTCGGGGATATCCTGGCTGACGCCGCCCACCCTCATATAGTTATAGGTCAGCCGCTGGCCGCAGACCATATCAAACAGGTCTAAAATTCTTTCCCTCTCCCGGAGCATATAGACGAGGGGAGTCATAAAGGCGCCACAGTCATTTAAGAAGGCGCCCACTGCTATCAGGTGACTGGCGATGCGCTGGAGTTCGGCCATAATAACCCTGATGTACTCCGCCCGCTCCGGCACGGCGATACCGGCCAGCTTCTCCACCGCCAGGCAGTAGGCCAGGTTGTTGCTCATTGAAGCTAAATAGTCCAGTCGGTCAGTTAACGGGATGACCTGGGTATAGGTCCTCTCCTCGGCCAGCTTCTCAATGCCGCGGTGGAGGTAGCCGAAGACCGGCTCCATATTGACGATAACCTCGCCGTCCATGGTGGTGCGCATGCGGAAGACGCCGTGGGTGCTGGGGTGGGCCGGGCCGATATTGACCACGAAGGGCTCGGTGTTGACAACTATTTCTCTGGTCTGGGTGGTTTCCATTTAATTACAGAAAATCCTTCCTCAAAGGATGCCCCTCAAAGCCTTCCCAGAGGACGATGCGCTTTAGATTGGGGTGCCCCTCAAAGCTGATGCCCATCAGGTCGTAGACCTCCCTCTCCTGGAAATCGGCGGTCCGCCACAGGCCGACCACCGAGGGCAGGGTGGGGTTATCGCGGTCATAACAGCGTGTTTTCAGCACCAGGCTGTGGTTATGCTTGATTGAGGTCAGGTTATAGACCACCTCAAAGCAGTCAAGATAGTCAACGGCGGTAATCAGGGTGAGGTAGTCAAAGTCAAGGCCGGGGGTTTCCTTTAGATAGGCGGCTACATCAAACAGCGCTCCGGCCTCGACCAGCAGGCCCTGGCCGGTGGCTTCCGCCACGCTACCGGGAAACTTCTCTTCTATCTGTTTAGCAATATCACTGCCGGAAAGGGCTAACGTCATCCTCTATTTATCCTCGGCGATAAGACTTGCTCTGGCTATCTTCTGCTGCAGCATCCTTATCCCGTAAATCAGGGCTTCGGGGCGGGGGGGACAGCCCGGCACGTAGACATCAACCGGGATGATGCGGTTATAGCCCGGCACCACGCTGTAAGACGAGGCGAAGATGCCGCCGCTGATGGCGCAGGCCCCCATGGCGATGACCCACTTCGGCTCGGCCATCTGGTCGTAGATTCTCTTTATCTGGGGGGCCATCTTCCAGGTAAGGGTGCCGGCGGTAATCATCAGGTCGGCCTGGCGGGGGGAGGCGCGGATAATCTCCATGCCGAAGCGGGAGAGGTCGAAGCGGGAGGCCTCGGTGGCGATAAACTCAAAGGCGCAGCAGGCCGGGAAGGCGACCGCCGACCAGAGGGAAGAACGGCGCGCCCAGTTGAGCAAGGCGTCCACCGAGGTCAGCAGGATGTTGCGCTCCAGCTCCTCGTCCAGCCACCGGTCGGGGTCGGGGATGGGCTGCTGAGAGCGGGCAATCAGCTCGTTTATCCGCCTGCCCTCGACCTTGTCCAGCTGGCGGCTGGAATAGACCCCCTCTATTTCCATTCCAGGACCTTCTTCCTCCAGGCGTAGAGATAACCGATGAAGAGAACGAATATCAGCACCAGAATCCCGATGAAACCGAAAAGCCCCAGCCCCTTTAGCCCCACCGCCCAGGGGTAGATGAAGACCACCATCACGTCAAGGGCGATAAATACCAGGGCGTAGAAATAGTAGCGGAAGTTGAACCTGACCCAGGCCTGGCCGATGGTCTCCATGCCGCACTCAAAGGTGGAGCTCTTGGTCGGGCTGGGATGATAGGGGACAACCTGCATGAATTTAGGAAATCTGGGCAGGGGGGGGACGAATTTAGTCATAAAGGGGTAGCGGGTCTCCAGATAGCGCTGAAAACGGCGGAAGTAGATGGTCAGGCGCGCTGGGAGGCTGAGGGAAAAGGGGAGGAGAAGGGTGGTAACGGCAAAGAAAATGGCCAGCGCCAGCAGCAAACCGATATCGCCATACTCAGATAGCAATTACTATTTCCTCTTTCTCTCTACGGCGGGTATCAGTATAGCACACTAGACTTTTTGGGGCAAGCGTTTTCGGCGCTAGAAATAAGTTTTTGACTTAGGCAATTTCACCCGTTGTTTTGCTTCCCACCCTCCCACCCACAGAGGTTAGACCTCTATCAACTCCTCAAACAGGGGGAAAGAATATTTCTCTTTTGGGGAGGGGTTACAGAGTCAAAGAGGTGAAACCCTTTTGGGCGGGTGGGTATGGGAAATAAAACGCTGGTTAAAAATTGGGGGGCGTGTTGACCTTGTTTAAATAAACTAATATCATAATAGGGAGCAAAAAAATGATGCGAGTTATCGCCGGCAGCGCCAAAGGCCGCCACATCAAAGTGCCCCGGGGAACCGGCACCCGCCCCGCCACCGATTTGGTCCGGGGGGCCATCTTCTCCATACTGGAGAACACCGACGCCGACTGGTCGAGGGTGCTCGACCTCTTCTCCGGCAGCGGCTCCCTAGGCATCGAGGCCCTGTCCCGGGGGGCGGGGTGGGTTGACTTCGTTGACCAGGCGCCGAACTGCTGCCGCACCATCCGGGAAAACCTGGCCAAAACGGGCTTCGCCGACCGGGCCCGTGTCCACTGCTCCAGTGTGGCCAAAGCCCTCTCCTCCCTCGAAGGAGAGTACAGCCTCATACTCATTGACCCGCCCTACGCCGACAGCGCTATCGGCAAGCTGGTACAGCGGCTGGCCACCTCCAGACTGGTCGGCAGAGAGACCACCGTGGTGGTGACGCACTCCTCCCGCCTCCCCCTGGCCCAAAGCTACCCCCCACTCAAGGCCACCAAAGAGCGCCGCCACGGTGACAGCAGCATTACCGTCTACCGAAAGGAGGCCAAGCCTTGACCGTCGCCATTTATCCCGGTAGCTTTGACCCCATCACCAACGGACACCTTGATATCGCCACCAGGGCGGCTAAACTCTTTGACAAGCTGATCATCGGCGTCTTCGAGACCCCCAACAAGCCTCTCTTATTTACCACCGAAGAGAGGGTGGAGCTGATAAGAAAGGCCATAACCGGCCTGCCCAACGTCGAGGTGGAGTCCTTCGGCGGGCTGACCGTCAACTTCGCCCGGAAGGTAAAGGCCCAGGCCATGGTGCGGGGACTGAGAATGAGCGCCGACTTCGAGCGTGAGTTCGACATGGCCATGATGAACAAGAAGCTCTACCCGGAGCTGGAGTTCATCTGTCTGATGAGCCGGGTGGAGTACCAGTTCCTGAGCTCCAGCCTGCTCAAAGAGGCGGCCAGCCTGGGCGGCGACATTCATGACCTGGTCCCCGAGCACGTGGCCGAAGCCCTGAGAAAGAAGTTCCAGGCTAAGGCCTAGTGGAATAAAGCGCGCACGCCGTCGAACTCACTGGGTAGCAGCACCAGCACCATAGGCAGGCGGTCTAACAGTACCGTGGCTATGGCCGAATTAGCGATAACTTGAGCCATACCCAGGAAGTGGACCCACATCGCCAGCAGCGCCCCGCAGAAGAACGCCCCCAGAAACAGGCCGAGGATAGCCCCGCCGAGGCGGTTGACCCAGCCCAGCATGACCAGCCTGGCCGCCCAGGTGAGCAGAGCGGCGGCTATCGCCGCCGCCACCAGCACCGCTATCATAATGATGGCGAAGGCCACCCCCTTAGCCACCCCTGCCGAGGAGATAAAGGTGAGCCGCTCGCCGAGGGGCCCGGCGTAGTGGCCGGCCAGGACCACCCCCACGATGATACCCGCCAGCAGCAGCACCATCTTTATCAGCCCGAACTTGAGCCCAACGACGACGGCAATGGCCAGGACTACCAGAATGACAATATCAAGCCAGTTCATATTCACCTCATCCGTAGTGCAGGGCGTCAATCGGATTGAGCCTGGCCGCCCTCATTGCCGGGTATATCCCCGAAGCCAGGCCGATAACCAGTGAGACGCCGAAGGCTATACCCACGTGCACCGGCGACAGTGATGCCTGCAGCGGGAAGCCGGCCAGGGTGGCGATAAAGGATATAGCCAACGATAGCAACCAGCCGAAGACGATACCGGCACCACCGCCGACCAGGCTCAGCGCGGCGGCTTCAATCAGGAACTGCAGCAGGATGTCCCGGCGCTTGGCACCCACCGCCTTGCGGACGCCTATCTCACGGGTACGCTCGGTGACCGAGACCAGCATGATATTCATTATGCCGATGCTGGCCACCAGCAGGCCGATACTGGCGATAGCCGCCAGAAAGATAGATACCACGCCGGTGATACTGGAGAAGATACCTATCATCTGCTCCGGGCTGACGATGGCAAAGTCGCTCTCATCACCGGCTCCGATACGGTGGCGCTTATCCAGGGTAGTTTGGATATCGTCCCTGACGATATCCATATACTCCGGGCCTTCCACCAGAACCCCGATTGAGCCGACGGCATCTTCGCCGGTGGGGGTGCGCTGGGTAAAGAGCCGGGTCTGGTAGGTGGTTATCGGCACTATCAGGATATCATCAAAGCTGATGCCGAAGAAACCGCCGCCCTTGGTGGCCAGCACGCCGATGACGGTAAAGCGCTTGTCATTGATTTTGATCTTCTGGCCCACCGCCTCTTCGCTACCGAAGAGGTCTTCGGCAGTCTTGTTCCCCAGCACCACCACGCTATCCCTGGAAGCCACATTGTGTTCGGTAATAAACTGGCCATCAGCCACTTGATAATTGAAGATTTCCTGAAATTCGGGGGTGCTGCCCTCTATCACCGAGTTCAGCTTCTCACCGCTGAAGGTAATCTCGACAAAGTTTTCGTTGGTCGGGGCTACCCCCCCCACCCCGGGGATGCGGGCGATGGCTTCGGCATCACCAAGGGTAAGGCTGGCGTTAGCGTAATTGGGGGAAAGAGCGGCAGCCCCCGGCGCATTCGGATTAGACGGCTGCACGTAGAGCACGTTGGTGCCCAGGTCCTGCAGGGTGGAGGTAACGTAGTTTTGCATGCCCCTGCCCCCAGCCATGATGGCGATGACGGCGCCAACACCGATGATAATGCCGAGCATGGTCAGCACCGAGCGCAGCTTGTTAGAAAAGAGCGACCTGACGGAGATGTTTAACGATTCCAGAAACTTCCTCATTGCCGGTCCAATCTCTCATCGCTGGCCACCTTGCCGTCATGGAGGCGGATGACACGCGACGTCTGTTCGGCAATTTCCGGCTCGTGGGTGACGATGACCACGGTGATGCCGTCCTGGTAGAGCTGGCGGAAGATGGCGATAATCTCTTTAGTGGAGACGCTGTCCAGGTTGCCGGTAGGCTCATCGGCCAGGATAAGGCTGGGGCTGTTGACCAGGGCGCGGGCGATAGCCACCCGCTGCTGCTCGCCGCCCGATAGTTCGGTGGGCTTGTGCCTGGCCCTCCTGGCCAACCCCACCCGCTCCAGCGCCTCCATAGCCTTAACGTGCTTGTTACGGCCACCGCCGTAGACTAAGGGAAGCTCAACATTGGACAGGGCGGTGGCCCGTGAGAGCAGGTTAAAGTCCTGAAAGACAAAGCCGAACCTTTTGTTCCTCAGCTCGGCCAGCCTGTTATCGTTGAGGCGGCTGACGTCCCTCCCGTCGAGGAGATAGCTCCCCGAGCTGGGCCGGTCCAGGCAGCCTAGAACGTGGAGCATGGTGGACTTGCCCGAGCCGGAGGCGCCGATGATGGAGACCATCTCCCCCTGCTCGATGGAGATGGTCACCCCGTTCAGGGCGTAAACCTCTACCTCGCCCATGCGGTAGACCTTGGTGATATTGTCCAGTTCGATCATTGCCATATTGCTGCCTAAAAGAGCCCGCCCGCTCCGGTGGTAGCGCGCTTCTCCACGGCCACCGTCTCGCCCTCGCTAACCCCTGATAAAATCTCGGTATTAAGGCCGTCGCTGATGCCGAGTACCACCTCTCTCTGCTCAAGCTGGCCGTTAACACTGACCTCTACCACCGGATTGCCGTCCTGGTCATGGCCGATAGCCCGCTCCGGCACCAGCAGGGTATTCTGGCTCTCGGCTGTCATAATATCGGCGGTGGCACTCATGCCCACCATTACCCCGGAATCGGCAGGGATAACCGGGCTGATGGTGACATCGTAGACCACCAGGCCAGCATTTATCTTCGGTACCGGGCTGACTGAAGTCACCGTGCCCTCAAACTGCTTATCGGGGATGGCATCAACATCAATATTGGCATGCTGGCCCACCTTTACCTGGGGGATGTCAATCTCGTCCACCTCCGCCTTAAGCTCCAGGCTGGTGGGGGTAATGAGATAGATAGCTACCGTCGGCGATACCGTCGGGGGAGGGACAATATCGCCTTCGTGAACATAGACGGCACCGACGGTGCCGTCAAAGGGGGCGGTAATGGTGGCCTCGGCCAGGTCCTTCTGCGCCTGCTCCAGGGCCTGGCGGGCGGCGGCAACTTCCAGCCGCCTTAAAGCCACCTCGGCCGAATCACCGCCGGCCTCCATCTCCTCCAGCCGCTGCTCGGCGGAGGCCAGCTCCACCCCGGCCTGATAGACCTCGTTCTGCCAGTAAGCTAGCTGCTCTGGGGAGTTGGCCTGATCCAGCTGAGACTGGGCATACTCCAGATAGGAGCGGGCATTGGTCACCGCCGCCCGGGCGGTAGCCAGGTCGGGCTGGGCGTATATCTGCTGGGCTTTATCCAGGTTGTACTCTGCCGTGGCCAGGTTTAGCTGGGCCTGGGTTAGAGCCAGCTCCAAGGCGCCGGTATCAAGCTTGGCCAGCACGTCACCTTTCTTCACCCGGTCACCGGCCTCGACGTTTACCGCCTCCACCGTGCCGCCGGTACCGAAAGCCAGGCTGGCATCCTGGGAGACGCTGATATTACCGCTGCCGCTGACGGTAACGGTAAGGTCGCCCCGCACCACCTTGACCAGCTCGACATCAGCCGACCCCCCGTTTCCTGACGACGGGCAGGCGGTAACTCCGACCAGGGACAGAACTAAGATTGAGGCGGCTACTATTGGCCATAGTTTTGCCTTATTTATTCTCATCGGTTTCTCCCCCGGGAGCTGCTACTACCAGCCTTGGACGGTGTCCGGCTGGTCGATAACCCCTCGACAGTGGTCAGCTGTTCGCTAACCATCTTCATCAGTTGTTCCACGGCATCAGCCTTGAACAGGATTAACCCCCTCCCCCCGGGCCCGGAGAAAACAAGCAGGGTAGCCCCTACCTCTATGTCCATCTCCTTGCGGGCGTGGGCCGGTATGACCACCTGCCCCCGGGAGCCAACGGTCGCCGAGCCGAAGCACTTAAACTCATGCCAGCTATCTCTGCCTTCCATAAAGCCTCCTCACCAGGAAAAAACGTCTGATTTGTATGAAACATAGCATTTCTCTGAAAAGTTGTCAATTGTCTCCGGGGAAATTGGGGGGAAGAGTTAATTAAAGTTAACTGGTGCAGCCTAGCCCAGCTCCCTGGCCCTATCGTAGGCGGCTTGAACCACCCGCTTGACCAGCTCGGTAAACTGCCCCTTCTCAAATTGCTCAATAGCCCGGGCGGTAGTGCCGCCGGGGGAGGTGACCCTCCTCCTGAGTTCCGCCGGCGCTACCCCCGACCTCTCGATAAGGTGGCCGGAGCCGAGCATGGTCTGCACCGCCAGCTGCTGGGCCATATCGCGGGGCAGGCCGATGGCCGCCGCCGCCTCGACCAGCGCCTCGACCATCAGGAAGAAGTAGGCCGGGCCGCTGCCGCTTACCGCCGTGGCCATGTCTATGTACTTTTCGTCGTCAACGTAGATTTCGACGCCCATCGCCCCCAGAATAGCCCCCACCAGCCCCCTCTGCTCCCCGGTGACCTCTGGGGTGGCCGTCCAGACAGTCATCCCCTGGCCGACCTGGGCCGGGGTGTTGGGCATGGCCCGGGCGATAGCATTGTGCTTCAGCCCCTTAGACAGGGTGTCTATCCTGGCGCCGGCGATGATGGAGAGCACCGCCTGACCGGCTTTGAATTTGCCGCCAAGCTCGGCGGTGACCCCGGCCAGGTTCTGGGGCTTGACCGCCAGCACCACTATCTCCCTGCCTGAGATAGCCTCCAGGTTGCTGGACATGGCCGCCACCCCGTATTTTTGAGCCAGCGCTTTTCGTCTCTCCTGGCTGACATCGCTGACCGAGATGGCCTCCGGCCTGACCAAGCCGCCCTCAATTACCGCCGCCAGCATGGCCTCCCCCATATTCCCCCCGCCGATAAAGGCTATATTCATACTATCCCTTATTATAATACATCTGGATTTTTCTTACTTTACCACCAGATTGACCAGCCGCCCGGGGACATAAACCACCTGGGCAATCTCTTTACCTTCAATATGGGGCTTGACCTTCTGGGATTCAAGCGCCAGCTTCTTGGCCTCGTCCTCGGTGACCGAGGCCGAGACGGTAATGCGGTCTCTCAATTTGCCGTTGACCTGAACCACCAGGGTAATCTCGTCCTCCCTGGCCAGTTTCTCGTTCCAGCCGGGCCAGCTCTGGTTGTGGATGCTGTACTGGTGACCCGTCCTCTGCCAGAGCTCCTCGGCCAGGTGGGGGGCGGTGGGGGCCAGGAGCAGGAGCAGGTTATCCGTAGCCAGCTCCCAGGCGGTGGCGCTGACGGCGCCCTCCTCTTTGACCTTAGCCAGCTGGTTGGTGAACTCCATCAGGGCGGCAATCATGGTGTTGAGGCGCAGCCTCTCTAAATCCTGAGTCACCTTGCGGACGGTCTGGTGGCTTAATCTTTCCAGCTCCCGCTCCGCCCTGACCTGGCCTCCGGCTGACTCGTTCCATTGATAGCCGCCTAAGACCAGTCCCCAGAGCCGGTTGAGCCAGCGGCTGATGCCGCTGATGCCCCGGTCGTCCCACTCGCCGCCCTGCTCCCAGGGGGCGATGAACATCAGGTAGGCCCTCACCGCGTCGGCGCCCAGCTCGGCGACATAGTCATCAGGATTGACCACGTTACCTCTAGATTTGCTCATCTTTCTCTTCTGGGCGATGATGATACCCTGGTTGAAGAGGCGGGTGAAGGGCTCGCCGAAATCGACCAGCCCCATGTCCCGTATCGCCTTGATGAAGAAGCGGGCGTAGAAGAGGTGCATCACGGCGTGCTCGGCGCCACCGGTATAGAGGTCAACCGGCATCCAGTATTTCACCTTCTCCGGGTCGAAGGCAG
>CAYNGD010000035.1:0-10613 GCA_964396965.1 uncultured Dehalococcoidales bacterium
TAGGAGGGCTAAAAGGTCAAAAAGACCTTGACAATTTATTAGGAAATCTTTTTGTATAGTTCAGAAGTGTGCAGTACCCTTAAGGTTTCTGGTTGACCACAGATAGCTCGCAAGTTATAATATCAGAGAAAGGGGGCGGGGGGTTCCCGCCTTTTATTGCATGTGCCTTCCAAGCAGGTTGTCGCGGTTTCGAGTCCCGTCTCCCGCTCCATTAAGGGGAGAAGACGGCAATGGATGACGAACTGGAAGCCCTTGTTATAGGTGCAAAAAAGCTGGACCGGAAGCTGGTGGCTGAAATTCTGTCACCCTACGTCAGGCTTGACCGGGAAGCCCGCAACATCAGACCTCTGGAGGCATGGCTCGGCCTTGGCAACGAGCTGAAGATTCTGGTTTACCTGGTGGCGAGAAAGGCAATGATGCTCCTCCGCTTTGGCCTTGAGGCGGAGAGGGCCTCCTCCAATGAAATAGCCGATGATACCAACCTCAAGCTGATTGCGGTTAACCGCCTGCTCCGCAACATGTATGCTGAAGGGCTTCTGGAGCGGTCAAAGGGACACCGCTACTTTGTGCGTGACGATGCCCTTGATAGAGTCCGGGAAAAGTTCGGGCAGCCGAAAATCTAGCCTCTTTACTCCTTCTCCTTGACCAGGACGCCGACCACCGCCGGCTCGGCCAGGGTGCTGGTATCCCCCAGGTTATCGACATCGCCGGAGGCAATCTTAGTCAGTATCCGCCTCATAATCTTGCCGCTCCTGGTCTTGGGCAGGGCATCGGCAAACTGGATTTTATCCGGGGTAGCTATGGGCCCAATCTCTTTACGAACGTGGGTTACCAGCTCCTTCTTCAGAGCGTCGGTCTTTTCCACCCCCACCTTGAGGGTAACGAAGGCGTATATGCTCCACCCCTTAACTTCATGGGGTGTGCCCACCACAGCGGCTTCGGCCACCGACGGGTGGGATACCAGGGCGCTTTCCACCTCGGCGGTACCGATGCGGTGGCCCGATACCTTGATAACATCGTCTATCCGGCCCATCAGCCAGAAGTAGCCGTCCTTGTCCACCTTGGCGCTGTCTCCAGCACTATAGACGCTGGGGAACTGGAGGAAGTAGGTCTTCTTAAACCTCTCCGGCTCGCCGTAGACCCGCCGCATCAGGCCCGGCCAGGGACGCTTTATGGCCAGGTAGCCGCCTTCATTGACGTCGGCCACCGAGCCGTCCTCCCGAAGAACTACCGGCTCCACCCCGGGGAAGGGGAAGGTGGCCGAGCCCGGTTTGAGCGGGGTAGCCCCGGGCAGCGGGGTAATCAGTATGCCGCCGGTCTCGGTCTGCCACCAGGTGTCAACGATGGGGCACCTTCCCTTACCGATGACATTGTGATACCACATCCAGGCCTCGGGGTTAATCGGCTCACCAACGGAACCAAGGATACGTAGTGAGCTCAAATCATGCTTGGCGGGCCATTCCTCACCTTCTTTCATCAGTGAGCGGAGGGCGGTGGGGGCGGTATAGAAGATATTGACCCGGTATTTTTCGACAATATCCCAGAACCTGTCCGGGTGGGGGTAGGTGGGGACTCCCTCAAACATCAGACCGGTGGCACCGAAGGACAGCGGCCCATAGACAATGTAGCTATGGCCGGTAACCCAGCCGATGTCAGCGGTACACCAGAAGGTGTCCTCCTCCTTGACGTCAAATATCCACTTGAAGGTCTGGTAGGTGAACAGGAGATAACCGGCCTGGGTATGGAGCACTCCCTTGGGTTTGCCGGTACTGCCGCTGGTATAGAGGATAAACAGCGGGTCCTCAGCGTCCATGACCTCCGGCTCACAGTAGGGCTTGATATCCTCGGCGGCCATCTCATCATGCCACCAGCAGTCACGACCGGCCTCCATATTAACGCCGATATCCGCCCGCTTGACCACAATGACCCTCTTCACATCGGGACATTCGGTGAGAGCGACATCGGGGTTGTCCTTGCTCCTGATTATGCGGCCGCCGCGGTAGTAGCCATCGGCGCAGATGAGCAGCTTGGCCCCACAGTCCCGTATCCTGTCTCTTAACGCCTCAGCGCTGAAGCCGCCAAAGACCACGCTGTGAACGGCGCCGATGCGGGCGCAGGCCAGCATGGCGATGGGTAATTCCAGTATCATCGGCAGGTAGATAGCCACCCGGTCACCCTTCTTGACCCCGTGCTTCTTGAGCACGTTGGCAAACTTGGAGACCTGGTAGTACAGGTCCTGGTAGGTGAGGGTCTTGGTCTCGCCGATATCTCCCTCCCAGATGAGGGCGGCCTTGTTTTTTCTCCAGGTGAGAAGGTGGCGGTCCAGGCAGTTATAGCAGACATTGAGCTTACCGCCGATAAACCACTCGTGCTTGGCTTCCTTGAAGTCCTCCACCAGCACCTTGTCCCACTTCTTAAACCAGCTTAGCTGCTCCGCCAGCTCTGCCCAGAAGCCCTCAGGGTCATTGATAGACCTCTGGTAAATCTTCTTGTATTCCTCCATACTCTTGATGTAGGCTTTTTGACTGATTTCTTCTGGCGGGTAAAACACCCGTTTCTCAGCCATCATAGAGGTGATTGTCGTAGAATCTTCCATTGTTGTGTCTCCCAACTTTAAGCTCTTTCCTTCTAGTCTTGCTCTATCGCTCAAAGGCAATAGAGGTCTTATAAAGCACCAGACTGGATTATAGCAGAAGCCGGTTCTCCCTGTAACGGTTATGATACCCGAGGGTTAGTCCTGATAAGTACAACCCATCAACTGGGTAAATGACGCCCGTAGCCTCTGGGCAATTACGTAGGCTACCCCTCCGGCAATCTCGGCGCAGAGCTTGGGGTTGGTGTAGATCAGGTCGCGTAGTTCCTTACCCTCGAAGGCCAGCACCTTGGTTCTTTCCAGGGCCTTGGCGGTGGCGGTGGCGCGGAAGGGAGGTATCGTGGCTGACCAGCTGAAGCTCTCGAAATTAGAGGCGGCCTGTATCTGCCGCTTATCGGTTGGGCCAAGCTCAAGGAGTATGGACACCAGCCCATCCTCAATGACATATATCTTGTGCTCCTCACGGTCCTGCTTGCATATAATTGTACCCGCCTCAAACACCTCCGGGGTACACATCTTCTCCACTACTTTGAGCTCATTCTCATCCAGGTAGTGGAATATATCCGACCTTCTTAATACTTCTAGCCTTTCCATTTGAACCTCCGAAGATTTCGTGCTTTATGGCTTAACAGCCCATTTTACTATGGTAGGCGCCGGATTTTCAAAGTGAGCTTTGGCCTTCCCCGCCGCCTTTCCTGCGCCGGCCGCGGCGTTTACTCACCCACAGGCTCTTGAAGAAGCCCCGGTTGAGAAAGTGCCAGTTATCGGCTACATTCAGCAGGTCCTTGGATACACCCCTCTCGAAGTAGGCTACCTCAACGTGTTTGCCCATATTCTTGACCGCCTGGAGGGCGTAAGCGAAATCGGAGTCACCGCTTACCAGCAGGGCTACATCGTAAAAATCGTTCCAGGCAAAATAGAGGAGGTCGGTAGCTAGCATAATATCTATGCCCTTCTCCACGGAGACTCCCTGTGTCACCTTGGTGCCGCCTAGCCTTACCTCCAGGTAGGGTGCTTTGCGCAGGATATCAAAGAACTCCTGTTGCTCCCGATAGCCTTCAGGCCATTGAACCTGGTCCTGCAGGACATTGTAGTAATATATCCGGAACAGATTCCTGGAGCCGCAGAGCTTGTTGGTGAACTCGGTAAAATTGAGGTCGTGGCGTTTGAAGTTAGTTCGCAGGGCGTGGTACAGATTGCTGCCATCAATAAAGATAGCTATCCTGTTTTCCATAGCTTCCTCCTTGCTGATTATACACAGAAGGGGGGCTGATTGCAAAAATCGCTAAAAATAAATTTTAGATATAAAATCCGAGCGCATTGTATTGACAAAACCGCGGTTGTAGCTTATACTCTCGCCAGAGGCGGGGATTGACAAAATCTTAAGCCCGTGTTATAAGATTTTGAATTCCTTTTAATAGTTATTTAATAAAATAGCGGAGACTATAAAAAATGAAAAGGAGGGAGAGAATATGTGATATTTTATTCGATAAGACTTGATTAAGCTTATCGAAACCATATCTTTATAATGATAACGCCTTATAACGGAGGAAAAATAAGTGAGCAAGAAGTTGTTATTTATCCCGTTAGCGTTACTCTTAGCTATCAGTCTGATTGCTATCGGCTGTCCGACAACCCCGGCAACCACCACAGCTCCACCAACCACCAAGCCGGCAACCACAACCCCTCCACCAACCACACCAACCAAGGATAAAATCGTTGTCGGTATGTCCAGGCCTCTCTCCGGCCCGTTGGCCATTATTGGTGACTCGGCATTCAGGCCAATCTACGAGACATGGGTTCCCTTGGTCAACGCTGACGGTGGGATTTATTTAAGCGAATATGGCAAAAAGCTGCCCATAGAGCTGAAGATATATGACGATAGGAGTGACGTGGGCACGATGACCAGGCTGACGGAGAAGCTGATTCTGGAGGACAAGGTTGACTTTCTCTGGCCCGCCTGTGGTACCTCTTTTGTCTTCGGTCAGGCCCCTATCGCCAACAAGTACGGCTATGTACTAGTGACTGCCGAGGGTGGTGCTACTACCATCAAGGACTCACTGTATAGTCTACCCTACACCTTCGTCAGCCTTAGTTTTTCCGACTGGTACGAGCTGCCGGTTTTCGCCAAAATGCTGGCTGAAAAGGGCGCCAAGACGGCCTATATAACCTACATCGCCGACCTCCATGGCATTGAGTACTCCGGTGTTGCCGGTATTGAATTCCCGAAGAATGGAATTCAGATACTCGGAAGCGTGAGCCTTCCCGCCGACCTCAAGGACTTCGCCCCAGTAATACAGGATGCTATGAAGTCTAAGGCTGATGTCTTCTGCTGCTTTGGCTATCCCGACCAGGTAATGCCGGTCACCGGTACGGCGATAGCCCTTGGCTATAACCCCAATGCCTTCATCTGCGGCCCCGGGGCCAACTTCGGGTTCTACCACACGGCTTTCGGCCCGGCGGTGGACGGAGTATGTTGTTTTGCTACCGCTAACTACGACACGTCACCCGAAATCTCCGATATGTACCATAAGCTCTATGATGGCAAGCCCGAAGACCTCAACGACTGGTGGGGGCATCCACTCTATTGGGCTGCACTGGACGTCTGGAAGGCGGCTGTGGAGAAGGCTGGAAAAATTGACCAGCAGGCAGTAAGAGACGTGCTTGCTACCACGAAACTTGATACAGTTCTGGGACCGACCTGGTTTACCATGTTTGGTGATGGCGGTGGCCTTATGGCCTATGAATGCCATCCCGGTGAGATAGGTCAGTGGCAGAACGGAGTGTGTGAAATCGTAGGATATACAGGAATTAATAATGACCTCCCGAATTACAAGACTACCGCCGACTTTATCTACCCCAAGCCACCGTGGCCAAAGTCTTGACATTAAACTTATTCAGGCTGTCCAATAAGTGGGTAACCTAGCTTTGAGGAGAAAAACAGTTAGCTTCAAAAAATCACCCTTTTAGAGCTTATTGGACAGCCTGTATTAGTAGGAGGTTAACGGAGGAAAAATAAGTGAGCAAGAAGTTGTTATTTATCCCGTTAGCGTTACTCTTAGCTATCAGTCTGATTGCTATCGGCTGTCCGACAACCCCGGCAACCACCACAGCTCCACCAACCACCAAGCCGGCAACCACAACCCCTCCACCAACCACACCAACCAAGGATAAAATCGTTATTGGTATGGCCACGCCCCTCACCGGCTACCAGACTATTGTTCGCGACTCAGCGTTCCGGCCAATCTACGAGACATTGGTTGCCCAGTGGAATGCTGACGGCGGGATTTACTTGAGCGAATATGGCAAAAAGCTGCCCATAGAGCTGAAGATATACGATGATAAGAGTGACGTCGGCACGATGACCAGACTGACGGAGAAGCTGATTCTGGAGGACAAGGTGGACTTTCTCTGGCCCTCCTGCGGCACCTCTTTTGTCTTCGGTCAGGCCCCTATCGCCAACAAGTACGACTATGTACTGCTGACCGCCGAGGGTGGTGCCACCACCATCAAGGATTCACTTCCCAGTCTGCCTTACTCCTTCATCAGCCTGAGCTTTTCCGACTGGTACGAACTGCCGATCCTGGCTGACATGTGGGCCCAAGCCGGTATTAAGACGGCCTACGTGACCTACATCGCCGACCTCCATGGCATTGAGTACTCCGGTGTGGCCGGTACCGAGTTCGGCCGGGTGGGAATCAAGATTCTCGGCAACGTGAGCCTCCCCGCCGACCTCAAAGACTTCGCGCCCGTAGTGCAGGATGCCAAGGCCTCCGGTGCCGATGCCCTCTGTGCCTTTGCCTATCCCGACCAGGTACTGCCTCTTACCGGGACGATGATCGCCCTTGGCTATAACCCCAAGGCCTTTGTCGGTGGCCCCGGGGCCAACTTCGGGTTCTACCACACGGCGTTTGGCCCGGCGGTGGAGGGAATAACCTTTTTTGCCACGGCTAACCGCAAAACGAATCCAGCCATGGCAGCGATGTACGATACACTCTACACAGGCAAGCCCGAGGACATCAACGACTGGTGGGGTCATCCGCTCTACTGGGCCGCCTATGAGTACTGGAAGCAGGCGGTGGAGATGGCAGGGAACACCAACCAGGACGACCTGAGACAGATATTCGCTACGCAGCACTTTCAGACGATCCTGGGAGACACCTACTTCACGGTATTCGGTGACGGTGGTGGACTTATGGCCAAGGAGTCCCATACTGGTGAAGTTGGCCAGTGGCAGAACGGGGCATGTGAAATCGTAGGGTATGACGGGGTTACGGATGTACTCCCCAATTATGTGGCTACCGCTGACTTCGTCTACCCCAAACCGCCTTGGCCAGCACCCTAGACATTAAGAAATTAAGATTAGGAGTTTGAGAAATAACAAGCAGGCTGTCTAGAAAGGCCTATCTAGGAGTGAGATAATCGCTTGCAGTACCCTGTTCTTTCTAGACAGCCTGCCCCTGTAATTGATTAAAGACTGGAATTTATCATTATGCTTGCATCAGTCCTTAGTGTGGTAATTAATGGTTTACTGCTGGGCGGCCTATACGCCGTAATCGCTATGGGCCTCAACCTGCAGTACGGCGTTGCCCGGGTGCTGAACATAGCCCACGGCGAATTTATCATGCTCGGCGCCTTCATCACCTGGGCGATGTACACTGCCTTTGGGCTTAACCCGTTGCTCTCTCTGATTATTGTTGGTCCTATTGTGCTCATCATCGGTTTTGCGGTTCAGCGGACTTTGTTCACCCGTCTTAGAGTAACCGCACCATCACCGGGCGCCTACGAGGGCAATTCCATGTTAGCCGCTTTTGGTCTCCTCTTTATCATCCAAAATGTGGCTCTGCAGATATGGGGTGGTGATATGAGGGCGTACTCCTATTATAACTTTGGTATCAATTTTTTGGGGGCGGTATTCGCCGCCAATCGTTTGATAGCCCTTATCTTTGCCGTTATTATAGGCATCGTCTTTTATATCTTTTTAGTCCGCACCCGCCTGGGGAAAGCCATCAGGGCCGCCGCTCAGGACCCGAACACGGCTGGACTCTTGGGGGTAAACATTAACCTGGTCTTGGCTATATGCTTTGGTCTTGGTGCGGTAATGGCTGGTTTCGCCGGCACACTTATCAGCATGTGCTACCCGATTTACCCGGTTATGGGCCTGGAATATACCATAATTGCCATCATCGTGATTGTTCTTGGTGGGCTGGGCAGTATCCCGGGTAGCTTCATCGGCGGCTTTATCCTGGGTCTTATCGGCAGCATAGTGAGCTCCTTTCAGCCAGCCCTGGCCCTGGTTGCCTATTATTTTCTCTTCATGCTCCTGCTCATAGTTAGGCCAAAGGGTATTTTGGGGAGATAGAGAATGGATTTTTTCCGTGCTATCTTCAATAGGTCGGGCCTAGGGTGGTTAATCAGCATCATCCTTTTAGTTTTGCTGGCCACCTTACCCTTCTATGGCTCGGCTTATACCATCATACTGCTCACCGCCATCGTCATGTACATCATCCTTACCGTGAGCTGGACTCTTTTTTCCGGTCCTACTGGCTATATTTCACTGGCGCCAGCGGCATTTTTCGGTGTGGGTATATATACCATGGCCATACTTGGGGGCAAGATACCACTGCTAGCGGCAGTCGTTGCCGGTGGTGTAATCAGTTTCTTAATCGCCCTTTTCGTCGGCGCGATAACCCTGAGGCTGAAGGGCATATATTTTACCATATTTACCTTCGGGCTCGTTGTGCTCATCGAACAAGTTATGCTGTTTTGGGAGATTACCGTAACCGGTACACGCGGCCGGTTCGTCGTACTGGAAAATAACAACATTATCTTTTGGATCATGCTGGGTATCTTCGCGGTGCTGATGCTGGTCTACTACCTCATCAGACGCTCTAAATTTGGTATGGCCCTGCAGAGCATCGGTGAGAACGAGGAAGCGGCTGCTCATCTGGGTGTTAATGTGACCATAGTGAAGGTTATCACCTTCGCCGTCAGCGCCTTCTTTATGGGGGCGGCTGGGGCGATTATAGCCACCAGATGGACTTATGTTGACCCGTATGTCGCCTTTAGCGTGTTCAACTCTTTTCTGCCGGTTATGATGGCTATCTTTGGTGGTATTGGGCAGATTTACGGCCCGGTAATAGGCGCGGCCCTTTTTGCCTACACCGAAGAACTGCTGCTGACCAAGTTCCCCTACTATTATATGCTCACTTTTGGTATAGTGTTAATAGTGGTTATAATATACCTGCCCGACGGGTTGACGGGACTGGTACAGAGGCTGTGGAGACGAAGGCTGGGAGGGCAACATGCCAATACTTGAAGGTGAAAAGGTAACCAAGTACTTCGGGGGCTTGGCGGCGGTATCCAGGGTTGATTTTCACGTTGACCAGGGAGAAATCTTCGGTCTTATTGGCCCTAATGGGGCCGGTAAAACAACGCTATTTAATCTAATATCGGCCGCCCTTGTTCTCAAATCAGGGGTAATAAAGTTTAAAGGCGAAAGGATTTCCGGGCTTAAGCCTTATCAAATCTGCCGGAGGGGAATAGCCAGGACATTCCAGTCGGTCAAGGTTTTCCCTAATATGCTGGTCCAGCAGAATGTAAAGCTGGGAGGGCTATTCGGTGCGCCGAAGTCTGCGGCATCGACGGTGGAAAAAGATGCTGAGGAGCTGCTGGATTTTGTCGGCCTGTCGGCGATGAGCACGTTGCCGGCCCGAGATTTGACCCTGGTCAACCAGAAGCGTCTTGAGGTAGCGGCGGCGCTGGCCACCAAACCGGAGCTGCTGATGCTTGATGAGCTGATGGCCGGCCTGACCCCCACCGAAACAGCCGAAACTATGCAGCTGGTAACCAGCATTCGGGATAATGGGGTTACCATTTTCATGATTGAGCACGTCATGAAGGCCATTATGGGCGTATGCGACCGGATTATGGTGCTCCATCACGGCGAGAAGATTGCCGAGGGAACGCCAAAGGAGATCTCCACCAGCAAAAAGGTCATCGAGGTATACCTGGGGGAGTAGGTCTATGCTGGAAGTTAAGAATTTGAATACTTTTTACGGCAAGGTTCAGGCCTTATGGGACGTTTCTTTAAAGATTGATGAGGCTGAAATAGTGGCCCTGGTTGGTGCCAACGGAGCCGGCAAAAGCACGCTGCTTAATACTATCTCCGGTGTGATTCATCCGGCTTCAGGTAGTGTGGAGTTCCTGGGTACAAGGATAGATCACATGCATCCCCACAACATTGTAGAGCTGGGGCTTTCACATATACCTGAAGGCAGAAAGCTTTTTACTGAGATGACGGTGCACGAAAACCTGGAGATGGGTGCCTATCCCTCCAGTTCGTGGAAGCTGAGAAATCAGACAGCGGAGCATATTTATGAGGCTTTCCCAATACTGAAGGAGAGAGCGGGGCAGCTGGCCAGGACATTGAGCGGCGGTGAGCAGCAG
Organism: uncultured Dehalococcoidales bacterium; assembly: GCA_964396965.1. GTDB lineage: Bacteria > Chloroflexota > Dehalococcoidia > Dehalococcoidales > BS750m-G39 > JABMRW01. Next base: position 10,043 of record CAYNGD010000035.1, read on the forward strand.
ATGCTGGCTATGGGCCGAGGTCTAATGTCAAGGCCGAAACTGTGCATGTTTGACGAGCCGTCCTACGGCCTGGCGCCGAGGATACTGATAGAGGTTTTCCAGGTCATCAAGTCCCTCCGCGAGCAGGGGATTACCGTACTGCTGATTGAGCAGAATGTCCCCCGCACCCTGGAGATAGCCGACCGCGCCTATGTTCTGGAAAATGGCCGCATAGTCATGGAGGGGGCGTGCTGCAACCTTCTCACCGATGAATATATCAAGAAAGCCTACCTGGGGCTGTAAGCCTCGGCCGGTCTTCTAACTACGCCTCCTTCCATATAACGTGAATCCAATTTTGAAAAGCAGCTATATTTCAGCCGCACCTTTATAGTAGGTCTAAAAACAGAGGAGGCAGCTATGGCAACTACCGATAAGGTAAAGGTAAAGAATGTGCTCCAGGTCAGCGTGGTGGTCAGAGACCTACAGAAAGCGATGGAGCGCTACTGGAACATCTTCGGCATCGGGCCCTGGGATATCTATACCTTCCAGCCCCCGGCGGTGACCAACACCACCGTCCGCGGCAAGCCGGCAA
>CAYNGD010000036.1:0-9468 GCA_964396965.1 uncultured Dehalococcoidales bacterium
AGTAGTCCTCGATTTCGCCGTAGTCAAACTGGCCGCTGCCGTCCCAGCCGCCGACATTGGCGAACTGGCTTTCCTCGATTTTAGCCCGGGTCAGGGCCAGCCTCATCCAGACCGGCCAGACGAGCGGGCTCTGGTTGCCCCAGTTGAAGAGGGGGGTTATTATGGTAGCCGAGCTGCCGGGGTCAACCTCCACCGGCAGGTTGACGGTAACCCACTCCGTCCCGGCGGCGCCTTTGCTCCAGTTACCGCTCTGGTCAAAGTCAATCAGGGCGTTGGCGTAGCGCGTGGTATCGGGGGCGCCGCCGCTGACGGCCACGGTGAAGGCCAGCCTGGCTTGGTTCTGCTCGGTGATGATGTAGATTCTCTCGTCGCTGTCGGAGTCAACTAAATTGGGTGTGCCGTCGGGGTCGTTGGGGTCGGTGGCATCAACCTCGGCGCTGACGTTAAAGCCCAGTGTCTCCTGGCCGATGTTCAGGGTGTGCCCTCCGGGGAGGCCGAGCTGGCTGCTGGTGGTGTTGAACAGGGTGGGGTAACGCCCGGTCACCCCCTGGTAGGCGTCCTGCCCGTCGGGGGCATCCCCGTAATCACCGCTGGGGGCATTACTGGGACTGGCGGTAACAGGCCCGGGGAAGCCCAGCACCGACCAGAGCTCAATGAGCTGTCCCCGCCCCACACTGGCGGTATCCCACATCGAGGAGTTATTAATCTGCGGCGGCCAGCCCTGGTCATAGATATCGTATTTCCCGCTTTGGGCATTGATGAAAACATAGCGGGCGGGGTGGGCGTAGAAGGCCTGCGGGTCGTCATCGATGAAGATAAACCAGGTGTCCTGATTGATGGGGGGGTAGTTGGTGCCGTCCTCCGAGGTGACCACGTCCCCCTTTACCAGCGGCTGGGAGGGCATAAAGGCCGAAATCCTGGCGCCAGCGGCGGCCGGGGGTATTATTTTGCTGACCAGTATATCGATAGCGCCCCATTTGTCTATTGAGGTCGCCTTCCCGGGGCACCCGGCCAGGGGTACGGCGATTAGAGTTGCCAGTAGCAGACAGGAGACCGCTATTTTTTTTGTGGCGTTCATCTTACTCCTTAAGGGGGCGCTGTTTTATCTGGAAGAGAGGGGCAGCGGCGGCTGGGCTCCTTCCCTTAAGACATCCTTGGCGGCGCCGATAAAATCGCGGAACAGGGGGTTGGGGTGGCTGGGGCGGGAGCCGAATTCGGGGTGGAACTGGCAGGCCACCATCCAGGGGTGGTCGGCAATCTCGCACACCTCCACCAGCCAACCGTCGGGGGAGAGCCCGCTGAAGACCATCCCCGCCTTCTCCAGCCTCTCCCGATATTCATTATTAAATTCGTAGCGGTGCCGGTGGCGCTCGTAGATTAAATCCTGGCCGTAGGCTTTAGCCGCCCGGCTGCCGCTGAGCAGCTGGCAGGGGTAGTCGCCCAGGCGCATGGTGCCCCCCTTGATTTTGCCCTTCTGGTCGAGCATCAGGTCAATGACGGGGTAGGGGGTATCGGGGTTGAACTCGGTGGAGTTGGCCTCTTCCGAGTCCAGGGCGTAGCGGGCGAACTCGATGACCATCACCTGCATCCCCAGGCACAGCCCGAGGTAGGGTATCTTGTTCTCCCGGGCGTATGTGGCCGCCTGGACCATGCCCTCGATGCCCCTGATGCCGAAACCGCCGGGGATGACGATACCCTGCACCGAGCGCAGTACGGAGTAGTCGCCGCCGTTTTCCAGAGTCTCCGAGGGCACCCAGATAAGCTCCAGGTCACGCCCGTGGTGCAGGATGGCGTGGCACAGTGCCTCCCGCACCGAGAAATAGGCGTCCTCCAGTTCCACGTATTTGCCCACCAGGGCGATTTTCACCGGCTCGCGGGGGGTCTTGATAAGGTTGACCATCTCCCGCCACTGGCCCAACTCCAGCGGCTGGGGGTTTAGTTTCAGCTTGTCCACCACCAGCTGCCCCAGCCCCTCCTCCTCCAGCACCAGCGGCACCTCGTAGATGGTCGATACCGAGGGCAGGGGGATGACCGCCTTCCTTTCCACGTCGCAGAAAAGGGATATCTTGTTCCTTATCTCTTCCGAGATGGGGTAGTCGCTGCGGCAGACGATGATATCGGGCTGGATGCCGATGCGCCTAAGCTCGTTGACGCTATGCTGGGTGGGCTTGGTCTTGAGTTCCTTGGTGGAGTTGAGATAGGGGAGGAGGGTGACGTGGACGTAGAGAATATTGTCCCGCCCCACCTCGTTCCTCATCTGCCTGGCGGCCTCTAGAAAGGGCTGCCCCTCGATGTCACCCACGGTGCCCCCCACCTCGATGATGACCACATCCGCCTTGGATGTCTCGGCCAGCTGCTTGAAGCGGTTCTTTATCTCGGTGGTGACGTGGGGCACTACCTGGATGGTCCCCCCCAGGAAGTCCCCCCGCCGCTCCTTGGCGATGACCGAACTGTAGATCTGCCCCGAGGTGACGCTGGACTCGGCGGTGAGCTTGACGTCGATGAAGCGCTCGTAGTTGCCCAGGTCGAGGTCGGTCTCGGCGCCGTCCCGGGTGACGAAGACCTCGCCGTGCTGGTAGGGTGACATCGTCCCCGGGTCAACGTTGAGGTATGGGTCCAGCTTCTGCGCCGTCACCGATAGCTTCCGGCCCTTAAGGATGGTGCCGATAGAGGCGACGGTTATACCCTTGCCCACGGAACTAACCACACCGCCGGTCACAAAGATATACTTTGCCATTGGGGAAACCAAACCTTGGAATTCAAAGAAGCATTCCAGTAAAAATAGTGGGGGTTTCTTAATATTATAAGAACGGAAGTGCCGCTTGTCAAGAGTTTGTAGTGAACAGATGGGCGGTGTTATTATTAAATCGTATGACGGTTGATGAAAAGCTGAAGGAGTTCCTTTCCCGCCGCCCCCCGAAGCATATCACCGATGATAAGCTGGTGCCGGCGGCAGTGCTGCTGCCGATATATTATAAGGAAGGGGAGGTCCATATCCTGTTCACCCGGCGGACGGAGAACGTCCGGGAGCACAAGCGGCAGATATCCTTCCCCGGCGGCGCCCACCAGGAGGGCGAGAGCCTGCTCGATACCGCCCTGCGCGAGAGCGCCGAGGAGATAGGCCTGGCCCCGGACAGGGTCAAGGTGCTGGGGGAGTTGGACGACACCGTTACTTTAGTGACTAACTATATCGTCTCCCCCTTCGTCGGGCTTATCCCCTGGCCCTATGACTTTAGGCCGGACGGCTGGGAGACCGACGAGATAATCGAAGCCCCCATTCCGGCGCTGCTGGACGAGGAGTCCTGGCACCATAAGACCGAGGTCATCGCCGGCCAGAAGGTCACCGGCTACTTCTATCACTACCGGGGCGACGTCATCTGGGGGGCCACCGCCCGCATCCTGAACCAGTTCCTGGAGCTCTTTATCCAGGCGGTGAGAAGCTGAAGCCCCTGTCCTAATATATTTAAAATAATTTGTTAACTTTCCTCGCAAATTATTGACAAATATCTTGAAATCATCTATAATATTTTTGCAGGTGAATTAATATGGCCGGCAAGGACTACTATAAGATACTGGGGGTTAACCGCACTGCCAGCGAGCGTGAGGTAAAGCAGGCCTACCGCAAGCTGGCGCGCCAATACCATCCCGATGTTAACCCCGGCGACAAGTCCGCCGAGGAGAAGTTCAAGCAGATAAACGAGGCCTACGAAGTCCTCTCCGACAAGGAGAAGCGCCAGAAGTACGATAAGTACGGCGACCAGTGGCAGTACGCCGACCAGTTCGAGCAGGCGCAGCGGCAGCAGGCCCCGGGCTTTGATTTCAGCCGGCAAGGCGGCCGCCGGGTCTATTACAGCGAGGGTGATTTCAGCAGCCTATTCGACGACATCCTGGGCGGCTTCGGTTTCAGCCGGGGCCAGACCAGGCCGCGGCGGGGCCAGGACCTGGAGCACCCGGTGGAGGTGACCCTGGAGGAGGTCTACCGGGGGACCACCCGCACCATCAGCTTTAGCGACGGCCGGCGTCTTGAGGTCAAGGTCCCGGCCGGGGTCAGGACCGGCTCCCGCGTCCGGCTGGCGGGCAAGGGCGTCCAGGGCGGCGACCTTTATTTAAAGGTCACCATCAAGCCCCACCCCACCTTCGAGCGCCGCGGCGATGACCTCTATGTCGGCGTCCCGGTGCCGCTGACGACGGCCATTCTCGGCGGCGAGGTGCAGGTGCCCACCCTCAAGGGCAAGGTGGCCCTCAAGATTCCCGCCGAGACCCAGAACGGCCGCACCTTCCGCCTGGTCGGACAGGGTATGCCTAGTCTGGGCAACAAGTCGCGCGGCGACCTGCTGGCCAGGGTTAGGGTGGTGCTGCCCACCAAGCTCTCGGCCAGAGAGAAGGAATTATTCAAACAGCTTGGTGATCTCAGGCCGGCTTAGGGGGAGGTAATAGATTTTATGGAAGATTCGGACGAAAAAGAGCCCCGCTACGTGATAAGCGTTGCCGCCAGGATGGTGGGGGTGCATGCCTACACCCTGCGCTACTACGAGAAAATTGGCATCATCGAGCCGGCCCGCTCACGGGGCAACATCCGTCTCTACTCGGAGAGGGACATCGCCCAGCTCAAGCGGGTAAAGACCCTCATTGATGATTTGGGGGTCAACCTGGCCGGGGTGGAGGTTATCATGCAGATGGTACAGCGCATGCTGGAGCTGCGGGGGCAGGTCCAGAAGCTTGAAGAGGAGCTGGAACGGGCTAAGTCAGAGAATAGCTAGCCCTGGCTCTAGAGCGATGAGATTTTAAATCTGGGAGAGGTGATTTAGACTATGAAGCAGGAGAGATTTACCGAACAGGCTCAGGAGGCGTTGGCCGCCTCCCAGGAGCTGGTTCGTCACTATCATCACAGCCAGTGGGATGTGGAGCATATCCTGCTGGCCCTGCTCCAGCAGGAGCACGGTCTGGTCGGCGATATCATGCGGGAGCTGGGCGCTGACGTTGAGGCGGCCAGGGGTGAGCTGGAGGCGGTCCTGGAGAGGACGCCCAAGGTCACCTATGACACCGGGCAGATTTACGCCACCCCCCGCATCGCCAGCCTCATCAAGACCGCCGGCGAGGAGGCCGACCGGCTCAAGGACGAGTTCATCGGCACCGAACACCTCTTTATCGCCATCGCCGGCGAGCCGAGGGGCGAGGCGGCGGCTATCTTGAAGCGCCACGGCGTTGACCAGGAGAAGGTCTATACCGCCCTGCAGAAGCTGCGGGGCGGCCACCGCGTCACCGATGCCAGGGCGGAGAGCAAGTATCGCTCCCTGGAGAAATACGGCCGCGACCTGACCGAGATGGCCCGGAGGGGCAAGCTCGACCCGGTCATCGGCCGCGACGACGAAATCAAGCGGGTGATGCAGGTGCTCACCCGGCGTACCAAGAACAACCCGGTCATCGTCGGCGAGGCCGGGGTGGGCAAGACCGCCATCGCCGAGGGGCTGGCCGAGAAGATCGCCGCCGATGACGTTCCCGATTCCCTCAAAGGGAAGAAGGTGGTGGCCCTGGACATGGGCGCTCTGGTCGCCGGCAGCAAGTTCCGCGGCGAGTTCGAGGAGAGGCTAAAGGCGGTCATGGACGAGATACGCCAGGCGCAGGGAGAGGTAATCCTGTTTATTGACGAGATTCACACCGTGGTCGGCGCCGGCGCCGCCGAGGGGGCCATCGACGCTAGCAACATGCTCAAGCCGGCCCTGGCTCACGGCGAGCTGCAGTGCATTGGCGCCACCACCATGGACGAGTACCGCAAGTTCATCGAGAAGGACAAGGCGCTGGAGCGCCGTCTCCAGCCGGTTTTCCTAAGCGAGCCCAGCATCGAGGCGACTATCGAGATGCTTAAAGGGCTGCGCCCCCGCTACGAGGCGCACCACAAGGTTAAGATTACCGATGGGGCTTTAGAAGCGGCGGCCAGGCTCAGTCAGCGCTATATCTCGGACCGGCACCTGCCCGATAAGGCCATCGACCTCATCGACGAGGCCGCCTCGAAGCTGCGCATTGACACCGAGAGCGCCCCGCCCAAAGTTAAATCTTTAGAGCAGAAGCTCAAGCAGCTGGCCAACGAGGAGGAGGCCGCCTCGCAGCGGCAGGACTTCGAAAAGAGCGCTGAACTTAAAGCCGAGCGCCTGCGCTTGGAAGACGACTATAACCAGGCCAAAGCCAAGTGGCTTAAAGAGGAGAAGATTGACGAGGTGGTCGATGAAGAGGACATCGCCCGGCTCATCTCCAACTGGACCGGCATCCCCGTCTCCCAGATGCTCGAGGGCGAGGCCGAAAAGCTGTTACATATGGAGGAGCGTATCCATGAGCGCCTGGTCAACCAGGATGAGGCGGTCACCGCCATCTCCGAAGCGATAAGGCGCAGCCGGGCCGGGCTCAAGGACCCCCGGCGGCCTATCGGCAGCTTTATCTTCCTCGGCCCTACCGGGGTGGGCAAGACCGAGCTGGCCCGGACTTTAGCCCGTTTTCTCTTCGACGACGAGAACGCCATGGTGCGTCTGGATATGTCGGAGTACCAGGAGAGGCACACTGTCTCGCGGCTTATCGGCGCCCCGCCGGGCTATGTCGGCTACGACGAGGGCGGCCAGCTCACCGAGGCGGTGAGAAGGCGTCCCTACCGTGTGATTCTCCTCGACGAAATCGAGAAGGCGCACCCCGAGGTCTTCAACAGCCTCTTACAGATACTCGACGACGGGCGCCTCACCGACGGCCACGGGCGGACGGTGGACTTCAAGAACACGGTGGTCATCATGACCAGCAACGTTGGCGCCGAGCTGATTCGCCGCCAGATGAGCCTGGGCTTCGCCCCCACTAAAGAAACCAAGGCCGAGAAGCTGGACTACGAGGCCATGAAGGAGCGGGTGCTGGCCGAGATGAAAAAGACCTTCCGCCCCGAGTTCATCAACCGCATCGACGAGATAATCGTCTTCCACCAGCTCACCGAGGAGCAGCTCCGCCAGATTGTCGAGCTGATGGTCAAAGACCTGCAGCAGCGATTGTCTGACCGCAAGCTCAACATCGAGCTCAGTGATGAGGCCAAGTCCTGGCTGGCCAAAGAAGGCTACGACCCGGTATTCGGCGCCCGGCCGCTGCGGCGGGCTATTGAGCGCTACGTGGAGAACCCGCTCTCGGCCAAAATCCTGAGCGGCGAACTTAACGAGGGCGATACCATCAGGGTTGACCTGAGCAAGGAGGGCTTGAGCTTTAGCGGCCGGAAGGCTAAAACTAAGAAAACCACACGGGCCGAGGTGACCGCCACCGGATAGCGCCGGTGCTTAAGTTGTGATAGTATAGAGCAATTAAGGTGAGCGAAATGGGTCTTAAAGCATGAGCCAGGAAACCAAGCCACCCCGGCCGAGAAGAGATTTTTATCTCGGTGTGCTAACGATAGTTGTTACGGTGGCGCTTTGTGTCCTGGCTGTTCGTTACCAGGGCGACTTGATGAATGTCGCCCACATTGCCGGCTATAGTCTGGTCGGTGTTTTCATTATCGCCTTTATCTCCGGAAGTGCTTTCAGTTTCGTAGCCATCCCCTTACCTTATTGGCTTCTGGTAATTACCCTCTCGGGCGTGTTAGCCCCCCAGTGGGGACTATTAGCGCCAATATGGGTAGGCCTGACCTCAGCCTTAGGCACCAGTTTGGGACACTTACCCACCTTCATGATTGGCTACGGAGGCAGGAAGACATATCTGGGATTATCCAGATTTATTAGCACTAAGAGTGACGTTACTAAGCGTAGCCTATATACCCGGGTTATGAGCTGGGCACGCAGCCATGGTTCCTGGGCAGTCTTTGTTATGTCAGCGGCATTCAACCCCTTACATTTGCCGATGACGGTGGCTATCGGGGCGTTCCATTATCCGCCACCGAAGTTTTTCCTCTTCTCCCTCCTTGGTAACGCGGTTAAAAGCCTATTCCTAGCCTTTTGCGGCTACTACGGGCTGACTTCACTATTTAGCTTCTTGAGGGTATAATAGGAGATTATGGACTATCTCTGGTTTATCCCCCCGGCCATAGTCGTCGGGGTGGGCTTATGGCAGCTGGTGGTCTTGGTAATCGGGAACCGGTTCAAGAGCCGGCAGTATAAGGCCGCCTGCGCCTGCGCCCTCAAGGAAGGTAAGCCCCTCCTGGTCGCTGGCGGGCCCTGGGGAATCACCCATACCCGCCGCCGCCTGAACCGGCCGGCCCACGGCAGCGGTGATGTCTGCCTGGATATTGACCGCCGGGCACTGGGCGACCACCCCAAGGGGGTAGTGGCCAATGTTACTCATATACCCTTTGCCGATAAAAGCTTCGGGGCCGCTTTCGCCAGCCACCTGCTGGAGCACCTGCCCACCGTCGAGGCCGCTAGTCAGGCCCTGGTCGAGCTCAACCGGGTAGCCGAGGCGGTCTTTATTGTCTATCCCTCGCGGCAGTCGTTCCCCGGCTGGCTTATCCCCGACCACCACCTCTGGGTCTGGCAGAAGGGCGCCACCACCTACCTCAGGCAGAGAGGTAAATCCAGCGGTAAGAGGGCGACGGAATATTATGGTTGAATTAGCCAAATTTAATGAAGATAACCTGGCCGATATGGCCCTCTCCCTTTGGGAAGAGGCCCGCCACCTGGGCCGCCAGCTTTTCGGTGAGGACGCCGCCAAAATTAGCCGCTTTGCCGAGCACCTGATAGCTATCTACCAGGATGCCCGGGATAAGGACTTTCTGCTCATTCACAACCCCGGTGGCTGGGGTAACTCGCCACTGGAGAGCTGCCTGCACTGGGAGAGGAGTGTGGTAACTGGCATCCGCGCCACCCTGGAAAGGCTGGGCTATAAGCTCTCTTTCAGCCAGCACTTTCGCGGCGGCGCTGGCTGGCGGGAGCACCTGCGGGATGTCCGGGACTACCTCCGCTTCTTTACCGTCAAGCGCCGGGTACTGGCCGCCGAGGTGGAGTTCCTCACCAAGCATATCGAGCAACTCAGGGTGATATTGATTGGCATCAGCCAGGGTGCCGGTTTCAGCAACGCGGTGATGCAGCGCTTGGCCGAGCTCAAGCGCGTTTACAGCATCGAGCTGGGGGTGGTCTTTTATCACCGGCCGCGGCGGGTGATTACCGAGAGGACGCTGATTATAGACCACAACGGGCTAGCACCCGATGCCGTTATTGAGGGAGACCTGCTGACCCTGGTCATGACCCTGCCCATGGCCTGCCTGCGCTGGGTTAAATACCGGCTTGAGGGGAAACCGGAGAGATTCGGCCGCTGCATTAAGCTGGCCGGCCATGACTATCGCTGGGAATACCCCAGGGTGAGCCAGCAGATTGGCGATTTCCTCAGGGCCCACTTCGGTGCTAGGGGTTAGCCGCAGGGTTGCGCTTCGGGCGTTTTTAGGCTAAATTAGTTAATGTCTTTAGCGGGGCCGTAGTTCACTTGGGAGAACGTTTGACTGGCAGTCAAAAGGTAGGGGGT
>CAYNGD010000037.1:0-8710 GCA_964396965.1 uncultured Dehalococcoidales bacterium
GAGATGGATATGTGGCCGCTGGAAACCCGGGAGTTTAACCGGCTCTACCAGTTCTACGATAACCTCAGGGAGGGAAGGTTTACCACCACCAAATGTCGGAAGTGCGGAAACGTCGCTTTTCCGCCGGGGGTTATCTGCCCCAGGTGCTGGTCGGAGGAGCTGGAGTGGGTGGACCTGCCCCAGAGGGGCAGGGTGGTCACCTTCACCGAGACCCAGGCCGGTGCCCCCATCGGTTTTCCCCCGCCGCTGATTATGGCCTGGCTCAACTTCGGCAAGGACAGCCCGCTCAAGCACCTGCTGGTGCGCATTGTGAACTGCGCCGAGGGCGAGCTGAAGGAGGGCGACGAAGTCAAGCTGGTGGTCTTTGAGGTCCCGTCCCACCCCATCGAGGTCAAGCGGGAGACCAAGATATGCGACCGGGTCTATTATGCCTTTGAGCGGGTGAAGTAGGCGACTTCAAGTCAGGAGGTAGTGATGAAACCGGAGGAGCAGTACTGGAATCCGGTCCTGGAAACGCTGCCGCCCGAGAAGCTCCGGCAGTTCCAGCTAGCCAAGTTCAAGAACATCCTGAAGTGGGCTTACCAGAATTCTCCGTTCTACCGTGACCTTTATAAGAAAGCCGGCCTTGAGCCCGGCGATATCAAGACATTCGACGATATACGCAAAGTCCCCAAGACGGAAAAGTCAATGCTGAGGGAGGCGCAGGGCAAAGAACCCTACCCCTACGGCAGCATCCTTTCCGTGCCCCTGGAGCAGGTGACCGAATACCGCCAGACCAGCGGCACCACCGGCCAGCCCGTCTATCACCCGGAGACCTGGCAGGACTGGGAGTGGTCGGCCGAGTCCTGGGCTTACGCCCTCTACGCCTACGGCTACCGCGACTACGACCGGGTCTTTTTGCCCTTTGGCTACAGCATAAATATCGCCTTCTGGGCGGGCCACTACGCCGCCGAGAAGATAGGCTGCGAGGTCGTCCCCGGCGGCATACTCGATACCGAGGCCAGGATACTGAAGATGAAGGAGATAAAGGCCACTGCCTTTATGGCCACGCCGACCTATATCTTGGGCATGGCCGACACCGCCAGAAAGCTGGGACTGAACCCGGCCAGGGACTTATATATCAAGAAGATAACGGCCGCCGGCGAGCCGGGGGCTTGTGTCCCGGCCACCAAAAAACGGATGGAGGAGGCCTGGGGGGCCAAGGTCTATGACCAGGTCGGTGCCACCGAGATAGGGCACTGGGGCTTTGAGTGCCAGGCCCAGGCCGGGCTGCATATCCTCGAGGCCTTCCATCTGCTCGAGATAGAGGATATCGAGACCGGCGCCGCCATCACCAAGCCTGGCCAGAGGGGCAGCATGGTGATTACCACCTTTGACCGCTATGCCCACCCCTGCATCCGGTTTGACTCCAAGGATATCATTGAGTGGAGCCCGATAGAACGATGTGAGTGCGGGCGGACCTTCCGGTTGCTTAAGGGCGGTGTGGTCGGCCGCGCCGATGACATCACCAAGGTGAAGGGGATACTCCTAGCGCCGACGGCTATCGAAGAGGTGGTGAGGAGCATCCCCGAGCTGGGAGACGAGTACGAGGTTACCGTCACAAAGAAGGGCGATATTGACAATATATCCCTGAAGGTGGAGACCGCCCCCGGTTTTAAGGGCGATGTCGGGGCGGTTGAACAGAAGCTGGTCCAGCAGCTGAGACTGAAGACCGGCCTCAGGTACAATCTGGAGTTCCACGACTACGGCACCCTCCCCCACTATGCCGTCAAGGCTAGGCGGTTCAAAGACCTGAGGCACAAGGAGCAGGTAGGTGGTTAAAGACTATAAAATAGGTGACATGGCGGAGAAGATACGGCTGTTGAAGAAGACGGCGGTTGAACTGAAGAGCATCTCCGGCGGGATTCAGGCGGTTGACCGCAATGTTGACCGCATTCTGGCCAGCGTCAAGATGCTGGAAATCAACATCAGCGACCTGGTGGATATCGGCGGTGGTAGTTGACCTGGCACCGGTACTGCGGTAAAGTTTTCTCTAGCTTAAAGCAAGGAGGGCTGGATGAAAGCGGTATACGGGGTAACGCGGTTCGAGTTTGACGAGGAGAACGACCTTAAGAACTATACGGTGTGGCTGTGTGACGTCGGCCACGGCACGCCGCCCTGGCGGCCCCTCTTCTTTATCGAGAGCTGGGGGAGGTGGGCCTACCGCGCCGTCCAGCGGGGTGCCGAGCGGCTCTGTCTGCCCACCACCAGGGGCTGGGATGTAAGGTTCATCGATGGTTACCCCTACCCCACCGTGATTGAGACCTCGGATGAGGAGGCCAGGCAGCGCCAACTGGTGTTCCGGGAGAGGATTAGGCCCTATATTGAGGACTTCGACGCTGAGTGGGAAAAGCGCAAGGCCGACCTGATGAAGGCCTATAAAGAGCTCAGGAAAAAGTACGGCCTGAAGAAGTACGCCGATATCAAGAAGCTGGCCAACATCGACCTCCTTGAATGTTTTGACGACTATATGCAGGTGGACCGGCTCCAGTGGGATATTCACATGGAGCTGATGATGCCCGCCTTTTACCTCTTCGGCCTGTTTGACCAGATGTGCCGGGAGCTGCTCGGCTTTGGCCATACCGACCCTATCTTCGCCAGGCTGATGGCCGGCTTCGATAGCATGCTGTTCCAGTTCAACAAGGAGATATGGCGGCTGGGTAACCGGGCCAATGAGCTCGGCCTCGCCGAGCTTTTCCGCACCACCAAGGACGACCGGGCGCTGCTGGCCAAGCTGGCCAAGAGCGCTGACGGCAGGAAGTGGCTCAGGGAGTACCAGGACTTTCTGGAGGTCCACGGCTGGCGGAACGAGCGTATGCTGGACTGGGCGACCCCGAACTGGCTGGAGGAGCCCCGCCTGGGCATACCCCTGATAAAGGTGGCCATAACTACCAAGGGGGCCTATTCCATGGACCAGAGGCGGGAGAGGGCCATCAGGGAGAGGGGGAAGGCGGAAAAAGAGGTCCTGGCCAGGGTACCCGCCGAGCAGAGGGGCTGGTTTGAGGCCCTGATGAAGGCCGCCCAGAAAGCAGGCTCCTGGAGCGAGGACCACACCTACTACTGCGAGCTCTACGGCCACGGCATGGGGCGGTGGATAACCAGAGAGATCGGGCGGCGCTTCGCCGAGGCCGGCGTTATCAACGACCCGGAGGACATCTACTTCGTGCTGGCCGACGAGATAGAGAAGGCGATGATACCGATGGGGAAGGTCAAGCTGCAGCGCTACGTCAACCGGCGCAAGCGGGAGTGGAAACGATACCTCAAGCTCGAACACAAGCCCTTCTACGGGAATATCGAGCGCGTGCAGGAGATGTTGAAGAAAGACGCCACCATCTCCGTCTCCACCTCGGCCCCCATCGTCAGGGAGGAGCTGAAGGCCGACCTCTACGGTGCCGCCTCGGCACCGGGGGTGGTGGAGGGGGTCGCCCGCATCATAATGACCGAAGATAAACTGGCCGACCTCAAGCCGGGGGAGATTCTGGTGGCACCGGGGACGAGCGCCCCCTGGACACCGGCCTTCGAGATAATCCAGGGCCTCATCACCGACGGCGGCGGCGCTCTCTGTCACGCCGTAATCGTGGCCAGGGAGTACGGCATTCCGGCGGTCACCGGCTGCGTTGAGGCCACCAAGAAGATTAAGACCGGCGACCGGGTAAAGGTTGACGGCGACCTCGGTGTGGTCTATATCGTTCATGGAAGGTAGCCGGTTTAATCGGGAGGAGTTGTGGTGAGCCAGGCTGGTAACCAGGTGACGGTCCAGGCCGAGCCGGAGCCCTTGGAGATAGACCTCTCCAGGACGGCGGTCGTCGTGGTTGATATGCAGAACACCTTTGTCCACCGGGGTGGCATCTTTGACCTGGCCGGCTTTGACATTTCCGCTACCGCGAAAATCATCGGGCCCTGCCGGGAGATAGTTAAGACGGCGCGGGAGAAGGGGATTAGGGTCATATACACGCAGATGGGTTACAGCCCTGACCTTTACGGTAGCGGCGGCCAGAATTCCCCACTCTGGCGGAAATCGCGAGGGTTACCCCTGCTCCGCCAGCGCCCCGAACTCAGGGACAAGCTCTATATCTACGGCACCTGGGGGGCTGACATCATCGAAGAACTGGCCCCGGAACCGGGTGATATAGTCATCCAGAAGCAAAAGCATGACGGCTTTATCGGCACCAATCTGGACATCGTTTTAAGGACATACAGCATAAAGTACCTGGTGTTCATCGGGACCGCCACCAACATCTGCGTTGACTCCACCCTCAGGCACGCCTTCTTCCTGGACTACTTCCCCGTCCTGGTGACCGATGCGGTAAGTCAGCTGGGCCCCGGCACCACCCAGGAGGCAACTATTTTCAACGTCAGGACTATCTTCGGCTGGGTGACGACCTCGGAGAATCTCTTGAACGCTCTCAGGCCGGCCGAGAAGCTCTAGCAGGAGGTTACCGTGTCCAAGAAATGGGTTACCTGGTTCGAGGAGCTGGGCCGGGAGGACAACGACCTGGTGGGTAAGAAGTGCGCCAACCTGGGCGAGATGACCAGGATGGGCTTGAGAGTACCCCCCGGGTTCGCCCTCTCCGTGGAGGCCTACCGCGACTTTATGGATATGACCGGGGTGGTTGGGGAGATAAGGAAATATCTGGCTGAGGCCAAACCTAAAGATATAAAGCAGTTTACCCAGTCCAGCGCCGAGATACGCCAGATTGTGCAGTCCAAGGCCATGCCCCAGGAGATGGAAAAGGCGATAGTCTCGCACTATAAGGAGCTCTGCCGGAGGTGCGCCGCCGAGGTGGCCGTCTCAACCCGCTCCGCCGGCCCGGCCAGCCACCCCGGCCAGTACGAGACCTACCTCAATGTAATCGGGAATTCTGATTTGGTGGATAAGGTAAAGAGGGTCTGGGCCAGCACCTTTAACCCCCGTTCCCTGGCTTTTAGAAGCCGGAAGAAGTTGGCGCTGGAGAGCGACCCTATCGGCGTGGCCGTGCTCAGGATGGTCAACGCCCGGGCGGCGGGTGTTATCTTTACCGCCGACCCCAACACCGGCGATACCAGCCGGATGATAATCGAGGCCAACTGGGGGCTGGGGGAGAGCGTGGTCAGCGGCGAGTCCACCCCCGATAACTATATCCTGGACAAAGAAAACCTGAAGATAATAGAGAAGAAGCTGGGGCCGAAGTCCCGCTACGTGACCTTCAAAGAGGTGGGCGTGGCCGAGGAGGAGCTGCCCCCGGAGAAGACCGATAAATTCTGCCTGAGCGATGACGAGGCCGGGGAGATAGGCAGGCTGGGCAAGATACTGGAGGAGCACTTTGGCAAACCTCAGGATGCGGAGTGGGCAGTAGAAGAGGGCGCACCGCTGCCGGAGAGTATCATCCTGCTGCAGACCCGGCCCGAGGTTATCGCCAAGACCAAGCCACCGGTTGACAAGATTGTTGACCTGATGCTGGACCGCATCTCCAAGGGGGTGAGGTTTGAGGGGGGCAAGATGTGACTGCCCTTGGCTTGGCATACCTTCCTTAAAGCACACTCCATTATTATCCAAACTCTTGAACGCAAAATGAAGAAAGGCCAGCATCTCCCGTTAAACTGGTTCGATGTCTAAGCCTGGTTAAGCCGCACTCCTGATGGACGTCTGCGCATGCAGGTTCTGGCAAAGTCGATATACCTGAGTAATAGCGGATTAACCCGGCTTTTAAATCGCATGGCAGCGGCGGGATTAGTTGAACGTCAAAACTGCCCAGATGACCGGCGGGGATGGTATGCCGTCATCACCGCCGAAGGTAGAAAGGCTTTCGAACGTGCGCTTCCTGGGCATGCGCGAGAAGTGGAAAAACATTTCCTTAGTCGTTTCAGTGATGACGAAATTGAGGTTCTTAATAGCTTGCTTTCAAGACTTACCAAACCTAGGAGCGAAGTCAAGAGAAAGGTTCAAATTCGGTGACCCATCATGTCCGACCAGAATAGCCTACAGCCTAGGCCTCAAATTAACAAGTGGATCGTCTTGCTGATAACCAGCATGAGCTCTTTTCTCACACCATTTACTTCTTCTTCGGTAAATATTGCTTTGCCTTCTCTTGGCGGTGAACTGCACCTGCACGCGGTGGAGCTGAGCTGGGTAGCTACCGCTTATCTACTGGCAGCAGCGGTTTTTCTCGTCCCGTTCGGCAGGATAGCCGATATTTACGGCAGAAAACGTATCTTTCTCATCGGCATAAGTATCGATGCCATAGCTTCTGTGATTGCCGGATCTGCTCATTCGGGAACATGGCTTATCGTATTCCGCGGCATGCGGGGTCTAGGTGGAGCTATGATATTCGGTACAGGAATCGCCATCCTTACCTCGGCATTCCCGATTAAAGAGCGCGGGCGTGCCCTCGGTATTAATGTTGCCGCCACTTATTTTGGTCTATCAATCGGGCCACTTATCGGAGGATTATTAACGGAACATCTTGGATGGAGAAGCATCTTTTTCCTTAATGCGGCAATCGGTCTGGCAATCATCAGCTTTGTCTTAACTTACCTGAAAGGCGAGTGGGCCGAAGCAAGAGGAGAGAAATTCGATTATGCGGGCGCCTTGATATACCTTGCCGGGGTGCTTATTTTGATGCTGGGGCTATCGCTGCTACCGGGCATTGCGGGTACGGCCATGGCAATCTGCGGGGCAATCGGTGTCCTGGTCTTCGTCGCTTGGGAAAACCGGCAGGAGCACCCGCTGCTTAACATCGCCCTGTTCCGCAAAAACATCCTATTTCGTTATTCCAATCTCTCCGCTCTGATAAACTACAGCGGCACATTCGCCGTAATCTTCCTATTAAGCCTGTATCTGCAGTACATAGATGGGCTCAGTCCGGAAAGGGCGGGCTTGATCCTGATCGCACAGCCGGTGGTGATGATGATACTTTCTCCTCTCGCCGGCAACCTGTCCGACAGGATTGAGCCACGGATAATCGCTTCTCTCGGAATGGCGTTGACAACAGCCGGGCTCGCATTGCTTGCTTTTCTAGGAAGCAGCACCCCTCTTGCTTTTATACTGCTTAGCCTAGTCCTCATTGGTCTCGGTTTCGGTTTCTTCTCGTCACCCAATACCAACGCAGTGATGTCGTCGGTGGAAAAGAAATACTACGCAGTGGCATCGGGCACCCTGGGTACGATGCGATTAACCGGACAGATGTTTAGCATGGTCTTGAGCCTGATGCTATTTTCTATCTTCATCGGTCCGGTCCAGATCACTCCACAGTATTATCCGCTATTTCTGAAGAGTGTAAGGGCAGCTTTCATAATCTGCGCCGCGCTGTGTTTTGTGGGGATTTTCGTGTCGATAGCCCGGGGAAGAATACGGACTGATAATCAGGTCCACGAATAATGACTCACCCAACAAAGCAGAAAATCAGCGATTACAATTTGAGAGATGAAAGAACGCCCTTACCTCTTATTGTTATAGCGAAAGCGATGGTAATAAGTAGATAACTTCCTTGGACCTCTCCAGATTGTTCATTGCCGGAGACTTCGCCGCGATGCGAAGTAAAGGGCCAGCCATACTATTGAGCTTAAAATGATGAAACCCACCATAAGATAGGGTGTCGGATTCGTTTTTAGATTCTGTAGTCCAAATCGAGCGCTAAGACCAAACAGGATGATCACAATGTCATAGGCGAGCGAGGAGAGGGCTACGCCCAAAGCGAAGTCGAAATAGCGCAGGCGCATGACTCCGGCAGTCAGCGAGGGTATCTGCAGCAGACCTGGGGTTAACCTCACAACGGCGACTGACAGGGCAGGCTGCTTGCTTAGTCTGGTCCTAACCCATTTCATCCGATTAGGTAGCCATGGGAAGCGCTTCCCAACCCGGTTAATGAGCGGGCTCCCTAGGACGCGGCTGACCCAGTAGAGTAAGGCTGCCCCACCCTCCCTTCCCAACAGTAGCATCAGAACAATGAGCAATACTTGCGTCGACAGTGGGCCAATATTGTAGCTGGTGAAGAATAGGAATACTTCTACTGTTAAGAGTAGGGGAACTCCAATGTCGCCCACAATCCCCAACGAAAACAGTGCGCCCAGCGTAGCAGGGTTTCCTAAGCTCACCCCATAAGTTAACCTAGACAGCAGTTCATATAACCATTCCATGAGACAGCTCCTGGTAACTAGTCTTTCGATATACCAGGCACGCATTCGAAGTCAAGGGGTATGAATGCTTCTACAACAACCACTCGTCCAGCCGAATTACCTCACTGATCGGATACGCCAAACTAATCCCGCTGCTGCAAGAGATGACAGAGCGGAGAGGAGAAAAACACCTGAATAACCCCAGCCGAAGGGCTCCAGCCAATATAACACAACACCCCCTATTAAAGGGGCCATCGTCTGTGGCAGGGTAGAGGCGAATCCCCACACACCCAGATCCCTCGCTACGTAATACCGGTCTGGAAGGACATCTAACGCTAGGGCCCAATCCACGCTAGTGTAGGCGCCATAGCCCAGACCGAACAGTACCCCAACCACCAAGATGATGTTCCAAACGGGTGACACAACAAAAACCGAAAAAGCGACGGCCATAGCCAAGCTCGCGAAGCAGACAATGCCCTTCCTCCCCATTCGATCCGATAGAGCACCTGCAACAAGGGCACTTGACCTTTCCCCCGAAAACAGTAATACCCTGAATTAGAGTCCTCCGCTATAATAA
>CAYNGD010000038.1:0-7975 GCA_964396965.1 uncultured Dehalococcoidales bacterium
CGGCCAAGAGTCTGGTCAAAATGGGGCAGGGGGTGGCCCTGCTGCTTGAGGACAACGTTATTGACGAGCTACGTGGTGGCAAGCTGAAGGCACTGCCCTTTAAAGAAGATATAAAAATAGGTGTGGAAGTGTTGGTTCACCGGGATAATCCTCTCCGCTCCATCGGCACCAAGTTTATTTCCCTGCTCAGGCAAGCCTACAAGAACCGCGCCGTTCTTAAAGTCCTGCCTACTACCTGAAAATTTTCGTCCCGTTCTGATTTTTTTCTGGAGGCGTACTTTTCCCACTGTCTTCGGCTGAAGGCCGGCGTTGGTTATATTTTTACTTAATAATAATTTTAATGACTTCTTAGATTTTTACAGTATTTTCTCGGAGGCCTAAGGGCCATACCTCATTACAGCTAAAAGCACGGTATTGATTATACTCAACCTCTACTATATACTGTCGATAATCGACGCGGGGGGAAAGACTCCAGGATATGCACTCTAAAAAGCTTATCTATTGGTTCGACGAGCTGGGGAAGGAGCATAACGATATTGTAGGGAAAAAGAGTGCCAATCTGGGAGAGATGGTTCGAATGGGCTTGGCAGTTCCACCGGGCTTTGCCGTTCCAATAGATATGTATCGGAAGTTTATTAAGGAAACCGGTGCCGAGGGTGAAATGTCCTCGTATATAAAAAAGTTTGACGAGACCAAAGGTGCCGGGCTCCAAGTTTTTGAGGAGATGAGTGAAAAGCTCCGCAGCGTAATTGAGGCGAAAGAAATACTGCCTTCAGCTAGAGAATGTATAACTTCTTATTATACGGAGCTGTGCCATAAGACAGGAATCGAAAATGTGGCCGTTTCTATTCGCTCGGCGGGAACCGAAAGCAGGCCGGGAATGTTTGAGACCTATCTCAATGTGCGCGGGATTGAGGAGTTACTGGAAAAGGTAAAAAAGGTCTGGTCCAGCGCCTTCACGCCCCGCGCTATTGCCTTTCGCATAAATAAGGGACTACCCATCCTCGGGGATGAGCTGGGGGTGGCCGTGCAGAAAATGGTTAATGCCCGTGCTTCTGGCATCGCTTTTACCATAAACCCGGTTGACGGTGACGCCTCTAAGATTACCATTGAAGCCAACTGGGGCCTGGGGGAGGGCGTGGTGAGCGGAGCGGAGAGCGTCGATACCTTCCAGGTGGAAAAGAACTTCCTTGAGATCGCCGCCAAACATACGGGCAATAAAAAGAGGGGAGTCTTTTACACAGAAGCGGGAGCCGATTGGGCTGATGTCCCCGCCGAGAAACGGTGCACACCTTGCCTCCTCGATGAAGAGGCTGTTGAAATAGCCAGGGTGGCCAAATCGGTAGAGGAGACCCTGGCATCGCCGCAGGACATGGAGTGGGTTATTGACCAGGATATAGACTTTCCCCGCAACATTTTTTGGGTTCAGACCCGTCCGGCCAAGGTCGCCGCCAGGAAGGTCGAATCAGCCTCTAGTCATATCGCTGAATTGATAGCCAAAAAATATCAAGGCTTTTAGGCCTTAAGCAATTTAACTCTACCTGAAAGAAGGGGTGAGATATGAAAGAAGAGACAAAGGGACCGGTGAAACTGTGGGATGCGGTGCCGGGCTACGACTTTAACGAAGCGATTGACGTGCCTGAGATGCGTTCCTATTTTCATGACGGTGTGCATAGTGTGCCCCGTTTGACCCCGATGTACAGTTGGTTTTACGGCCGGGCCAACCCCGTTGGCTCTCAGTATGCCTCTGAGACGCTGAGTATACCCACCTGTAAAGGCTGGTCCCAAAAAATCAAGGACGGCTCGACCTATGTGGCCATGCATATCATCCAGGATAAGGAAGAGGTAGAGAGACGCGCGGGCAAATTCAAGGAGGCACTAGTTCCCTGGATTGAGGACTTCGACGGGCTGTGGGAAGGCTATAAGAAAGAGTTATTGGGCTTATATGATCACTTGAAGTCCCTCGACCTGGAAAAAGCCACCAATATCGACCTCCTCCATCACTTATGGGACATGATCAGCACCTATCGTAGAATGTGGGAAATCCACTTTCTGGGAATGTACACCTCAATGAGTGCCCTGGCCTTAATTGAAGAGCAGGTGGCCCACTTTGGACTTACCTCCGAAAGCCCCGAATTCCAAAACATGTTCCGGGGCTTCGACAATAAGGTGTTTCAGGTTGACAAGCAAATGAGCCAGTTTGCTCGGGCTGCGGTCAAGGCGGGGCTGTCCGACCTGTTTAATAACAACAAGGCTGAGGATGTCCTGACCAAACTAGATGAGAGTGACGCCGGGCGGAAGTGGAAGAAAGATTTTTACGCATTCCTTCAGGATGAAGGGTGGCGGATGGTTCGTATGATGGACTTTGATGAGCCGTACTGGCTTGAGGAGCCCTCGGCTGCTATCTCCGTCATTCAGACTTTCGTCGGCAAAGGCGCCGATTTCGACCTTGATAAGGTAAGAGCGGAATTAATTGAGGGAAGAGAAAAAGCAATAGCGGAGCTATTACAAAAGGTACCTGAGGCAGAAAGGGAATGGCTCAAGGCGCTGATAAACCTGGGCGGGAAGGCAGGCTCGTATAGTGAGGAGCACGACCTTTACTGCGAGCTCTACAGTCATGCGCTGATACGCCGCGGGCTTCTGGGGATAGGCCGGAGACTGGTACAGGCCGGAACCATTGATAGGCCCGACGACACCCTCTTTCTCAACCCCGATGAAATTGAGCAGGTTATGCTGGCCCCCGAGTTCCACAAACTACAGTATATAGCTAACAGGCGCCGTGCGGACTGGGAGCGGTTGAGGTTTAAGGAGACGCCCCCCGTATTTACCGAGAGGGCAGACATGAATGAAGCCGTGGGGAAGGACCTGCTCCCGTCAGGAGACGTAATTATCATCAAACTCGTCGTTGGCGAGATGCCCAAGGTAAAGCCAGAACTAAAAGCCGATATCTACGGCGTATGCGGGGCACCGGGGGTGGCTGAGGGAACGGCACGGGTTATCTTTACCTATGAGCAACTGGACGAAGTACTACCCGGCGAAATCCTGGTCTGTCCGGGAACAAACCCCGCCTGGACACCCATTTTTGGTGTAGTTAAGGGTGTGGTTGCTGATAGAGGAGGTACGCTCAGCCACACCGCTATCGTGGGGCGGGAATATCAAGTACCTACAATAGTAAACTGCTTTGAAGGCACAGAAAAGATCAAAACCGGCATGAGAATAAGGGTTGATGCGACCCAGGGTGCCATCTATATCTTAGACTAGCGGCCTACAGCCTGGCGGGCAAGGGTAAGATTATCAATCTTACCTCGGAAACAGCCTTCACTCCGAGCACAGGCACTAACAGGAGGGCGGCTTGGGCAAGAAATCGGTAATAGTTATGGGGACGCTAGACACCAAGGGAGAAGAAATACTCTTCCTGAAGCAGCAGCTGGAGCAGAAACAGTGCCCCGTGATTGTCGTTGATGTCAGCATGGGCGGCCAGCCCCCCTCCAAGGCCGACGTCAGCCCCGACGAAATCGCCCGTTTAGGCGGCAGCACCATCGAGGAAATCAGGGCCTCCAAAGACAGGGACTGGTTGACCCAAGCCATGGAAAAAGGGGCCACGGAGAAGGTCAAGCAGCTCTACGCCGAAGGTAAGGTCGGCGGGATTATGGCCATCGGCGGTTCCACCATGGCCCTCTTCGGAGCCAGAGTGATGAAGCTGCTCCCCTTCGGCATACCCAAGATCATCGTCTGCCCTGGCGTGATTCCAGCCCAGGTGCGCCGTCTCTACGACACCATGGACATGACTATAATGCAGGGCGTGGTCGATTTTGCCGGGCTCAACGAGCTGACGACGAGCGTGCTGGTTCGGGCCGCCGGGGCTATGTGCGGCGTGCTGGAGGGCTCTGGCGAGCCTATCTCCAGCCTGCTTGAGAAATCGGTGGCTATAACCGAGCTCGGCTGGTCGAGCAACTGCGCCCGACTGGTCAAGCAGCACCTGGAAGAGATGGGCTACCGGGTCTATCCTTTTCACGCCCAGGGAATAGGCGATAGGGCCATGGAGGACTTGATAGTCCAGGGCTTCTTCAGCGGCGTGATAGATATCGCTACGGCCGGGGTCATTGAGGAGATCTTTCACGGTACCCGCGCCGCCGGGCCGAAAAGGCTTGAAGCCGCCGGGGAGAGAGGTCTACCCCAGGTCATTGCCCCCTGCAGTATAAATATAACCAACGCCAGCCTGAGCCGAAGGCAGCCGGAGAAGTACGCCTCCAGAGAGAAAAAACTAAAACAGGACGAAGCCCGTATCGAGACGCGCTACAACCGAGAAGAGCTGACCGCCGCCGCCGGGGTCTATGCCGGGAAACTGAATAAGGCCAGGGGGCCGGTAAAAATTCTCTTCCCGACCCGGGGCTGGTCTTCTCTGGACAGAGAAGGCTCGGTGCTGCATGCCCCTGAAGAAGACAAGGTATTCGTTGAGGAACTGAGGAGAAAGCTGAAGCCGGAAATCGAAATCGAGGAGCTGGACTGTCACCTTGAGGACGCTGAGTTCGCCCTGGCCCTGGTCGAGGCCTTCGTTAAGATGGTGCAGTCCCGGAATAAGGTGTAGCGCCGTGTAACATTCATGGGCAAAAGACTATGGAACACGCTGAAAGGAACCAGAGCCTCACCAACAGTTGTAAATCTTGGTATTGCTAAACATAATTATTTGTAGTAACATTCGGGGGTCATTTTTAGACATGCCCCCTTGTCAGTAGAACCTCTAGGAAAGGACGTCAAAATGGCCAAGGAGATACTCTACAACCTGGCCGAGCATGTAACCGACGAACAGTACCTCGATTTCGCTACCAATGAGAAAGGCCCCGTACTGGAGGGTCTGCCCCCGGTAGAGAACTACGAACTGGTTAGAACAAAGGGAGTTTTGACGGAAAAGACTCCCTTTTTGTTTATATAGGCAGGTGTGGGGAGGGACGAAATATATCTACTAAAGGAGTAAAAATGTTAGACCAGTCCAGTCAATGGTATAAATTGCAGTACCCAGAGTGTTTTGTTAATGAAGAGCTGCGGATGATGCAGAAGACGCTGGCTGACTTTGTTGACAAGGAGATTATGCCCGTCCGCGACAAGATTGACGATGACGTCACCCACGAAAAGGTTATTACCCCCATCCTGAAGAAACTGCAGGTAGGCCTGGGCTACCAGAAGAACAAGCTACCCAAAGACTACGGTGGCAACCAGCAGCTTTCCATGGTCGGAGATGCCCTAATACAGGAGCAGCTGTCACGTGCTGACTACGGCATAAGCCTCCACAGTGCCTGCACCGATTGGGGGTTGGTACCAGCTCTACTTGCCTATTTATCTCCTTCGCCGACGGGGAATGCCTGGGGCAAAGCCGTCTTCGATAAGTTCGCCCCTAAGTTCACCGGTGATGAGCTGGCCGTCGCCTGCATGAATTTCAGCGAAGACGACTCCGCCTGCGATATCGAGAACCCGATGAACGAGGGAAGGACAATAAAGGTAAAGGCCGAGCTTGAGGGCAACGAGTGGGTGGTCAACGGCAACAAGCTGTGGGCCTCCAATGCCGGCATTGCCGACCTCAACTGTGTTGTCTGCAACATGGACCCCAAGAAGGGCATAGACGGCTTTACCCTGGTCTATGTTCCCGAGCCCTGGGATGGGGTCTCCCACGGCGAGTTCGAGGTAAAGTGCGGGGCTAACGCCGACCGCAACACCCCCACCTACTTTGATAATGTCAGGGTACCCAAGGAATGGGGGATACAGGGGCCTGAGGCCTGGTTTATTTTCACCAATGCCGTGTCCGCCCCCATGGCTTTAAATGCCGCCAACGCCGTTGGTACTCTACAGGGGGCCCTAGACGTTCTGGTTGACTATACAGAGGGCAGGGTGGCGGGGGGCAAACCGGTCAGCCGCCACTTGCACGCAGCCATGATACTGGGCGAGATGGCCTCGTTTTTATCCGTGGCCAGAGCCGCCGTTCTGGAGACGGCCCACCAGTATGACCATATGGATATCTACGGTATGTGGAACACAGAGAGTATGATGGCTAAGGGGCATGCCGTGCACGCCTATATCACCCGCACCGTGCCCGACCTGATTTCCCGAGGCTTAGAGCTGATGGGCTCCTTCGGCCTGGTCCGGGAAAACGGTTACGAGAAGTATTACCGCGATGCCGTAGTGCTCAAGATAGTCTTGGGTGGCTCGCACTTAGGTTACTTTGAGACCTGCAAGCAGTTCTACGACTTGGATTACTCCGCGTTTGGCCCGGGAAAGCTTCAGAAGTAGAAAGGCCGAAAGCGGTACGAAAGTTCCAAAACAGGAGGTACCGATATGAACCTGAAGGGAAAGGTAGCTCTGATAACCGGCGGGGGCACTGGTATAGGCACCGCCATCGCTGAGCGCTTTATCGCCGATGGCGCCAAGGTCTGTATCACCGGCCGCCGCAAAGAAATGCTGGAAAAGGTGGCTAAATCGCTCCCCTCAGAGACGGTAGTCACCTGTCCGGGGGATGTGTCCAAGGAAGAAGATGTAAAGCGCATGGTGGAGACGACGGTGAAGTTCGGCGGCAAACTCAATGTGCTGGTGAACAACGCCGCCATAAACCGCTCGTTTCCTATCGCCGAGCTTGACCCCAAGCTGTGGCGGGAGGTTATCGAGGTGAACCTGACCGGTCCCTTTCTGCTCATGAAGGCGGTAATACCGCTCATGATTAAAGAGGGTGGTGGCTCCATCATCAATATTGCCTCGGTCGGCGGCCTGCGCTGCCTGCCCAGTCACCCGGCCTACTGCAGCTCGAAGGCCGGCCTGATTATGCTCACTCAGCAGGCGGCGCTGGAATACGGACGTAAGAACATCCGCTGCAACGTCGTTTGCCCTGGCGGTGTCAAAACCGATATGACGGAGGAAGACTTCGGTCAGTTCGGCAAGATGCTCGGCATAGAACCCCAGACCTTCATCAATCAGATAGCGCAGGAGATACCCATGCGCCGCTTCGCCGATTCACCGGAAATGGGCGGTCTTTGCAGCTACCTGGCCAGCGACGAATCATCGTTTATGACCGGGGCTGTCCTCGTCATCGACGGCGGGACGGCCGTGGTCGATGTTGTCGGGGCGGCCATAACGGCGGCGATGAAGAAGGGTGGCCTGGTTGATTAAAGGGGCCGAGCCGAATTTTCAATTCAGGGTACAAAAAATTTTGGAAGGGAGTAAAGAGGAAAATGGCTGATTATCACAAGAACCTGGTGACAAAACCGAGGTACGAGGTACAAACCGGATTCGATGACGTCAAAGGTCGGCAGTATCCTACCATGACCTATATGAGCAATGAGCTCGTGCCCGGGAGTAATGTCTATATCGAAATGGGCTGGGTGTATGCTATGCCCGATCCCAACCCCCATATTCCCGAACATACTCACGACAACTCTGACGAGTTCGTCCTCCATATCGGTTCCGACTATAAAAACCCTGAAGACCTCGGCGGGGAGATAGAGTTCGTGGTGGGGGACTCACCGATCAAGATTAATAAGACCTCAGCCATCTATATTCCCAAGGGGGTAGTACATGGCCCCCTGACCTGGAAGGATGTCAGCCGGCCGCACCTGCAGATGACGATAATAATGGGCGCTGGCACGCTGGCTGAAGCGGCCCCGGCGGGCTACGGCGGCGAAAAATAGAATAATCGGGCTATTCCCCTATTGATAACCGCATGTTAAGTCTCCGGACAAGGGGGCGAGGAGGGCTATAGCCTAAGATAACACTCATAATAAGGAGGGCCTATGTAAATATAGTGAACTGGTTGATAACCGGGGAAACCCGGAATTTTAAAGAAGGGGGAGGGTAAAATAGTGAGAAGGTTATATTTAATCACACTGTTTATTGCACTGTTGGCACTGGTGGTGTTTCCCGCCTGCGAAGGTAACGGTGACGGTGACGGTGGGCCTGTAGCCCCCGACTATATTCTCATCGGTGATACCGTATC
>CAYNGD010000039.1:0-7249 GCA_964396965.1 uncultured Dehalococcoidales bacterium
TAGGCCCTCTTTATTTTACTAGCCAGCCCCTCCCTGGCGATAACCGGGCAGAGGTCAGCCGCCGCCTCGTCTAAAGCCAGTATCTTCTTGATGAACTCGGCGTCGCTGTCCGCCGCCGCCCCCTCTTTAATATCAGCCACCAGAGGCTTGAAATAGCCCACCCTTTTCCCGGCGTCCTGCAGATGCTTTGCCAGCCCGGCGCAGACCGCCGTCTTGCCCGCCCCCGCCTGTAACGAAGTCACATATAAAGCCGCCAAGTTGCACCTCCGGCTACATTATTATATATAGAGTCTTTAAAGGGGTATCCGTCCTATTATAACTGGTGGAGGGGAGATGGTAAAGGGAGGGGGCTGCCTGCTGAATCCTATTTAGCTGTAAGCCGCACTATCGCCATACCCAGAAAACCGGCGCCCAGACCGATGAAAAGACCCTGCACCCCGTAGTTAAGCGCCCAGCCAATCCCCAAGCCTATAAACAGGCCCGCCGGAATAAACAGCCCGCTGATTGCCCATTTTTTCTTGGACTCTTCGCTCTCGTTGCTCAACTCCCTTACCTCCTTCCAGACACTATCAGTAATAGTATCGGGGCGGCTGGCTGTTGTCAATCTCCGCTTTTTGAGGGGAAAAAAGGCTTTGAAAAACCACTAGCCTCAAAACCTTGCAACCTCGCCAAAAACCTGCTATAATATTTAGTTAAGAGCTTAAAAAATAAAAACCTTTAAGCTAGTCCGGAGAGACTGGCAAGGAAACAGTAAAACAGCACGCAAGACCCCTTGCCAGCCAAGGCAAGGGGTAATTTTATGTCAAACAAAATCATAATGACCGGGGAAGACATCCAGCGGACGCTGGCCCGCATCGCCCACGAGATTATCGAGCGCAACAAGGTCATCGAGGAGGTAATGCTCATCGGGATGCACACCCGTGGTGTGCCGCTGGCCAGACGCCTGGCTGCCAGCATCGAGAGCTTTACCGGGGTAAGGGTGCCGGTGGGGGCGCTGGACATTAGCCTCTACCGCGACGACCTGCCTTCACTGAACAAGCGGCCGGTGGTCAAAGAGACCGACATACCGGACGACATCGCCAATAAGGCCATCGTCCTGGTTGACGATGTCCTCTTCACCGGGCGCAGCACCAGGGCGGCCATGGACGCCCTCATCGACCGGGGCCGTCCCCGGCTGATACAGCTGGCGGTGCTGGTTGACCGCGGCCACCGCGAGATGCCGATAAGGGCCGACTACGTCGGCAAGAACATACCCAGCTCCCGCCACGAGGAGATACAGGTTAGGCTGGAGGAAACCGATGACATAGATGAGGTCGCCATCACCAGCACCGCTGACCAGAAGGTTCTCAGGGGCTAAAGGAAAAAAGCTATCTAAGAAGGAGCTATTATGGCTATGGCAAACAGGGATCTGGTAACCATAGACGACCTGTCCAACGGCGAGATAGAGGCCGTGTTCTCCTTGGCCGACCAGATGGCCGAATCAATGGACAAGCAGCTCGGGGTTTGCCGGGGCAAGATTATGGCCAGCCTCTTCTTTGAGCCCAGCACCCGCACCAGGCTCTCCTTCGAGACGGCCATGCACCGGCTGGGGGGCAGCGTTATCACCGCCTCCGATGTCGGGGCGACTTCTCTCTCCAAGGGCGAGAGCATCGCCGACATGGCCAGGGTCATCGGCTCTTACGCCGACATAATAGTCATCAGGCACCCCTGGGAGGGGGCGGCCAGGGTGGTCGCCGACTACGCCGGTGTGCCGGTAATCAATGCCGGCGACGGCGGCCACGAGCACCCCACCCAGACCCTCTGCGACCTCTACACCATCAAGAAGGAGAGACAGAATATAAAAGGTTTGAGAATCGCCCTTTGGGGGGACCTGAAATACGGGCGCACCATACCCTCGCTGGTCTACGCCCTGGCCAGGTTCGGCGCCACCATACTCTTTCGCCCTGGCCCCGGGCTGGAGCTGCCCGAGTACGTCATGAACAAGCTCAGCGGCGAGTACGGCGGAAGGCTGGAGAGGTACGCCAACCTGGACAAAAGGGTGAAGCAGAGGCTGTTCCCCCTGGACGCGGTCTATATAGCGCCGAGCAAGCCGCACCAGCTGGCCAATATACCCAGCGTCAGCGCCCAGGTTGAACTGGAGGAGGGCGTCGATGTCCTCTACGTCACCCGGCTGCAGCTGGAAAGGTTGGCCGCCGATGAAAAGGGCGAAGAGCTGAAGAAGGAATACCCGGTGGTGGACCAGAAGCTGCTTAAGGAGAGGGAGTTCAAGAAGACGATGGTGCTTCACCCGCTGCCCCGGGTCAGCGAGCTCGCCCGCGAGCTGGACGCCGACCCCAGGAGTGCCTATTTCAAGCAGGCCAAGCGTGGGGTGCCGGTCAGGATGGCGCTGCTCGCCCTGCTGCTGGGCAGCAAAAAGGCAGCCACTGAAGAGAAAAAGCCCTCTATCCCACCCAAACATTACCCCCATTACCGGCGGGGCTACGGGGTAAAGTGCGCCAACCCCAGGTGCGTTTCGGTGCAGAAGAGCGAGGCCAGCTACATCAGGCCTGAGTTTAAGATAGTAAGCTGCCGCCCGCTGGTTCTGAGGTGCCTCTACTGCGAGCACGAACTCCATCCCAAATATGTGGCCAGCTCGGACTGGCACGAGGGCAGATTGGTTAGCAAAAAGTACCATAGCGCCGACAGCCACTGGTCAACCAAAATCAGGCCGGAGAACCTGATTATCTTTGACTCGGCCAGCGAGGCCGAAGCCCAGGGTTTCCAGCCCAGCCATTACGCCAGGGCCGGCGGTGAGAAATAATTATGAAGTCCCTGCTTATCCAGAACGGGCGGCTAATCGACCCGGGCCAGAATTTAGACATGCCCGGCAGCCTGCTTATTGCCGCCGGTAAAATAGCCTGGGTGGGGCGGGGGGAAGAAAGCCCGCCCGGAAATAATTGCGATGTCCTTGACGCTCAAGGGCTGATTGTCTGCCCCGGCTTTATCGACCTGCACTGCCACCTGCGGCAGCCCGGCTTTGAGGACAAGGAGACCATCGCCAGCGGTACCAGAGCCGGCGCCAGGGGCGGCTTTACCACTATAGCTTGTATGCCCAACACCAAGCCGCCGCTGGACAATAAAAAAACCGTCGACTTTGTCAAGATAACAGCAGCATCGGAAGGCGTGGTTAGAGTTTTGCCTATCGGCTGTGTCACTAAAGGCAGAAAGGGGAGGGATCTGGCCGATATGGGCGAGCTGGTTAAAGCGGGGGTAATCGGCTTCAGCGACGACGGTGACCCGGTATCGACCTCAGAGCTGATGCGCCGGGCGCTGGAATACAGCCTCGACTTTAATCCGCCCATCATTGACCACTGCGAAGATAAAGCCCTGAGCCGGGGCGGGCAGATGAACGAGGGCCGAATATCCACCGAGTTGGGACTCAATGGCATCCCCAATATTGCCGAGGAGAACATCGTCGCCCGCGATTTAGACCTGGCCGAAACTACCGGCGGCTGGCTGCACATCGCCCACGTCTCTACCGAGGGCTCGGTGGAGCTTATCCGCCGGGCCAAAGATAGGGGCGTCCGTGTCACCGCCGAGGCCACCCCTCACCACCTTACCATCACCGAGGAGAGGGTGAGGGGTTTCAACACCAATGCCAAGGTCAGTCCGCCCTTGAGAACGGAACGGGATGTTAAAGCCCTGATTAAGGGGCTTAACGATAACACCATTGATATTATCGCCACCGACCACGCCCCCCACACCGCAGCCGAAAAAAGCCAGCCGTTCGACCTGGCTCCCTTCGGCATCAGCGGTTTCGAGACCGCTCTCGGCAGCCTGATGGGGCTGGTGCATCGGGGGAACATAAGCCTGGTCACTCTGATAGATAAGCTCACCGCCGCGCCGGCCGGGATTTTAGGCCCAAAATACGGGCTGGGCACGCTGGCCGTTGGCTCTCCCGCCGATATCACCCTCTTCGACCCTGAACTGGAGTGGACGGTGGACACCAGTGAATTTGCCTCCAAGGGTAAGAACACCCCCCTCGCCGGAGAGAGGCTTAAAGGTAAAGTTATGGCCACTATATACGGGGGAAAATTTGTATATAAGGACAAATCTCTTAAAGGAATACTCTTACAGTCATCGGGGGTGGGAAAATAATGGAAGGTCTGGCCCGATCTTTAGAGTGCGTTTTGCTTCCCACCCTCCCACCCATAGAGGTTAGACCTCTATTAATACCTCTTAAAATAGGGGGAAAAAAGAGAGGTAAACGTCCATCCTCTGGGGGTGGGGAAAACAAGTTTTAGAGGCGGAGCCCCTGAGGGCGGGTGGGTATGGGAAGATAAACAACTGAATAAAAGCAAAGGGAGCAAAGAGATAGACACTAAGCGGGCAATCTTAGTCCTGGCCGATGGCTCGGTCTTTGAAGGCTACTCCTTCGGCGCCGGGGCCGACAGCTACGGCGAGGTCGTCTTCAACACCAGCATGATCGGCTACCAGGAGATGCTCACCGACCCGTCCTACGCCGGCCAGATTGTCGTTCCCACCTACCCCCTCATCGGCAACTACGGCGTCAACGAGATAGATGTCGAGTCCAAAAAGATACAGGTGAGGGGCTTCGTGGTTAGAGAGGAATGCTATCAGCCCCACCACTATCTGAGCCAGAAGACCCTCCACCAGTATTTGGCCGAAAGCAATATAACCGGCATCTGCGGCGTGGATACCCGCGCCATCACCCGCAAACTCCGTTCAGTCGGGGTGATGATGGGCTTTATCACCAGTGAGAAGACCCCCCAGCAGGCACTGGAAAGCCTCAAAAGCCTGCCCGACTACGGGACGGTTGATTTCGTCAGGCAGGTGACCACCGAGGCTCCCTACCAGTGGCAGCCGGAGGGCCCGACGCCGGACCACCATATCGTCGTCTTGGACTGCGGTCTGAAATACAACATCCTGCGCATACTGCGCCAGAACGGCTGTGCCGTCACCGCCGTCCCCTGCACCACCTCAGCCAAAGACATACTGGATTTAAAGCCTGATGGCATACTGCTCTCGCCCGGGCCGGGCGACCCGGAGCTGCTCGACTACATCACGGTCACCGTCAGAGAGCTGGCCGACAAGAAGCCGATGATGGGCATCTGCCTGGGCAACCAGCTCATCGCCCGCGCCTTCGGCGGCAGCAACTTCAAGCTCAAGTTCGGCCACCGCGGCGGCAACCACCCCGTCCGCGACTTGGCCACCGGCAAGGTCTATATCACCGCCCAGAACCACGGCTACGCCGTTGACCCGGACACGCTCAAGAACGGGCTGGAGGTCACCCATATCAACCTCAACGACGGCACTGTGGAGGGGCTGCGCCACAAGGAGCTGCCCATCTTCTCGATACAGTACCACTCCGAGGCCTCCCCCGGCCCCTGGGACAGCACCTACCTGCTCAAGGATTTTGTGGATATGGTGAAGGGGGAGAAGAAATAGATGGATAGGGGGATTTTTAGAGAACGTGTTACTTCCCACCCTCCCACCCTACAGAGGTTATACCTCTATCAACTCCTTAAATGGGGTGGGGGAAAGAGAATAAACCCCTCACTGCTGTGGGGAGGGGTAAGGAAGGAAGTATAAGAAGGGCGAAGCCCGTTTTGGGCGGGCGGGTATGGGAAGAAAAAAGTTGGGAGTAAAGGGGGTGAGGTAGATGGATATCCAAAGAGCTATTGAATTGCTAAAGCAGAAAAGTAAAGAGGCAGTACACATAGCAAGTCAACCTTATTATAACAACGAATCAGTGCTGTGGCGTAGGAGTATCGAGGACATATTGGAATCAGCATTCGGTACTACTTCCACAGAATATAAACGTGTCGCAGGCATAAAATCCGAGACGGTTCGAGGAACTCGTGCTGAAATTCAACGAGCTTACATACAAAGAGTTCATAGAATTCAGCAAGAAGTTGATTCAATAATCCAGAAACATGAAATATTGGGGATTGAGCCGAAGTCTGCTGCAAAAAAGACAGAGCAAAAAGATACGAATAAATCGCCCATTCAGCTATTCGATGCAATGCAATTTCACCCAAGAGTTGTCGAAGCAAGCAAGGCTTGTTTTACAACCACGAACTATCGTGAGGCTATTCTCGATGCTTTCATCGGCTTAATAGATTACATTAAAGAAATATCAAAGATTGACCTAGACGGCGATAAATTAATGAACGCCGTATTTTCGTTTGATTACGATAAAGAACATAGAAAGATAACCAAGTATCCTCTGATACGCATTAATGAATTAAAAAATCAAACTGACCGTGACGAACAGCAGGGCTTTATGTTCCTTTGCAAAGGTGCAGCAGCTTTCATAAGAAACCCAAAAGCACATAAGCTAATAGAACAAACAAATCCTTTCCATACTCTAGAGTATTTGGCTTTTGCCAGTCTGTTATTTAGACAACTTGATAAAAGAATACAAACATATCAGAAGGAGCAAGAATCTTGACCGCCAAGCCCTCTAAAGTCCTAATCATCGGCTCGGGGCCAATCGTAATCGGCCAGGCCGCCGAGTTCGACTACGCCGGCACCCAGGCCTGCAAGGCGATGCGGGAGGAGGGGGTGACCTCGGTGCTGGTCAACTCCAACCCGGCCACCATAATGACCGATGAGGGTATCGCCGACATTGTCTATATAGAACCCCTCACCGTGGAGATGGTGGGCCGCATTATCGAACGTGAGCGCCCTGACGGGCTACTGCCGACGCTGGGCGGGCAGACCGGGCTTAACCTAGCGGTAGACCTGGCCGATGCCGGAATTTTAGATAAATATAATGTAAAAAGCCTGGGCACCCCAATACAGACGATACGTGACGCCGAGGACAGAGAGCTCTTCAAGCAGCTTCTGGCCAGAATCGGCGAGCCGGTGCCCGAGAGCGCCACCGTCAAAACCCTGAAGGACGCCCGGAAGGTAACACGAAGAATCGGCCTACCGGTGGTCATCCGCCCCGCCTACACCCTGGGGGGGACGGGGGGCGGCATGGCCTATAGCTGGGAGGAGCTGGACAGGATAGCCACCTCGGGCTTAGCCGCCAGCCCCATCCACCAGGTGCTGGTGGAGAGGTCGGTGGTGGGGTGGAAGGAGATAGAGTACGAGGTGATGCGGGACGCCGCCGATAACTGCATCACGGTCTGCAATATGGAGAACTTCGACCCGATGGGGGTTCACACCGGTGACAGCATCGTGGTTGCCCCCAGCCAGACGCTGACCAACAAAGAGTACCAGATGCTGCGGACGGCCAGCC
>CAYNGD010000040.1:0-6712 GCA_964396965.1 uncultured Dehalococcoidales bacterium
AGCATACTTTCCGGGGCGCATAGCACCCTTCTTCCCAGAGTAGCTGAGTTAGCTAGTTGAGCTATGTACGGGCTCTGTAAAGGATGGGTCACGTAGATTGAGTAATTCGGAGTGGGTGACCTGGGCACTCCTTTGTAGTAATCGTACAGTGCCTGGGGTATTTGCAGTTCCCATGTCCATTGTTTGCCTCCGTAGGTCCATCGATATGTTCTGGAGACCAACTGAGTAGATTGAGGAGCGTGTGCCACCATCTCTGGTGGCTGAATCGTTATTGTCGGGGTCGCAACGGAAGGACTCGTTGGTGGCGAGGGAGACGTGGGCGGTGCCGATTGAGTGGGTGGCGAAGTAGGCGGTATGCCACACCTGACCAGGACGAGCAAGCAAATCACTGTCGAGATAGTTATTAACCTGTTCATTACCCACAAGCGTAGCTCAGACCTGAGTTTTACAGTTGGAGCATCTCGTTAGCTTCAAGGCAGGTGCTTCCCAGCTGCGTTTTTCGGACTAAATCGGCCACCTTTTCGGACTAAACCGGCCGGCCTTTCGGAGCAAAGTAGGCCACCGTTTCGGAGGAAATCGGCCACCCCCTTAGCGAAGCGGCGCCGGACAATACAATGGCATAGAATCACCGTTGGAGGTGATTCATGGCCAACAGGAGATTGTCCGTGCGCAAGATCAAAGAAATTCTACGTTTAAAGCTTGACTGTGGCATCAGCGAGCGAGAAATATCGCGAAGCTGCGGGGTCTCCCGGAGCACTGTAGCCGATTATCTCAGGAGGGCTGCGGCAGCCAAGCTGACATGGTCCGAAGCATTAGGGCTTGCCGAAGCCCAGCTAGAAGAGCGTCTCTTTCCCACCGAGCATATACCGAGTGTGGTAAAGCGACCGCCGCCGGATTGCGAGCACATTTACAATGAATTACGCACCTATCGGAAATTCAACCTGACGCTGAGCCAGTTGTGGCTGGAGTATAAGGAAAAACACCCTGATGGTTACCAGTACACCCAGTTCTGTGAGCACTACTGGCGGTGGCGTAAAAAGCTCGATTACTGCATGCGTCAGGAGCACCGCGGCGGTGAAAAGCTGTTCATTGATTACTCCGATGGACTGTCTATCGTCGATACGGCCACCGGCGAGCTTATTCCCACCCAGCTGTTCCTGGCCGTCTGGGGCGCTTCCAACTATACCTACGCCGAAGCCGTGCTGTCTCAAACGCTGCCGGACTGGATCGGCGCTCACCAGCGGGCGTTAGAGTATTTTCGCTGCGTTCCCCGGGTACTGGTGCCGGATAATTTGAAGAGCGGTGTGAGTCGGGCCTGCAAGTATGAACCGGAACTTAATCCGACCTATGCGGACATGGCGGAGCATTATGGCTGCGCGGTGCTGCCAGCGCGCCCGAGGAAGCCCAGGGATAAGGCGAAAGTGGAGGCCGGCGTGCTTATCGCCAAGAGGTGGATACTGGCGGTGCTGCGGCACCGCACTTTCTTCAGTCTGGCCGATCTCAACGCTGCCATCCGCGAGTGCCTGGAGCGTCTCAATAACCGTCCCCTGAAAAAGCTGAAGAGATCACGCCGCGAGCTGTTTGAAGCTATAGACCGGCCCAATGCCCTGCCTCTGCCGACCAAGCCATACGAGTATGCCGAATGGTATAAGGCCATGGTGCAGATGAATTACCACATCGAAGTGGACCACCATTACTACAGTGTGCCCTACCATCTTTTACATGAGAGGCTGGATATCCGGCTGACGGCGACGATTGTAGAAGCTTTCCGCAAGGGAATACGGGTAGCTGCCCATGTCCGGTCTTACAATAGAAATGGCTACACCACGCTCAAGGAGCATATGCCGCCCTCTCACCGCTACTACGCGGAATGGAATCCGGCCCGGTTTATCCAGTGGGCGGGCAAGACCGGAGAGGCTACCGCCCGGCTGGTGGAAAAGATACTGGCTACACGTCCTTACCCGGAGCAGGGCTACAAAGCATGCATGGGTATTATTAACCTGACGCGTGAATACGAACCGGTGCGCGTCGAAGCGGCGGCCAGACGGGCTCTCAGGTTTAAGACCTGCTCCTACCGGTCAATGAAGGCTATCCTGTCAGCCGGACTCGACCGCCATCCGGACAATGGTGAACAACACAACTTACCAGGACTGCCAGTGCATCAGAATATCAGGGGACCGGAGTATTACCGGTAAAAGGAGTAACAAGCTGTGCTTAATCAACAAACACTCTCCATATTGCATTCCCTCAAGCTACACGGCATGGCCAAGAGCTTTGAGGAAAGGCTGGCCGACTCTAATCAGGCAGCTCTATCCCATGACGAATTCGTGGGGCTGCTGGTGCAGGATGAAAAGCTGTACCGCGATAATTTGAGGCTCCGGCGATTGCTCAAGAAGGCCAAGTTACGCCAGGAAGCCTCCCTGGAGGATATCGACTACGGAGCGCCCCGCGGACTCGACCGGCAGGTAATGCTGGAGCTGGCTAGTCCAGAGTGGGTACCTGCCTGCCACAACGTACTGGTCAGCGGCCCGGCCGGCGTCGGCAAATCATTTATCGCCTGCGCCCTGGGTAACGCCACCGCCCGCGCCGGTTACACCGTGCTCTACGTGCGGGCACCCCGGCTGTTTGAAACCCTGCAGCAATCACGCGGCGATGGCTCCCATCTCAAAGCCCTCGCCAGGCTAAGCCGGGTGCAGCTACTGATTATCGACGACTTCCTGCTTACCCCACTATCCGACAGCGAACGGAGAGACCTGCTGGAAGTGGTCGAGGACCGTTACCAGACGGGAGCTACCATTATCGCCAGTCAGTGTCCTATCAGCGATTGGCATCCCAATATCGGCGACCCTACCCTGGCTGATGCCGTCTGTGACCGGCTGCTGCACAACGCTTACAAGATCGAGATGAGAGGCGATTCTATGCGTACTCGGAGACCTACTACCAGACCTGAAAGAAAGGAGGCGATTGAAAGCGATAAGAAAGTGAGCTAAACTGTACCTTAGTCCAGCGCCGCCAGGGGGTGGCCGATTTGCCCGAACACCCGGCCGTTTTCACCCCGAACAAGCGGCCGATTTCACCGAAATTCGCACCCAGCTTTGGGCGACGCAAAAGTGTGATGTAACGATTTTGGCCAAACCTCTTGACAATCAGGCTAAGGATGTTGTAGTGTGATGATGAGATGTTCACTCGGCTGCAGGTCTGTCGCAATAAGGATGGGAGCACCCGGTGTTATCTCCATCTGCTTAACTCCAAGAGGGTCAACGGCAGGGCCCGCTAGGAGTTTGTCTGCACCCTGGGGCGGCTGGATGTGCTCCAGGCCGGGGGAGGGCTGGACCGCTTGATAGAGGGCCTGGCTCGCTACTCGGAACGCCAATGGGTGCAGGCGCTCAGAGGCGGATGGGATAAGCTATATGGGCCAGTGCTGGTATTCCGCAGGTTATGGGAACACTTGGGCTTGGCCGAGCAAGTGGCGAGTCTCCAGGCAGAGACTGAGGCGCAATTTCCCATAGACGAAGCAGCCTTCGCTATGGTGTTACACCGGCTGCTGGATCCGGGGAGCAAGCGGGCCACCTACCTCTGGATGAGGGAGAAAGTCTACCGGCCGGATTTTGAGCAGGTAGAGCTGCATCAGTTGTACCGGGCCTTAGACTACCTGGTGCAGGGTAAGGAGAAGATGGAG
The DNA here is from genome assembly GCA_964396965.1 of uncultured Dehalococcoidales bacterium. Classification (GTDB taxonomy): domain Bacteria; phylum Chloroflexota; class Dehalococcoidia; order Dehalococcoidales; family BS750m-G39; genus JABMRW01. Next base: position 3,680 of record CAYNGD010000040.1, read on the forward strand.
GAAGCCCTATATGTACGTAACTGTGACCTCTTCTCTCTGGGTGTGGACGTGGTACTCTTTGATACCACGCTGGTGCACTTCGAGGGGCGAGGCCCCGAGGGCCTGGTTGCCTTCGGTCGCCCTGGAAATTACCCGGACTGCGTCAAGGTGCTGGTGGGCCTGGTGATGACCGGGGACGGTTTCCCGGTGGCACACCATGTGTTCCCTGGCAACACCGCCGATATTAACGCCTTCCGCGCCGCGCTTGGCGACCTCAGGCGGCGCTTCCCCATACGGAGGGTGGTAATCGTGGCCGACCGTGGGGCTGTCTCTGAGGAGGTCATTGAAGAGATGGAGCGGGCGAACGAGACGGAGCCGGACAAGAAGATAGACTACATCTTTGGGATGCGCCTACGCAAGTCCCGCGAGGTCAATGATGAGGTGCTCAGCCGGGCCGGGCGCTACCACAAAGTGGCTGAGAATCTCGGGGCGAAAGAAGTGTGGGTGGGAGATAATCGCTACGTGGTGTGCCACAACAGCGAGTCTGAAGATCGAGACCGGAAGCGGCGTGAGGAGATTATCGAGCGCACCCGGGCGGACCTGAAGAAGAAAGACGCTAAGGCTTTTGTCCTGCCCCGGGGGCTGCGGCGGTTTGTGGAGTTGGTTGGTGGAGAGTTGATGATAAAGGAAGCTGCCATACGGGAGGAGGAGGCCCGCTACGATGGGAGGTGGGTGCTCAGAACCAACACCGATCTCCCTACCGATGAGGTAGCCCTGGACTACAAGAACCTGTGGCAGATAGAGCAGGCCTTCCGTGAACTTAAGAGCGGCCTTGAGATAAGGCCGGTGTTCCTGCGAGTTGAAGACCATGTGCGGGGCCATATCCTGGTGTGCTTTCTGGCCCTGGTGCTAGAGGCTGCGCTACAGAGGCTTCTCAAGGAGCAGAAGGCCGATGGTAGCTACAGCGATGTCCTCAGTGACCTGGAAGGGGTACGAGCAGTAGAGTTAAAAACCAATGGCAAGCGATGGCTCGTCCGCACCGAATTGCCGCCGAGGGACTTCCAGGCCTTCCAGGCGGTGGACCTGCGTGCTCCGGTCCACATCCGGTCACTCCTCTAATCAGCCTATCATTGTACCCTCCAATGTAGTGAAACGTCATCTTGCCCAGGCGCGACCTAGCTTTGGGCACTGTAAAACTCAGGTCAGAATGAAACGATTGTCAAAACAGTTACCACAATTGAGATGGGGAGCGGCGCCGTTATAGAGTGGGTAACAAAGCATCGAGTTGTTCAGTCCTTTTTCCCCAAATCGGTGGCTGTGCAATGGACGCTAATGTAGCCCAGTCTAATAAGACAAGACAAAAGGGGTGTATCATATACCTTGTTTGCCGAGAAGCCAAGTTTTAATGGCTTTACGCTTCTCCGGGTAAAAAAAATGCCAGAGACATGTCTTGTCTCCACTTTAGAGCATCGCTGTTAAAACAATCAACCAGGGGTGGCTTAGGGTGGCTCTATCTCGCTTTCAAAGACAAAAAAGACACTGTAATCTTTGCTCGGCCCCTTTTTCGAGGCTAAAGACAAAAAACAGAGTAAAATGCATCGTAATTTTTTGTCTTTGTCTTGGTTTTTGGGGACCTTTTTGAGCGTGGACCCGGGATAGTTTTTGGCGGTTTTCAAGACATGTCTTGGGTTTTGTCTTCGAAGCTAATCAGGCGTGGGCGGAAGCAAGGCATGTCTTTTTGTCTTGTCTTTGAAGCCAATTAGGCATGGAAGGAAGCAAGACACGTCTTTTTCATTTGTCTTTTTTGTTTTTACCAGACTCAAAAGACAAAGACAAGACAAGGATAAGACAAGACACTATAGCAAAGACTGTCTTTGTCTTATGTCTTTAAGCTTCTCCCTTCTAGCTATGATTAAGCCCTTCCTAAAAGTTCCCTGCCTTGACCTTCTGCCCGCTTGACATTTCTCTAGGTAGGCACTACTATGATTATAGAGGTGTTGGGTGGCGTTTGTCAGAACTAAACGAAAGGGCAACAGAATCTACTACTATCTTGTGGAAAACAGAAGAGAAGGTGAGAGGGTGAGGCAAAAAGTCATTAAATACCTCGGTGCCGAGCCTCCAACAAAAGAGCAAATAGAAAACATCATAGCGCGGGAACGAAGTCAGGGACTTATTGCCGGGCGGTCGGAAGGAGGTTCACGGTAGCGCGAATCGCTCGGTTTTGCTGCGGCTACCTTCCAAGCAGGTTGTCGCGGGTTCGAGTCCCGTCTCCCGCTCCATAGGCATAAAGGAAGAGCTCCTGACACCCTGCAGGAGCCAAAGAAATAGATAGAGGTTGAAGCTGGTCTAAACGACTTGCACCGGGCGGGCTCCCCAAAACGCTATGGTGCAGAAAGATGGAAGCTGGCAATGGTTGCTGGAGGGATTCAGGTTTGACCTGGAGGCGCAGGTTCGCCCGAAGACGGTTGAATACTATTACGACCACGCTCGTATTTTCGTACGCTGGGTAGAGGCTGCAGGCATCGCTGAGCCGCGACTGCTCATAAGACGGGACATAAATAGTTTCTTCCACTATATTACAAATGATTCGCCCAATGCCAAGCGAATGCACGATGCTGGTGGAGAAGCTCATCATGCCGAATCACTTCGTTTTCACTATTATCGAGGAATCAAGCGATTTTGTCTTTGGCTGATTGCAGAGCGCTGTCTGGAACATAACCCTTTATAGTCATAACACACAAGGCACGCGTAAGATTTTGTAAGGGAAGCATAAAAGCATTCGATATATCTGGTTTTCGTCATGCCGAACCCACAACCGAGGGTACTTTTTCAGTAGAGGGGGCTGTTGAAGAGGTTGAGGTAAAGGGAGATGTAGTAGAAGTACTGGTAACTGTCCCCGGTGGTGATGAGAAGCAGGCACAGGAAGAAGCAAAAGCCCAAGTCGAATCCATCATCGGCTTGCTTGCTCTGTGTTTTGGCGAACAGATTTTGGGTGAACCTGTTGTCACTTTTCAGGTTATTGACCCACCTGGTTTTCAAGCAAATTGACCACCC
>CAYNGD010000041.1:0-6639 GCA_964396965.1 uncultured Dehalococcoidales bacterium
CCGGGGTGGCGTAGGAGAAGATCCTCACCCAGTGCTTGGTGCCCATTCTCTCGTAGAGCGAGCCGTGCGTGACTGCAGTCGGGTCAACGCCTTGGGAGTCCTGTGAGGTAATCATTTTCAGGGTGTCGTTGGCGAGGTAGCCGGCGGCGTCGAAGCCGTAGGCGGTAACCCAGTACTCATTATGTTTCCCGAAGTCGTCAATGAGGCTTATCTGGTCCCAGGAGGTGGCGCCGTCGGTGGTCGTCTGGAAGGCGCTGGTGCCGATAAGGCCGCCCAAGTCCCTAGTGGAGCAGTAGGCGGTGTTGCTGGTGGAGAAGTTTGGCGCCATCAGGACCTGGGTCATGGCGTTTACAAACACCAGACCAGCGCCGTCAGCAGTAGAGACGGCCGTCCTATCTCCGCCGGTGGGCTGCTTGGCGGAGGGGGCCCAGCTGTTGCCGCTGTCCTGGCTGATGTAGGTGAAGAAGTAGGTCGGCGTGTCGGTCAGGTTGCAGCAGTCGGTGCCGACCAGTATCGTGGCCGAGTCGGCGTTGCCGCTGACCTGAATGCTGGTTACGGCGGTGGCGGTGGGCAGCAGGGTGGTCAGCACCCCCCTGACGTCCAGGTCAACCGCGCTGGAGGTGCCCGCCTCCTTGAGGACTACCTTGTAGGCATCGCTGCCATCGAGGCTGGTTAGGGTGGTTTTTGTAAGTCCATCGTTAGTAGATATGCCGACGAAGCAGACGTTGTTGCCCACGCCGAAGGAGTCAAAGTCGGCGGGGAAGGCAATCCGGGCATAGGCCGAGCCGAAGGCATCGCCGTTGGCGTTGGTGAAGGGGGCGTTGGCGATGCCGCTGATGTTCCAGCCGCCGTCAGTCCCGGGAACACGGATGTCGTTGTATGAGAAAGTCATCGTGGTTGCGGTTGTGTCTGCTACTGTGCCGTAGTGGTAGCTGGCGGTAATGGCTGCGCCGTTAGCGGGAGCAGTAGTGAAGGTGACAGACAGTGCCCCCGTGGTGTAGTCGATGGTGCCCGTGCCGTTGCCCGTCAGGCCGCCGGAACCATTATCCGTCACTACCTGTGTTCCGTCGGTTACTGTCAGCGAGCCCGCAACGACTGGATGATGGGACAGCGTCGAGGTGAACGTGGTCGTCGTACCATTACCCGTGCCCACCGATTCGCCGGTCACACCGGGAAGGCTGCTGAATATGGCGCAGATGCCGATGTTGCCGTCAGCAGCGAAGGTGGGCAGGAAGGCGCAGGCCAGCGCGGTGGAGTCGGGGTAGGCTTTTTTGAGCATCTGGTCCACCCAGCCCAGCAGCCCCTTCTTTACCCAGACCTCGCCGGTGGAGGTGGCGACCATTAAGACCAGGTCGCCGTCACTGGCGACGGTCACGTCCATGTCGGTAATGTTGCCGGTCCAGGCTTTGTCAAGCACGACGAAGTCCTTGCCGCCGTCATCCGAGATAAAGACGTTGGTTGCGGTGGCGACGCAGACGGTGGTGTCAGTGGCGTAGTTGGGCGAGGTCTTGATGGCCACTATGGCGCTGGTATCGGGCGTTGTCAACCCGGAAGCCGCATCGTAAAAGCCGGTGACCGTCCAGGTGTAGCCGCCGTCGGTGGACTTGTACACGTCCATATTGCCGGCAAAGCCATTAGAAGAGATGGAGGCGAAGAGCACGTCGCCCGCGGGGGAGATGGCAATCGGGCCGACATCAGTCCCCGGCGTCGCCCAGTAGTTGCCATCGGCGCCTATCTTGGGCAGGGTGAGCTTGGAGAACTTAAGGTTGCTGGTGGTAGCCGCCCCGGCCGGGGTCACTGTCAGGCCAACCGTAAGGCTGGCCAGCAGCACGATGACCAGTGCCACGCCCAAAATTTTATAAAGTTTAGTTTTCATCGACCTTTAATTATCCTCCTTATATTGTTCCCCAGAAAAGGGGCAAATCCCCTCTCATGGAGACAGGGTATCGTTGTGTTGTCTGGTTAGGTTTCTCCCCTCAGGCCAGAACAGCCCAAGGGCTCTTATCATGGCATCACCTCCTTTTCAAGCTCTATTACTATATCAAAACCTTTTCAGTTGTTAAGCTAGTAGCTACGCGGGGACACTGAGATACACCGGGCAGGTGGCCTTCAGGGTGCCGCCGGAGACCGTCCAGCTACTCTCATTTACGCTGGCGCCGGTCCAGGCTTTTACCGAAAGACTAGCGTTGTTATAGGTCCCGTAGCCGAAATAGGGAGGTATGATTGTATTGTAGTAAAAGGCGCCGCAGTCGTTGGTGGTCACCTTGAACCAGTAGGCATTATCTTGGCAGAAAGTTACCGTCACCTGAACGTTGGCCGGGAAGCCGGAGCCCACGACCATCAAGCTTTGGCCCAAAATAACGAGATTGATAGCGTCGCCGCTGGTGTTGTCAATCGCTATCTCGGCGGTAGAGCTGGGACCGGCCGGTCCGGCCGGTCCGGCAGGTCCCTGTGGCCCGGTTGGCCCCACTGGTCCCCGCTGTCCGGTGTCGCCGGGAGGCCCCGCTGGCCCGCGGTCACCCTTAACGCCCTGTGGTCCGGCTGGCCCGGCGGGTCCCTGCGCTCCCTGTGGGCCGGCGCAGGCCACAAGCGGAACCACAATTAAAGCAATAATTATCAAAAAGGCAATTATCTTGCCTGCTTTCTTCATTTCGCCTCCTTAAGATTCAGGATACACTTAATGTTTCCCTGCTTAAAGCCTTCTCCTTATGCCATCACCCCCTTTGCTTTTCCCACTTATTTTTGCCACACCACACCTATAGCGTCCTCAAACGCTTGCTAACTACTATAGCACAAGTTTGCCGTTTGTCAAGTCCCCTCTCTCCAAGAGAGGGAAAAGGTAAAAAAGGTGACTTTAGTCACCTCCTGTAAAATAGCCGGGACTGTGCCTCTCTCAAAAAAATCCTTTTAGCCGAAATTATGACAGGAAATTTTTAAGAAGTTGTTAAGTTTTTAGTCATTTTGGGAAATAGAACAGCCAACCTCTATGTCTCTTTAGTCAGGGTGGCCAGGAACTCGGCGTTGGACTTGGTCCGGCGCATGCGGTCGAGCACCCGCTCGGTGGCCTCGGTGAAGTTGGTGCTGTCGGCGGAAATCATGGACACCATACGCCGTAGTAGCCGCACCTGCTCGGCGGTTTCCTCGCTCAGCAAAAGCTCCTCGCGGCGGGTGCCGCTGCGCGGGATATCCATGGCCGGGAAGATGTGGCGTTCCGAAAGCCGGCGGTCAAGGTGGAGTTCCATATTGCCGGTTCCCTTAAACTCCTCGTAGATAAGCTCGTCCATGCGACTGCCGGTATCAATGAGGCAGGTGGCGATAATAGTCAGGCTGCCGCCCTCGTCCATGTTGCGGGCGGCCCCGAAGAAGCGTTTGGAGGGGTGTAGGGCGGCCGGGTCGATGCCGCCGGAAAGGGTACGGCCGCTGGGCGGCATGGCCAGGTTGTAGGAGCGGGTGAGGCGGGTGATGCCATCTAGGAGGATGATCACATCCCGGCCCATCTCCACCATCCGCTTGGCCTTTTCCAGGGCCAGCTCAGCGACGCGGGTATGGTTCTCCACCGGCTCGTCAAAGGTAGCCGATATTACCTCCCCCTTCACCGACCGCCTCATGTCGGTCACCTCCTCCGGCCTCTCGCCGATGAGGCAGACCATGATATCAATATCGCTGTAGTTGGTGGCGATGGCGTTGGCGATAGACTTGAGCAGGACGGTCTTACCGGCTTTGGGCGGAGAGACAATCAGCCCCCGCTGCCCCCGGCCGATGGGGGCGATGAGGTTGATGAGCCGGGTGGACAGGTTTTCCGGGGTAGTCTCCAGGTTGACCAGTTTATCGGGGAAGGTGGGCGTCAGCGCCCCGAAGTAGGGGCGTTTCTTGGCCAGCTCGGGGTTGATGTCGTTAATCGCCTCTACCCTCACCAGGCCGTAGTATTTTTCGCCGTTTTTGGGCGGCCGGCCCTGGCCGGCGACGACATCGCCGGTGCGCAGGCCGAAGCGGCGGATTTGGGACTGGGAGACATAGACATCCGCCGAGCTGGGCAGCAGGCTGTCCTGCCTTAAGAACCCGTAGCCCTCGGCGGTGATCTCCAGTATGCCGCCGCAGAAGATGTAGCCCTGCTGCTCTGCGTTGGCCTGAAGCAGGCGCATAATGATGTCCTGCTTTTTGAGCGCGGTGCAGCTGGTGAGGCCCATGCTCTTGGCCAGCTCGAGCAGCTCGTCCCGGCTTTTAGTTTCCAGTTCGGTGATGTTCATGTTGTTGTAACCTCCACCCTCCATAGCTATCCTTCCTTTCTCTTTGATATGCTCCGCCAGTCGTTTAAGAAGCGGGCGACGCCGACGTCAGTCAGCGGGTGTTGAATCATCTGCAGCAGCACTTTATAGGGGACGGTGGCGATGTGGGCCCCCGCTCTGGCCGCCGCCAGGCAGTGCTCGGGGTGGCGGATGCTGGCGGCAATCACCTGGGTGGGGAGCTGGTAGTGTTCAAAGACATTGACGATGTCTGCCACCAGCGCCATGCCGTCGTGGCCGACGTCATCCAGCCGGCCGACGAAGGGGCTGACGAAGGCCGCCCCGGCCAGGGCGCCAAGCAGGGCCTGGTTCACCGAGAAGCACAGGGTAAAGTTGACCTTTATCTTCTCCTTGGCCAGGGTTGAGGTCGCCTCCAGCCCGTCGGCGGTAGCCGGGATTTTGACCACAACGTTGGGCGCCCAGGTGGCGATTTTGCGGGCCTGCTGGGTCATAGCCTCTATCCCCTCCACCACCACCTCGGCCGAGACCGGCCCGGGGATAACCTGGCAGATTTCCTTGACCACCGCCTCGTAGTCGGCGGTCCCCTCCTTGGACACCAGGCTGGGGTTGGTGGTCACCCCGCTGACCACGCCCAGTCTGGCCCCGTGCCTTATCTCTTCGATGTTGGCGGTATCCAGAAAGATTTTCATTTTGATAACCTCTATTCTAATGCGCCCTGGGAGGTGTTGCCGTAAATACTTGAAGATTTCTCAAAGCCGAGCGAGTCAACGGCCCGGAGCTCGACGGTAACATCCTGCCCGCAGGAGGCATCTATATATATCATGTCCTCGTAGTAATTCGAAGATATTCCCTTAAGGTTGAGGTAAGGCTTCCCGTTCACGGTCAGCGATATACTGGTAATAGGCACCCTGCCGTCGGTGAGGTCACGGGCGTTGAAATTGATGGTGATCAGGCAGCCCTGGCACTCCTGGTCCACATAGGAGCAGCGGGAATAGCCTTCCAGAAAGATTTGCAGCACGTCATCGGCCTGCGGTGTCGTCACCAGGACGCTGGCCGAGTCGTGGTCGTTGACGATTACGCCGTAGTCATCGCTGCAGTGGCCGCTGGCGTAAACCTTATTTGCATACTCCCCCAGCTCCCGGGCGATGGCATTATATTCAATAGCTATGCTTTCTCCTGGCGCCAGTTTGGCTATCTCCAACAGGTTCCAGCTCAGCGTTAGCCCTTCCTTACCCTGGCTGATGTGGTCAGGCTCTCCATCGTAGCTCTTATCGCCGACGTAGAGCACCGCCCCCCCGGCGTACTCCAGGCCGTTGGGCACGGTGTCCGTCATCTCAATGTCAACCAGGTCGCAGCAGTTGCCGCTGTTGGAAATATCCAGCCTGAAGCTGACCGGCTCGTCGGGCCAGACTCCTACCTGGTCTACCCAGTCTTCGCCCTTCTCAGCCCGGACCCGTTTCTCCACATTTATGCCGGGCTGGCAGGGGCAGCTGCAGACACACCACTGGTTATCACCCCAGGGCTGCTGGCTCCGGCCGGTCTGTTTATTGTTCTGGGCTACCGCCAGGCTGGCCGCGGCGTTGGCTTCCATAGGGTCAACACCGTCGGGCGGGTCGTTTTGATCGGTGTTGGGGTCTTTCAGGTCTTTGACCAGGCTGGCGGTATAGACGCCACCGCCGGGATAAAGACCCAGGGCGGGGGTATCCGTTGAACTGCCCACCACCGCCCGGCCCTGCCCGGTCACTCCGGGCAGGTTAAAGTTGCCGGCGTAGCAGGACTCGATGATGACGCTGACGTGGCAGCAATCGCCCGGTGTCTGGCACTCTTCATCGGGGCAGGGGGGTATTTTGCTCAGCATTCTGGTCAGGTCGCTGGGCTTGAGCATCTGGTTGGTCTTGCTCCCCGAGCTATTGTATATCTGGATACCCCCGCCGTCATCCTTCCTGCCGTGGCCGCAGATATATATCAGGACATTGTCGCCGCACTTGACGCTGGCGGCCAGCTTGTCAAAGGCCTGCTCAATGTTGGCCATGTTGGTCTGGCTGCTGCCGGACTTGCCGGGGCCGAGGTTGGCTATCGGAGTATAACGCTGGGCGCTGGTGACGGCGGTCATGCTGCTGGCGGCGGACTGGGCGATAGGGGTGCCCTGGGCAATGTCCTTGGCGCAGTCGCCGCAGCTAATAATAATGGAGTAGTAGTTTATATCGTAGCCGCAGGGGCCCCGGGCTGGCCCGGGCGGCGGTGCCCCCTTGCCGCCCCCGTTAACTTCGCCGTCGGGCAGCGGCGCTGGCGGTGGGGGCGGGGGAGGTGGTGGGGGCGGGTTATCGGTGAGGAAAACGCAGTAGTCCTCGATTTCGCCGTAGTCAAACTGGCCGCTGCCGTCCCAGCCGCCGAC
>CAYNGD010000042.1:0-6576 GCA_964396965.1 uncultured Dehalococcoidales bacterium
GGGGTAGTCGCTGGAGCTCAAGGAGACCAGGGAGACCTCGTTGTAGCCGCAGTTGGCTATTAGCTCCCCCACCGCCTCGATTACCTCTTGCTGGGGGCGCTGGCGCAGGGGGCGGTAGATAACCCCGGCCTGGCAGAAGCGGCAGCCCCGGGTGCAGCCCCGCTGAATCTCGACAGCGCCCCGGTCGTGGACGACCTCGATGTAGGGGACGACGGGGCGGGTGGGCGGGGGAGGTAGATTGGCCACGATGCGCCGCTCAATGACCGGCCTGGCCTCCGCCGTCGGGTTGATGCTCCTGACCAGGCCGTCAGCATTATATTCCACTTTATAAAATTCGGGGACATAGACGCCGGGTACTTTGGCCACTTGATGCAGTAATTCCTTCTTGCTGCCCTTAGCTTGCTTCCAGTCACGCAGGCAGCTGACCAGCTCCAGGAGTATTTCTTCTCCCTCGCCGATGACGAAGAAGTCGATAAAATCAGACATTGGCTCGGGGTTGAGGCAGCAGCTGCCGCCGGCGATTACTATGGGGTGGGAATCGTCTCTTTCCGAAGTCAACACCGGTATCCCGGCCAGGTCTAAAATATTGAGGACATTGGTGTAGGTCAGCTCATAATCTAAAGAGAAGCCGATGACATCAAATTCTTTAAGCGGGCGCTTTGATTCCAGGCTGAGCAGGGAGATTCTGGCCGCCCGCAGGGCGGCCTCCATGTCCACCCAGGGGGCGAAGAACCTCTCGGCTAAAACGTCGGGCTGGCTATTTAGTATCTCGTAGAGGATGGGCAGGGCCATGTTGGACATGCCGATTTCGTATATATCGGGGTAGCCCAGGGCGAGCTTAAGGCCGGTCTTTTCCCAGTCCTTGATAATAGCGTTCCACTCGCCGCCGGTGTAGCGGGCCGGCCTGGTCACCTGGTAGAGAATGCCGTCCGGGTAGCTCAACCTTTATCCTCCAGCTGCGCCAGGTCAAACTTCATGCCGTCGCGGGCGGCAATTACCCTAATCCCGGTCTTCTCCGTCATCCTCTGGGCTACCTCCCAGGGCCTGGCCCGCCACAGGTTCATGCCGAAGTGGGTCAGGATGGCCGCCCTGGGCTTTATCTCGCTGATGATGCGCTCGGCGTCGGCCACGGAAAGGTGGTCGATGGGGCGCGGCTCCAGCAGGACGACGTTGATAATCAGCAGCTCGCCGCGGTATTTCTGCCCGAGGCTATCAGAATAGCGTCCGTCGGTGATGTAGGAGAAGGTGTGTTCGGCGGTCTTAAAGATTATCCCATAGGTCTCCACCGGATGGATGTGACGGAGGGGAGTCTCGAAGGAGACGTTGCCCACCGAATAAGAGCCGCCTTCCCGCAAAACCTCGATTCCGTCCAGGAAGTTTCTCAGGTAGGAGAAGATGACCGGCTCGTTCTCCAGGGCGTCAGCCGGGGCGAAGAGTCGGCCCCGGGGCCTAAATCCCCCCCGGGTCATGGCCTCAATCATGATGTTGACATCCGCCGAGTGGTCGAGGTGGCGGTGGGAGAGGATAATTGCGCTGAGCTTGTAGGCCCTGAGCTTCCTCTTGGTGGCCTGGACGAGGCAGCCCGGGCCGGGGTCGAGAAGTATCTCGGTGCCGCTTAAGCTTAGCCACATGCCGCCCGAGGCCAGCAGCTGGCTGGTCACCACGAAGCGGGCGCCCGCCGTCCCCAGAAAGGTTATCGTGTCGGCCATAGCCATATAACTATAGACGATGGCCTCCGTTTTGACAATTCAGCATCATTCCTGTCGGCTGAAGGACAGTATTCCCAGCACCATCAGAATAGCCCCGAAGCCGGCCACCACCCCTAGATCCTGCCACATGGTCATGGTATGGCCGAAGACGGTCACGCCGATAACAGCGCTGCCCGCCGAGCTGCCTCCCAGAAAAAGCTGGCGGATGGCATCCACCCCGTAGGTCACCGGGTCAATCTTGGACAGCACGGAGAGCCAGGCGGGGACGTTATTGACCGGGAAGAACACCCCGGCCAGGAAGATCAGCGGGAAGACCAGGGCCTGTATCACCAGCTGAAACCCCTGCTGGGAGCGCATCTGGGAGGCCACCAGCACCCCCAGCCCCGATAGCGACAGGGAGAGCACAATCAGCACTGGAAACATGCCGGCGATTATCGTCGCGTTGATAGCCACCCCCACCACCGGAGCCAGGGCCAGCAGCACCAGCCCCTGGAGGATGGCGGTGGCGGCGTTGCCGGTGGCCTTGCCCAGCACGATGCCGCCCCGGTTGAGCGGGGCCACCAGCACCTCCCTCAGGAAACCGAACTCGCGGTCCCAGACTACCGATAGGCCAGAGAAAACCGAGCTCATCAACACCGTCATGGCGATGATGCCGGGGTACATAAACTGGATGTAGTTGACCCCGGCGGTGAGGTTGCCGATAATCCGGTTGAAACCGGCGCCGAAGATGGCCAGGAAGATAAGGGGCATGGCGAAGGAAGAGATGATCCGGGAGCGCTCCTGGACAAAACGGAGCAGCTCGCGGTAGGCAATCACCCAGATTCCCCGGAATACCTCCTCCATTGGTTACCGGCTCCTCCGCCTCATAATCTGCCGGGTCAAATCCATGCCTCCGGCTTCCTGTTCGCGGATTTCACGCCCGGTTAGTTTCAGGAACACGTCTTCGAGGGTGGGCCGGCGCATGCTGACCGAGAGCAGGCGGCTACTGAAACCGCGGGTCAGGCCGGCCAAAAATTCCTCGCCGTGGGGAATGGCAAAGCTGATGATCCCGTCCTGGACCACCGGGGCGACACCGTATTTCTCCCTTAGTTCGGCGGAGGCGGCCTGGTTGTCCTCGGCTTTCAGGTTGACCACGTCGCCCCCGACGCCGTCCTTGAGCTTATCGGGGGTATCCAAGGCGACAATCCGGCCGTGGTCAACGATAGCGATGCGGTCACAGTGTTCCGCCTCGTCCATGTAGTGGGTGGTCAGGAAGATGGTCAGCTTCTCCTGTTTTCTCAGGGCCAGGATGTAGTCCCAGATGTGGCGGCGGGTCTGGAGGTCCAGCCCCAGGGTAGGCTCGTCGAGGAAGAGAACTTTGGGGTTGTGGAGCAGACCCCGGGCGATTTCCAGCCTTCTTTTCATGCCGCCGGAAAATGTCCTTATCTTCTCCTTGCGGCGGTCGGCCAGTTCCACCAGTTCCAGGACCGAGCTGATGCGCTCCTCCCGGATGGCCCTGGGGACCTTGTAGGCGTAGGCGTGAAAACGCAGATTCTGCTCGGCGGTGAGGTACTCGTCCAGGGTGGGGTCCTGAAACACCAGCCCGATGCAGTGCCGCACCTGGCTCCGCTCGGTGGCTATGTCGTGCCCGCAGAGCACCGCCCGGCCGCCGCTAGGCTTAAGCAGGGTGCAGAGCATGTTGATGGTGGTCGTCTTGCCGGCCCCGTTCGGCCCCAGAAAACCGAATATTTCACCCTCAAACACCTGGAAGGTTACCTTCTCAATGGCCACCAGTTGCTTGAATCTCTTGGAGAGACCCTCAACCTCGATTACGTTCATGTTGTCATAAAATTATGGCATATTAACCGGCAAAGCTCAACTTGGGTGGGTTGAAAATGGTCGGGTTGGCGTCTAAAATAGAACCACCGCCTGCAAGGAGAATAAAATGGAGCATATATGGGCGCCCTGGCGCATCAGGTATATCCAGATGGCCAAAGCCGGAGCCGAGGGGTGCGTCCTGTGCGACAAACCCAAAGAGAATAGGGACGCCGCCAACTACATCCTCTACCGGGGAAAGCAAAACTTCATTATCCTCAACAGCTACCCCTATAACCCCGGCCACCTGATGGTGGCCCCCTACCGCCACGTGGCCGGCCTGGGCGAGATGGCTAAAGAAGAGCTCTACGAGCACTTTGCGATGGTCAGATGGAGTATCGAGGTGCTTAAGAAGGTGTTTGAGCCCGGCGGTTTTAATATCGGCCTCAATCTGGGCCGGGTGGCCGGGGCCGGCATTGACGACCATATCCACACCCATATCGTGCCGCGCTGGCAGGGAGATACCAACTTTATGCCGGTGATGGCCGACGTGAGGGTGCTGCCGGAGGCCTTGGCCGATACCTATAACCGGCTCAAGGGTGAATTTTAAACATTAGTTGGTAAAAAGGGGATTAAAGGCGGTGACGGCCAAGATAAGGCACAAGAAAGACTAAAATAGATATCCTTAGCCCTGCGGCCTTCTGAATTTAGCCTTGAGTTCCTCTATCTGCCGCCTCTGTTCCTCTTCCTGTCGGTGCTCTTCCTGTAGCTCTTTCAGCCGTTGCTCGGTGATGGGCTCCCAGGAGACGACCTGGTTATCCTCTATCCTGATGAGGAAAAGCTCGCGGCATTTCCAGCAGCGATAGGGTCCCCGGTAGTTTGGCTCGAGCAGAGACTGGCTGCCCAGGGTGCCACAGCTGGGGCACTTTATGGTTATCATCATGGCGCACCCCCATAGCTAGCTAGTTGGTGCCCCCAAGGGAATTCGAATCCCTGTTTACAGCTTGAAAGGCTGCTGTCCTAGGCCTCTAGACGATGGGGGCATTATGCCCAAGTATAGCAAAGCCAGCCCCGGCTGGCAATGCAATGTGCTACAATACCGTTAATGGGCGAACCAAGCTGGCTTAGGCGGAACCTTGTCCCGCTGCTGGTCCTGCTGCTGGTCATCGTTATTACGGTGGGCATCTTCCTTTACCGTAACCAGCTGGCCGGACTGGGTAACTATGGCTATCTGGGCGCCTTTATTATCAGCCTGGTTTCTAATGCCACCATCCTCCTGCCCGTCCCCGGCCCGCTGATTCTCTTTGCCCTGGGCGCTATCTTGCCCTCGGCTACCCTGGTGGGGCTGGCTGGCGGGGTGGGGGCGTCCATCGGGGAGATAAGCGGCTACCTGTTCGGCTACAGCGGGCGGGGGATTGCCATGAAGAACCGGCTTTATTTCCGCCTTGTGGACTGGGTGAAAAGGTGGGGGGCACTGGCCATCTTTATCTTCAGCCTGGTGCCTTTCTTCCCCTTTGACCTGGCCGGAATCGCCGCTGGAGTGTTGCGCTTGCCCTTCTGGAAGTTTCTTCTCGCCTGCTGGGTGGGGAGGACCATTTTATACTTGGTTATAGCCTGGAGCGGAGCCCTGGGCTGGGGGGCGCTGCTGCACTGGCTGGGTTAGCCGGCTCCCTGATTCTAAAGAGCAGCACCGAGCCGATGACAAGATAGATAAAGCAGGCCGCCAGCATCACCTGGTAGCCCAGCCCATGGCTGTGGGCGTTTAGGGGGTCAATGGCGATGCCGATGAGGCGGGCCAGCGCCGCCCCGCCGGCGGTAGCCAGGTTGGTCAGGCCCAGGTATCTGGCCTCCTCGCCTTTGGGGACTAGATCGGTGGCCAGTGCCCAGTTGCTACTGAAGAAAGCCCCGCCGCCGATGGCCAGCAGTGCCCCGGCAGTTATCAGGGCGGGGTAGCTGTGGACGAAGAGCAGCAGCAGGACGCCCAGCGCCCCCAGCAGGCCGGAAGCGATGATGACCGGACGGCGGCCTATCCGGTCCGAGAGCCAGCCAGCGGGATAGACCACCCCTATCATGCCGATTCCAGCCACTATCAGCAGGTCGCCGGTGGCCTGGGTGGGGTTGGTGATACCCACCACGTCTATCAGGAAGTAGAGGGCGAAGGTCTGCAGGGTGGCCATGGCCATGACGATGAGCAGGCGGGAGACCAGGAAGGTGACGAAACCGGGGCTGGCCTTGATGTCAATCTTAAAGCTATTGTAGAGGGTCGGCAGCAGGGGGGGTGTGGCGATGCGCCTCCAGGGGCGTTCCTTAACGGTGAAGATGGTGGCCAGCAGGGCGGCCAGCAGGACGACATCGAGCAGCGACAGCGACGACCACAACCAGAGACTGCCCTCGCCGGCGAAGTAGCGCCCCATGAAACTGGCCAGCAGGCGCACCAGGATGAGCCCGCCGGTTATCTCCAGCAGCCCCTTTACCCCGGAGGCTACCCCGCGCTTATTGCCCGGCACCAGGTCGGGAATGAAGGCCTGGAACGGGCCCTGGGCGGTGTTGCTGCTGACCTGGAGCAGGCAGTAGATAATGAGCAGGCTGATAAAGCTTTTGGCCAGCCCTATGCCGGGGAGGAGGATGATGACCAGGGCGGTGCCAAAAAGGATGTAGGGGCGGCGCCGCCCCCAGCTGAAGCCCCAGCGGTCGCTGATGGTGCCGGCGATGGGCTGGACCAGCATGGCCAGGACTAAACCGGCGAAGGTGAGCAGGCCGAGGTAGGTGTTCTTCTCCGATTCGGCGACAAAGTCGAGCAGGCGCAGCTGCAGGACAAAGGTGTGCAGGCTGCTCCACATGGCGGTGAGGGCGAAGCCGAAGATGGTAATCTTGATGTAGTCTATACGGCCAAAGCCGCCATTTTTGCTCACTATCGCCCTTCCAGCATAGCAGAGCCGGAGTCAGGAGGCAATTTTTATTTTGCTTTTGTCCTGCGGCGGGGGTTGTGATATAATCTGGACGGCTTATTTTGCTTGAGGAGGGAGAAATGATACCAGCGATATTTTGGGTGGTGCCCGCTGCCTCGGTGATA
>CAYNGD010000043.1:0-6547 GCA_964396965.1 uncultured Dehalococcoidales bacterium
TGGGGCTGGTGCGCACCGTGCCGCCGGGGATGGAGCCCTCCAGCGCCTGCGCCTGCATGTCGGTGCTGGGCTACGACCCCAAAATCTACTACAAGGGGCGCAGCGCCATCGAGGCTAAGGCTATGGGTATTGACATCGGGGAGGGGGAGGTGGTCTTCCGCTGCAACCTGGTGGCCATCCGCGACGGCCGGATGTGGAGCTACAGCGCCGGCTACATCAGCACCGGGGAGGCCGGCAGGCTTATCGCCGCCCTGAATAAGGAACTGGGGGACGATAATATTAAGTTTTATCCCGGCATAAGCTACCGCCATATCCTAAAGCTCAGGGGGCATGAGGATGCCCTAGAGGCTATCTGCACCCCGCCCCACGATATCCCCGATAGAGAAATAGATAGCTTTCTGCCCAGGGGCAGGGGTAGCTCAATCCTACGCGAGCTGATGGGGCGCTCGGAGGCGGTGCTGCGCTACCACCCGGTCAACGAGAGGCGGCGGCGGCGCGGTGAGATACCGGCAACCACCATCTGGCTCTTCTGGGGCAGCGGGCGGCTGCCGGAGATGCCCTCTTTCCAGCAGGTCTACAACTTAAGCGCTGCCCTCACCTCCGGGGTTGACCTGCTTAAAGGCCTGGGCAAGATGCTGGAGATGGAGGTGCTAAAAATAGATGGGGTGACCGACGGCCTGGACAACGACTTCGCCGCCCAGGCTAAGGGCGCCCTGGCTGCCCTCGCCGAGAATGAATTGGTAGTTATCCATATTGAGGCCCCCGATGAGGCCGCCCACGCCGGCGCGATTGACGATAAGATTGAGGCCATCCAGCGGATAGATAGAGAGGTGGTCAGCCGGTTGCGCTCCTGGGACGAGGACTACCTTCGGCTTCTGGTTATGCCCGACCACCCCACCCCCATCAAGAGCCGCACCCATAGCCCGGAGCCGGTGCCGTTTCTGCTGTGGGGGGAGGGCTTTAAGCCCAACGGGGCCAGAAGACTGACCGAGGTTGAGGCCAAAAACACTGGTCTTTTTATCGAGGATGGGTATAAAATAATGGCAAGGCTGTTGGGAAAGAAATAATGGCGATAGTTGTTCAGAAATACGGCGGCAGCTCGGTGGCCGACGCCGAAAAGATTAAGAACGTGGCCCGGCGCATCGCCGCCGCCAAGGATAAGGGCGACGATGTGGTGGCCGTGGTCTCGGCGATGGGGGATACCACCGACGAGCTGGTCGAGCTGGCCTACTCCGTCACCGACCAGCCCAGCGAGCGCGAGTTCGACGTCCTTCTCTCCACCGGCGAGATTGTCTCCAGCACCCTGCTGGCCATGGCGCTGCGGGCGATGGGCTACGAGGCCATCAGCCTCTCCGGCGCCCAGGCCGGCATCAGGACCGATGCTGTCTACAGCCGGGCCAGAATCGTGGGGGTTGACCCGGAGAGGATAGTCCGGGAGCTGGACAAGGGGAGGATTGTCATCGTGGCCGGCTTTCAGGGGGTCACCGAGGAGATGGACACCACCACCCTGGGCCGGGGTGGCTCGGATACGACGGCGGTGGCTTTAGCCGTCAGCCTGGGGGCCGAGGTCTGCCAGATATACACCGACGTCGAGGGGGTCTATACCGCCGACCCCAGGGTCGTCCCCAGGGCCAAAAAGCTGGACGAAATCGGCTACGAGGAGATGCTGGAGCTGGCCAGCTACGGGGCCAAGGTGATGCACCCCCGGGCGGTGGAGCTGGGCGAGCTGTTCAACATGCCGATTATGGTCGCCTCCAGCTTTAACGACAAGCCCGGGACACTAATTCATGGAGGGGTAGCTATGGAAGTTCGCAACAAGGTGAGGAGTATCGCCCATGACCTGGATGTGGCCAAGATAACGGTGGTCGGCGTCCCCGACCGGCCCGGTATCGCCGCCGCCATCTTCGAGCCCCTGGCCAAGGCCAATATCAGCATCGATACCATCGTTCAGAACGCCAGCATCAATAATATCACCGATTTGACCTTCACCGTGGCCAAGAGCCAGCTGCGTAAGGCCATGGAGGTGGTCCAGCCCATCTGCCAGTCAATCGGCGCCGGGGCCTGCCTCAGCGATGCCAAGCTGGGCAAGGTCAGCATTATCGGCACCGGCATGCAGAATACCCCCGGCTTCGCCGCCCGGATGTTTTCCGCTCTCAGTGAGAAAGGGATTAACATCCAGCTTATCTCCACCTCGGAGATAAGAATCACCTGTATCATCGCCGAGGACAGGGTCAAAGACGCCGTCAAAGCCCTCCACCGCGCCTTCGAGCTGGAGGAATAATCTAGCCATATGGAGAAATAGTTTTACATCATTCGTAAATTAGCTTGTCTTGCCGCCGTTACTGAGTTAAAATACTATATTCTGGACTAATTGCGGGGGACCTGGATGGCCTATCAGGAAGAGGAACAGGTAAGGCTGAGGCGGCAGCGCAGCAAGCAGGCTATTGCCCTAGCCATGGAGGGGCGGTGGCGGGAGGCGGTGGCGGCCAACCAGGAGATAATCGCCAGCTTTCCCCATGACGTTGACGCCTATAACCGTCTGGGCCGGGCCTACATCGAGCTGGGGGACTACGCCCAGGCCAAGGAGGCCTACCAGCGGGCTGTCGAGTTTGACCCCTATAACGTCATTGCCCAGAAGAACCTGCGCCGCCTGCCCTATCTGGGGGAGGGTGGCTCGGAGGTTGATTCCGACCGGGCCGAGCCCCAGCAGTTCATCGAAGAGACCGGCAAGGCGGGGGTGGTCAGCCTCTACCGGCTGGCCCCGCCGGGGCTGCTGGCTAGGATGACCGCCGGCAACAGGGTATATCTCAAGAGGGACGGCCCCGGATTAAGCGTGACCAACGCCCGCGGCGAGTATCTGGGGCAGGTTGAGCCCAGGCACGCCCAGCGCCTCATCAGGCTGATGGAGGGGGGCAACCAGTACACCGCCGCTATCGTCAGCGCCGCCGAGGACAGGGTGCTGGTAATCATTCGGGAAGTCTATCAGGATCCTTCCCAGGCTGGGCTGCTTTCCTTCCCGCCGAGGGGGGGAGAGAGCTTGCGGCCCTACCTGAGCGATAAGATGCTCCGGCGTGAGCTGGAGAGTATCGAGACCGAGGCTGATGAGGCGGAGACCGAAGGCCAGAGCGAAGATATCCAGGACTAGGAGGTTTTAACCAGCCATGGTGATAGGCAAGACCCGGCCGGTAAACATCGAAGAGGAGATGAGCAGCTCCTACCTTGACTACGCCATGAGCGTCATCGTCTCTCGGGCCCTGCCCGATGTGCGCGACGGCCTCAAGCCGGTGCAGCGCCGTATCCTCTACGCCATGGAAGAGATGGGGCTGGCGCCGAACAGCCCCCACAAGAAGAGCGCCCGTATTGTCGGGGAGGTGATGGGTAAATATCACCCCCACGGCGACGCCCCGGTCTACGAAGCCATGGTGCGCCTGGCCCAGGACTTCTCCATGCGCTACGTCCTCATTGACGGCCAGGGCAACTTCGGCAGCATCGATAACGACCCGCCGGCGGCGATGCGCTACACCGAGGCCCGCCTGGCGCCTATCTCCGAGCAGATGCTGGTTGATATTGATAAGGATACCGTCGGCTTCCGCCCCAACTTTGACGACAGCCTTAAAGAGCCGGTGGTGCTGCCCACCAGGCTGCCCAACCTGCTGGTCAACGGCAGCGCCGGCATCGCCGTGGGCATGGCCACCAGCATTCCCCCTCATAACTTAAGTGAGGTCTGCGACGCCATCACCTATCTCATCGAAAACCCCGAGGCCACTATTGACGAGCTTACCCGGTTCGTCAAGGGGCCTGATTTCCCCACCGCCGGCATCATCCTGGGGGGGGAGGGGATTAAGAACGCCTACGCCACTGGCCACGGTCGGGTGGTGGTGAGGGCCAAGGTAATAGTCGGCGACGGCGGCGGGGCGGGGCGGCGCATCGTGGTCACCGAGCTGCCCTACCAGACCAACAAGGCGGCCCTGGTGGAAAGAATCGCCGAGCTGGTCAAGATAAAGAAGGTTGACGGCATCAGCGGGCTGCGCGATGAGTCCGACCGCCAGGGGATGCGCATCGTCATCGACCTCAAGCGGGAGGCCCAGCCCAGGCAGGTGCTCAACAACCTCTATAAATACACCGCCATGCAGTCGGCCTTCTTCCTCAATATGCTGGCCCTGGTCGACGGCCAGCCCCGCGTCATCAGCCTTAAGGAGGCGCTGCAGTATTTTATTGACTTCCGCCAGAAGGTCATCACCCGCCGCTCCAAGTTCGAGCTAAAAGTAGCCAAGGACCGGGCCCATATCCTGGAGGGCCTGAAGATTGCCCTGGACAACATCGATAAGATTATCGCTACCATCAAGAAGGCGGCCACCGCCGAGGCCGCCCGCCACGACCTGATGGAGGGCTTCAGCCTGTCCCAGGCGCAGGCGCAGGCCATTCTTGATATGCAGTTGCGCCGGCTGGCCAACCTGGAGAGGCAGAAGCTCCTCGATGAGTACGCCGAGTTATTAAAGACCATCTCCTACCTGGAAGACCTGCTGGGCAACCCCCGGCGGATACTGGCCCTAATCAGCCAGGAGGTGGGCGAGCTTAAAGCCAAGTTCGGCGATAAGCGGCGCACCGAGATAAGCGAGGAGGAGATAACCGAGTTCCGCGAAGAGGATCTTATCCCCCACCAGCGGGTGGTGGTTACCCTGAGCAAGCGCGGCTTTGTCAAGCGGGTGCCCGCCCGCAGCTACCGCTCCCAGCACCGCGGCGGCAAGGGCATCATCGGTATGGTCACCCGGGAAGCGGACGCGGTGAGGCTGCTGGTGGTGGCCGATACCCACGATAACCTGCTCTTCTTCACCAACCGGGGGCGGGTCTTCCACCTCAAGTGCCACGAGATTCCCGCCGACAGCACCCGGCTGGCCAAGGGCACCGCCCTGGTCAACCTCTTCTCCATCGCCGATAACGAACGGGTGACGGCCATGGTGTCTCTGGCCGATTTCAAGCCCGGCGCCTACCTGCTGATGGCCACCAGCCTGGGCGAGATCAAGAAGACGATGGCGGACAGGTTCGCCGTGGTGCGCTCCAGCGGGCTTATCGCCATGGACCTGGAGCCGGAGGACGAGCTGGTGGCTGCCCGCCTGGCTACCGATAAGGACAACGTCCTGCTGGTCACCGAGGGTGGGCAGTCCATCCGTTTCGCCGTCGCCGAGCTGAGGGGGGTGGGCCGCACCAGCGGCGGGGTGCGCGGCATTCGCCTCGAGGCCGGCGACCGGGTGGTGGGCATGGACATCATGCGCCGCGAGGGCTATGTTCTCATCGTTACCGCCGGCGGCTGCGGCAAGCTGACTCCGGTGGGCGATTATCCCAAGCAGCACCGGGCCGGGGGTGGGGTGAGGACCTTCAAGCTCCACGAAAAATCGGGTAAGGTGGCCGCCGCCGGGGTGGTCTCGCTGAGGCAGCAGGTGATGATTATCTCCGCCGAGGGCATCGTCATCCAGACGCCGGTCAAGGAGAAAGACCCCCGCCAGGGGATTACCGTCCAGGGGCGGAGCACCCAGGGGGTGAGGCTGCAGGACCTCGACCCCGGCGACCGGGTGGTGGCCATCGCCTGCTTCGAGAAGGAGCCTAAGTAGAGAACTGCCCCTTGAGCTTCTGCTGGCAGTCCTCCTGCCAGCGTTCCAGCCCGCAGGCATTGCAGGATTTTTGGCGGCAGTCCGGGGTCTCCTCCTCTTTGAGCGAGCGCCGGTATTCCCTCTTGAGGAACTCCGGGCTCACCCCGACGTCGATATGAGACCAGGGCAGAAGCTCGTCCAGAGAGCGCTCCCGGTGGGCGTAGAAGCCGGGTTCAAGACTATTCCGGCTGAAGGCATTCTGCCAGTTCTGCTGGTTAAAACGCTCGTCCCAGGCGTCAAAGACGGAGCCGGATTTCCAGGCGTCATAGATAACCTTGCCAATTCGGCGGTCTCCCCGCGACAGCGCCGCCTCGAGCAGGCTGGCGCCGGGGTCGGCCCAGGAGAGGCGGCTGCCCTTGCGGCGCAGCCCGTTTTTGAGCAGTCCGTGCCTGGCGTTGAGCTGTTCTTCACTGGCCTGGGCCACCCACTGGAAGGGGGTGTGGGGCTTGGGGATAAAGGTAGCCAGGCTGATTCTCACCTGGGGCAGGCCGCCCTTAATTCCTTTGCCCGCCGCCCTTATCTTGGCCACCAGCTCGATGATGGCCTCGACGTCTTCTATAGTCTCGGTGGGCAGGCCGAGCAGGAAGTAGAGCTTGAGGCTGCGCCAGCCCCGGCTGAAGGCCGCCGCCGCCGTCTCTATTATCTGTTCTTCGGTGACACCCTTGTTGATGAGGCGGTGCAGCCTCAAGCTGCCCGCCTCCGGGGCAAAAGTCAGCCCGGTCTTGCGCCGCAAGGCCAGTGCCTCCATCAGCTTTACCGAGAAGCTGTCCAGGCGCAGGCTGGGCAGCGACAGGGACAGATTCTGGTATTTTTCGGCCAGCTGGGCCACCAGCTCCTCAATGCCGGGGTAGTCGCTGGAGCTCAAGGAGACCAGGGAGACCTCGTTGTAGCCGCAGTTG
>CAYNGD010000044.1:0-6225 GCA_964396965.1 uncultured Dehalococcoidales bacterium
TCTATTACGCCACCACCTCCCGCGTCTACCGCTCCACCGACGGCGCCGAGAGCTTCTTCCCCCTGCCGGAAGGGCCGGGCGGGGCGGGCGATAACAACGTTGAAATCACCTCCCTGGATATAGCCAGGGACTTTAACGAGCCGGAAAGCAACATCATCGCCGTGGGCACCCGAGACCAAGACCCGGGCCAGTTTGGTGGCGTATATCTGCTCGGGCCGGAAAATCCCTTTGTCTGGAGCGATACCGGAGTGGGCAGCTACGATGTTTACGCCGTCGCCTTCTCACCGGACTACCCCGACGACGGCCAGCTGGTGGCGGTGGTCACCGACGAGGTAAATACCCTGGTAACCAGCCAAATCGTTGACCAAGACTGGGCTGAGAGCATCGGCGATGCCCGGCTGAATAGAGATAACTCCGGCACTTACGTCCCGGTAGCCGTGGCCAGTCCGGCCACCATCGCCTTCCCTGATGACTACAATGGCGAGGCTATCGCCGGGGAGAGCCTCTTCACCGCTATTGACGCCGGCGGCAACGGCGATGTTTACCGGATTAACTGGGCAGCGGCGCCGGGAAAGTCGCTGGCTATCGACCTCAACATCGGCTCGGCGGACCACATTGACAATGTTGACGTCACTGGGCTCCTGGGCAGCGGCCAGGCCGACAGCGCCCGCCTCATCGCCGGGGCTGCCGACAGCGCCGATATCTACCTCAGCACCGACGGCGGCCAGAGCTGGGAGATGAGCACCAAACCGCCCACCGGAGAGGGCCAGACCCGCCTGCTTTCAGCTAACGGGCTAATCTACTCCGCTACCAGCGGTGGTGAGAGCGCCCTCTCCACCAGCCGGGACGGCCTTATCTGGAACCAGATAAGCCTCATCGATACCGCCATCGAGGATATCGTTGACCTAGCACCCTCACCTGACTATGACCGGGACAACCGCCTGTTTATGCTCACCTTCTACACCGCCGGTGAGCACAGCCTCTGGCGTAGCCTTGACGGCGACGACTGGGAGAGGGTCTATAGCGGCGCCCTGGCTGATGTCGACGAGATTGACCGGGTAGCCCTTTCCCCGAACTATACTGAAGATAATCCAGTGGTATTTTTGAGCGGCTCCAGTAACGGCCAGGCGGCGGTCTGGAAATCAGCCAATAACGGGCAGAGCTTCAAGCGCAAGGCCAGCCGCTTCCCCATTGACTGCTGGGCAATAGTTGACGACAACAGCCTGTTTATCGGCAGCTACGACGGCAGCAACGGGCGGGTCTACCTCACCACCAACAGCGGCCTGAGCTACTCCGACGGAGAGGCTGTCGGCGGCCAGCCACTGAGCTCCATAGCCCTATCGCCCGGCTACAACCAGGACGAGACCATTTTAGTTGGCAATGAGGACGGCTGGGTCTACTGGTCAGATGATAACGGCGCTTCCTTCAAGCCCCTGCCCTCAGATGCTGACTTGAGCCCTTTAAGCGGCAGGGTGACCGTCGCCTTTGACCCCGGCTACCGCCATAACAGCACCATCTACGCTGCCGGCGATAGCAAAGGGGAGAGCATCTACCGCTTTATCGTCGGCCAGAGCCGGAAATGGGAAGCCATCGACAGCCCCGCCGAGGGCTTGCTCGGCCAGATAGTGGCCTCTGGCGAGGGGACACTCTACGCCAGTAACTTCAAGGCGGACGGGGGGATGGAGCGCTGCCTCGACCCGACCTACTCCCTGGGGCCGACCTTTGAGACGGTGACCAAGGGGCTGGACGACGGGGCCAAGCTGGTCGGGCTGTGGCTGGCCGAGCACCGGCTGTGGTCGGTGGACAGCGCCAATTCCAGGCTGATGACCTATTACGACAGCCTGACCCAGCCGGTCAGCCTCACCTCGCCCGCCGACGAAGCGCCGGGGGTGGGCACCCTGGTCAACGACACCGCCCGGAATATCAGCCTGGACTGGGCGACGCTGGAAGGCGCCGACGAGTATCACTGGCAGCTTGACTACGACACCGATTTTTCCGCTGTCCCTGAGGGCTTTGAGGGCGATACCAAGGCCAGCACCGCCCAGTTGCCCGCCCTCGACCCGGGCACCACCTGCTACTGGCGGGTGAGGGCCACCGAGCCGGTGTTGAGCCCCTGGTCGGACAAGTGGTCATTTAGCACCAGCATCGGCAGCGAGGTGCTGGCCCCGCTGCTGGAAAGCCCGGAGCCCGGTGCCAGCAACGTCCCGCTAAAGCCCATCTTCCAGTGGAGCGCCATCGCCGGCGCCGACAGCTACGAACTGGTGGTCTCCACCAGGGCCGAGCTCGATAACCCCACCATCCTCAAGACCGGTAACTACGCCCTGGCCGATACCGCCTGGCAGTGCAACCTAAGCCTGGACTATAATACCACCTACTACTGGAAGGTGAGGGCGGTCAACGGCAATACCCGCAGCGCCTGGAGCGCCGTCGGCGCCTTCTCCACTGAGGCCCCGCCACCGGAGTCTAGTTCCCAACTGGAACCACCACCGCCGCCATCACCCCCGGCCAGCGACAGCTCAGACTGGGCGGGGTGGCTGATGCCGATGGGAGGCATCATGTTCCTGGTCTTTATGCTGGTGATGATGGCCATGCTGATTACCCTGATAATCCTGGTAATCAAGGTGTCTAGGCTGGGGGGTTAGCGGGGGTAGTCGAGCAGGAAGACCTGTGTGGTCTCGGGCAGGTTTGACTTGGTCACCGATAGCTTGGGCTGGGGGACAACATCTTTGGCCCCTATCTCCTTGAGGAAGCGCTCCACCGGCTCCAGCTCTCGTTTTAGCTCCGGCGTCTGGTAGTGCATCGGGATGACCACCCTGGGCTCAAGCTGGCGCACCACCTCGGCCGCCAGCGGGGCGTTGATGGTGGAGACGCCGCCCACCGGCAGCAGCAGGACGTCAACATTGTCCAGCTCCTCGACCTGCCCCACACTGAGGACATGCCCCAGGTCACCGAGGTGACAGACCGCCACCTCGTCCAGCTCAATATGGTAGGCGGTGTTCTTGCCCCTCTTGGCACCCTTCTCGCCGTCATGGAAGGTGGCTATCCCGGTAATTAAAACGCCGCTGATTTCGTACTCGCCGGGGCCCCGAACCAACCTGGGCCCGCCGCCAACACCCTCAACATAAGCGTGACCGGGGTGCTGATGGCTGACGGTGACGACAGTGGCAGTGGGCTTGCCCAGCTTGTAGCCCAGCTCGGGGGGATAGGGGTCGGTGATAACGGTGGCCTGGCTGCCCTTGAGCCGAAAGCAGGAGTAACCCAGCCAGCTGATTTCCATCATCTAAATATAGCACAGCCGAGGCTGGCAGTTCAAATATTTTGAGGGGTTGCTCTGGCTTTTAAAAGGCGTTTTGCTTCCCACCCTCCCACCCTCATAAGCTCCGCCTCCAAAACTTTCTCACCCCCACCCCCACAAGGGAGAAGGGAATAATGTTCTCCGCAGGGGGGATAAGGAGAGGTTTCGTCCTGGTTTTTAGAAAGCGTTTTATTTCCCACCCTGACCCGCCCTACAAGGGTTGGCCCCACTAACTACCCACTTTATGTGGGGTGGGGTTAAGATATGTAAAGAGGTGAAACCTTTTGGGCGGGTGGGTATGGGAAAAACCAGAACCATGAAAAATGGGGGGGTGGGGTAAAAAGGAAAAATCGCCACCGCCAAAAATAGGGGGCGGGGAAAAGGGGCGAAAAAAAGGTTTTTTGCCGGAAAAATTTCTGGCGGACACCCAAAATCAGTCCCACTCGTAAACTTTACGTTCCGAGGCCCTGAGAGACAATTCTAGGGGCCTCAAAAAGATTTTCCAGGGTATTCCCTGGTCAGGGCGTCCCGGAAAAATTTTCGGGGTTTAAAATTTAACGGGCTAAGAAATGGGGGATAAGGGGGGGATTGGGGAAGTAATATCTCCTCCATATGGGGGTTGGGAAAGAAAGTTTCAGAAACGGATACGGGGCCCCCAAAAAATCAGAGATTTTTGGGGTAAAACCTTACGGGGGCGGGCGGGTATGGGAAAAATAAGAACCGTTAAAAGCGGGGGGTGGAGAAAATAAGCCCCTGGTATCTTGACAACCAGCCTATAAAGTGGTAATTTAAATATAATTAGCACTCTAAGCCTTGGACTGCTAACCAGGGCTATGGAGGCCAAAATGCTATCGGCTAGAAGTGAGGCAATATTAAAATCAATCGTCGGTCAGTATATCGTCAAGGCGACGCCGGTGCCCTCCCAGAGCATCATCAACGACTTTGAGCTGGCGGTAAGCTCGGCCACCATCCGCAACGAGATGATGCGCCTGGAGCAGGAGGGCTATATCACCCGTCCCCACCCCTCCTCCGGCAGCGTCCCCCTGGACAAAGGTTACCGCTACTACGTGGAGAGCTTAAGCGACATCGAACTCCCGCTGGCCGAGCGGCTGCTGGTAAGCCACCTCTTCCACCAGGTGGAGAGGGATTTAGAGGACTGGCTGAGCCTGGCGGCGGCCCTCACTGCCCAGCTGGTGCAGAACGTGGCGGTGGTCACCCTGCCCAAGCCAGACCAGTGCCGCTTCCGCCACCTGGAGCTGGTCGCCATCAGGGAGTCGCTGGTGCTGGTCGTCCTCGTCCTCCACGGGGCCATACTGAGGCAGCAGCTGATAACCTTCGATCAGCCCATATCTCAGGATGAACTTACCGTCGTCGCCAACAAACTAAACGCCGCCTACGCCGACAAGACCCGCAACAGGATTTCGGCCAAAAAACTGAAGCTCACCCCCGCCGAACAGCAGGTGGCCGACTGCCTGCTCAAGATAATGAAAGACGAAGACGAGCAGGAGTACGAGCATTTTAGCCTCGACGGGTTGCACTTCACCCTCAACCAGCCCGAATTCCGCGGGGAGGAAGGGCAGATTTTAGTCGCCCTGGTCGATAGCCGCAACCTGATGAGGACTATCACCCCGGAGGAGCTGGCCGCCAGCAAGGTCCGGGTAATCATCGGCCGGGAGAACCGGGCGGAGACCATCCAGGGGTGCAGCGTGGTCATCAATAAATACGGCCTGCCCGAGGAAGCCGCCGGCATCATCAGCGTGGTCGGGCCCACCCGCATGCCCTACGCCCGGACGATATCGGCGGTACACTATATATCCGCCCTCTTGAGCCGGATGATGGCCGAGCTCTACGGCAGAAAGCCTGCGGAGAATTAAAGATAAAAAAAGGGCTTTAGCCCGCTTCCGCTAAGGGCGGCCAAGCGGGAAAAAATTTAAAAAGGGGGTGAGGCAGAAAATAATGATGCCAAGAGAACCCGAAGAAGGACAAAATAACGAAATAGACCAGACCCCCACCGGAGAGGTTGAGGAAGAGCCCGTTGAGACAGAGGACATCGAGAGCCTGAAAGAGGCCCTGGCCGAGGCCAAGGCCAAGGCCGAAGCCAACCTGGCGGGGTGGCAGCGGGCCCAGGCCGACTTTAGCAACTACAAAAAGCGCGCCGAGCAGGAGAAACAGGAGTTAGGCAGATTCGCCAACTCAGTGCTCATCCTCAGCCTGCTGCCTGTCCTCGACGACTTTGAGCGAGCCTTCAGCTCCATCCCGCCCAGCACCAAAAAGCATAGCTGGCTGGAGGGCATCAAGCTCATCGAGCGCAAGCTGTGGGCGGTGCTGGAGGCACAGGGGCTCTCCCCGATTAAGGCACTGGGCGAGCCCTTCGACCCCACCCTCCACGAGGCGGTCAGGCAGGACAAAGGCCAAGAGGGTATAGTTATCGAAGAAATACAGAAGGGTTATCTGTTAGAAGATAGAGTCATCCGCCCATCTAAGGTAGTGGTGGGCAATGGCGAGGCAAAGGAGGTATAAATCATGGGAAAGACGGTAGGCATTGACCTAGGCACCACCTTCAGTGAGGTGGCGGTGATGGAGGCGGGGGAACCGGTGGTGATTACCAGCGCCGAGGGGAGCCGTTTGGTGCCCTCGGTGGTGGCCATAAGCAAAAGCGGGGAACGCCTGGTGGGCCAGATAGCCAAGCGCCAGGCGATAGTCAACCCGGAGAACACCATCTACAGCATCAAGCGCTTTATGGGACGGAAGTGGGGAGAGCCGGCGGGGCGGGAGCTCTCGGTGGAGGAGGACGCCCGCCGCAAGACCTACAAGGTAACCAAAGGCCCGAATAATGAAGTCCGGGTGGTGATGGGCGGCAAAGAGTACAGCCCGCCGGAGATATCGGCCATGATTCTGCAGAAGCTGAAGGCGGACGCCGAGGCCTACCT
>CAYNGD010000045.1:0-3074 GCA_964396965.1 uncultured Dehalococcoidales bacterium
AACGTTTGACTGGCAGTCAAAAGGTAGGGGGTTCGAATCCCCCCGGCTCCACCAGCTCCCCAGGCGTCAAAAAATATGGCGTCTATAATATCCTGAAAGGAGGATATGATGAGCAACGTTAAAGATGAGCTGGCCATATTCAATAAGTTTGGTTTTGAGATACCACCGGTGGGGGTCAAGTTCCTGGCGGCTAAGCCTGAGGGAATCAAGAAGCTGGACAAGATTCTGGATTTCTGCGAGATGCTGGTGGAAGCCCAGGAAGGCAAGGTATTTTACGCCACTCTCGATAATTTCACCTGCGTCGGCCCCCTGCTACTGGGGATGATTGATTCCGAGCCGGTCTTCGAGAGCGGGCTGGTCGGCCCGGCACTGGAGGTGTTCAAAGAGGCCCGGGCCAACAAGCGGCTCTACCCACAGGTTCCCCGGATAACCAAGGGCACCGTTCACTACGTCGCTTTTGCCCCCCTGGATAAGCTCACCTTCGAGCCGGACGTTTTAATCATCGTCGCCGAGGTCAGCCAGGCCGAAATCATCCTCCGGGCCAACAGCTACAGCAGCGGCCGGTCTTGGTCGGCCCAGGGCACGCCGGTGATGGGCTGCGCCTGGATGTTCATCTACCCCTATGTAACCAGCCGGATGAATCTCACCGTCAGCGGTTTTGGTTTTGGTATGAAGGCCAGGAGGCTTTTCCCGGAAGGGAAAATAATACTCTCCCTCCCCTGGGATCTGCTCCCCGAAATCACCAGGAACCTGGGGGAGATGAAATGGGTGCCTGAGTCCTACACCATCGGCAGACAGGCGCATAAGGAAAAGGCCAGGAAAATAGCCGCTGAATGGAAGCAGAAACTCGCTGCTCAAAAGTGAAGGAGTACTGGACTGCTAAAGGCTAGCCGAGGCCGAGGGCCATATAGCCGGTTATCAGCCAGGGGGCGGTCAGGACGCCCATAATTATCCCCAGTAAGGCTGACTGCTTCAATCCCATCCGCAGCAGCAGGCGGGCGGTGCCGAAGTTGACCGCAGCGATTATCACCATCGGTATCAGGATGGTGGTAAATTCCAGGGCCGTTTGAGAGCCGGGGCGCTGGAATAGCGGCGCCACTCTCAGGCCGCCCAGGACCAGATAGCCCCAGGTCAGCTCGTAGTAGAGCCAGTCGATGAGCAGGCCGAGGGCGGTGATGATAGCGCAGAAGCCAAATTTCAGGCGGTGGCTGACGCTGAACTTAAGCCACTTCAGGCCGAGGAAAAGTATCAGGTAGTTCCAGAAGTAGTCAGCGGCCAGACCGAGCAACATCATGCCGCCCAGGATGGGAAGCAAGAACCAGCCGCCGGCATCGTATAGTGTCGTTGACTTCGAGCCTTTACCCCGCCTTTTTATCACGCTGCCATTATATACCAAAATCGGTGATAGGGTAACGGGGTTTCCCCCAAACATTGCACCCTTTATGCTTTATTGCTAAAATTACCCTCAGTAAAATGACCGGCTATAATCCCCAAGAGATAGAGAAGAAGTGGCAGCAGCGGTGGGCGGAGGATAAGCTCTACGAAGTGAGCGAGGACGACCCCCGTCCCAAGTGGTACGCCCTGACCATGTTCCCCTACACCTCCGGCGACCTCCACATCGGCCACTGGTACCCGATGGCGCCCTCGGATGCCCACGCCCGCTACAAGCGGATGCAGGGCTATAACGTCCTCCACCCTATGGGCTTCGACGCCTTCGGCCTGCCCGCCGAAAACGCCGCCATCAAGCGGGGCATTCACCCCTTCGTCTGGACGATGCAGAACATCGATAACATGCGCCGCCAGCTCAAGAGCATCGGCGCCATCTACGACTGGAGCCGGGAGGTCATCACCTGCCTGCCCGAATACTATAAGTGGACGCAGTGGTTCTTCTTAAAGCTCTACGAGAAAGGGCTGGCCTACCGGGCCAAGGCGCCGGTGAACTGGTGCCCCCAGTGCCAGACGGTGCTGGCCAACGAGCAGGTGGTCGGCGAGGGCGTCTGCGAGCGCTGCGATACCCCGGTGGTGCGCCGAGACCTGGAGCAGTGGTTCTTCCGCATCACCACCTACGCCGATGAGCTTTTAGATTTCGAGGGCATTGAGTGGCCGGAGCGCGTCAAGATAATGCAGCGCAACTGGGTCGGCAAGAGCTTCGGCACCGAAATATCCTTTGCCCTCGACCTCCCCGGCGTTGAGGAAAAAGAAATCAGGGTCTTTACCACCCGCCCCGATACCACTTTTGGGGTGACTTTTATGGTCCTGGCCCCGGAGCACCCGCTGGTGGATAAGCTGACCGCGCCGGATAAAAAGGCCGAGGTCGAGGCCTACATCACCAAGTCCCGCCGCCAGAGCGAGATAGAGAGGCTTTCTACCGAGCGGGAGAAGGATGGCGTCTTCATCGGCGCCTACTGCACCAACCGCCTCAACGGTGAGGAGGTGCCCATCTGGATTGCCGACTACGTTCTCCTGAGCTACGGCACCGGGGCGGTGATGGCCGTCCCCGCCCACGACGAGCGCGACTTTGCCTTCGCCAAAAGGTACGGCCTGCCCGTCCCGGTGGTTATCGCCCCGCCCGGCTGGGACGGCTCGGAACTGGAGGCAGCCTATACCGAGCCGGGAACTATGGTCAACTCGGCGCAGTTTGACGGCCTGCCCAGCCAGAAGGGCATCGAGGCCGTCTCCGACTTTCTGGAGGAGAAGGGGTGGGGCAGGCGCACGGTATCTTATAAGCTGCGCGACTGGCTCATCTCCCGCCAGCGCTACTGGGGGGCGCCCATCCCGATGATTTACTGCGATAGGTGCGGTATCGTCCCCGTCCCCGAAAAAGACTTACCGGTTCTGCTCCCCGAGGACGCCGAGTTCAGGCCCACCGGCGAGTCGCCCTTGAAATATAACGAGAAGTTCGTCAGCACCACCTGCCCCAGGTGCTCCGGCCCGGCCAAGCGGGAGACCGACACCATGGACACCTTCATGTGCTCCTCCTGGTATTTCCTGCGCTACACCAGCCCCCACTATGATAAAGCTGCCTTCGACCCGGAGAAGGTGAAATACTGGATGCCGGTTGACCTCTATACCGG
>CAYNGD010000046.1:0-2943 GCA_964396965.1 uncultured Dehalococcoidales bacterium
TCGTGGATGAGCTGGTCAAAGGCGCGCTGCAGGAAGGTGGAGTATATGGCCACGATGGGTCGGAAGCCGCGTGCCGCCAGACCGGCGGCGAAGGTAACGGCATGCTGCTCGCAGATGCCCACGTCGAAGACGCGCTGGGGGAACTCCGCCTCGACCACGCTCAGGCAGTTCCCTTCGGGCATGGCCGGGGTGATGGCCACCAGCCTGGGGTCTTCCCGGGCCAGGCGGAGCACCGTCTGGGCGAATACCTCGCTGTAGCTTAGTGCTGTCCCGTCTCGGCTATTCTCGGCGGCCACGCCGTGGAAGTAAACAGCGTCACCCTCGGCGGGCAGGTAGCCTTTGCCCTTGGTGGTGATGACGTGGATAAAGGTTGGGCCTGAGTAGTCCCGCGCCTGGGCGAGGGCTTTCTCGAGGGCGTTTATGTCGTGTCCGTCAATAGGCCCGATATAGGTGAGGCCGAGTTCCTCCCAGAGAACGGTAGGCATTATCAGTCCCTTGAACCCTCTCTTGGACCACTGGCCCAGCTGCCACAGCTTTTTGCCCAGGGGGAGAATATCCAGCACCCGCTTGCTCTTGGCCTCTGCCCACTGATAGCGGTAGTCGAGCCGTACTCTGTTCAGTAGTCTGGCCAGCCCGCCGACGGTGGGCGAGATTGACATCCCGTTGTCGTTTAGGACCAGGCAGATGCGGGAACCGAGATGTCCCGCCTGGTTCAGTGCCTCGAAGGCCATGCCGCCGGTTATTGCCCCGTCGCCGATGACGGCGACCACATTATAGTCATCGCCGGCCAGGTCGCGGGCGATAGCCATGCCCAGTGCCGCTGAAATTGAGGTGCTGGCGTGGCCGGCGCCGAAGGGATCGTGTTCGCTCTCGCTGCGTGAGGTAAAGCCGGACAGGCCTCCGTACTGGCGGAGAGAGTTAAAACGCCGCCTCCGGCCGGTGAGCAGCTTGTGGACGTAGCTCTGATGGCCCACGTCCCAGATAATCTTGTCGCGCGGACTGTCAAATACCCGGTGCAGGGCTATGGTGAGCTCAACCACGCCTAGGTTGGAGGCCAGGTGGCCCCCGTTGGCGCTTACCGTGGTCACCAACTCCTGCCTTATCTCGGCGGCCAGCTGCTTCAGCTCCCCTTTGGTCAGCCCCTTTAAATCTGAGGGGTTATCTATTTTGTCTAATAGCCTCGGCATTACCGAACTGCTCACCGGAAAGTAGGGACATTGATTTCATACTATCATTTTGGCTGCTATTTGGCAATGATTACGATTTGGATCGGATGGATCTGATTAGCTCGGCAACGTTATCTTCAACTTCGGCCAGGTCTTTTTGGTTAGGACGCCCTCTTATATCCCCCAGCCTGCCCTTGCTACTGAGGTCTTCCTGACCGTGAAACTCTCCGACTATATACCACTTGGCGGCTACCTCAAAGCCGATATGTTCAAAGAATTGGCCGAGGTATTCGCCGACCGGTGTTGCTTCCCTTACCCCGGTGTGAGGGCCGGAATATGTGCAGAACACCACCGCAGTTTTGCCAGGAATCCTGGGAGCGCACGGCTTTATGTCACCCCGTTCTCTATGTAGTTTCATCTTTTGCTTTACGAACCGCTGCACCGGTTCCGGCGGTAGAAACTGGTATGACGGCGAACCGAGAAAGACCAGGTCGTATTGATACATCTCCTCTTCGGCGGCTTGGCTGATTTTCTTTACTACGGGATTGGCTCCCTCGCTGAGCAGCGCTTTTTGAATAGCGCCGGCCACCTTCTCTGTGTTTCCGGTGGCCGACCAGTAGATAATCAACGTCTTTAGCTCTCCGTCCGTTTTGTGTTGCTGCATATTCTTATTACATCGTCTCTTTGCTGACTTTAGTATAACACTCAAAAACGATATATTAAAACAAACTGGGCTGTCTTAAGTACGGGTTTGACTCTTATCTTATGCATCTGTTACATTAGCTGAAAATGACGGTGAAGTGCAATCGTGTCCCCTGAAGGGCTTCTCAGCCTCGGGTTTTCTAAAGAGCTGGTGGTGCTTATCATCTCGGCACTGCCTATCTTTGAGCTGCGCGGCGCCATACCAGTAGCCATAAACCTGTTCCATTTCCAGTGGTATCATGCCTTACTGCTGGCTATCATCGGCAATATGATACCGGTGCCGATTATTCTGCTGTTCCTTAACGCTATTGTCCGTTTTTTGAGCAAAGTGTGCTTTTTTGACCGCTTTTTCAACTGGCTCTATGCCTATACCAAGAAGCGGGGAAGCATTATCGAGAGGTACCAGCTAATCGGCCTGACGTTGTTCGTGGCTGTTCCCCTGCCTGCCACCGGTGCCTGGACCGGTTCGCTGGCGGCGGTCCTTTTTGGCCTGAAATTCGGTCATTCTATCCTGTCTATCTTCATCGGGGTGCTCATTGCCGGTATCATTGTGACCTGTCTTTCCCTGCTGGGCTGGGTGGGGGCGGTGGTTGCTGGCATCGGGCTTGGCGGCCTGGCTGCTTTTGGGCTTTGGAGGGGCTCGGGGAAGACTTCCGGGAGTTCTTGACCTCTACCGGTGCCCCGTGCTACATTGGAGTGATAAAAGGATGTCCCTGTAGCTCAGCTGGATAGAGCGGCTGCCTTCTAAGCAGCGGGTCGTGGGTTCGAATCCCGCCAGGGACGCCAGAAGGCCCGATTTAGCTTCAAAATCGCCCAAAGTAACCATGATTGGGAGTCAAATTACTTTTTACATTTAAATTTCCAGCTTTAGTAATTTTAGCTTTGAGAATTGGTGAATCTAACAGTTGATGAACAATACGTCATGTATTATCTTCAGGCAGGCTCCCCTAATAGTCTAGAATAGAGCAACGGGTTACGGTGAGGTGCACAATCCGTTGGGGAGTACAAGAACTGCCCCGTCAATTTGATTGCCTGCCGGCCTTAGAGTGGCCCGATTTAGGAAATTGGGGAGCCT
>CAYNGD010000047.1:0-2889 GCA_964396965.1 uncultured Dehalococcoidales bacterium
GAGCCCAGGTTGCAGGACTCGTAGGGGAGGAGGGGCTGCTCGCCGCAGGGGTTGGTGGACTCGATCTTGCCCAGATTGGGGGTGGGGTTGTCCTTGTTTATCCGGTCGATGAAGACGATGCCGGGGTCTCCCGTCTTCCAGGCCATCTCCACGATTTTATCGAAGACCCCTTTGGCGTTGAGCTTGTCCACCACCTTCCCGGTGCGGGGGTTAATCAGTTCGTAGTCCTCACCATTCTTGACCGCCTCCATGAACCGGTTGGTCACCGCCACCGAGATATTGAAGTTGGTCAGCTTTCTGGGGTCGTCCTTGGCGGTGATGAACCTCATGATGTCGGGGTGGTCAACGCTTAAGATGCCCATGTTGGCTCCCCGCCTCGTCCCCCCCTGCTTGGTGACGTCGGTGGTGGTGTCGAAGACCTCCATAAATGAGACCGGGCCGCTGGCGACGCCGGAGGTTGACTTGACGAAGTCGCCTTCAGGTCTTAAATGGCTGAAGGAGAAGCCTGTTCCTCCGCCGCTCTTGTGGATGAGGGCGGTGTACTTTACCGCGTCGAAGATGGAGTCCATGGAGTCGCCGACGGGGATGACGAAGCAGGCCGAAAGCTGCCCCAGCTCACGCCCGGCGTTCATCAGGGTGGGGGAGTTGGGCAGGAACTCCAGATTGGCCATCAGGCGGTAGAACTCCTCTTCCCTGGCCTTGATATCCGCCTTGGGGTTGTAGCTAAGCTCAGCCGAGGCGATGGCTTGAGCCACCCGGCGGAACATCTCCTCCGGCGTCTCGGTGACCTTGCCCTGATTATCTTTCTTTAGGTACCTCTTCTCCAGGACGCGCCTGGCGTTTTCGGTTAGCTTGATACCCGATGTCGGCTTTGGGCCGGGTTTGACGGCAGCGGTTGGTTCCATCATCTCGGGCTTGACCTCCTCTCGCTGGGCTGGCTTCTCGGCGGCCAGAATGACCATGACCATGGCCTGGATTTCGGTATCGGTGGGCAGGGGCTGGCGGGGCTTTGGCACCAGCTCTTCCATCCCCGGGAAGGGCTGCTCCACCAGTTCCTTGGCCGCCGGCAGCGGTTGCTGTTCCAGGCGGGCAATTACCTGGGTGGCCAGTTCCTCCACCTTTTTCCGGTCCGACATGCCAATGGACTCGGCGATGGCGAAGACGGAGCGGGCGATGCGGGTGTGGTTTACCTCGGCCTTATTGGCCGGTTGCCGGCCGGGGCTCATCTCCGCCGCCTCCGATTCCTGGTGGCTGTGGCTAACTCCTCGTCGGGCAGCAGGGGTAGCTGGCCAGGCAGGGGAGAGGTCTCGGCGCCGAGCAGGGTGTCCACCTCCCGTTTCAGGGTGGTGATATCGGTAAACTCACGGTAGACGCTGGCGAAGCGGATGTAGGCGATATGGTCCAGGGCTTTCAGCCGCTCCATCACCATGTCCCCGATGGTACTGGCCGGCACCTCCGCCTTGCCCTGGCGGTAAAGCTCGGCTTCGATTTCTTCGGCCAGCTTGTCCACGGTGCCGGTGGGGAGGGGGCGCTTTTCACAGGCCTTGCGCAGGCCGGTGAGCAGCTTGGTGCTGTCGAACTCCTCCCGGCGGCCGTCTTTTTTGATGACGAAGAGGCTGCCGGGGTGAAA
The DNA here is from genome assembly GCA_964396965.1 of uncultured Dehalococcoidales bacterium. Lineage (GTDB taxonomy): Bacteria > Chloroflexota > Dehalococcoidia > Dehalococcoidales > BS750m-G39 > JABMRW01. The sequence goes on from CAYNGD010000047.1 coordinate 1,631, forward strand.
CCTCTCGTAGGTGGTGAAGCGGGCGCCGCACTTGAGGCACTGGCGCCGACGGCGTATTCCATCGCCGGCATCTCTGGAGTCGATGACCCGGCAGTCGGCGTAATTACAGTAAGGGCAGTTCATGACAAATACCACATTATCTTGTGGGCAAAGATAAAGATACCACAATATGTAGTGTTTGTCAAGGGCTTTGCCCTATAAGTGCCATTTGCCCTAAAAGTTGTTAAGTTGCCTCAAAAGTCAATGCTAAGCCGAAAACAACAATGCCGCTATGAGAGTGCCAACCTGACAACCAAATGCTAGGGAAGCCATTATTAACCACATAGGCTTACCGCTTTTCGTTCTCCAAGATGATTCAAGAGTGAACCAGCAAATGGTAAATGCTATTCCAATTAGACCAAATATGGTAGAAGCTATAAAAACGTATTTCAATCTGTCTGGGGAAGCTATAGCTGAACCAGCGAATATAACTGTCAGACCTATAAGTAATGCATTCGCATATCCCCGCCATCGGTTGTATTCCTGCTTTTGGGGTTTAGTTAAGTCATCCGGCATAATAGCCTCCTTACACTGGGCTTTGTATTATAAATGTCTTCTGTATCAAAAGGTAGTTTATATTCCAGGGAGCAACTTTTGAAGGTGGGCCTTTGATTCATTCAAAGCAGCTCTGAAGATTTCTCTTTTTTCAACAACTTGTTTTGCATATCCTTTTATTTTGTCAATCTCGTCTTCGTTTGCAGGCCAAGGTATAAGCATTTCTTTCTTGAATATTCTTTCCCTCACTTCTGGTTGTGATGCTGTGATTGCAAGGTAATAAACCTGTTTCCTGAAAAACTCTGACTCCAACACACTCCATAAAATAAGGGAATCTTCGTAGGATTTAGGTCTTATACCTATAAAGCCAGTTGTGACCAATGAGTTATCAAACCAATTAGGGATTAATACCGTAGTGCCCCTGCTGCTATTATTCTTCGCAAATATTACGTCGTTTTCTTTAACTAGCAACCTGCCACGAGTTGGAAGATCCTCAAATAAATCCTCACGATATTTAACAATTGTACCATCTATCGTAACATCCCCTATTTCGAAATATTTAAATATTTTGCCTTCAAAGTCACTCTCTGCTTCAGCTTTAATTTCGGGAATGATTTCAAAATCGCTACCTCCACGAAGAACTATCTTTCCATCTTTTTCTAAAGCAAACTGTGAATGTCAAGCGAAAATGCACCCACTATGACGGTTGAAAATGCACCCGCCTT
>CAYNGD010000048.1:0-2548 GCA_964396965.1 uncultured Dehalococcoidales bacterium
GATGCGCTTGTGCAGCACCTCCTCCATCTGGAGCAGTCGGCTGCTCTCGTCCGAGGCCAGCTGCACCACCGGGATGCCGGTCCACATGCTGACCACCTCGGCGATATCCTCGGCGGTCACCACCGGCTTGGCCTGCTCCTGCTCCGTCTGCCAGGCCTCCTCCATCTGCTTCATCTTCTCTTCCATCTGGAGCTCGCGCTGGCGCAGCTCAGCGGCATACTCATACTGCTGGGCGTTAAGGGCGGCCTCCTTGTCTCTCTGCACGCTCTCCTGCGCCCGTCTGGCTTCCTTGATGGTGACCGGTACCGTCCGGCGTTTGATTCTCACCCTAGACGAAGCCTCGTCAATCAGGTCAATGGCCTTGTCCGGCATAAAGCGGTCGGGGATATATCTGGAGGAAAGGTTGGCCGCGGCGTTGAGCGCCTCGTCACTGATGGTCAGCTGGTGGTGCTCCTCGTAGCGCCCCCGAATACCCTTCAGGATTTCCAGCGTCTCGTCAACCGAGGGCTCCTCCACCAGCACCGGCTGGAATCGCCGCTCTAGGGCGGCATCACGCTCAACATACTTGCGGTAGTCATCGAGGGTGGTGGCCCCGATGCACTGTAGCTCGCCCCGGGCCAGCGACGGCTTGAGGATATTGGCGGCATCTACCGCCCCCTCGGCCGCCCCGGCCCCCACCATGGTATGAAATTCATCGATAAAGAGCACGCAGTTGCCGGCGGCCTTTATCTCGTCGATAACCTTCTTTAATCGTTCCTCGAACTCGCCGCGGTATTTGGTTCCGGCCACCACCGCCCCCATATCCAGGGTGACTATCCTCTTGCCCTCAAGTGTCTCCGGAACGTCGCTGGCGACAATGCGGTGGGCCAGCCCTTCAACGATGGCCGTCTTGCCCACCCCCGGCTCACCGATGAGCGCCGGGTTGTTCTTGGTGCGGCGGCTCAAAATCTGGATTACCCGCTCAATCTCCTTCTGCCGCCCGATAACCGGATCCAGCTTGCCGGCACTGGCCGCCGCCGTCAGGTCAATGCCAAGCTGGTCCAGGGCCGGGGTGCGGCTGGTGGTGCGTGTCGGCCTGGCTCTGGCCACCCCTTCACCCAGCACCCGCAGGGTCTCGGCGCGCGCCCGCTCCAGGGTAACGCCGAAGCTGTCCAGGACGTCAGAGGCCACCCCACCCCCCTCGCGCAAAAGTCCAAGCAAAAGGTGCTCGGTGCCGATGTAGTTGTGGCCGAGGTGGCGGGCCTCGTCTATGGCCAGCTCGATGACCCGCTTGGCCCGGGGGGTAAGACCTATCTCGCCGGTGGACGGCTTCTCGCCGCGCCCGATAATAAACTCCACCGCCGAACGTGCCTTGTTCAGGCCCACGCCCAGGTTAGCCAGGACCTTGGCCCCGACCCCCTCGTCCTCCCGCAGCAGGCCGAGCAGGATGTGCTCGGTGCCGATATAGGTGTGGTTGAAGTGCTGCGCCTCTTCCTGGGCCAGGGTAAGGACCCGGCGCGCCCGCTCGGAAAATTTCTCAAATCGGCTCGCCATCAACTCACCTTATATATAATTATAAATCAAGCCAAATCAAAGGTCAAAAGCCCCCTGGCAGTGGCATATTTTCCACAAAGGGTTGCCCCCTCAGTATCGTCTGCGCTAGGGCGTTTCACTTCCGTGTTCGGAATGGGAACGGGTGGTTCCACCCCGCTCTAACCACCAGAAGGCAAAAGTAATTCTAGCACATTTCTCAAAACAAAACAAAGGGGCTAGAGTGGTATTTTGGTACCGGATGGGGGAAAGGGGGTTAAGTGGGCTTTACCACCCCCCAACGTTTTGCTTCCCATACCCGTCCCGCCCTCATAGGCTGTGCCTCTAACACTCCCCCCCTTTGGGGGGCAGTCTACTATGATAAATGCTTGCGGGCAGTGGTATAATATATGCAAAAACATCTACAAGGTTATTAGTGTGAAAGATAAAGCCTCAGCTATTAAACAGTATGAAGAGAAAAGACCAAAAAATATAACAGAATACGAGACATGGCTGAAACAAGAACTTAGACATCGAATTGACCATAGAATCAAGGGACGCTACGAATCTGTTGCCCTTCTGGTGCGGTCTCAGTTTGAGCAGACGGAGTTTTGGAAATGTCTAAGGGCCGAACTCGCGGAATGCGATGCAGCTTATCGTTTACAGATGAATGGGTACCAACTCCTTATGAGTAAGCCTGACGAGCTGTCTTTGGACAAAAAAGATTTTGCCTCCTTCTTCCTAAAGACGGCTCGCAAGAATATTTTTGAAAATCGAAATTGGCCAAGTGCGCCACAAGGGGGTTGGATAACACCGGAAAATTGGTTTTCCAAGATCAACGACATCGTGAGAACGACAATTGTAGTCAAGTATCTGGATGGAGTAGAGACTCTGGTAAACAGGCTCCGACAAGTCTGTGAAAGAACTAACCTCAATCTCGAGGTAGAATGGGAAGCCAGTGAGGAGGGATATTACGCTGCTCATATTTATTAATCCGAGCATTAAATACTTCCCATAGGAGGTGATTTCATGCTATACT